>JBBQLP010000006.1:0-79658 GCA_038327995.1 Caulobacterales bacterium | reverse complement strand
AGCGCCTCTGGCGTGAAGCTGGTGACCTTGCCCTCGGCGTTGGTCACGGTCAGTGACTGGGCGAGAGCTGCGACTGGCGCGAAGACCAGCGCTGCGGCGATCAGCAGCGCGCGCATCATGCCGCCACCGTCCCGGCCTTCGCCGCCGGGCGCGCCAGCATGGCGGCGTACCAGCGGGTGACGTTGGCCATCTCTTCCGGGATCGCGAACCTGGCCATGCGGGAAAAGTCGATCGCCGTGGCGGCGAGGATGTCGGCCATGGTGATCCGGTCGGCGGCGATGAACGGGCTCTCGGCCAGCCGCCGGTCGAAGAACTTCAGCGTCCGGGTCGCGCCGGCGCGGCTGCTCTCGGCGATCTCGGGGATCTGCTTTTCCAGCGCGGCCAGGGCGGGATGGCTGTGGCGCACGGTCATCATCAACGGCGTGGCCAGCATCATCTCGGTGCGACGGCACCACATCTCGATGATGGCGATCTCCTTCGCGTCGCGGCCGAACATGTTGGGCTCGGGAAACACGCTTTCCAGATAGCGGCAGATGGCCACCGACTCGGTGATCGCCGTGCCGTCGTCCATCTCCAGCAGCGGCACATTGGCCAGGCCCGCCTTGGCGACATAATCCGGTTGCTTGTGCTCGCCGTTGAAGATGCTGACGTCGATGATCTCGACCTGGTCGTCAGCGCCCTTCTCGGCCAGGAACCAGCGCACTCGACGAGGATTTGGGGCCCTCAGGCTATCATATAACTTCAATGCGTTTCCCTTTGTTATCGTTATGAAATTCCTAACAACTCGCGCGGCATTGCACCGACCACGGCGGCGGTCATGCAGGTGGCGAGGAAGCCGGCCAGCAAAGCCTTCCAGACCATGCCGATGATCTCCGCCCGCCGCTCGGGCATCAGCACGCCCATGCCGCCCACCGTTATGCCCACCGACCCGACGTTGGCGAAGCCGCACAGGGCGTAGGTCATGATCATCCGCGTGCGGTCGGAAAGCTCGCCCACCGGGATTTTCCCAAGCTGGATGAAGGCGGAGAACTCGGTCAGCACGAGCTTCACCCCCAGCAGTCCCCCCGCCACGGGAGCTTCCTTCCAGGGGATGCCCAGCGTCCAGGCCAGCGGAGCGAAGATAATCCCTAGGCCGCGCTCGATGGTGACAGGCTGGCCGCCGATGAGCGGCAATAGCGAAAGGAGTTTGTCGGCCAGCGCCACGAACGCCACAAAGACGATCAGGGTGGCGGCCACGTTCATCACTACCTGCAGCCCGTCGCCGATGCCGTGGCTGACGGCGTCGATGGCGCTATCGTAACGATTGTCGTCGCCGAAGGGCGCGTCGCCCCCTTCCTCCACCGCGCCGGGCGGCACGATGATACGGGCGAGCAGCACCCCTGCGGGCGCGGAAATCAGCGAGGCGGTGAGCACGTGCGCGGCGGCGTTGGGCAGGGTGGTCTTCAGGATGGTGACATAGGCGACCATGGTGGAGCCGGAAACGCAAGCCATGCCGACGCTCATCAGCATGAAAAGTTCCGAGCGCGACAGCTTGTCGAGATAGGCGCGGATGAAGATCGGTCCCTCCACCTGCCCAAGGAAGATGGTGGCGGCGGTGGCCAGCGCCGGAGGGCCGCGAAGTCCCAGCGTCTTCTGGAACACGAAGCCGAACCCCCGCGTGACCCACTTGAGGATGCCCAAATGCCAGAGCAGAGCCGAAAGGGCGCAGACCACCAGGATCACTGGCAATACCCGGAAGGCGAAGATGAAGGGCGCGGGCGATCCGGCCGTAAGCGAACTGAACGGCTGATCGCCTCCTGACAGATAGCCGAACACGAAAGAGGTGCCCGCCTGGGTCGAGCTCGAAAGCCCGTCCACCGCCGCGCCAACGCCCTGCAAGGCGCTGCGGGCGGCCGGAAATCCAAACAGGAGCAGGACGAGCCCAAGCTGGATCGCCAGGGCGCCGATGGCCAGCTTCCACGGAAACGCGCGCCGGTTCTCCGATATGCCCCAACAAATCGCCATCACGAGCACCAGCCCGATCAGGCTCTGGGCGTTCTCAAGTCCCACCATTCATTCCCCCGGAGTCGCACGCAGCGACCGCCGGAGGAGCTTAAGCCGTTGGCCGCCCAAGGGAAGCCCGGATTGCGCTCACCGCGCGGTCAACTCGCGCACCAGGGTTTTCTCGCCATAGACCTTGTCCAGAGCCTCGGTGATGGCGGCGGTTGAAACCGTCACGCCCCGGTTCAGGGTTCCGTCGTAGGCGTAGTCGCCGCCGAGCGAATGGATGTTGCCGTCGAACACCGCGCCGATCACCTCGGCCCGTGCATTGATCAGAGGCGAGCCGGAATTGCCGCCGATGATGTCGTTAGTGGTGGAGATGTCGAACACCGTGCCGGGGTTCAGCCTGCCCTTCGCCGCGACCCAACGGCTATCAAGCTCGAACGGGTCGTTGCCTGTGGCGCGCTCATAAAGACCGCCGAAATAGGTGAAGGAGGGCACCGGGCGACCCCGCTCGTTCCAGCCCGCGATCTTCCCGTAGGAGAGACGAAGGGTGAAGGTGGCGTCCGGATAGATGCTGTCGCCATAGGCCGCGAAACGCAGCCTGGCTAGCTTTTCGGTGGGAGCCACCAGTGGCCCGGTGACGCGCTCGTCCCACGTCTTGCGCAGGGCGCGGGCGGCGGGATCTGTGCGCAGCACGAACTGGATCAGGGGGTCGTTAGAAGCCTGCACGGCCCGGATCCCGCCGTCCCACAGGGCCTTGCGCACCGCGGGGTCAGCCAGCTTCGAGCCATTGGCGAACTGCGCCGAAAGCGCTTCGGGGCTGTCCTTGCCGAGGATCAGCTTGGTGTTGGGATCGTCTGCGGTGAGCAGTTCGCGCACCTTGGTGAGCCAGAACTCAAGCGAGATTTGCTCCAGCGGGCGATCCACCGGCTCGGCGTCGAGAAGGTTCTTTTCCAGCAGCGGCAGCGCGCTGTCGGAATAGCCGGGCAGGCGGTCGGCGGAGGGCTTTTCGCGCTCCTGCGCCGCGCGCACCAGGGCCTTGGCGTAGCCATAGAGCTTGGAGCCGGTGGGGCCGCCCTCGACCAGACGGAAGGGCAGATAAAGCTCGCGCTGGGAAAGCTGAACCCGGGCGATCTCGCCCCACGGATCGCCCGCAGCCGCGCCAGACCGGGCCCGAAGGTCGGCTTCCTGCGCGCGCTTGATGTCGAGGAAGGCCTTGTCGTTGAGCGCGAACTGGCGACCGAAATAGACCTTGTAGCCGTTTTCCAGCCCGAACAGTTCCTCGCCCGCCATGCGCTTCTGCTCGACGCCCTTTTCGCCGAACGCGATCAAGCGCCCGCGAAGCTCGGCCATCTGCACCAGCGTCAGAGGAATGGTCAGGTCGCGCTGGGTCTCAAGCTGGCTGACCGTAAGCTGGCGATCGGTGCCGCCCGGATTGCCCGCCACGAACACCGGCTCGCCGTCCTTTGGCGTTCCCGCATTCCACACCAGATGGCCCGGCGTCGCTACCGGCTTGCCGTTCTCGTAGAGGCGGATGAAGGCGCAATCCAGATCGTAGCGGGGGAAGTTGAAGTTATCCGGGTCGCCGCCGAAAAAGGCGGCTGGAACGCCAGGCGAAAACACCAACCGGACGTCGGAATATTTGTGGTAGCGATAAAGCTTGTACTGGCCGCCCTGATAGAGCTTGACCACCTGGCAGCGCAGGGTCTTGTCCGCGCCGCAGCCTTCCTTTTCGATGGTCGAGGTCACGGCCGTGCGCGCCTTCACCAGCGCCTCGCCGGAAAGCCCGGCCCCCGCGCCCAGCACCCGCGGCGTTACGTCGGTGATGCCCACCAGGATTTCCGCCTGAAAGCCGGGGCAGGTCTTCTCGTCTTCGCGGCGACCCAACGAGTAGCCGGTCTTGAAATAGTCCTTGCCCTCGCTGGAGAAGTTCTGAGCGCAACCGGCGATGCAATGGTTGTTGGTAAGCACCAGGCCCTCGCCCGTCACCACCGAGGCCGAGCAGCCCCCCGCCAGCCGCACCGCTGCGCCCTGAACGTGATCCAGCCACGCCTTGTCGATGGTCACGCCGTAGGCGGCCTTCACCTTGGCGGAGGGGAAGTTGTCGAACGTCCACATCCCCTCGTCAGCCAGCGCGACGGCGGGGGTGAGAACTGCGGCGATGAGCGAGAGCAGGGCCAGGGGGCGAAGCCGGATCATGGGAACCTCGGACTTTTTGAAAAGTGTCGGGATCGTGACTAACCGAGGATTTCGCCCCACGCCAGCCCATCACGGGGCTGTTACAGCGAATTAACTTGGCCATGAGCCTCTGTTTGGGGCCTTCTCCGCCGCGCACATTGCAATTCCGCTATTCCGCGCGCCCTGGTCCGCTCTGAATGTCCCTCGCCCTGTCCACCGTGATCTACGAATGGCGCCGTTACATGGCCGCCGTGGTGGCGCTGGCGTTCGCGGGTTTGTTGATCCTGGCGTTCGTCGGAATGTTCGTCGGCATGGGCAAGGCGTTCACCGCCACCATCGACAACTCCCCCGCCGATCTGATGATCCTGCCCGCCAAGGCGGACAGCATGATGAACACAGGCGGTATGCCGCGCCGGATCATGCCTCTGATCTACATGAACCCGGCCGTCGCGGCGGTCTCGGACCTGGACGACGGCTTCGGCAGCTTTTCCAACCTGAACACCGGCAAGGAGAAGAAGCGCTCGTTCGTGAACCTGGTTTCGGCGGACACCGCTCCGGACTCCCTCACCATGCCCACCAACATGGGCGAGGACGTGCGGCTGGCCCTGTCGCAGCCCTACGCGGTGGCGGTGGATCAGTCGGCGCTGGCCGGGCTGGGGGTCAAGCAGGGCGACATGGCGGCCATCAATGGCCATGCGGTGCGGGTGGCGGCAGTCTTCCACGGCTATCCCAACATGATGCAGCCGCAGGTGATGATCTCTCGCCAGACCCTGCGTCTTCTGAAACAGGCGCGGCCCGCCAACCGCGTGGGACCGATGCTGGTCCGGGTGGTCAACCCCGCCGATGCTATTCAGGTGCGCGACCAGTTGAACGCCGTCGCCAAAGGCCAGTACCGCGCCTGGACCCGGGCCGAGCTTTCCAAGGCCAATGAAAACGCCATGCTGAAGCAGCAGGTGATCGGCATCATCCTCGCCTTCGCCGTCATCATCGGCGCGGTCAGCGGCCTGGCCATCACCTGGCAGACGCTGCGCGGCGCCATCCTCGGCAACATCAAGGAGTTCGCCAGCCTGAGGGCGCTGGGCGTTTCCATGGGATCGCTGCAACTCGTGGTGATGGAAATCTCGTTCTGGGTCGGGATCGCCGGATTGGCCGCGACAGCGGTGCTCGTCGGCGGGGTCAGCTTTCTCGCCAGCGCGGGCGGGGTGCCGATGGCCTTCCCGGCGAGCACGGTTACATTCACTGGCTTTTTCCTGCTCGCCATCGCCATTCTTTCCGGGGTCTTCTCCCTCGGGATTCTGAAGAAGAGCCAGCCGGCGGACCTTTTGCGATGAAGACGGCTATCCGGGCTCATGACCTCTCCAAGTCCTTCAAGACCGGCCGCTCGTCGGTCGAGGTTCTGAAGGGTGTGGATTTCGACGCCGCGCATGGCGAACTGACCATGGTCATGGGCCCATCGGGTTCAGGGAAGTCGACGCTGATCGCCGCGCTGTCAGGCCTGCTTCGCCCTGACCGGGGCGACGTCTCGGCTCTCGACACGGACCTGTGGAAAATGTCGCCGGGTAAGATCGACAAATTCAGGTTGGATAACTGCGGCTTCATTTTTCAGGGCTTCAACCTGTTCGCCTCGCTGAACGCCCTGCAGCAGGTTACGACCGTGCTGAAATATACCGGCCTGTCGCCATCGGCGGCACGGGAGAAGGCTGAAATCGCCTTGGCAGAAGTCGGCCTCGCGCCCCGGATGCGTCAACGCCCGTCCGAGCTATCCGGGGGCGAAAAGCAGCGCGTGGCGATCGCCAGAGCACTCGCCAAGGATCCGCAACTGCTGTTCGCCGACGAGCCCACCTCCGCGCTGGACGGCGAGAACGGACAGCTCGTGATCCGTCTTTTGCAGCGCGCGGCCAAGGAACATGGGGCTGCGGTGATCTGCGTCACCCACGACCCGCGCCTCGAAGCCTATGCCGACCGCATCATCCATATCGAGGATGGCCGGATTCTCGACGACCGCCGTCCTGATCCCCTGAACGCGCCTTCCCCGATCCACGCCGGAGCCTGACCACGATGCCTTCCTTCCTTCGGAACCGTTGGGTTCTTCTGGGCCTTCTCGGCGTCCTGATCGTGATCGTCGGCGGCATATACCTGCAAGGCCAGGCCAAAGCGTCGAAGGCCAAGGGCGCCGCTGTCTCCGCCAAAGCCGTCCCCAGCCCCTTTTCCGCGATCGCCGCGGGCAAGGCGGACGTTGAAGGCGGGATCATTCAGGTGGCGGCCCGCACCTCCGGCATCGTTCAGGCCGTCATGGTTCAGGAAGGCGACAAGGTCGCCAAGGGCCAGATCCTCGCCCAGCTTCAGGACGACCAGCCGCGCCTCGCCGTGGCCTCGTCTGCGGCGAGCGTCGCCCAGGCTCAGGCCCAGATCGGCCTTCTGATGGTTCAGAAGGCCACCGCCGAGCGAGAGTATGGTCGTCTGCAGAAGCTTCTGGCTCGCAACTTCATCTCAGGCCAGGCGGTCGACTCAGCCGCCGATGCGATTAAGACCGCCGACGCCCAGATTGCGGTCCAGCGCTCCGCTGTGGGAACCGCCGAGGCGGCGCTGAACGTCGCGCGCTATCAGCTTGAACTCACCCGCGTGCGGGCGCCGATCGATGGGCGCATCGTACGGCGCTACGCCAATCCCGGCACGGGCGCCTCGACCCTGAACGTGTCGAATCTCTTCGACCTTGAACCTGCCACCGCTCACGTGGTGCGCGCGGAGATCGCCGAGAGCGACATACCCAACGTCGCCATCGGACAGGAAGCCGAAATGGCCGCCGACGCCTCGCCGGGCAAACTCTACACGGGCAGGGTGCTGCGCCGCTCCGACGAGTTCGGCGGTCGCAAGCTCCTGTCCGACGATCCCACCGAACAGACAGACGCGAGGGTGGTTGAGGTAGTGATCTCCTCCGATGGGGCGCCCTTCCTGATCGGCCAACGCATCCTGGTGAAGTTCATGAAGCCCGGTGAACGCGCGGGCGCCGTGCACACTCCGGCTGCGCCGGTCGCCAAGGCGGCAAAGCCCGCTTGACGCAAAAGCGCGGCTTGCCCACTACTCCGCCCGCAATCCAGCAGGCAGATCGAGAGGGCTCCTCCATGGCCGATATTCGCTTCGACGGAAAAGTCGCCATCGTCACCGGCGCGGGCGGCGGGCTCGGCAAGCAGCACGCGCTGGAACTCGCCCGCCGCGGGGCCAAGGTGGTGATCAACGATCTTGGCGGGTCGGTGGACGGATCGGGCGGCAACTCCGCCGCCGCCGACGCGGTGGTGGCCGAGATCAAGGCGGCGGGAGGCGAGGCCATCGCCAACGGCGCCTCCGTCACCGACGAAGCCGGGGTCGCCCACCTGGTCAAGCAGACCATGGACGCCTACGGCAAGATCGACATCCTGATCTGCAACGCGGGCATCCTGCGCGACAAGTCCTTTTCCAAGATGGAGCAGGCCGATTTCGACGCGGTGATGCAGGTGCACGTCTGGGGCACATTCCGCCCGATCAAGGCGGTGTGGGACATCATGAAGGCCCAGAACTATGGCCGCATCGTCGTCACCACCTCGTCATCCGGCATGTACGGCAACTTCGGCCAAGCCAACTATGGCGCAGCCAAGATGGCGGTGCTGGGCCTGATGAACACTCTCAAGATCGAGGGCCAGAAGAACAATATCCACGTCAACGCCATTTCTCCGGTCGCCGCCACGCGCATGACCGAGAACCTGATGCCTCCCGCCGTGCTGGAAAAGCTGAAGCCGGAATATGTGACGCCCGGCGTGGTCTATCTGGTGTCGGAGGGCGCGCCCACCGGGGCCATCCTCACCGCCGGCGCAGGGGCGTTCGCCCTCTCGCGCATCTTCGAGACCGAAGGCGTCTACCTCGGCGAGGACGGCATCACGGTGGAGGAGGTGGCCGAGAACTGGTCGCGCATCGAGGACACTGCTGGCCAGCAAGCCTATTTCAACGGCGGCGAGCAGGGCCAGAAGTTCTTCCGCAAGATGGCGGGGGGCTGAAAATCAGCCGCCTCCGCATTCCAACTAGGCGAATGCGGCATTCTGGCGTATGGTGGCCTGTCGCCTGAGGCGAGCCCGTCTGCCCGCCGTCTCTGCGATCGTGAGCTGCCGTTCCCCTCCTCAGACATATCGACAAGACCGTTCCAGCCTGGAGCGGGTCTAACGGCACTCGGAGATACCTAGATGGCTACCGGCACTGTAAAGTGGTTCAACTCGACCAAGGGCTTCGGCTTCATTCAACCCACCGACGGCGGCAACGACGTCTTCGTGCACATTTCGGCCGTGGAAGCGGCTGGCCTGCGCGGACTGAATGAAAACGACAAGGTGAGCTACGAGCTCGAGAAGGACCGCAAGAGCGGCAAGATGTCCGCCGGTCAACTGAAGATGGCGTAAGCCAAACTCTTCAGCTTGAAGATTTTAAGCCCCGCGCCTCACGGCCGGGGCTTTTTTCTTGAGGGTGGCGGGGCGACGGGGCGCCGAAAACGGTTTGGCCTGACGTCGGCTAAGGGTGGACTTCAGCCGTCGAGGCGATAGCCTCCCGCTACGGTTAGAGGTGCCATATGGTCCGAACTCTGCGCTTGATGACGATCCTTTGTGTTCTGGCAGTCGCTCCGTTAGCGCTCTTACTTCACGGAGCTGCCGAACAGTTCGCCGTTCGAGCTTCGGCAACACTAGGCGTCGGGTTGGGTTCCGTGGCCGGATATTTAGTTAAAGTGAAGCGACGGCCCCATGTAAACGAAAGCTGGTCAACGGAGGTGTTATCATTGATTGCTTTGGCTGCCGCAGTCTCGCTTATGTACTTTGTTTTCATTTGTCCTCCCGCTTTCGAGTGGATGAAGGCTGGCCTGATTGGAAGTGCCAGTGTTGCTGCCTTGGCGACCATCGGCTCGGAGCTTTCCGCAGTCCGCCGATAGAAGGATTGTAGCCAACTAGCCCGTTTAGGTTGGCTCAAGGTCGTTAGTGGACCCTGGCTTCCTGCCACAAAGTCGGCGCGCCCACGCCCCCAAACCCGAGCACCGCCCCTAAAGCCCCAGCACCGCTTTGGCCATGATGTTGCGCTGGATCTCGTTTGAGCCGGCGTAGATCGAGGTCTTGCGATAGCTGAAATAGCTCGGCGCCACCGGCGAAGCGTAGTCGGGGCCGGGTTTCAGGTCGTTGGAGGCGGCCTCCGATGCCGGGTCGGCGATGAAGGGCGCGGCGTAGAGGCCGACCGCTTCCAGCGCCAGTTCGGTGATCGCCTGCTGCGCTTCGGAGCCCTGGCACTTCAGCATGGAGGAGGCCGCGCCCATCGCCTCGCCGGAGCCCCGGCCCGAGAAGGCGCGCAGTTCGGTGGCGTTAAGCGCCGCAATGCGGATTTCCATCTCCGCCAGCTTGAGGCGGAACTCCGGGTCGTCGATCAGCGGCGAGCCCTCGTCGGAAACCTCGTTCGCGGCGATCTTCTTGACCTTCTTCAGCATGGCCGAAAGCCCCGGCGCATAGGCGTTGCCGCGCTCGAACTCCAGGAGGTATTTGGCGTAGGTCCAGCCCTTGCCCTCCTCGCCGATCAGGTTTTCCACCGGCACGCGCACGTTGTCGAAGAAGACCTGATTGATCTCCTGCTGGCCTTCCAGGGGGCCATCGAGGGTCGGCAGGGCGCGGACGGAAACGCCCGGCGTCTTCATGTCGACCAGGATGAAGGAGACGCCGTTCTGGCGCTTGGTCTCCTGGCTGGTGCGCACGAGGCAGAATATCCAGTCGGCGTGCTGGGCCAGCGTCGTCCAAATCTTGGAGCCGTTCAGCACGTAGTCGTCGCCTTCACGGTCGGCCCGCATCTGAAGCGCGGCGAGATCCGAGCCTGAGCCCGGCTCCGAATAGCCCTGGCACCACCAGAGGTCGGCGCTGCGGATCGGCGGCAAGTGGCGGGCCTTCTGCTCATCGGTGCCGAAGGCCATGATGACGGGCGCCACCATCTTGACCCCGAACGGCATGGTCGGCGGCACCCCCGCCAGCGACATCTCCATGTTGAAGATATAGCGCTGGGTCGCCGTGAAGCCTGGGCCGCCGTACTGCTCGGGCCAGTCGGTGACGAGCCAGCCCTTGGAGGCCAGCTTTTTCTGCCAGCGCTCCAGGCTCGGCTTGTCCATGTAGCCGTTCTTGGTCTGCGCCATCTTCGCCCTGAGGTCGGCGTCGTAATTGGCGTCGATCCAGGCGCGGACCTCGTCGCGAAACGCCATATCCTCGGGGGCGAAGTTCAGGTCCATGGCTCAGCCCACCCCATCAAGGTATTCGATCTCGGGACGGCCCGCGAGCGCGCCCGCGAACATGGCCCCCGCCGCCTTGAAATAGTCGGTCCCGCCGTGATGGGTCAGGGCGTCCTGGTCCTTGTAGAGTTCCAGCACCTTATAAGTGCCGGGCTCGGTGCGGCTTTTGGTGAGCTGATAGGCGAGGTTGCCCGGCTCGTTGGCCCGCACCTTGGCGGCCAGTTCGGTGAAGCCCTTTTCAAAGGCCGCCGTCTGGTCTTCCTTGATCTTCAGAACCGCGATGACGCCGATCATGATCTGTCTCCCTGTGTTCGTTGGAAGCGATGGTATGGCGGCGAGGGCGTCCGCCGCAAGCCTCACCTTGGGGAACGCAGGAAAGAACGGCGGTTCTTCCATCCTTCATCCATCGGGCCTATATTGAGGGGGTCGGGCTTCGGCGCGACTATGAGGATAAACGCGCTCGTAATAAGCGGACTGGACCCGGGTGCGATTCCCGGCGGCTCCACCAATCATCTTCCGGGTTATCGCCGGTGTTGTATGGGGCCGATCAGCATCGACAGACGTCTAAAGGGGTTTGCTTTCTTTCGGTATGGGCCTCCGCGATCGGCCTATTTTGTAACTGCGAACGATAACTTCGCTCAAGAGTACGCCATCGCCGCGTAATGCGGTTCTGACGAACTCAACCTATAAAGCCCTGGTGTCTTAGCAGCGCCAGGCGGGGCCCGGGGAGAGCCTGCCAACAGAATCTCCCCACCTTCCTTTTTTTCGTAGAGTTATCCCCGGCGGTCAGTGCGGCCTTATAGTGGGTGCATGACGCCTCACCACACGCATCCTCCGCAACAGAGCCCCTGGCTCAGGACGTGCGCGGGGGAAGGCGAAGTGACCGGATGGCCGGATGTCCGGCGGTTTTCGTGTCCGGACAGATGACACAGAAAACCCGCCTCCTCCTGCAACCCTTGCTTCGCGGCTGTCTCTCTCGCCCAGCCGTGCTAGACGTCTTGGCGATAGAAGACCCGAGGTGAGAATGTCCGATCGCAAGGACGAGATGCACTACGAAGCGATGGCGCAGGAGGCCCTGCGCGGGGTGGTCAAGGCGGCCTTGCGGCGCGCGGCCTCGCCCGAGGGCCTGCCCGGCGAGCATCACCTCTATATCTCGTTCCAGACCCGCGGCGCGGGCGTCACGGTGCCGCCGGACTTGATCGCGCGATATCCGGATGAGATGACCATCGTCTTGCAGAACCAGTTCTGGGACCTGGCCCCCGGCGAGACGTTTTTCTCGGTCGTGCTGAAGTTCGGCGGCCAGCCCAAGAAGCTGTCGGTGCCCTACGCCGCCGTCACCCGCTTCCACGACCCCAGCGTCGGCTTCGCCCTGCAGTTCGAGCCTGGCGCAGTAGAGGGGACCGCCGAGATCGAAATGCTGCACCCCCGCAGCGACAACGAACCCTCGCCGATGGCCGACGCATCGTCGGAGAGGCCAGGCAAACCGGATGGCGACAAGCCGGACGGGGATGGACCCAAGATCGTCTCCCTCGACCAGTTCCGGAAGAAATAGGTGAGCGACGTCTCCACTGAAACCACGCCCAAGCCCACCGACGCGGACCTTCTCGCCCGGTTCCAGAACGCCAAGCGCCGCCCGCCGGGATCCGACACCCTCGGCTTTCAGGTCACGCGCGTCGATCAGGCGAAGATGGAGATCGAGGCGAGCTTCACCGCGCGGCCCGAGTTCACCAACCCCGCTGGCCTGATCCAGGGCGGGTTCCTGTGCGCCATGCTTGACGAGACCATGTCGGTCGCGGGGGTGGTGGCCTCAGGCATGACGGCGTTCTTGCCGACGCTGGAGATGAAGACCACGTTCCTGCGCGGGGCCTATCCGGGTGCGCTCTCCTGCGTCGGGCGGGTGGTGAAATGGGGCAGGTCCGTCGCCTTCCTGGAGGGCGAGCTTTACGACGCCGAGGGGAAGCTGCTGGCCAAAGCCTCCTCCACCGCCATGCCGCAGCCGTATAAGAGCGCGGCGAAGGGATAGCGCTCGCCCTACCGCTTCGTCACCCGAACCGTGATCCGCTCCCGCTCTCCCTGCTGACGCTCCACCAGCAGCCGCCCCACCTGCGCGTCATCGTGAAAGGCATAACCTTTGATGGCGTCGAGTATGGCTTTGGCGAGGTTGTCGAGGTCCATCCACGGCGGGTCGCCCGTGTATTCCATCTGGATATTGACCGCGAACTCACCCCAGGCGGGACGGGCGCCGCGCCACTCCTTGCGGAAGAATTCGTAGATCAGGGGCTTGTAGTATTTGCTCTGGGTGGTCAGGCCATCGACGGCGATTTCCAGCACCCCGCCCTCCTCGCGCGCCCTGACCCTTCCAATCCCGACCCATCCGTCCATCGCGGCTTGCGCTCTCGCCTGTGGCGCCATTGCACTTTGCACCCCGGAAAACCCGTCCTACATTCTGAGTCCCTGTTCAACAGCTGAAAGGAGGTGATCCAGTGATCTCATTGTCCCCAACCGTGGTCGCAGTCGTGACCTGGAGCCCGATGAGTGAGGTTCACGCCTGACGGCGTAGGCCTGACTTGAAGGCAAAAGGTCCGCTGGCTGTGATCCACGGCCACGACGATGCGAGGGCCGCTTCGGTTCCCAGACATGGGCGACCGGAGCGGCCCTTTCCGTTTGTTATCCAGCACCCAGCAATTCCCGCCCGATCAGGAAGCGCCTGATTTCGTTGGTTCCTGCGCCGATGTCGTAGAGCTTGGCGTCGCGGAGCAGGCGTTCGACCGGAAAGTCTCGGGTATAGCCCGCCCCGCCCAGCGCCTGAATGGCTTCGAGACAGGTCTTCACCGCATTTTCTGAGGCCAGGAGGATCGCCCCGGCGGCGTCGTAGCGCGTGGTCTTGCCCGCGTCGCAGGCCTTCGCCACCGCATAGACATAAGCCCGCGCCGAGTTCAGCGCGACATACATATCGGCGATCTTGCCTTGCATAAGCTGGAACGAGCCGATGGGTTTTCCGAACTGTTTGCGCTCCCGCACATAGGGCAGCACCGCATCCAGGCACGCCTGCATGATGCCGAGCGGCCCGGCGGACAGCACCGCGCGCTCATAGTCGAGCCCGCTCATCAACACGCCTGCCCCCCCGCCGACAGCTCCCATCACACTCTCTTCGGGAACCCAGCAATCCTCGAACACCAGTTCTGCGGTGTCCGACCCCCGCATCCCCATCTTGTCGAGCTTGGGCGAAACGCTGAACCCCTCGAACCCGCGTTCCACCAGAAAGGCCGTGACGCCGCGCGAAGCCTGCTCGGGATCGGTCTTGGCATAGACCACCAGAGTGTCGGCGTGGGGCGCGTTGGTGATCCAGAACTTGGTCCCGTTCAGGCGATAGCGGTCGCCGATCCGCTCGGCGCGCAGGCTCATGCCCATCACGTCTGATCCCGCGCCTGCCTCGCTCATGGCCAGCGAGCCCACGTGTTCGCCGGAGATGAGCTTGGGCAAATAGCGCGCCTTCTGCTCCGGCGTCGCCCAGCGCCGGATCTGGTTCACGCAGAGATTGGAGTGGGCGCCGTAGCTTAGCCCCACCGAGGCCGAGGCGCGCGAGACCTCCTCCATCGCCACCACGTGTTCGAGGTAGCCGAGGCCGAGGCCGCCATCCTCTTCGCTGACGGTGATCCCGTGCAGGCCAAGCTCGCCCATCTCGGGCCAGAGCTGGCGCGGGAAGGCGTTGGTGCGGTCGATCTCCGCCGCCAGGGGCGCGATGCGATCAGCGGCGAAGCGGGCGGTGGTTTCGCGGATGGCGTCGGCGGTCTCGCCAAGGCCGAAATCCATGGTCGGGCTGTGGTTCGGGATCATGAACAGGGCCTACCACGCCCGGCGGCGGCACGAAAAGGCGCCCTGCATGGTTAGTGGTGCGCCTGCACCTGTGGCCCGTTCAGCCGCTGCATCAGGAACCAGACCCCGGCGGGCGTCATCAGAACGATGCCGAGAAGCCCCATGAACAGGGTCCCTGGCGTGGCGCTCGCCGCCGATCCCAGCGCCATGTTGCCCACGGCGACCGAGAACAGGAAGATGCCGAGCACACCGATGGACGCGTAGAGGAAGAAGCGGTTCTGGAGCAGGCCGTGCTTCTCGACACCGTTGACGACGGCTGGCCGATTGCGCTCCGCTACGGGATCGGGCTGCGGCTCGGAACCATGCATGGACTCGGCTTCGTCCGCCGCCAAACGCATGGTCCGGACGGATTCGGCGAGCACCGGCGTCGGCGACGGCGGCGCAAGGGGCTGATTGAACAGGGTCAGGTCGGAGGCCGCCTCGCCGACTTCGGGCGAAGACTCGGGCATGGGCTCGGCGACCGGCTCATGGGCTGGCGCGGTGGATGCGGGCGCGGGAGCAAGGAACACCGGCTCATAGGCTTCGTTGGCGGCCTGCGGCAGGGTTGCGCTAGCCTCCTGCCCAAAGCGACGCGGCGGTGGCTCAAAGCCGCGAAAGCCGGAAGGGGCCGGAATGGTCGTGGCTGGAAAGGGCGGCGCATCGAAGCCGTTGCGGTCGTTCATCGCAGCATCTGCGACCGTTGGCTCGGGATCGGCCGGGTGGTCCTCGGATTCAAGCACCAGAGGCGCAATCTCGGCGGGCGCTGACGCCAGCGAACTTGTTGGGGCAAGGGCGGCAAGATCGCGGGCCGCGAGGGGGCTCAAATGGTGGGTTGGCTTTTGATCATCCGGACCCGCCTCTACAATAGCGCTGGTCGCATCGCCTTCCAGCGGCACATCGACCACGGCAGCGCGACGACTGGTCTGGGCCTGGGCGGCGGCTTCGATCACAGAATGGTCGAAGGTGGGCCTCAGCACCTGCGAGGGCGAAGGTTTGAACCCTTCAGGCGGGGTCAGGTAGTGGGCCTTTTCGGCGGCACGGCGACGGACGAGCGCGTCAACCACCACCTCTTCGCCATTGAAGTCGGCCTTGCGCCAAAGCTCCATGGCGGCGGCGCCGAGCAGGTGTTGTCCCTCGTTGACCCGTTTCAGCACGGTGGAGTGACGGAAGTTTTCAACCCCGATGTTGAAGGCGAAGGCGGTCAGGGCCTCGAACTGGTTCTGGTTCAGGGGCGTGAAGACCCAGGCCTCCACCTTCCCGGCCACTTCGGAGAGGTCGTAGTAGAGCAGCGCCTCCGCATCTTCGGGCGAAACCTCCGCGCCCTCACGGGCGGTCAGGGTGTGGCCATAGCCAATGGTCCAGCCGCCATCGGGCAAGCGCGCGGCGCGGCGGCGCAGGCCCTCAAAGCGCTTAACCAACTCAACGCCAATGCGGTTAACCCGAGGATGCAGCTTCATCTGACCCAACTTGAGACGGAACGGGTGAATACAGCACCCGCATGGCAAGAACGCCGCCACGCCTTCTGAAGGGTTAGATCATCCCGTCGTGTCGAGCGTTTGGCGTTTCCACCCGGCTCAAATCACGACTTCGGGATGGTGCGGTCGAGAAGACTCGAACTTCCACTCCGGTTAAGGAACAGCGACCTCAACGCTGCGCGTCTACCAATTCCGCCACGACCGCTCGCTTGGGAGCGCGGGGGGTAGCAAACCGCCGCCGCTTTGGGAAGGGCTGGCGCACACTTGGCGGCTCCGCGCCGCCCCTTGACCCGCAAGGCCAAGCCGGCCGATGGTTATCAGCAATAAGTTGGGGAGAAATGAGATGCGGGCGATCTTGGGAATAGGCGCGGCTCTGGCCGTGGTTCTGGCGGCGGGCGCGGCGACGGCTGAGCCGGTCAAGGTCAGGGTCGAGAGCGGCGTTCTGATCGGGACCAGCATGGACGGCGTCAACGCCTTCATGGGCGTGCCCTATGCCGCGCCGCCCGTAGGCCCCCTGCGTTGGGCCGCGCCAAAGGCGGCGCTTGCCTGGAGCGGAGATCGTAAAGCCCTGACGCCCGGCCCGGTGTGCGCGCAACCGCTGAAGAAGGAAGGCTTTCCCAACGAGGGCGGCGTCACGACGCGCGGCGCCGAAGATTGCCTGACGGTGCAGGTGTTCGCGCCCGCCTCGGCCAAACACGCGCCGGTGATGGTCTGGCTGCACGGCGGCGGCAATACGCGCGGCG
Organism: Caulobacterales bacterium; assembly: GCA_038327995.1. Lineage (GTDB taxonomy): Bacteria > Pseudomonadota > Alphaproteobacteria > Caulobacterales > Caulobacteraceae > CAIOYC01. The sequence goes on along the minus strand of JBBQLP010000006.1, from coordinate 63,156 downwards.
CAGGATCGCTGGGCGCCTACAACGGCACGCCCTTCGCCAGAGACGGCGTGGTGCTGGTTTCGGTCAACTATCGCCTGGGCGCGCTTGGATTTTTCGCCCACCCGGCGCTGACCAAGGCGGCGGGCGTGAGCGAGCCCCTGTCGAACTATGGCCTGATGGACCAGATGGCAGCGCTGGCCTGGGTCAAGCGCAACATCTCGGCCTTCGGCGGCGACGCCTCCAACGTCACGGTGTTTGGCGAGTCGGCGGGCGGGCAGGACATCCTCGCCCTCTTGGCGATCCCTTCGGCCAAGGGCCTTTTCGCCAAGGCCATCGTGGAGTCCGGCGGCGGCTGGGGCGAGCCAACTTCTCTGGCCAAGGCCGAGCGCGAGGGCGAGGCCACCGCGACGAAGGCGGGGGCTCCAGCCGGAGCCACGCTGGAGCAGCTTCGCGCTCTGCCGATGCAGGCGCTGGTGGACGCCACGGGACGCGAGGGTCCGGTGGTGGACGGGCGGCTGATGGTGGAGACGCCGACGCAAGCCTTCGCGCGCGGCCACGCCAACGATGTGCCGCTGATTATCGGCTCCAACAGCTTCGAGGCCTCGCTGATCGCAACTTTTGGCGTGCCGCCCGCAATGTATCTGGCCACCCAGCCCGCCGCGTTGAAGGCCGCCTACGCACCCGACAAGCTCGACGACAAGGGCCTCGCCTACGCCCTCTTCACCGACGGGGTCATGGGCGGCCCGGCCCGGTGGGTGGCGGGCAAGGCGTCATCGGGCGCGCCGAGCTGGCTCTACTATTTCTCCTACGTGACCGAGAACCGGCGCGGGCACGTTCCGGGCGCTGGCCACGCCACGGAGATCCCGTTTGTGTTCGACACCTGGAGCCATCTCGGCATCCTGGGCGAAGGCTATACGCCGAGCGCAGACACCCAGGCGGTGACGAAGATGATGCACGCCTGCTGGGTCGCTTTCGCCAAAACCGGACGACCCGAGCATTGCGCGCCCGGCGGCTGGCCCGCTTTTGATCCGTCCAAGGATCAGTTGATGGAGTTCGGCGAGAGTTCGGGCCTTCGCACCCATTTGCGCAAGCCGGAACTGGACGCGCAGGAGGCGGCCAAGGCCAATTTGTTAGCGGGGAACTAGGCTCCGCCCCCGGCCATGTAGTCGTAAACGTCGGCGGGACCGATCACCGAGATGGCGATCTTGTCGTCGGAGATCTGGATTTCCCCGCGCGCCACGGGGTAATTGTTGGCCAGAATCCACACGGGTTCGTGCTCGTTGGCGTCGAGCGGGATCACCGCGCCCCGACCCATCCGCAAGAGCTGCTGCATGGGAAGGGTGGAGCGCCCAAGCACCACCGAGATTTCCACCTGAACCGAATTGACCTGACTCACGTCCGTTGCCGCCCCGCCCGTATCCCGCTTGCGCTCGTGGAAGCGCACGCCACATTGGGCGCGTGATACTTGCTCCGAAGTTAAGCAATCCAGAGACGCCGCTGTTTGGCCGGGCCGATGGCGCGGCGGCGGGCTGGGCTGTGTCCGCCCGCCCTGTGTCCTATCCCGAGGCGGTCGCGGCGATGGAAGCGCGCGCGACGGCGATTGCGGCGGGCGAGGCGGGGGAGCTGATCTGGCTGCTGGAGCATCCGCCCCTCTATACCGCTGGCATCTCCTCCAAACCCGAGGAGCTTCTGGCGCCGGGCCGCTTCCCCGTGTTCCAGACCGGGCGCGGCGGCAAGTTCACCTATCACGGCCCCGGCCAGCGGGTGGCCTATGTGATGCTCGACCTGAACGCCCGACGGAAGGATGTGCGGGGGTTTGTCGCGGCGCTGGAGACATGGGTGATCGGCGCGCTGGCTGGGCTCAACGTAGCGGGCGAGATCAAGCCGGGGAGGGTGGGCGTCTGGGTCGAACGGCGCTCGCCCGGCGCGCCATCCGAGGAAGAGAAGATCGCCGCCATCGGCGTGAAGCTGCGCAAATGGGTGTCGTTCCACGGAATCAGCCTGAACGTGGAGCCGGACCTGTCTCACTTCAGCGGCATAGTCCCCTGCGGTATCGCCGAGCACGGGGTGACGAGCCTCAAGGCGCTGGGCCTTCCTGTCAGCATGGACCAAGCCGACGCCGCCCTGATGGCGAGTTTCCGGCGGGTGTTCGGGGAGGTGGAGAGGGCGCAAGCGCCAACTTAATCTCCTTCTCCCGCAAGGGGAGAAGGAAGGGGCCCGCGATCTCTTGGGAGCTTGGGAAGGATGAGGGGTCGCGCCACCCATCGCGCTTGCTGGGCTCTCGGGTCAAGCCCGAGAATGACAAGATTTAGAGGATCGGCGCTGGCCCAAACCGGTTGAACCCCTTGTCGCCCGGCAACAGCGCCAGATCGAACCCCGCCCAGACCAGCACCAGCAGCCAAAGCTCGCCCCACCCCTCTGGCCAGGGCCATACCAGGCCAAACGCGAGAAGCACCAGCGCCGACCACCATCCTGCCCGGCCCCGGTCATGCAGCCGCTTGCCCAGCACGCTCGCCGCCGCCGCCAGCCACACCGGCCAGAACACCCAGCCGGTGATCCAGTGTGCGAGCGGCCTCAGCCGCTCATAGAGATCGAACACCACGATCACCACCGCCGTAGCGATCAGGAACCGCACCCGCCCGATGCGCCCCACGCCGGAGAAGAAGAGTTGGATGGGGTGAACAGGCGATCCCATCCGCTCAGGCGAACTCGACCAGCACTTCGTCCGCCGCCACGCTGTCGCCAGCCTTGGGACCAACCGATTTCACCACCCCGTCGCGCTCGGCCTTGATGATGTTCTGCATTTTCATGGCTTCGATGATGGCTACGGTTTCGCCCTCCTTCACCTCCTGCCCTTCGGTCACGTCGAGCGAGACCACCAGCCCCGGCATGGGGGAGACGATCAGTTTGGAGGTGTCTGCGGGCGCACGTTTGGGCAAACGTTCGTGCAGTTCCGCCGAAAGCGGCGTCAGCACCAGCACCCGCTCGGTCGCCGCCCGGTGGCGGATCACAAACCCCTCGGCGGCGGGGCGCACGTCTGCGCTGAAAGCCACGCCGTCCAGCACGGCCTTGAACACGGTCTTGCCTGGACGCCATTCGATCCGGCGCAGAGCCACGCTACGTCCCTCCCCCGTCAATTCAACATCGAGCGCGCCTTCTCCGACACTCAGCGTTACCGCCCTACGCACCTCGCCCACCGTCACCACCCAGTCGGCGCGCGCCAAGGAACCGCCCAATCCATAGCCGACCTTGCGCGCCCGGGCCGCGAGCGTGCGGTGGATGTAGGCCGCCGCCGCCGTCATCACGTCGATCTGGAACGGTGTTGGCTCGGTTCCGCGGAAGCCCTCGGGAAACTCATCGACAATGTAGTTGGTGGAAATGGCGCCGGACTTGAACCGCTCCTGATCCATCACTGCGGCTAGGAAGGGCACGTTGTGGCCGAGCCCCTCGATGTGGAAATCCTCCAGCGCCCGGCCCATTCCTGCAATCGCCTCCGCCCGCGTCTTGCCCCAGGTGCAGAGCTTGGAGATCATCGGGTCGTAGTACATCGAAATCTCGTCGCCCTCGCGCACGCCCGCATCGTTGCGTACGATGTAGGCGCCCTGACCTTCGCCGTGCTCCCCCTCAATCGGAGGATCGTAGCGGACGAGACGCCCGATGGAGGGCAGGAACTTGCGATAGGGGTCCTCCGCATAGATGCGGCTTTCGATCGCCCAGCCGTTGATCTTGAGGTCGTTCTGGCCGAACGCCATCACCTCGCTTGCCGCCGAACGCAGCATCTGCTCCACCAGATCGAGGCCGGTGATGAGTTCCGTCACTGGATGCTCGACCTGAAGCCGGGTGTTCATTTCCAGGAAGTAGAAGCTCTTGTCCTGGCCGGCGACGAACTCCACCGTCCCGGCTGAATCGTAGTTCACCGCTTTGGCGAGGGCGACCGCCTGCGCCCCCATCGCAGCGCGGGTCTTGGCGTCGAGCAGCGGCGAGGGCGCCTCTTCGATCACCTTCTGGTTCCGCCGCTGGATCGAGCATTCCCGCTCGAACAGGTGCACCACGTGGCCATGCTTGTCGCCCATCACTTGGATTTCGATATGGCGGGGCGAGGTGATGAACTTTTCGATGAAGATGCGGTCGTCGCCGAAACTGGCCTTGGCCTCGGCGCGCACTGCGGGAAAGCCTTCCTCCACGTCGCGCTGGCTGTAGGCCACCCGGATGCCCTTGCCGCCGCCACCAGCGGAAGCCTTGATCATCACCGGATAGCCGATCTCCTCGGAAATCTTGATGGCGTGGGCGGTGTCGTCGATCTCGCCGATGTGACCGGGCACGCAGGAGACGCCCGCCTTTTCGGCAAACTTCTTGCTCTCGATCTTGTCCCCCATGGCGCGGATCGCACCGGGGTTGGGGCCGATGAAGACGATGCCCTCATCGGCGCAGCGTTGAGCGAACCCGGCGTTTTCCGACAGGAAGCCAAAGCCGGGGTGCACGGCCTCAGCTCCCGTGGACTTGCAGGCGGCGATGATCTTGTCGGCCACGAGGTAGGACTGGTTAGCGGGCGCCGGGCCGATGAAGACCGTCTCGTCCGCCATCTCCACCGCCAGGCTGTCGGCGTCGGCCTCGGAATAGACCACCACCGTGGCGATCCCCATGCGGCGGCACGTCTTGATGATGCGAACGGCGATTTCGCCCCGGTTGGCGATCAGAATCTTGGAGAACATCGCGGTATTTGGCCCCTCGGCGGCAAGCTCCCGTCCGGGTTAGACGGGAGCCGCCCCCTTGCCAACCGCGAACTCGCGGCCGGAGCCGAGGTCACACGATGCGTTTGGTCGCGGCCAGCCGTCCGTAGAGTGCCAGCGCCGCACCGATGCCGGTGACAAGCTGGCTTGTGATAGCGACGGCGGCCTGTTGATCGCCTGCGGTCTTCAACCCTACAGCGGGCAGAATCAGGGGTGCAAAAGCGCCGAGTAGCGCAATCACGCTGCCCCATACTCCGGTCGAGGTCAGGGCTGATTTGGTGTCGTCCATAGTCGTTCTCCTTCGGTGGTTGATGGAATGAGGGACCGGGTCAGGCCACCCCGTATTTGCGCAGCGCCGCGTAGTTGATCCGGGCGGTGAGCGAGGCGGGCGCGGTGGTGGGATCGAACCCGAAATTGATCCCCACGGTCAGAGCGCTGAGCACCACCGGGCTGGCGGGCAGGATGAAGGGCTCCGACCGCAGGAGCATCCTGCCCCCGTTGGGGATGGTCGCCATCTCGCCCGCGCTGTTCATGTGCGTCAGCGACGAGGCGCCGCCGGGGAAGGCTCCGAATCCGGTCTCGACCCGGTAGCCGTAGCCCGAGGTATTGTCGTGAACGATGGTGGAAATCTGCGTAACGCTAGCCACATTGGAGACCTCCATCTCCACCTCAAACAGGAAGGGCGTCACCCCTAGGTCAGCCTGGAGGATGCCTAGATTGCCGTAGTCGGTCGCAGCCCATGTCGCGTTGTTGGCGCAATAGAGCTGCCATTGCTCGGTGTTGGTCCCGGCGCTGAAGTTGAACACCAGGCTTTGGCGTTGACCCGCCTGTCCGTCGCTCCACGGGGTCTCGAGGGCGCCGACGATGGTTCCGGTCGAGGCGCGACCAGCGGAGTTATAGAGGGTCCAACCTTTGTCAGTGACGCCCGTCAGGACGTAGCCGCCCGACGAGACCGGGACCGCCTTTGTTCCCGAGGCGAACACCGAAGCGCCGCTGTTGCGGATGTAGTTCCAGACGGCGGTGTTGTCGGCCTGGCCGGAGGACGTGCCGCTCGGTCCGCCCGACCCTGCCGTGGTTCCGGCCTGCGCACAGATGTAGACGCCGCCCGCGTTGGAGCAAAGATCGCCAACCTGGACCGCCGTGCCCGCCGTCCACGGTTGACCCTCCAGGTAGTTGCCGCCGGGATTTTGGGTGCGGTGATACCCGTCGGTCTGCGACGCGACGCGGGCGTAGGGCGTGGGTGAGGCTCCGAATCCGAGCCCCTGGGCAGCCGCGAGGATGGCGAGGGCGTTGTATTGCGCGCCGCGCGGCGACGGATGCAGACCGTCTTGGGTCATCGCGCCATTGCTGGCGAGCGACACACCGGTCGACCGGTTCAGGGACAGGGTTCCGTCGGTCCAGTAACGGGTAGGGTCCGCCAGACCGACGATGAACTGGCCGGGGTTGGCCCAGGCTTCGCGCCGGCAATAGGCCCTGATCCAGCGATTGATCCGTATCATGGTCTGAAGCTGGGGGGTCGTCAGGGCTAAGGAGGTTGCGCGCGGGGTGATCGGCATGGCGATCACGCGCTTGCCCGCGCCTGCAAGCGTCTCGTAGCAGCTCTTCAAATTGGCGCTGATGGCGGCGAAGCTCTTGCTGGCGCCGAGGTCGTTGGTCCCGCCGTGCACCACAAAGATGTCGACGCTGGAGGCTGTGCAATCAGGCAGGCGCGCGACCATGTCCTGGGTCAGGCAGCCGCCCACGCCGAAGGTTCCTGACCCGGCGGCCACGTTGGACACCGCCAGGCCAGATCCGCCCGCTGTCGTGATCACCGGGTCTCCGAAGGGGGTGACAGAGGCGGCGCCCGGGTTGGCGATAGTCACGCTGGCGACTACCCCACCGGGGCCGACGTTGACGTACCCCTTGGCGCCATTCGCCCACGTCGCCGCCTCGCCCTGGGCGTAGCCCGCACCGCCCGCGACAACGATAGCCTTGATCAGGGCTCCGGTGATCCCGGCATAGCCCTGGCTCATGGTCCATTTCAGAGCGCCGCCAGAGAACACCTCCACCCAGTGCAGGAAGCTGGTGTTCGAGCGGTTGATGACATAGGGCGTGTAGGCCCACGCGGCGGCGCTATCGACGATCCCGCTCTGCGCCTGACCGGCTGGCCCGCCCGACCCTGCCGACGTCCCCGCTGCGGTGCAGCGGTAGATCAGCCCGCCGTTCCTGACCAGTGCGCCGACGACATAGGGCGTGGAGGCGGTCCAGGCGGGAACGCCCGCCAGAGATGTTCCGACCGGGAAATAGCCCCCTTGAGCAGTGATGCTGTCGCCGAGGCCGGAGATCGAGCCGCCAACGATCAGGCCCTTCGGCGACGCAGCGGTAGGGGGCGGTCCATAGTTGAAACTCATGGCTACCACTCCTCGGCAAAGAATGTCTGACCGGCTGATGCGCCGGTGATCGACAGGGCGTGGATGGTGATTCGGGGCGGGTCGTAGGCGGCGCCGGGCGGAATGATCAGGCTGTTCTGGTCCAGCGTCGCCAGGGCGGTTCCCGCTGATCCCTTCGAGCGAACGTAGAGATTGCCGGTGGACTGGTTCTGAATGGTCCAGCCGTTGCGGGCGGCGTTGGCGGGCATCAGGTCCTGCGCCGTGTTGGCGGCGGTCAGCACACCCGAACGAGGGGTCGCGGTCGCGTGGATCGGTGAAGCCAGCACCGAAAGCGGCGCCTGGACCGCAGCCTGAATGGCGATGAGCGACGTTTCGGAAGCGGCGTCCTGCACGGCCTTCGCCGCCGGGCCGTCCACGGCTTCGATGAAAGACAAGGCTTCGCCCGTATCGATGGCGAAAAGCTGGGTCTGACCCGCTTCAAGCCTGACTCCTGTGGTTTCGGTAGCGGTTGGCGTAGCGCCGCCCCAGGCGACAGCTACCGCGCCGGAAAGCACGGTTACTCGCGCCATGCCCTCCGTCCCCGTCGCGCCGTCCTTGCCGATGAACGCGGGCGCGGCGCTGCTGCGGATCGCCGTAGACGCGACAATGATCGTCTGCTCGGCGTAGAAGATCGCGAGATCGCCCGAGGTGTCGCCGCGCTGGAAATCGGGGCGGCCTGACCGCACCCATTCAAGTCGTATCCTGGCCATGAGCCCTCTCTCTCAGTTGTGACGCTGTTGAAAATCAGGAAGCGACGGAGCGATCGGCGGTGCGCCGCCAGTCGGTTCCGTCGGAAAACACCAGGGTCGCGCCGCCCGCTTCATCGGTGACGAAGCGGATCGCGCCCGCGCCCTCGCTGGCCGCAGATGGCAGATCAGCGAGAACGGACGCCTTCACGCCCACCGCGCCATCGACCTGCAAACGGCTGGTCGGCGAAGACACGCCGATGCCGATGTGACCCGTGGAGGGCTGAGCGATGAGTGCGTCGGTGAAGCTCGTTCCATCGGGCGAGACGCGCAGGTGAAAGGCGTCGTCGCCGCAAAGGCCGATCTCGGCCCGGCCGCTATAGCCGGTCTGGAAGAGGATCGAGCCGTTGTCGCCCGCGCTAGCCTTGTCGAGCTTGACTTGCACCCCGCCCGAACCTGCATGGTCGAACAGGACGCTGGCGGCTTTCACTGAAAAGGGATTGCCCGCGTCGGCCGTGGTTCCGACGCCCAGCCGGTCGAGATTGGCTAGGGAGCGCAGGGCGAGGCCAAGGTCGGTCCAGACCGCGCCGTCGCAGACAACCAGCGCGCCCTCGTCCTTAACCCAGGCGATCCAGCCGGGCCGCAGGGATAGCCTGCTCCATGCCCCCACCTCGAACTGCATCACCGTGCCCGTCGGAGCGCCCGCCCATTGGGCGCCGGTTGCGCTGCCCGGCAGGATGTAGAGGGCTCCATCCGCCGGTGAGGTGGGCTCGGAGGCCGTCGTGCGGCTCTCCACCGCCGTCTGCACCAGCCCGTCGAGCAGGCCGAGGCTCTGGTTCAGAGTGACGTGTTTCTGCGCCTGCGCCGCCGCCAGAAAGGGCAGCGCAAGGCGGGGTGTAGCGTCATCTGACACGAGGGCGTCTCCGAGGGTTTCAAGTCCCGGACAGCATGACCCTGATTTTTTGGAGGGGGACGGAAGCGGGGATTACTCCGCCGCGAGCGCCGCCTTGCGCGGGGCGGTCAGCGCCACCTTGGCCGCCAGAGCCGCCTGCGCCGCCTCGTATTCCTGAGTTAGCCGCGCCACGAACTCAGCCACCGGCGGCGCGGAACCCAACGCCCCGATGCCCTGTCCGCAGCCCCAGATGTCGCGCCACGCCTTAGCTTCCTGATTGCCGCCCGAGCCGAAGTTCATGGCCGAAGGATCGGAGACCGGCAGATTGTCTGGGTCCATCCCGGCCTTGACAATGGAAGGCCGTAGATAGTTGCCGTGAACGCCAGTGAACAGATTAGTGTAGACGATGTCGTTGGCGGCACTCTCGACGATCATGTCCTTGTAGTCCTGTTGGGCGTTGGCTTCCTCGGTGGCGATAAAGGCCGAACCGATGTAGGCGAGGTCCGCACCCATGGCCTGCGCCGCCAGGATCGCCGCGCCATTGGCGATGGAGCCCGAAAGCGCCACGGGGCCGTCGAACCACTGGCGGATTTCCTGCATCAGCGCGAACGGTGAAAGCGTGCCTGCATGGCCGCCCGCGCCCGCCGCGACGGGGATAAGTCCGTCTGCGCCCTTCTCAATCGCTTTGCGCGCAAAGCGGTCGGTGATCACGTCATGCAGCGTGATGCCGCCGTAGCTGTGGATCGCGTCATTCAGATCAGTGCGCGCGCCGAGTGAGGTGATGACGATGGGCGCCTTGTATTTCACGCAAAGCTCGATGTCCTCCTCCAGCCGGTTGTTGGTCCGGTGCACGATCTGGTTCACCGCGAAGGGGGCTGAGGGGGTATCGGGGTGATCCCGGTCCCACACCGCAAGTTCCTCGGCGATCCGGGCGAACCACTCATCAAGCTGCGACAGGGGCCGGGCGTTCAGCGAGGGAAACGAGCCCACCACCCCCGCCTTGCATTGGGCGATCACGAGGTCAGGCCCCGAGACGATGAACAGCGGCGAGCCGATCACCGGCAGGCGAAGACGATCCCGGAGGATTGCGGGCAGGGCCATGAAGGTCTCCGAAAGGGCGATGGCGGGTCTGAACAGCGCTTAGTTTACGGGCTGAAGGCGCGAGGGCAAGCCGAAACGCTGAGCTTGCCCCTACGCCCCTGCTTGACGAGTCGCGGGTGGGGGCCTTTTGTCCCGCCAGACTTCTCAGGAGCTCCTTTCTTGGACGATGGCGTCATCCCTCTCGCCTCTGCCTTCCCCGCGCCCGACGAGGCGGCGTGGCGACGGCTGGTGGACAAGACGCTGGATGGGCAATCGTTCGACAAGCGGCTGGTCTCGCGCACTTATGAGGGCGTGAGGATCGAGCCCCTCTACACGGCGGCGAATAGCAGCGAGACGCTGGGTGAGGCGGAGCGGGCGCGGGCCGCCGCCGACCCGAACCGGGCGTGGGACCTGCGGACCAGCGTAGATCACCCCGATCCCGCCGCCGCAAACGAACTGGCTTTGACCGACCTTGATGGAGGTGCGGCGTCGCTCTTGATCCATGTCGATCCGAGTGGAGAGAACGGCGTCGCCATCGCAGGGCGAGCCGACCTGGAGCGCGTGCTGGAGGGCGTGTTGCTCGATCTCGCCCCGGTGGCGCTCGACGCCGGATATCTAGGCGTTCAGGCGGCGGACTGGCTGGCGGAAATCGCCGAGGCTCGTACACTGCAGCCGCAACTGTTCCTGCACATCGATCCGCTTTCCACCTTCGCCCGCACCGGGGCCAGCCCCAGCCCCATCGCCAGCCACCTGATCGCCGCTGGGCAGGTCGCGCGCCGGATTGCCGCGGAGAGCAGCTTCCTCGCCTCCGGTCAGGTGGTTCACGAAGCGGGGGGTGGCGAGGCGCAAGAACTTGGTTTCATGGCCGCCGCCGCCCTCGCCTATGCCCGCGCTGCGATGCGCGCCGGGGCGACTGCAGAGGCAGCCTTTTCCGGCATCGTGCTCGGCCTCGCCGCAGACGCGGAGTATTTCTCCACCCTCGCCAAGCTACGCGCCGCCCGCGCGATCTGGGCGCGGATCACGGAAGCCGCGGTCGGACGCCCCCTCCCTGCCCGGATCGAAGCGCGGTCATCGCGCCGGATGCTCTCGGTACTCGACCCATGGGTGAATATGTTGCGCCTGACCGCCGCCGGTTTCGGCGCTGGCGTGGGCGGCGCAGACGCGGTGACGCTGGACGCGTTCAGCCAGCCCCTCGGTCGCGCGACACACTTCGCGCGCCGCCAGACCCGCAACACGCAACTCGTCCTGATGGAGGAGGCGCGTCTCGGCGAAGTGGCCGATCCCGCAGGCGGCGCCTGGTTCATCGAGGCCCTGACCGATCAGTTCGCCCGGGCCGGATGGGCCTGGATGCAGAAGCTCGAGGCGGCGGGGGGCGTTGTCACCGCGCTGGAAAGCGGCCTGATCGCCGCCGACGTCGCCGGCGTTCGCGAGGCCCGCGCCGCCGACATCGCAAAACGCAAGACCGGCCTGATCGGCGTTTCGGAGTTTCCCGATCTGTCGCCCCGCAGCGTGGAGATCGACATGATAAACGCGGCGTCCTGCGCCAAGCCTTCCCCCCGGACCGCCATGCCCGGCCCGGACAGCCAGTGTGAACCCCTGCCCCCATGGCGAATGGCGGGTGAGTTCGAGGTGTTGCGCGCCAAGGCGGCCGCGATGCCCGTGAAGCCAAGGGTCTTCCTCGCCGTGCCGGGCTCTCCCGCCGACTACGCCGCGCGGGCCGGGTTCGCCCGAAACCTTTTCGCTGCGGGAGGCATTGCCGCCGAAACCGGTGCCCCAGGCGATTTGGACCCCAATACGACGCCACTCGCAGTAATCTGCTCCTCCGACGCTGTTTATGCCAACGAAGCGGTCGCAGCGGCCAAGGCTCTGACCGCACGTGGTGCGGCGCGCGTATATCTCACCGGTCGCCCGGGCGCGCTTGAAACCGAACTGAAAGCCGCTGGGGTGACTGATTTTGTCTTTGCCGGGATGGATACCATCGGCTTACTGACGAACTCTCTGTCCGTATTGGGGAGCCGGTGATGGGCGGACAGGGCTTCAATCCGACCAACTGGAAGGCCGTAAAGGTCTGGGAACAAGGCTGCGCCATGCCGCACGATGTAGACGCCGCCGCCGCAGTCTTTGCGCTCGGCGACACCCTGAACGGCAAGCCGCTCGGCTGGACTCTGCCGCAGCCGGAAGCCTGGCCAGAGAATCAGCGTTGATGACACCCCTGCCCGATTTCTCAACCCTCTCCTTCGACGCCGCCCGGCCAAAGGCCCAGGCGCCGGACGCCCCCACACGCCTGTGGCAAACGCCGGAAGGGATCGCCGTCAAGCCGCGCTATGGCGCCGCCGATGTGGTGGGGCTGGATTTCACCGGAGGCTACCCCGGCATCGCGCCGTTCGTTCGCGGCCCCTATCCCACCATGTATGTCACCAATCCGTGGACCATTCGTCAGTATGCGGGGTTTTCAACGGCGGAGGACTCGAACGCTTTCTATCGGCGCAACCTGGCGGCGGGACAGATGGGGCTGTCCGTGGCCTTCGATCTCGCCACCCACCGGGGTTACGACAGCGACCATCCGCGCGTGAAGGGCGACGTGGGCATGGCAGGGGTGGCTATCGATTCCATTTACGACACCCGGACGCTCTTCTCCGGCATCCCGCTCGACAAGATGAGCGTGTCGATGACCATGAACGGTGCGGTGCTGCCGGTGCTCGCGCTGTATATTGTAGCAGCGGAAGAACAGGGCGTGCCGCACGCCAAGCTTTCAGGAACGATCCAGAACGACATCCTGAAAGAGTTCATGGTGCGCAACACCTACATCTATCCGCCCGCGCCCTCTATGCGGATCATCTCCGACATCTTCGCCTACACCGCCAAGGAGATGCCTAAGTTCAACAGTATTTCGATCTCCGGCTACCATATGCAGGAGGCCGGCGCGACGGCGGACCTGGAGCTGGCCTACACCCTGGCCGACGGGATCGAATACGGCCGCGCGGGCGTGGCGGCGGGCATGGATATCGACAAGTTCGCCCCCCGGCTCAGCTTCTTCTGGGCCATCGGCATGAACTATTTCATGGAGGTCGCGAAGCTCAGAGCCGCGCGCCTCCTCTGGGCGCGGCTGATGAAGGCGGAGTTCAATCCCAAGGACGCGCGCTCGCTTTCCCTCCGAACCCACTGCCAGACTTCGGGCTGGAGCCTTGCTGCACAAGACGTGTTCAACAACGTTGCCCGCACGGGGATCGAGGCGATGGCGGCGGCGGGAGGCCAGACCCAGAGCCTGCACACCAATGCGCTCGACGAAGCGCTGGCCCTGCCCACCGACTTCTCCGCCCGCATCGCCCGCAACACCCAGCTTTTCCTGCAGACCGAGAGTGGGCTCACCCGCAGCATCGACCCGTGGGGCGGCAGTTATTACGTCGAGCGTCTAACCCACGATCTGGCCCGCCGCGCCCTGACGCACATCGAGGAGGTCGAGGCCCTGGGCGGCATGGCCAAAGCGATTGAGCAGGGGATGCCGAAGCTGCGTATCGAAGAAGCCGCCGCCAAGACCCAGGCGCGCATCGACGCTGGGCGTCAGACGGTAGTGGGCGTCAATCGCTACCGTCCGGAGCATCTGGACGATATTCCAATGCTGAAGGTCGACAATTCATCCGTGCGCGAACAACAGCTTGAAAAGCTGAGGCGACTGAAGGCTGAGCGTGATCCGGTCGACCTCGAGGAGAAACTCCGTGCCCTGACGAATGGCGCGGCGGGCGGCGCTAACCTTCTGGAACTGGCTGTGGACGCCGCCCGCGCCAAGGCCACCGTGGGCGAAATCTCCTTAGCGATGGAAAAGGTTTTCCACCGCCACCGCGCCTCGATCCGCACCATCGAGGGGGTTTATTCCAGGGAGGCAGGCCCGGACAACACCGCAGTTAACCGGGCGCGAGGCATGGTGGCCGCGTTCAAGGAAGCCGATGGCCGTGCGCCCAAGATCATGGTCGCCAAGATGGGTCAGGATGGCCACGACCGGGGCCAGAAGGTGATCGCCACCGCCTTCTCCGACCTTGGCTTCGACGTCGATATCGGCCCCCTGTTCCAGACACCCGAGGAAGCCGCGAAACAGGCGGTGGATCACAAGGTGCACGTGGTCGGCGCTTCATCGCTGGCGGCGGGGCATCTGACGCTGGTGCCAGAACTCAAGGGCGCCCTCGACGCCCAGGGCCGCGCCGACATTATGGTGGTGGTGGGGGGCGTGATCCCGCCGCAGGATTTCGACGCCCTCTACGAAGCAGGCGCCGCCGCGATCTTTCCTCCGGGAACCGTGATCGCCGAAGCCGCCATCGAGCTTCTGGACAAGCTGAACACTCACCTCGGTTACGCCCAGCGCGCGGCGAGCTAGGCGTCAGCCCAGAAAGACCACCCGCCGCCGGTCCCGCCCCGCACGCACCTCTTCGAGCGCTGCGGCGTCTTCGGGATGCTCCGGAATACGGCCCCGGCGGCCTTGAATGTAGAGAGTGTTGTCGATCTGTTTGATCAGCATCTGGGCCGACATCCGGTGCGCGCGGAACGCCCCGGCTGCGATATCGCCGACCAGGCCCATTCCCGTAAAGAAGCCAAGGATCGGCACATCGTCGAGGGCGCCGATCACAGTCCGCAAAAGGATGATGAAGGTGGAAGAGAACAGGGTGGTGAACGGGGCGTGGGCGCGCATTCCCTGCAACACGATAATGCCGCCCGCCGCGAGGCTGTAAACCTCACCCACAACCGGGATGAACTCAAGAATCCCCTCAAGTCCGATCCCCACAGGCCCCACACCGACGATATTGTCAGAGAGTTTACCCAGCCGCTCGATGGCGTTGCGGGCGTTTTGAACCTCGACTTGCGAGCGGGCGGCGAACATGGGCGCGAACTCCTGAGGGCGAGGAGAGTCACTGTGCAGCATTCAAAGCTGGTGCGTAAGGCTTAACCTTGAGCTTGGGCGCCCCCGCCTGCCGTGCTGCAGTGGTCGCTTTCAAGCCCAGCTTCCAAGCGCCTCGATCTTCGCGCTTCCACCTGACTCGCCACACCGAGTGACGACCCAGTCGGCCATATCGCTCGCTTCGCGCCTGACATCCGGGGTATCGGCCAGGATCATCGCGCAACCGTTCATGCGCGTGGGGTCGTTCAGGGGCCGCAGGCGCACCTGTACCGTCAACATCCGCGCGGGCCGGAGCGCCTCGATGCGAGACACCAGCGAATCCAGTGTCTCGAAATCCTTGATCGGCGTCCATATCGCCAGCGCGTTCCCGCGATCCAGTGCATGGCGAGCCGCCTGCACGACGCGATCATATTCGTCGCCTCGCTCGAACGGCGGATCGACCAGGACCAGGATTTGCCCGTCGTTGCGCCTTGGCTGCTCGCCAAGAAACTCATAGCCGTCCTGGAAGATCGCCCGTGCCTCTGGCCCGGTGTTCCGGCGGCGCTTCTCCAGCAAGGCCTTAAGGGCCGCGTGGTCATCCGGGCGTAGCTCGCAGCCCGTGTATCGGTCGCCCTTGCCGAGGGCGCCCAGCATCAGGGCCGGGGAGCCGGGGTAGAGAGAGACGGGCCCTAAAGGGTTTTCCCCCCGGACCGCCGCTTTAAGCGCGTTGAATGCGGCGGGCTCCCCATCGTCCTGCATCAGTCGCAGAACGCCCGTCTCCGCCTCGCGAGACTTCTGCGCCTGCTCGCCCGCCAGATCGTAAACGCCCGCACCGGCGTGGGTCTCGAACACATCGAGCGATGCGCCATCCCGTTTCATCGCTACTGTGAGCGCAAGCAGAAGGCCGTGCTTGAATACGTCGGCGAAATTGCCCGCGTGAAAATGGTGACGGTAATTCAGAGCGGTCTCCTGGAACTTCAGCAGGAATGAAGGATTAGCGGCCCCTGAAGGCTCGGCATAGGGCGCCGACAGCGTGGGACGATCATCATGCCTGTGCACGACAACCTCGATCCCTCACGCGCCGCCGAACAAGCCGGGCTTGTGCACGTTCATGACGAGGATGCGGGCATCCGGCGGGACGGCGACGGCAAGAGCGGTTTCGACTACAAAGGCCCGGACGGAAAGGCGATCCGCAACGCGGCGACGCTGGAGCGGATCCGAAAGCTCGCCATACCTCCCGCCTGGATCGATGTGTGGATCAGCCCCAAGGTCAACGGGCATATCCAGGCGACAGGCCGTGATGCGCGCGGACGCAAGCAGTATCGCTATCACGATCATTGGCGCGAGGTGCGCGACCGCTCGAAGTTCCAGCGGATGGCGGCCTTCGGACGGGCTTTGCCGAAAATCCGCACGCAGGTAGACGCCGACCTCAAACGCCCCGGCCTGTCGCATGACAAGGTGACGGCGGCGATTGTGCGCCTGCTCGAGATTACCCTGATCCGTGTCGGCAATGACGAATACGCCCGGACCAACAAGAGCTTTGGCCTGACCACCCTGCGCAATCGGCACGTCACCCTGGAGGGCGGCGAAATCCGCTTCGAGTTCAAGGGCAAAAGCGGCGTCAGGCACAAGACTGGTGCCCACGACCGGCGCCTGGCGCGGATCGTGCGGGCGTGCGCCGACCTGCCGGGCCAGCGGCTGTTTCAATATGTGGGCGAGGATGGCGAGCAGCATCCGGTCGGATCACAGGATGTGAACGCCTATCTCCACCGGATCGCGGGAGAGGATTTCACCGCCAAGGACTTTCGCACCTGGGCGGGCACACTAGCAGCGGCCAGAGCGCTGGCGATGCAGGATGCACCCACAAGTGAGGCAGAGGCGAAACGACTGGTCACGGTTTGCGTCAAGGCGACGGCGGGGTTGCTCGGCAACACCCCGGCGGTTTGCCGCAAGGCTTACATCCACCCCGCCGTTGTGGAGGCCTTCCATGCGCAATTACTTCCAGCCAGCTTCGCTTCCGCAGAGGGCGAGGCCCTTGAAAGGGTGGTGTTGAAGTTCCTGGAAAAGCTGGCGAGAGACGCCCGCCGCGATGCCAAGGCCGCTTGAACCACCTCGAACCGCGCCCCAATTTGGACTAAGCGCGCGTCGCGCTTTCCACCCCGCCCCCCGGAGCCTTACCATGCGCTACAACCAGCTCGGCCGCACCGGCCTCTACGTGTCAGAGATCTGCCTTGGCGCTATGACCTTTGGCGGTCAGGGCTTCTGGCAGGCGATCGGCGCCCTGCAGCAGGACGAGACCACCAAGCTCATCGACACCGCGGTGAAGGCAGGCGTCAATTTCATCGACACCGCCGACGTCTATTCCGAAGGCAAATCCGAGCAACTGGTCGGTCAGGCGCTGAAGGGCCTCGGGATCAAACGCTCCGACGTAGTGGTCGCCACCAAGGTCTATGGCGACATGGGCAAGAGCCCCAATGATCGCGGCGCCTCGCGCGGCCACATCATGGACGGGGTCAAAGCCAGCCTTGATCGGCTGGGGCTGGATCACATCGATCTCTACCAGATTCACGGCAACGATGCGATTACCCCCTTGGAAGAGACCATGCGCGCTCTGGACGATCTCGTGCGCGAGGGTCTGGTTCGCTACATCGGCGTCTCCAACTGGGCGGCGTGGAAGATCACCAAGGCCAATATGCTGGCCGACCAGCACGGCTGGACCCGGTTTGCGACGCTGCAGGCCTACTATTCCATCGCCGGGCGCGACCTCGAGCGGGAACTGGTTCCAATGATGGACGATCAGCGCATGGGGCTGATGGCGTGGTCGCCGCTAGCGGGCGGGCTGCTCTCCGGCAAGTTCTCACGCGATACCGACGGACCGCAGGGCTCGCGCCGGGCGACTTTCGACTTTCCACCGGTGAACAAGAGCCGCGCGTTCGACTGCGTCGATGCGATGCGCGAGGTCGGCGACGCACACAGCGTTTCCGTGGCGCAGGTTGCGCTGGCCTACATCCTGGCCAAGCCGTTCACCACCTCGATCATCGTCGGCGCCAAGACCGTGGAACAGCTTCGGGACAACCTCGCCGCCGCCGACCTTGAGCTGACGGCGGATGACATGAAGAAGCTCGACGCGGTCTCGGTTCTACCCCCCGAATACCCGGGCTGGATGTTCGAGCGACAAGGCGGACGCCGGGTGCCCGAGCCCTTTAAGTCTGAAGTCAAATAGAAGGTGGCGCGGCCCTAAAACGCGAGCGATCCGCTGGCCGGATAGGTGCTGCGCCACAGTCCCTCGCGCGGCGTCCTGAGAACGGACGCCGCAGGTCTTTGCGCTATCTTCCCAGCGCAGGCGCCTACGAGCGGGCATCCACCGCAGCGGGGCACGGCGTGGCCGCACCGAATCTGCCCCAGCCGTTTCAACAGCCAGTGCAGTTCGTAGAAGTCCTCGGCGGTCCAGGCGGCGGGCGCGATCCGCAGCAGGATACCTCCCGCTGCCTCCGCCGAGACCGACGGGCCGATCAGTCCCAGCCGCTGCAACACGCGCAAACCGTGCGTATCCACTGCGAACACGCGCCGCCTGAGGGTGGAGGAGTTCAGCGTCGCCGCCGCCGCGAAAGCGCCGACCCCTTCAAGACCGCGCAGCCAGGTGTAAGCCTTCTCCACCGGCATTTCCGCCAACGCGTCCAGCGACACGACGCCGGTGCGCGCCTTGATCGTTGCGAAGGCGGCGTTAAGGCGCGCGGCCTTGTCTCCCGCGAAAGTGACGGCGCCCAGCAGTGACGCGACCTCCGCCACGGGGACGTCCAACAGCTCGCTCCACGGGCGGAACCGCAGTTTCAACCGGGCGTAGGCGGCGTCCGACGCCGTGTCCTGGGTCCGGCCACAGATCATCGAACGGACCAGTTGATCCATCGGCTCAAGCCGTCGGTCATCGCGAAAGGGGCCAAAGGCGTCGAGCAGCCGCTTACGCACGCCAATCAGACCGGGCGCGGCGTCTACAATGAAATCGAGCGACAGTTGCATCGTGGACTCTCCTGATCGTGAATAGAACATAAACAGAACATCACGTCGAATCGTTCCTTCGTTTTCCGGGGCTCCCGCCGCACGCCAAACCGGCCTATATCCTGCCAAGCCCTCAGTGAGATCGCCCGTGACCACACCCGCCCCCTTCGATCTGGCTGTCATCGGCGGCGGCGTGAACGGGTGCGGCATTGCACGGGATGCAGCGGGGCGCGGCGCATCGGTCATTTTGTTCGAAATGGGCGATCTGGCGTCGGCCACCTCGTCGGCTTCCACCAAACTGATCCACGGGGGCCTGCGCTATCTGGAGCAATACGAGTTCCGGCTGGTGCACGAGGCCCTAAGTGAGCGGGCGGTGCTAGCGGAAATCGCGCCGCATATCGTGCATCCGCTGCGGTTCGTCCTGCCGCACCACAAGGGCCTGCGCCCTCGCTGGATGCTGCGGATCGGGCTTTTTCTCTACGACCACCTGGGTAGGCGCGGCGGGTTGAAGTCGGCGGAGTCCCTCGACCTGACCAAGGGGCCGATAGGCGCGCCGTTGAAGCCAGAGTTCCACCATGGCTTCGCCTATTCAGACTGCTGGACCGACGACGCACGGATGGTGACGCTGAACGCCATGTCAGCGCGAGAGTTGGGCGCCGAAATCCGCGTGCGAACCCGCGTGATCGAGGCTCGGCGGGAGAACGGCGTCTGGCGGATCGAAAGCGAGGGGGCGGGCGGCGCGCCAAACACCGTCTTCGCCCGCGCGCTGGCCAACGCCACTGGCCCGTGGGTCAACGACACGCTCGGCCTCGCCGCAGCGAAGCCGCCACACGGCGTCAGGTTGGTGCAGGGCAGCCACATCGTGACGCGCAAGCTGTTCGACCACGACCAGGCCTACATCTTCCAGAACGGCGACGGTCGGGTGATCTTCGCCATCCCCTACCAGGGCGAGTTCACCCTGATCGGCACCACGGATCAGGACTGGACCGGGCCGCTGGACCGCATCACCGCCAGCGAGGAGGAGATCGCCTACCTCTGCTCGGCCGTCAGCGAATATTTCGAGGCGCCGGTTCGCCCGGATCAGGTGGTGTGGAGCTATTCCGGGGTGCGCGCCCTCGCCGACGAGGGCAAGGCGGCGGCGCAGCAGGCCTCGCGCGACTATGTGCTGACGCTGGATGTGGCGCAGGGCGATGCGCCGCTTTTGTCGGTCTATGGCGGCAAGATCACCACCTATCGGCGGCTGGCGGAAAGCGCGATGGAGAAGCTGAAACCCCACCTCGCCGCCGCACGCAAACCGGCCTGGACCGGAACCAGGCCCCTGCCCGGCGGGGATCTTGGCGAGGGCGGGGTTGCGGGGTTGATGGCGACGCTTGCTAGCGCGCACCCCTGGCTGGAGTCTGCGCTTCTGCGGCGTCTGGCGCTCAGCTACGGCTCACAGACTGCCGCCTTGTTGGGCGATTCTGGGTCAATGGACGATCTTGGCGAGGTGTTCTCGGGCGATCTGACGGTGCGCGAGGTCGACTACCTGATAGCCGAGGAATGGGCGCAAACCGCCGAGGACATCCTGTGGCGGCGGAGCAAGATCGGGCTGCGGGCGTCCGCAGAACAGACGGCGCGGCTGGAAGCATATATGGGAAGTGCGAACGCAGGGGCCTTGATACAGCCAGCGCCTCAATCCCCGTCGTCTTCATCCACCCAGTCCAACGTCCGCTGAACCGCCTTCTTCCATTTGCGGTAGTGCTTCTCGCGCACTCCAGCGTCCATCTGCGGCGACCAGTCGGCGGACTGGCGCCAGTTGGCCTTTAGCGCCGCCTGATCCGGCCAGAATCCCACCGCCAGCCCCGCCGCATAGGCCGCGCCGAGGCAGGTGGTCTCGATCACCTCCGGCCGGATCACCCGGCAGTCCAGCACATCGGCCTGGATTTGCATGAGCAGGTTATTGGCCGTCATGCCGCCGTCGGCCTTCAGATCCTTCAGCGCCACGCCGCTATCGATGTTCATGGCCTCCACCACCTCGCGCACTTGCCAGCAGGTGGCTTCGAGCACCGCGCGGGCGAGGTGCGCCTTGGTGATGTACCCGGTTAGTCCAGCGATCACGCCGCGCGCATCGGATCGCCAGTAGGGGGCGAACAGGCCCGAAAAGGCCGGTACGAAATAGCAGCCACCTGAATCCTCCACCGAAGCCGCCAGCGCCTCGATATCGGGCGCGGTTTCCACCAGCCCCACGTTGTCGCGGAACCACTGTACGAGCGAGCCCGCCACGGCGATGGAGCCCTCCAGCGCATAGACGGCGGGCGCATCGCCGATGCAATAGCCGACAGTGGTGATGAGCCCAGACTTTGAGGCGACCTGCGTCTCGCCCGTGTTCAAAAGGAGAAACCCTCCGGTGCCATAGGTGCACTTGCCCTCGCCGGCCTCAAAACAGGCCTGGCCGAACAGGGCCGCCTGCTGATCGCCCAACGCGCCCGCCACCTTCACCCCGGCCAGCACCCCCGCCGCCTTGCCATAGACTTCCGAGGAGGAGCGGATTTCCGGCAACATGGCGCGCGGCACGCCGATGGCTTTGAGCAGGTCCTCGTCCCAGTCCAGGGTCTTGAGGTCCATCAGAAGGGTTCGGCTGGCGTTGGTGACGTCGGTGATATGCCGTCCCGTCAGCTTCCAGATGATCCACGTCTCCATGGTGCCGAACAGCACCTCGCCCCGCTCGGCCTTCGCCCGCGCGCCCTCCACATGATCGAGCAGCCAGCGGATTTTCGGCCCGGAGAAATAGGTCGCCAAAGGGAGGCCGGTCTTGGCGCGAAACTGGTCCTGCCCCCCGTCTTTCGCTAGATCCCCGATCAGGCGGCTCGTGCGGGTGTCCTGCCAGACGACGGCGTTATGGATCGGCTTGCCGCTCGCCTTGTCCCAGAGCAGCGTCGTCTCCCGCTGGTTGGTGACGCCCACCGCCGCGAGGTCGGAAGGCTTGATGGAAAGTTTCTTGAGGGCCGCCCCCACCGCCCATTCGACATTGGTCCAGATTTCCTCCGCGTCGTGCTCCACCCAGCCAGGGCGGGGGTAGATCTGGCGGTGCTCCTTCTGGGCCGAAGCGGCGATCTGGCCCCCGGCGTCGAAGATGATGCAGCGGGACGAGGTGGTGCCCTGGTCGATGGCGGCGATGTAGCGATGGGTCATGCCCAATCCTAGAACGGCTTTGCCGACAGATAGAAGACCGATTTGGCTTGCGTGACGCACGACGCGCGGGGAAACCAAGCAGAACTGTCCGTGGGGAGCGCCGGATGACGCCCTTTCAGCTTTGCGCTTTGTTCCTGACGCTGGTGGCGGTGGTCGGCTGGATCAACGCGCGCTGGTTTCACCTGCCGAACGGCGTCGCCATGCTTCTGGCGGGAGGCGCCGCCCCCGCGCTCCTGCCGCTGGTCCAGAACCTGTTTCCGCAATGGCAGGTGATGGCGGCGCTGACGCGGGTGGTCGCAGGCATCGATTTTCCCCAGACCGTGCTCGGCTATATGCTGTGCTTCCTGCTGTTCGCTGGAGCGATGCAGGTGGACTTCGGCGAGATGCGCCGTCAGCGATTGTCGGTGTTCAGCCTCGCCACCCTCGGCGTGGTCGCCTCCACCGCCATCGTCGGCGGCGGAGCATGGCTGGGAGCCAGGGTTCTTGGGCTTGATCTCCCCCTCCCGTGGGCCATCGCCTTTGGCGCGCTGATCAGTCCTACCGACCCCATCGCCGTCCTCGCCACCGTCAGGGGCGGCGGCCTTTCGCCCCGATTGCAGGCGGTGTTGCAGGGCGAGGCCCTGTTCAACGACGGGGTCGGCATCGTGGTCTTCACCGCAGCGCTGGCGTTCCTGGGGGGGCATCCGCCTGATCCGGGCGCGACCATTCTGACGGTGGTTGTGGAGGCCACGGGCGGGCTGGCGCTGGGCCTTGCGGGCGGGTTCGCCGCCATCCGCGCCATGCGAGCGGTGGACGACTATGGGGTGGAAGTGGCGATCTCACTGGCGCTGGCGACCGGGGTCTATGCCCTGGCTCAGGGGCTGCATCTGTCAGGGCCTGTAGCGGTGGTGGCGGCAGGGCTTCTGATCGGCGACAGCGGTGCGGCGGCGGCGATGAGCGAGACCACCCGGCGCTATCTCAGGGGCTTCTGGACCTTGGTGGACGAAATCCTGAACGCGCTCCTGTTCCTGTTTCTGGGGCTGGAGCTTCTGGTGGTCCAGTTCCACTCCCGCGAGATCGGGCTTTGGCTTCTGGCTATTCCCCTGGTGCTGATCGCGCGGCTGGCGGTGGTAGCCCCGTGGGGGCTCTATTTTGGGCTGGCGACGCGCGAGCGCGGCTCGACACGCCTTTTGCTCTGGGGCGGACTGCACGGCGCCCTGTCGCTGGCGCTGGCTCTCACCCTGCCCGAGGGTCCGGCCAAGGCGCTCGTCCTGTCGACCACCTATGCGGTCGTCGCCTTCTCTATCGTGGCGCAGGGGCTGACCTTCGCGCCACTCGCCCGCAGGCTGGCGCGCAGTGCGCCGGTTCAGGTCCCGTAGCCGTAGAGCCAGTCGAATCGCGCCTCGCCGGGCTTTCCCGCGATCCGGTCCATCAGCTTCGCCGCCCCGAAGGAGGCTTCCAGTGCGGGGGCTGGCAGGTGGAACAGCGCGGCGTTGCGCATGGCCCAGGCCTGAACCTTGGCCGTGCGTGGACGGCGAAGGGCCTCATAGGCTGTCAGCGCCCGTGGAACATCCCCGCCACCGCAAAGCGCGTCGGCCAGCGCCGCCGCATCCTCGATCGCCATCGCCGCCCCCTGCGCCAAAAAGGGCAGCATGGGATGCGCGGCATCGCCCAGCAGCGTCGTGCTGCCCTTCGACCAACGCGGCAGGGGCGGGCGGTCGAACAAGGCCGAACGCCAGGGCGCTTCCACAGCGTCTACGACTGCCCTCACGGACTCTGGCCAGTCGCTGAACGCCGCCGTCAGCGCCGCCCGGTCGCCGTGCTCATCCCAGGCTTCGTTGCGGAACCCGGCATCTTCGACCACCGCCACCATGTTCACCAAACCGCACCCCACTGGATAGTGCACGAAATGGCGCCCCGGCCCGGCCCAGACCTGCGCCGCCCCGCGAAGCGCGGCTGGGAGATCATCCGCCCGCGCCAGCCCACGCCACGCCGTCTGTCCCGTGAACCGCGCCGCGCGCTCCCCCCAAAGCGCCGCGCGAACAGCGGAGTTCAGCCCGTCGCAGCCGATCAGCGCCTCTCCCTCGACAACCTGACCGCCTTTCAAGAGCGCGGTCACGCCGCCGTTATTCTGGCTGATCGCCGCGAGTTCACAGCCAAATCTAAGGTCGACCCCCTCTATCGCCCGCACCAGAACGGCCTGAAGGTCGGAGCGGCGAATTTGCAGATAGGGCGCGCCCCAGCGGTCCTCGGCAAACGCTCCCAAGCCGTTTTCCAGCAGCACGTGTCCGGTCGCGGCGCTCGCCACCTGCACACTCTCCGGCGCGAAACCGATTGCGCGCACCTCCGCCTCCAGCCCCAGCGCGAACAACACCCGGCACGCGTTGGGGCTGAGTTGAAGCCCTGCGCCCACCTCGTCCAAACGCCCAGCGCGTTCTATTACCACGCAGCTGATCCCACGCCGGGCCAGCGCCAGCGCTGTGGTCAGGCCGCCGATCCCTGCCCCGACAATGATCACCGCCATGACATATTCGCCGCCATAACCTCGCCAAGCTTGACGGTTTGCATCGATGTGCCGTCCATTGGCGTAGTTCTATAGAACGGAAACGGCAGTCCGCGCGTTGAACCTGGACAGTTGCAGATTCGGTAAAGGCAGGGGCCGCCCTTGGTGTTTGATCTTCAGATACATCCCGAGCGCCGCCCGGCGCGTCCGCTCGACCTCTCAGCATGGTCCGGCCAAGCCTCTGAACGCGGCGAGGCGCCCCATCTAATCGACACAACCATGCTGTTCGCGCCCCGCAGCGGGGGCGTGAAACGCTATCTTACCGCGAAGCAGGCCTGGCTCCGCGCCCACCGGCCCGGCGTACATCACACCTTGGTGGTGCCGGGCGACCGGACGGGACGGGGGGAGCGCGGCGTTGTGACCATTGCCGCGGCCCGCCTCCCGTTCGGCGACGGCTATCGCTATCCGGCCTCCATCCGCAAATGGGCCGACAAGCTGGTGCGATTGGCGCCCGACATCATCGAGGCGGGGGATCCCTATGGCCCCGGTCACGCGGCGCTGGAGGCCGGAGAGCGCCTCGGCGTGCCCGTTGTGGGCTTCTGCCACTCCGATCCCGCCGCCCTCGCCGCACTGCACCTTGGCGAGTGGGCAGAGCCGCCCGTGCGCCGCCGCTGGGCCGAGCTTTTCCGCCGCTTCGATCAGGTGGTGGCCCCCAGTCGCCACATCGCCGAACGACTCGCTTATGCAGGCGTGCCCGGGGTCCGGGTTCAACCCCTGGGCGTCGACACCCTTATGTTCAACCCCTCGCGGGCCGATCCCGGCAGCGTGCGGCGCCAAATTGGGCTCAGCGCAAAGACACGCCTTCTGGTGTTCGCCGGACGGGCGGCCAGGGAAAAGAATATCGAGGTGCTGCTGGACGCCGCAGCCCGACTTGGCGATCCCTATCACCTGATCCTGCTCGGCGCCGGGTCCCTCTCCAAACCGCAAGCCAACGCCACCTTCCTCGATTTCGAGCATGACCCGGCGAAAGTCGCCCGCCTCCTGGCGTCTTGCGACGCCTTCGTGCACGCCAACGACAAGGAGCCCTTCGGCTTGATCGCGCTCGAGGCGATGGCCTGCGGCCTGCCCATGGTGGGTGTTGCCTCGGGCGGCATCGCCGAGATCGTGGACTTTTCCGTGGGACAACTGGCCGCGCGCGCCACGCCCTGCGCCATGGCCGAAGCCATCGAGGCCCTTTTCGCCCGCGACCCGCACGCCATCGGCGCAGCGGCGCGGGAACGGGCGGAGACGCGCCACGGTTGGGCCGCGACCTTCGAGGGCCTGACCGATCTCTATGCCGAACTGACCGGCGCGCCGGTGCGGGAGACGGAAAAGGTGGTCGCCCTTCGCCCCCGCACCGACTTCTCTCCGCAACCCGCCTAGCCGCCCACGTGAACCCGATCTTCGCTGCGCTGGGGACCACGGTCTTCACCGAGATGTCGGCGCTGGCGCAAAAGCACGGGGCGGTGAACCTCGGGCAGGGCTTCCCGGATAGCGAAGGTCCGCACGACGTGCGCGAGGCGGCGGCGAAGGCGGTCTTGGACGGCCCCAACCAGTATCCGCCAATGCAGGGTCTACCGGTTCTCCGACAAGCCATTGCCGATCACTACCGGCGTTTCCACGCCATCGACTACGATCCCGCCGCGGAGGTGATCATCACCGCCGGAGCGACCGAGGCCATCGCCGCCTCTATCCTCGCCCTGGTGGCGCCGGGCGACGAAGTGGTGATGATCGCGCCGCTCTACGACGCCTACCTGCCGATGGTGCGGCTGGCAGGCGGAGTTCCGCGCTTCATCAACCTACAGCCCCCGCACTGGGATCTGACCGTAGAGGCGTTGGCGACGATCGGGCCGAAGACACGGCTGCTGATCCTCAACAATCCGCTCAACCCGGTGGCCGTTGCATGGAGCGGCGACCATCTCGCCTCCCTCGCCGCGCTTTGCGTGAAGCACGACGTGACGGTGATCTCCGACGAGGTGTGGGAGCATCTGGTGTTCGACGGCCGCGCCCATACCCCCCTCGCCAGCCTGCCGGGAATGCGGGAGCGGACGGTGAAGATCGGCTCGGCAGGGAAGATTTTCTCGCTGACCGGATGGAAGGTCGGGTGGGTCTGCGCGCCGCCGCCGCTGACCTCGATTGTCTCCAAGGCGCACCAGTTCCTCACCTTCACCGTCGCGCCGGGAACCCAGGCCGCGGTCGCCTACGGGCTCGGCAAGGACGACGCCTATTTCACCGATATGCGCGCCGGATACGCCCGGTCCCGCGACCGTCTGGCGACGGGGCTGGTGGCGGAGGGGTTCGCGGTGCTGCCGAGCCAGAGCACCTATTTCCTCAACGTCGATCTGCGCGCCTCGGGCGTTGAAATGGATGATCGGACGTTCTGCCTGCGGGCCGTCGAGGAAGCAGGCGTGGCGGCGATCCCTGTTTCAGCCTTCTATGAGCAAGACCCCGTGACACACATCGTTCGGCTGTGCTTCGCCAAGGTGGATGCGACGCTCGACCGGGGGATCGAGGGGTTGGCCAAGGCGAAACGGATTTTTTCGGCAACCGCAAATAACCCCGTCATTCCCGGCCTGCGAGCCGGGAACCCAGCAGTGATGACCGTCCCGCTCGCTGGGTTCTCGGGTCAAGCCCGAGAATGACAATGTGAGAGAGAAGCCTAAGCCGCCTTCGCCATTCGAGCCTGCGCCGCGTGATCTGCAATCACTTGGGCCACGACGCCCGAGACCTTCTTCCCCGTTGGAATATGCAGAAACTCGTTCGGCCCGTGGGCGTTGGAGTGGGGGCCGAGGACGCCGGTGATGACGAACTGGGCGCGTGGAAACTTCTCGCCCAGCATCCCCATGAACGGGATCGAGCCGCCCTCGCCCATCATCGCCATCCCGCGCCCGAACGAGGTCTGCGACGCCCGCTCCAGCGAGGCCGCCAGCCACAGCTGGAGCGGCGGGGCGTGCCAGCCGGAGCCTGCCTTGTCGCTCTCGAAGCTGACCTTGCAACCATAAGGCGGATCGCGCTCGAACAGGGCCTTCACCACCGTCGCCGCTTCGTTGGCGCTGAGGGTCGGCGGCACGCGCAGGCTGATCTTCGCGGCGGTGTAGGGGCGCAGCACATTGCCCGCATCGCCCAGCGCCGGAATCCCCTCCATGCCGATCATCGCCAGTTGCGGTCGCCAGGTGCGGTTCAAGATCAACTCAATGAGATCGGTGGAGACCGGCTTCATGCCGTCAACGAACGGGAACTTGGAATAGATTTCATCGCCCAGCGCCTGCGCCGCCACCTGGGCCTGCTGAACGCGCTCGGCGGGAACGTCGGCGTAGAGCGCCTTGGGCAGGACTTCGCCGGTGGCTTCGTTCTCCAGCCTCGACAGGAGCGAGCGCAGGATGCGGAAGCTGTCGGGCACCACGCCGGACGCATCGCCGGAATGCACGCCTTCGGACAGCACATCCACTCTCAGCACCCCCGCCATCATCCCGCGGAGCGAGGTGGTGAGCCAAAGCTGGTCGTAGTTGCCACAGCCGCTGTCGAGACAGACCACGAGCGAGGGATCGCCGATCCGCGCCGCCAGATGATCGACATAGAAAGGCAGGTCGTAGCTGCCGCTCTCCTCGCAGGCCTCAATCAGGATCACGCAGCGGGCGTGGGGCGCGCCCTGATCCTGAAGCGCCATCAACGCCGACAGGGCCCCGAACATGGCGTAGCCGTCGTCCGCCCCGCCGCGCCCATAGAGCTTGTCGCCCTGCAGCACCGGCTCCCAGGGGCCGAGGCCATCGGACCAGCCAGTCATCTCCGGCTGTTTATCCAGGTGCCCGTAAAGCAGCACCGTATCGTCCACGCTGCCCGGAACCTCGATGAAGAGCACCGGCGTGCGCCCTTCCAGCGTCACGACCTCTAGCGTCGCGCCGGGCAGCTTGCCCAGCCGCTCCCGCGCCCAGTCTTCCAAGAGCTTCACCGCCTGATCCATATAGCCGTGCTCGGCCCATTGCGGATCGAAGGCCGGGGACTTGTTGGGTATGCGAATATACTCGACCAGGGTGGGGGTAATCGCCTCGTCCCAGAGGCTGTCGACATAGGATTGCAGGCGGGCGGCGTCGGTCATGGGCGGGGCTCCAAACTGGCCGGAATTGATAGGCGCGCATACCCGCAGGGTCCACACAAACCCCTCCCCGTTCATGGAAAGGACTGCGCGAAACTCCTACCGCTTCGCGTCCGTCAGCACGAAGCAGATGCGCGCAATAGCGCCGGAACGGTTGACCCAGGCGTGGCGCGTGCCGCGCTGGATCAGGATGTCGCCCGCCTTCATCACTGTCTCGTCGGCGTCCATCACGGCGGTCAGTTCGCCCTGCAGAAGGATGGCGTAGTCGATGGTGTCGGTGGTGTGCATCCCGGCGGCGCGGGCGCTCCCCGCATCGTGGTCGGCGTCGGCGAACATGGCGGCGAAGGTCGCCTCGGTGGCGCGACGCTGGGCCTCGGGATCGGGGTCCTCGGGCGGAATGTCGATCACCCGGATCATGGTGCCGCCCGGGGGCGGCGACACCCCCTTATGATCCAAGATGGTGTCCGTCGCATCTACCGACGCCCCGGCCCCCAAAGTGCGCCAGAGGTTGGAGTTCCGATAATCGCCCCGCCCGTCCATGGTCAGTTCGGCGGGTGAGGGTCCGTCTTCGACGATGCAGGACTGGCCATCGACGTTCACGCCGGTAAGGATGCGGCGCACGGGCGGGAGTGCGGCCATCGTCCTATCTCCCAGTCGGCGCGTCCTTGAAGGCCACGTCCTTGTCGACACGAATGTCTCCGGGCAGGCCCAGCACGCGTTCGGCGATGATGTTCTTCAGGATTTCGTCGGTGCCGCCCGCGATGCGCAGGCCTGGCGCGAACAGCAGGCTGGACTGGAAAGCGGCCTTCAGCGGCGAAAGTTCTTCGTCGTTCAGGATGCCGTACTGGTCTTCCATCTCCACCGCTGCATTGGCCAGGTCCTGCATCTGGGTGGCGGCGATCACCTTGCCGATGGAGCTTTCAGGTCCTGGTGTCTGGCCCTTCGATAGCGCCGTCATAGTGCGGAAGCGGGTGAACTTCAGCCCCTCGGTTTGCACATACCAGTCGGCCAGCTTCTCGCGGAAGCCGCCGTCCTTCAGCATGGTTCCGCCTTCGGTCTTGACGCCCCGCGCCAGTTCCAAGATGTGGCCGTACTGCGTGCCCGTGGAGCCTCCCACCGCCAGCCGCTCGTTCATCAGGGTGACAAGGGCGGTCTTCCAGCCGTCGTTCACCGCGCCAAGGCGCTGGCTGTCCTTCAACCGCACGTCAGTGAAATAGACCTCGTTGAACGAGGAGCCGCCCGACATCTGGTGGATCGGCTTCACCTCAACGCCCGGCGCTTTCATGTCGAGCCAGAACATGGTCATGCCCTTGTGCTTGGGCAGGTCGGGATCGGTGCGGACGAGCACGATGCCGAAGTCGGAGAACTGGGCGCCGGTGGTCCAGACCTTCTGGCCATTGATGATCCAGTCGTCGCCCTCACGCACCGCCTTGGTGCGCACCGCCGCCACGTCAGAGCCGCCAGCCGGTTCCGAGAAGAGCTGGCACCAGATCTCCTCACCCCTCAGCGCCGGACCCACATAGCGTTGCTTGGTGGCGTCGTCAGCGAAGGTCATTACCGTCGGCACGCACATCCCGAGGCCAATCTGGAAAGGGTTGGGAGGCACGTCGAAGTTCGCTTCCTCTTGGTTGAAGATCACCTGCTGGATCGGCGTGCCGCCGGGGCCGCCCCACTCCTTTGGCCAGGTGATCTGCGCAAACCCGCCAGCGGCCTTCTTGGCCTGCCAGGCCTTCGAGGCCTTCATCGAGGCGTTGTCCTCGCTCTCCATCGCTTCGGAGGCGTCAGAGCGCTTCTTCTTCGCGTTGGCGGAGAGCCAGGCGCGGGCTTTTTCGCGATAGGCGGCTTCGTCGGAGCTATCGTTGAAATCCATGGTCTTTCTCCGATTAGGCCGCGTTGCGACGTTCGAGCTGGCTGACCAGCCGTTCTTTCCAGACCTTCGCGCCGCCGGCCACGAGGCCGAGCTGCTTGGCCCGACGGTAGTAGAGGTGGCAGTCGACCTCCCAGGTGAAGCCCATGCCGCCGTGGGTCTGGATGTTTTCTTTCGATGCGAACCAGAAGGCGTCAGACGCCGCCACCCGAGCCGCCGAGGCCGCCAGCGGCAGCTCCGCCGCATCGGTCGCCAGCGCCCAGCCGCCGTAGTAGGCGTTGGAGCGAGCAAGCTCGTTCTTCACATACATATCGGCCAGCTTGTGCTTGATCGCCTGATAGCTGGCGATGACCCGCCCGAAGGCGTAGCGCTCCAGGGCGTAGGCCTTGGCCATTTCAAGGCTGCGATCCGCGCCGCCCACCTGCTCGAACGCCAGGTAGACCGCCGCCCGGTCGAACACCTGCTCCATCAGGGCGAAGCCATCGCCCTCGCCGCCCAGACGCCAGGCGCCAGCGTCCTTAAAGGTCAGTTTGGCAACGCCCCGCGTCGGGTCTAGAGTTTTCAAAGTCTCGCGCTGCACGCCCGCGTCGCCGAGGTTGACGAAATAGAGACCCGGCTTGCCATTCTCGTTGGCCAGCACCACCGCGATGTTGGCGCAGTCGCCATCGGTGACAGGGATTTTGGTCCCGGTCAGCTTGCCGTCCTTCACCACGGCCTTGATGGACGAAGGCGTCACCGCCCCCGGCCCTTCGGAGGTGGCGAAACAGCCGATCCATTCCCCGGACGCGATTTTTGGCAAGACGAAACCCTTGTGCTGGTCCGTGCCCGCCAGCATCACCGCCTCGGCCATGAAATAGACGGTGGAGGCGAAGGGGATCGGCGCCACAACGCGGCCAAGCTCCTCGGCGATGGCGCAAAGCTCGATCTTGCCAAGGCCGAGCCCGCCGAACTGTTCGGGGATGGCGGCGCCCAGCCAGCCCATTTCCGCTACCGCCTTCCAGAGGTCGGCGTCATAGGATTTGGCGTCGTCGTTGAGCACGCCGCGCACCACCGAGGCCGGGCAGCGGGCTTCGAGGAACTTTCTCGCCTCGCCCTTCAGGAACTTCTGATCGTCGGAATAGTCGAAATTCACGGCCTGTGCGGCTCCTCAACCTGACTGTCTTTTTTTCACCATGGCGCCCCTGAGGGTCGGAGGAAAGATTGACCTCGCGTCAAGGGTTTGCGGGCATGATGGCGCATCATCTCGTGCGAAAGGCTCCGCTTGGCCAAAGCCCTGTTTCACCGCCACCAGAAGGTCTGGGTCGAAGCCGTCGGCGCGTGGGCCGCAGTCGAGCGAATCATTCCTGTCTGGGCCAAGGATTTCGACGAGCCGGTCAAGATCAGCTATGACGTGGGTCTGGGCCGCGAGTTCCGCGCTGACGAACTGCGCGCCAGCGATGCGGCAGGCGACGCGGCGCCGGAAACCGGCGGGGAATGGCGGCTGCTGCGCGCCAAGAACAAGTGGCAGACGCCAGAGGATTCCGCCCACCACCCCTATCCCGGCACCTTCCCGGTCGTCGTCACCGATCAACAGGACTGGGGCGGCTGGCGCACCCCCGGCGCCGAATACGACCGCGACCCCACCAAGATCGAGTTCCAGGCCAGATTGATCGCCGCTGCACCGCGCTTGATGAAACTGGCCCGCGACGTGGTGGAGCTGGTCGGCGAAATGCCCGAAGACGCGCCGCCCGAGCTACAGCGCATGGCTGAGGCGGCTGGCGCGATCCTGCGCGGAGTGGATGTGGGGTAGTCGGTCCTGCGTCCTTCGACACGGGCGAAGATCGCCCTGCTCAGGATGACAAAAATGGGGGATTGTAAAAACGGTTCGTCATGGTGAGCAGCGCTGTTCTTCACAGCGCGTGTCGATCCACGCACCACGCCTCCGCTGGATTCTCACGGAGGCCCGCTCTACATCCAACCCATGCGCACCGAACAGCCTGTCCCGATCCGCCTCGCCGATTATGCGGCGCCCGCCTATCTGATCGATCAGGTCGATCTCGACTTCAATCTGGAGCCGACAGCCACGCGGGTGAAGGCGAAGCTGAGCGTGCGGCGCAATGGCGAGCACACTGGGCCCCTGGTGCTGAACGGCGAGGGGTTGAAGCTGATCAGCGTCGCCATCGACGGGCGAACGCTGGGCAAGGCTGACTACACCCTCACGACCGAGACCCTGACCATCCCGGAGGTTCCCGCCGCCTTCACGCTCGAAACCGAGGTGGAGATCAACCCCGAGGGCAACACCGCGCTGGAGGGGCTCTATATGTCGGGCGGGCGGTTCTGCACCCAGTGCGAGGCGGAAGGGTTTCGCAAGATCACCTTCTTCCCCGACCGCCCGGACGTGCTGTCGCGCTACTCCGTGCGGATGGAGGCGGACCGGGGCTTCCAACGCCTGCTCGCCAATGGCAATCTAATGCAGACGGGCGAACTCGCCAGCGGGCGGCATTTCGCGGTCTGGAACGATCCCTTCCCCAAGCCCTGCTACCTGTTCGCCCTGGTGGCCGGGGAACTGGACGAGCTTTCCGGAGAACACGTCACCAATACCGGGCGCACCATCGCCCTTCGCCTCTACACAGACCCCGGCCAGTCGGCCCGCGCGGCCTATGCGCTCGACGCTCTGAAACGCTCGATGCAGTGGGACGAAGACGTGTTCGGTCGGGAGTACGACCTCGACCTCTTCATGATCGTGGCGGTGCGCGACTTCAACTTCGGCGCAATGGAGAACAAGGGGCTGAACATCTTCAACTCTTCGCTCCTGTTGGCCGACCCGGCCACCGCCACCGACATGGATTACGAGCGGATCGAAAGCGTGGTCGCGCACGAATATTTCCACAACTGGACCGGCGACCGGATCACCTGCCGCGACTGGTTTCAGCTCTGCCTGAAGGAGGGTCTGACGGTCTTCCGCGACCAGGAGTTCTCCGCCGATATGCGCTCCAGAGCCGTGCAACGGATCAAGGACGTGAAGGCGCTCAGAGCCCGCCAGTTCTCCGAGGACGCAGGCCCCCTCGCCCACCCGGTGCGCCCGTCGAGCTATCTGAAGATCGATAACTTCTACACCGCGACCATCTACGAGAAGGGCGCGGAGGTGATCCGTATGCTGAAGGCGCTGGTGGGCGACCACGCCTTCAAGGCGGGCATGGACCTCTACTTCGACCGATGCGACGGCACAGCGGCCACGGTGGAGGACTTCATTGGCTGTTTCGCCGAGGCGTCGGGGCGCGACCTCAACCATTTCTTCCGCTGGTACGAACAGGCCGGAACCCCGACCCTGACCCTCGAAACCACCTATGACGAGGCCGAGCGGCAGGTCGTTCTACGCTTCCTGCAGGAGACCGCCCCCACCCCCGGCCAGCCTGAGAAACAACCCCTGACGATCCCGGTCTGTTTCGGAATGCTGGATGAGGACGGCAAGGAGTTCTGGGGCGATTGCCTAGCGGTGCTGGATAAGGCGGAGACCACAATCCGCCTGCCTGCGCCAACCCGGCCCGTCATCTCGGCGCTGCGCGGGTTTTCGGCCCCGGTCAGGCTTGTTTCCGACGCCCCCGCCAAGGACGCCTACGTTCTCCTCGCTGCCGACAGCGATCTGTTCAACCGTTGGGAAGCGGGGCAGGGGCTGGCGCAGGCGTTGATTCTGTCCCGCGCCGCCGGGACCCCCGACGAGGTGGGCGAAGAGCGCTTCGCCGAAGCCATGCGCCGTGCCCTCTCCGACCAGTCCGCCGAGCCCGCGTTCAAGGCGCTGCTGGTCGCCCTGCCCACCGAGGGCGATCTGGCGCTGGCCTCCGTTCCCGCCGATCCCGCCGCCATCCATGAGGCGCGGGAAGCCCTACGCGCCCGGCTCGCCGTCCACCTCGAAACCGATCTGCACGATCTGCACACCGCGTTGCAGGACCAGGGCGAGTTCTCCCCCGACGCCACGAGCGCAGGACGCCGGGCGCTGCGCAACGCCGTGCTCGACCTTTTGGCCGCCGGGAACACCGCCGATAGCCGCCTGCGAGCCCTCGGCCATTTCGACGCCGCCCTGACCATGACCGACGCCATCGGCGGGCTGAACGCCCTGATGTTGCTCGGCGGCGAGCAACTGGAAGATGCTCTCGCCCGCTTCTATGAGAAGTGGAAGTCCGAACCGTTGGTCATCGACAAATGGTTCGCCGTGCAGGGCCGCGATCCGTCCGAAGGTGCGCTCGGCCGTGTCATGGGCCTCACCGCCCACCCTGCGTTCGACCCGAAGAACCCCAACCGGCTGCGCGCCCTGGTGCAGAGCTACGCCTCCGCCAACCCGGCGCGTTTCCACGAGCCCACAGGGGAAGGCTATCGCTTCTTGGCCGACCAGATTCTGATGGTCGACAGCTTCAACCCCATGACCGCAGCCCGCCTGATCGAGCCCCTCGGCAACTGGCGGCGCTATCGCAGCGATCTAGGGGGAAAGATGCGCGCCGAGCTTGAACGGATCGCGGGAACGCCGGGGATTTCCAAGAACGTCTATGAGCTTGCAGAAAAGGCGGCCCGTGCGGCGGATTGAATCAGTTTGTAAGCGGGTGCGGCTTCATCGTGACACGCCGCACGGTTAGCGCTTAGACTCCCCTCGGGATTCAGGGTTTCAGGGGGATCGGGCTTGTCGAGGGGCGCCAAGGGGCGAGCCGATGCGAAGCGGGGCAAGTCCGCCGACGCGGAGCCGCGCGCCCTGCCCTCGGCGTGGCGGGCCATCCTGCTCTGCGCGCTTCTGCTGTTGGGGGGCTACACCTGCTGGACGGCGTTCAAGCTGATGCACATGAGTGGCCCGCCAAGCTCCGCGCCCGTGCTGAAGGATCAGGCCGACCTTGTGGCTGCGCGAGCAAACGCCGTCCTCTCCCTCGCCCGGGGCGCCCTGCGCGCCGGATCGGAGCGCCTTGCCGCTGCGCCAGAACGCCCCCTCGACGCGGTGGAGTCCGCGCTGGTAGTGGCCCAGACTTCTGCGAGCGGGGGCGCGGTCGCCAGTGGGAGCCAAATCCTCGCCGCCAAGGGCGACGCAGCCGTGGGGGTGTGGCTCAAGGCGGCGATGGCGGCGCGCGCGATCAATCGGCCCAGCGCCCTGATACCGATCGGCTCGGGCCTCTATGTGGTTTCATCCCCCGTCGGACCAAAGCGGTTGCAGTTGATCCTCGCGGTCGATCTCGACCCGGCGGTGAGCGGCGCTTCGGCGGACCACGACATCGCCCTCGTTGGCGCGGAGGGGCGGATTCTAGCCAGCGAAGGCCCAGCCAAGGATAGTGCAACGCTCTTGGCCATGTTCGGGCTGGCCCCCAACACCCTGCGCGGCCTCACCGGCGGAGATACCGACAAGGGCAGGAACGCAGACGGCCAACCCCTTCGCATCGCGGCGGCGGCGACCTCCGACGAAGGGGTCATGGCGATGGCGGCGGAGCCTGCCCCTCTCGCTGGCGTCACGCCTTCGCGCAGGCTGGCGGACGAGCTTTTCACCCTTCTAGCCCCCCTCGCGGCGGGGCTTTTGCTGACGCTGATACTGGTGCGCCAGACCCGCAAGACCAACGAGGCGCGCCTCGCCCGCGCCGACAGCGAACGCACCTTCCGTCTCGCCGTCGAGGCCGCGCGATGCGGCATCTGGGAGTGGCGGCTGGACGAGGACGTCATGCATATGTCCGACGTCACCGGAGCCATGCTCGGCTGGGGCGGCGGCGGCGCAGCGCGCGGTGCGGACGTGATCGGGCGAATCGCATCGGAGCATCAGGAACGGGTGCGCCAGGCGCTGCGCGGCGCGGCGCAGTTCGGCGGCTTCGATGTGTCGTTCCGCGTCGAGAAGGCCGGGGGCGAGGCATCCTGGATCGATGCGCGAGGTCAGGGGTTCGAGCCCGGTCCGGCAGGCTTCGGCGTCATCATCGGCGTCGCTCTGGACGTCACCGACGAGCGCAATGCGGAGATCAGAGCCCAGCAGGCAGAACGTCGCCTGGCGGACGCCATCGAGAACGTGCCCGAAGCCTTCGTGCTGTGGGATCGCCACGGGCGGCTATTGATGTGCAATGGCAATTTCCGCGAGTTCTTCTCTCTGGAGGCGCGCCTGCTCAAGCCCGGCGCGCCCAAGCAAGCGGTGGAGCGTGCGGCTGAACTGGCGATCAAGCGGCGCGAGCCCTCCACCGACCCGGACGACCGGGGGGTGGAGGTGGAACTGAACGACGGGCGCTGGCTGCAGATTTCCGAGCGGCGCACCGCTGAGGGCGGCTGGGTGATGACCGCCGCCGATATCACCGCCCTCAAACACCAGGAAAGCGCCCTGCGCCAGAATGAAGAGGCGTTGCAGGACGCCGTGCACCGGCTCGAGGATTCGGGCGCGGCCCTGGCCGAACTGGCCGAGAAACATCAGGCTGCCTCCGCCGTCGCCGAGAGCGCGTCCAGGGCCAAGAGCGAGTTCCTGGCTAATATGAGCCACGAGTTGCGCACCCCGTTGAACGCCATCAACGGCTTCTCGGAGATGATGACGCGCGAGATGTTCGGGCCGCTGGGCGACCGGCGCTACAAGGAATATGCAGGCGATATCCTGTCGTCGGGCGAACACCTTCTGGCGCTGATCAACGACATTCTGGATATGTCGAAGATTGAGGCGGGCAAGATGAATATGCGCCCCGAACCGCTCGATTTTGCCGACCTCGCCGAAGAGGCCATGCGGCTCCTGCGCACCCGTGCCGAGGGCGCAGGACTGGCCATGGCGATCAACATATCGCCGGACCTTCCCGAGGTGGAGGCGGACTTCCGCGCCCTGAAACAGATACTTCTTAACCTGATGTCCAACGCCGTGAAGTTCACTCCACGGGGAGGCAAGGTACAGCTTTTCGCCAAAGTGCTTGCAGAAGACGGCGGGCGGGTGAGGATCGGCGTCAGCGACACCGGCATCGGCATTTCCGACGCCGATCTGGAACGCCTCGCGCGCCCATTCGAGCAGATCGAAAGCCAGCATTCCAAGACCCAGCAGGGAACGGGGCTTGGCCTGGCCCTCACCAAGTCGCTGGTGGAGCTGCATGGGGGATCGCTGCACATCGCCAGCAAGGCGGGAGCTGGCACCACCGTCTCGTTCACCCTGCCGCAGGCGGCGTCGACGCGCGCGCGGGCGGCATCGGTGGCTTGAGGCTAAGGCTTCGCGTCGCCGTTCATGATGGCGTTGCGCATCGAGCCGGGCCGGGCGCGCACTATGGCTTCGGCAAGGGCAATGCGCTCCTTGGGCGACAGGTGGGTCAGATAGGCGGCGAGGGCGGCGTCGATCTCGCCCCGCGCGTGCATCTCGCCTTCGCGGGCGCGCTGTAAGGCGGCCTGCACGGCGACAGGATCGTAGTTGGGTTGCGAGATCAGCGACGCGGCCTCACGCCGGGCGATGCGCACGGATTTCAGTTCGGGCTGAACCGCCGCCGCCTGCTCGCGTAGCATCTGGCGAAAGGCGGCGCGATCAGGCTGTGGCAGGGCTTCCGACGCCAGCCAGATGTTGGGCACCGGACGCCGCGCAGCCTGCGCCGGAGCCAGACGCGCCCCGGTGATAACCACGCCAAGCCCGATCCCGATCAGGAAGACATTGACGATTAACGAGATAACGAGAGCGATCTTGAAACGCAGGCTCATAGGCGGTGTCTGGTGTCCGAAGTCGGGATGAGCGCAACCGAATTGTCCGAGACCGCCGAAGCGACCAGCGCTTCATCCCTGGCCTCGCGCACGGCCACGGTTGAAAGCACCGCGCCACAGAACACCCCTGCCAGCCCCGCCGCAAGGCCTGCGCCCGCGAACCATAGTCGCAAGTCGTTTGCCCAGAGCGCCGCCCTTGCTCGCCTGCGGCCCCGCGAAGGCGCGCCAGCCAGCACCGTCTCGCGCAAGCTCGCCGAAGCGGATGGGATGCGCCATTCGTGCAGGGCGTCGTCCAGCGCCGCCCATTCCGCCAAGGTCTGGGCCGCGCGCGCATCCGCCTTCGCCAGCGCCTTCGCGCCGACGCGATCAGCCTCCGGCCAGCGCGTAATGTCGCCGCCGTAGCTCTCCGCCAAAATCCTGAACCGTTCGATGTCTATCACGCTCTACTCATCCGCCCCGCGCCAGATCGGCCAACGAGGATCGCAACGCCCGCCGCGCTCGCGACAGCAGGCTCTCCACCGCTTCCACGCTCACCCCCAGCAAATCCGCCGCTTCGATATTGGATAGTTCCTGGTAGTGGCAAAGAACCAACGCCGACCGCTGCCGCTCCGGGAGGACGGCGACAGCGGCCTGCACGCGGGCGGAGATGTCGGCGCAGACCAGCCCGGCTTCCGCATTCGGGGTCGGGTCGATCTGTTCCGGGGGCTCGTCGGTAACGATTTCGCGGCGGCGGCGCAGACGGTCGTAGCAGAGGTTCATCGCCACCCGGTGCATCCAGGTGTCGAACTTGCCCGCCCCCGGCTGCCAGACCTTCGCCTGTTTCCAGGCGCGCACGAACACCTCCTGCGCCACGTCCTCGGCCTCAACAGGGTCGCCCAGCATCCGGCGTGCGAGGGCTAGCATCCGCGACAATTTGCGCGCCACCAGCGCCTGGATCGCCGCCGGATCGCCCTGACCTACCCGGCCAATCAATTCCTCGTCCGGGTCGAACACCGGAGACGTCAAGGCCCACCTCGCCACCGCGCGCGACCCGAAAGGCGGCGCGCCCACTGTTGTGGCCGACGGAGGATGAACCGACAATGACTGGACGGCGTCGCTCACCTTCTTGTCAGGATTTCGGTGGCTTCGACGCCATCGGAACCGTGGAATCGGCGGCGGGCGCCTCCGCAGCCTCGTGGCCTGGCCGCATCTGTTCCATGGTGATGAAGCCGGTGTGCCCGGTATCGAGGCGCTGGAACCGCTTGGTCAGCATCGCATCCCACTGCTGGCGGGTGATCGGTCCCCGTTCAGCCAGCTTTTGCAGCCGGGCGAGTTGGCCGCCGCCCTTTCCTTCACCTTCATCGCCGCCCTTGCCGCTGCGGATCATCCGGCCCGCACTGGCGGCCTCCTGTTTCTGGCTGGCGGCGGCGAGTTCGTCCTGGGTGATGGTTCCGTCATGGTTGGCGTCCATGCGGTCAAAGATATGCCCCCGCGCCGCCAGGAACTCCTGCAGGCTGACCTTGCCGTCGCCGTTCGTATCGGTGTGGGCAAAAGCCTTGCCTCCGCTCTTCTGGGCCCCGGTGGCCGCGCCGCCTGCGGCGAGGATCAGGGCGGCGGCGAGGATGAGGGAACGTCGCATGGGGAACTCCGTCTGGGCGCGCACGTGCGCCCGCTTCGACCTTTCAACGGGCGGGATCGGCGGTTCCGGCGTTGGCTAGGGCCGTGAGCAACGCGCGCATCGCCTCATGCGCCGCAGCCCTTCGCTTCACCAGCAGCCCTTCCAGCGCCGCGAAGCTCTTTGCGCCGCCGGTCTTGGCGAGGATGGCGCGGAAGCGGGTGGGTTCTTCGCGGGGGTCGGCATCGTCGTCCAGCGCTACTTTCAGCACCTGCCCCAGGTTCTGCTCCAATATAAACGCAGTCTTGAGCGCTTCAAACTGCGCCTTGCCGATCAGACCCGCGCTCGCCAACGCCTCCAGCGCCGCCCCAGTGTTGACTTCGAGCGGTCCGCCCGCGTCCGCGTGAACCAGTTGCAGCGTCTGGGCGGCGAACTCGATATCCACCAGACCGCCTTCTTCCAGTTTCAGATCCCAGGCGTGGGCCGGGGGTTTTTCCTTCGCCATCAAGGCGCGCATTTCCAGAGCGTCGTTGGCGGTCTTGCGGGGATCGCGGGGCTGGCGCAGGCCTTCGGCGATGGCGGCGGAAGCTCGTTCGGCAAACACCTCGGTGCTCGCCCACACCACCCGCGCGCGGGTCAGGGCCATGAACTCCCAGGTCTCCGCCTCGCCCTGGTAGTAGCGTTCCAGCGCCGCAAGGCTCACCGCGACCGGCCCCGCCGAGCCCGAGGGGCGGAGGCGCAGGTCCACCGGGTAAAGCTCTCCCTCTCCCGTCGGGGTCGATAGCGCGGTAAGCAGTCGCTGGGTGAACCGGGCGTAGAAGGTTTCCGCCCCCCACCCCTTGGTCGCCGACATCGCCGCAGGATCGGACGCCGCGTAGAGCGTCATCAAGTCTAGGTCGGAACGAGCCGTCATCTCGCGGGAGCCTGCCTTGCCCACCGCCACCACCGCCACCTCCCCCGGAAAAGCGCCTCCCATCCGCTCCGCTTCCAGAAGCGCCGCCGCCGAAAGCGAGCGGATGCAGGCGTCTGCCAGCGCCGTATGCGCCCGGCCCGCCGCCCCCGCGTCCGCCGTTCCCGCCATTACCTGCACACCGATGCGGAAGGCCTGCTCGCGGTGTCCACGGCGAGCGGCGTCCATGGCGGCCTCAAAATCCGGCGCTAAGGCGACCGCCTGCTCCAGCGCCGTCTCGGCCTCACCGTCGTCCAGGGCGGAGAAGAACCGCGCGCCCAAAAGCGAATCGAGCACGGCGGGCCTGCGCGCCAAGGTGGCCGCCAGTTTCGGCGCAAACGCCATCACCTCGACCAGAAGGTTGAAGAACTTCGGCTCGGCCAGGAACAGCGATTGCACCTGCACACCGGAACTCAGTCCCGAGAAGAAGTCGGCAAACCGATTGAAGGCGGCGTCCGGCGCGCCGGTGGCTTGGGCGGCCTCGAGGAGGCGCGGGGCGAGGCGGGTGAAAAGCTCGCGCGCCCGGGCAGACCGGGTGGCGGCGATGCGCCCGTGGTGCCAGCCCCGGATCATACCGGAGACCTGCGCCGGGTTGGAGAACCCCATCCGGGCGAGGGTGAGCAACGTTTCGGGGTCGTAGTCCACGCCGGTGAACACCAGGCTGCCAAAGCGTGAAGAGAGGGGCTCGGCCTCAGCGAACAACTCCCCATAGCGGTTGTTCACCCGGCGCAGGATTGCCACCACGTGAGCGTCGAACCGGCGCAGATCGGCAAAGCCGGAAAGCGTGGCCACGCGCTTCCGCTCCCCTACCGCTTCGGGCAAACTGTGCGTCTGCTCGTCATGCAGCATCTGCACCCGGTGCTCCAGCCCGCGAAGCTTTGCGTAGGCGTCGGTGAGTTCATCCCTTACTCTGGGCTTGACCTGACCCGCCTCGGTGAGCGCCGCCAGAGCGTCAAGCGTCCGGGGCGAGCGCAGGCTCGGGTCGCGCCCGCCGGAGATAAGCTGCTGGGTCTGCACGAAGAACTCGATCTCGCGGATGCCGCCAGCGCCGAGTTTCAGGTTCGCCCCCGCCGCCATGAGCCGGTCCTTGCCGCCCTCCGGCAGATTTCGGTGCACGTGGATCTGTTGCTTGATCGACTGAATGTCAGCGATGGCGGCATAGTCCAAATGCCTGCGCCAGATGAAGGGCTGAAGTTCGCGCACGAAGGCTGCGCCCACCGCGAGGTCGCCCGCTGCGGGGCGCGCCTTGATCATGGCGGCGCGCTCCCAGTTCTGGCCAGCGTTCTCATAGTAGTCGAGCGCTGCCTCAACCGGCATGGCGGCGGGGGTGGAGGAAGGATCGGGACGTAGCCGCAGGTCTACCCGGAACACGTATCCGTCCGCCGTCCGCTCCTGCATGACAGCGGCGAGGGTCTGGGTCAGGCGCAGCGCCAACGCCTGTGGTTCGACGCCGGGCGCGCATGGCATTCGCTCAGGATCATAGAAGACCGAGAAGTCGATGTCGGAGGAATAGTTCAGCTCGAACGCTCCGTGCTTGCCGAGCGCGAGGCAGAAGAAACCGGGCACGGGGCCCAACGCCTGATCGGCGGGCGCTATCATCCGCCCATGCTCCACCTCTGCCCGCGCCGCCCCAGCCAACGCCGCGCAAAGGCTGGCGTCCGCGAACCGCGTCAGGGCGTCCGTCACGGCATCGAGGTCCCATACCCCGCCGAGATCGCAAATCGCCGTGAGAAGATGAAGCTCGGCCTTCAGCCTTCGGAGCGTGCTCTTCAGGGTCGGTAGGTCGCCCGAGGCGGCTTCGGCGGCGCTGGCCAGAATGGCGGCGAGGCGCGTGTCGGGGTCGTCTTCCAGGATACCGCGCAACCCGGCGGGGTTGCGCCTCGCCAATCCGGCCAGATAGGGCGATGCGGCGAAGATGGGGCCCAGCGCCGGCCAGGCGCGATCCAACGTTTCACTCCAACCGTCCGTGCTGGCGGCCCCTTCTAGATCGCGCCGCGCCCGCTCCGCCGCCTTGGCGTCGACTACCGGGCCGCAGGGTTTGAGCCGGTCGAGAAGCAGGGGCGAGGCCAAAGCGCTATGCCTACCCCACCTGATCCAGCCCGTAGGCCGCGTGCAGCGCCCGGACCGCGAGTTCCGTGTAGGCGCTTTCGATCAGCACGCTGATCTTGATCTCGGAAGTGGAGATGACCTGAATATTCACCCCCTTGTCGGCCAGGGCGCCGAACATGGTCTTGGCGACGCCGGTGTGGCTTCGCATCCCGACCCCGATCACCGAGACCTTGGCCACGTCCTCGTCGATATTGAAGCCCTCGAACCCCACCTCGGCCTTAACGCCTTCCATCAACTCCACCGCCCGCGCCGCGTCGCGCTTGCCCACGGTGAAGGTCATGTTGGCGGTGTCTGAGGTCCGCGCCCTCGACTGCACGATCATATCCACGTTGACGTTGGCGTCGGCCAGGGTCGAGAATATTTTCGACGACACCCCTGGATGATCCGGCAGGCCCAGTAGCGTGATCTTGGCCTCGTCCCGGCTATAGGCCACGCCGCTCACGATGCGCTTTTCCACAATTTCCTCCTCGTCGCAGACGATGGTTCCGGTATCCGCAGTAGCCTCTCCGGGTTCGATAAAGCTCGACAGCACCCGCAAGGCCACGCGTTGGGACATGGCCAGCTCGACCGAGCGGGTTTGCAGCACCCTGGCCCCCTGCGAAGCCATTTCCAGCATTTCCTCGTAGGAGATTTTGGCTAAGCGGCGCGCGCGTTGCTCGATGCGGGGATCGGTGGTGTAGACCCCGTCCACGTCGGTGTAGATGTCGCAGCGGATCGCCTTCAGCGCGGCGGCGATGGCGACGGCGGAGGTGTCTGACCCGCCCCGGCCAAGGGTGGTGATCCGCCCGCTGCGCGTAACGCCCTGGAACCCCGCGATCACCGCGATCTCGCCGCTGTCGATGGCCTCGCCCAGCGCATCGGCGGGCACGTCCTCGATGCGGGCCGAGCCATGCGCGTCGTCGGTAAGGATAGGGATCTGCCAGCCGACCCAGGAGCGGGCTCTGAGCCCCATGTGGCGCAGGGTCATGGACAGAAGCCCCGCCGTCACCTGTTCGCCCGAGGCGACCACTAGGTCGTATTCGTCGTCCGAGCTGGGGATGCCCTGCGCCGCCCGCCCGGCGGCGTCGGTCCATGCCACAAGTTGATTGGTCTGCCCGGCCATGGCGGAGACCACCACGGCCACCTCGTGTCCCGCGGCTTGCTCAGCCGCCACCAGCCGCGCGACCCGGGCGATCCGCTCCATGTCGGCGACGGAGGTGCCGCCGAATTTCATCACCAGCCGGGCCACGGTGGCTCCATCATAGGAATGGACTTGCCGAACATGGCGTATGAAGCCATTTGCAGCGCAAGATGGCGCTTCTAGCGGCGCGCGGGCCGGTAAGAAAGCCCCCTGTTGCGAAAGCGGGAGACGGTGATGGACGGCGATGCAGTGCAGGGCTCCAGCGTCGATCCATCGGAAGTGGCGCTCTTCGCTGGCATCGCCGAACAATGGTGGGACCCGCGCGGCAAGTTCGCACCGCTGCACAAGTTCAACCCCATCCGCCTCGGCTTCATCCGCGAGCAGGCCCTGGCGCGGTTCGGACGGGACGGGAGCGCGGCGCAGCCGTTCGAGGGATTGAGATTGCTCGACATCGGCTGCGGCGGCGGGCTGCTCTGCGAGCCGATGACCCGCCTGGGCTTTACGGTGACGGGGGTGGACGCCTCCGCCCGCAAC
The DNA here is from genome assembly GCA_038327995.1 of Caulobacterales bacterium. GTDB lineage: Bacteria > Pseudomonadota > Alphaproteobacteria > Caulobacterales > Caulobacteraceae > CAIOYC01. Next base: position 18,922 of record JBBQLP010000006.1, on the reverse strand, counting down.
ATCGGCGTCGCCGCAGCCCATGCGGAAACGACGGGGCTAGACATCGACTACCGGGCGACCACGGCGGAAAACCTTCTGGCTTCAGGCGAGGCGCCCTTCGACCTGATACTCAACATGGAGGTGATCGAGCACGTGGCCGATCCGGGCGCCTATCTGCGGGACTGCGCCAAGCTTCTGGCGCCGGGCGGACTGATGATCGTCGCCACCTTGAACCGGACCCTTCGTGCTCTGGCATTTGCGAAGATCGGCGCGGAATACGTTCTGGGCTGGTTGCCGCGGGGGGCGCACGACTGGTCGAAGTTCCTGAAACCGGAGGAGATCAGGGGCTTTCTCGCCGGGGAGGCGCTTCAGGTCGACGGACCGTTCGGCACAGCCTACGATCCGCTCGCTGACCGCTGGTCGCGCTCGCAGGACTGCGGGATCAACTTCATGATGACGGTCGCGAAGCCGCGAGAGGGTTGAGCCGGATGGCGACCGCACGGCCCTTCATCTTCTTCCGTTGGCTGGCGGGGTTCGCCGTGCTGGCCTTCCTAGTGATTGGCGCGGGTATCCTTTGGGTCCAGCAAACGCAGATCGAGGCGCCGCTGGAGCCCGGGATATGCTGGCGCATGAACGCGCCGGGATCGAGCCCGCAGTTCGTGGCCATTGCGCGGGACACGTCGGGGCTGGAAGCCTGCGCCGCCGATCTTGAGCGCATCCACAACCACACCGGCGCGACCCTGACCGGCGCCTTTCAGGGCCGCTTCATCTTCGTTGACAACGAGGCAATCCGCAGCGCAGGCAGCCTGTCGGGCGTGCACTGGCGGCTCTATTTCGACAACCAGCGCAAGGCGCTCGACAACAAGCTGGACCTGCGCCCGCTTGAGATGACCACGCAGCGACAGACGAAATAGCCTCTCTCCCGTTGCGCGAGAGGGAGAATTATGCGTCGTCGCTCGCCGGGGCGTCCGTCGCGGGAGTCTTGCGAGGGCGACCGCGGGGGCGTTTTACAGGGGTGTCGTCAGACGCAGCCGCAGGGGAAGCCTGCAAGAAGGCCGGGGCATGGCTGACGCTGCCGTCCTGCGAGCGCAAGACGCCGCCGGTGTCTTCACGCACAGGCTCGGAGACTTCGGAGGTCGCTCTCACCAGCGGTGAGGCCCGCGGCTCGATTACCGCAAGAGGATCGGAGCGTTCGCCGCGCGGCTCATAGCTGCGTTCGCGGCGACCCTCGGAGCGATCACCGCCCCGGTCGCTGCGTGGTTCACGCTGGACGTTGCGGTCCTCGCGAACCTCGGTCGTGTCGCCGCCTTCAGTGCGGGGCGCGCGTTCATCGCGGCGGAAGTCCCCCCGATTGCGGTCGTTCTGATTGCGGTCGCCTTGGTTGCGATCATTCTGGCCTTCGTAGCGATTCCGTTGCTGGCGCTCGCCGCGATTCTGGTCATTCCGGTTCTGATCGTTCCGGTTCTGGTTCTGGTCGCGGTATTGGCCCTGATCGCGGTTCTGGTTGTCCCGGTTCTCGCGAGGCTGACCCTGGTAATCGGAGCGCTCGGAGGACGCACTCTCCCCGTCCTGTTGACCTTCGGAGGGTTGAGGCTCCGGGTCGGCCTGGGCGCCGCTCTCGTCCTCGAAATCGATGTCGTAGTTGGAGCCGTAGGTGTCGCGCGCCACGAAATCAGACACCGGGCGATTGGGCTGGATGGTGCGCAGGACGCGGAAATAGTGTTCGGCGTGTTGGAGGAAGTTCTCCGCCAGCACCCGGTCACCGGACGAGGTCGCATCTCTGGCGAGCTGCTGGTATTTCTCGAACACGTGCTGGGCGTGGCCCCGCACCTTGATGTTCTCGGGGCCGGTGGAATCGAAGGCCCGGTTGGCGTTCTGCTGCGGCTTGCCCCCGCCGCTGCCCGTGTTGCCGCTGCGGTTGCGACCGCGCTGGCGTTTCATTCCCTTGAAGTCTCTCATCGTGCGAAGCCGTACGCTGTCTTTTATGTGTGTGGGGTTGGACGGACGGCGAACCGTCGCGTTCGCAAAAGGCGAACGGCGGGATTCGCCGTATAAAGTCGACATCGCCTATAGTGTCGGTCTCCGCTCCGGACCGGGCCAAGGCCCCTTCCTAGCGCCCCCTCAGGCCGATAGCCGCTCCATGTCCTGCGACTTGGGAGGCATCGTCATGTTTAGTGGAGACAGGGCCTATCTAGCGATTCGGGAAGGGATTTCCAAGGGGTTTCTTGGAACCGGTGACAACCCGGTCGCGCAGGGCGAGGTCGCGGTGGGTGCGCAAATCCTCCGCTCCCGCCTCGCTCAGGATCGCGCGCACCGCCGCCGCCTGGTCATGGCCGATCTCGAATGCGAACACCCCGTCGCCCCGCAGCACGCGCAGCACCTCGGGCGCGAGGCGGCGATAGGCGTCCAGCCCGTCCGCTCCGCCGTCCAGCGCCAAATGCGGCTCGTGATCGCGCACCTCGGGGTCCAGCGTCTCAATGTCCCGTGTCGGAATGTAGGGGGGGTTGGAGACCACCAGGTCGAAGCCGGCATCGCCCAGTCCCTCGGTCCAGTCGCCGCGGAGCAGGGCGAGCCGCGCATCCAGGCCCAGATTGGCGGCGTTGTCGCGGGCCACCGCCAGCGCTTCCTCGGAAATATCGATTCCCAGCGCCTTGGCGTGCGGGCGCTCGGCCAGGATCGCCAGTGCCATGGCCCCCGAGCCAATGCCGAGATCCAGCATGGAAAAACGTCGCTGCTCCTCGAACGCCGCCAGCACGATGTCGACGATCACTTCGGTATCGGGGCGAGGGGTCAGGACGTGGTTGTTGACCCCGACAATGATCTTCCAGAATCCTTTGCGGCCAACGATCTGGCTGACCGGCTCGCGGCGTTCGCGGCGGGCGAGAAAGCCGTCGAAGGCTTGCGATTGTTCGGGTGTCAGGGAGCGATGGGGATCGGTGACGATGTCGGTGCGCGAGACGTCGGCGGCGACTTCGAGCAACAAGCGCGCGTCGATGGCCGGGCTGTCGATACCTGCGTCGCCCAGCCGCTTGCGTGCAGCAGTCCAGGCTCCGACGAGGGTCGAGGGCGTTTGTGTCTCAGTCATCAGGTGAACTCCGCTGCATCGCCGTCTTTTAACGCGCCCGCCTCGGTCACGCTCACATAGAGGCCGCAGTGCAGATGGCCCATATGGGTGCGCAGGGCCTCCAGCACGTCGATGTCGCGCTCGCCGGTGGCCGGGTCCACGTGCGTGGCGACGCAGCGGACGATGGGCTTGAAGACCTCGCAACGCGCGCCACCGAGGCGCAGGGAAGCGCCCTCCCTGGCCTCCAGTTCAGCCCATGCGGGCCAGCCTTCGACCCAGACATTCGCGCGAAAACGTAAGGGATCTAGGGTCTTGCGGATGCGCATTCCAAGGTCGCGCACGCTGGCGAGGTTGAGCACCGAGACGAACCCCTGCGGGTGATCGGTGAACCGGTGCGGCGGGGCTGAGACCACCTTGAGCGGGCCGCGCAGACTGTCAGGCGGCAGGGCCTGCTCCACCCAGGCGGCGAAGGCGATCCGGCCCACGTCTGTCGTCAGGTTGCCCGCGAAGCCGCCTGCCCCCGGCCGCTCGGCGGTCAGCACCCCGCTCTGATCGTCATAGCGGGTGCGAATGCGCGCCACCTCTGCGATCTGCGCTAATACGGTGAAGCGCGATTTGGAGATGTGGGCGGGCGCGTCCGGGTCGAAGCCTGAGGGACCGTTCTCCACCGCGAACACCCGGTCGCAAGGGAAAAAACCGCCCACCTTGAGATCAGCCGACTCCAACCGCTCAGGCGTGAACCCCTTCACGGGGTGGCGGTAGAGGGCGTGGATCGTTCCAGTCACGGACGCCTGAATGCCGGGAGCGGACGCAGAGCGCAAGCCAGGGAACGCGACACGCCCCTATGCTTTCTCCATCCATGAGACTGAAGCTTGGGCGTTCGCGGGGGTGGGGAAACAGGCGGGGGCGCACACCGCCCAGCCCGCGCGCATCCATTCCGGGAGCAATAGAAACCGTCAACCGCTGGGAGGGGCGCATCTCCTTCCTCGGCTGGATCGTGCTGGCGCTGGGCATTGTGCTCTGGCCCCGCGCCACAAGCCCGGTGTCCGCCAGTCGCGATGAGCCCGGGCGAGGTCGCGGCGCTCAGTTTCCCCACGAAATCCCGGCGCGCGGTTGGCGCGACATCGCCATGCGCACCTGGAACGAGTTCAACGCCGATCAGATTCCGCAGGTGGCGGGGGGCGTAACCTTCTTTGTCCTTCTGGCGATCTTCCCGGCGCTGGCGGCTTTCGTGTCGCTCTATGGCCTGTTCGCGGACGTGGGCATGGCGGAGAAGCAGTTTGCGCTTCTGGCCAACGTGCTGCCCCGCGACGCCGTCAACTTCGTGGGCGGTGAGATGATTCGTCTGGCTGGGGGCGCGCGAGCGCCGCTGGGGTGGGCTTTCGCCATCAGCCTGCTTTTCTCTCTGCTCAGCGCCAACGGTGCGATCAAGGCGCTCTTCAATGGATTGAACGTGGCCTACGAGGAACGAGAGCGGCGGGGGATCGTGCGGCTGAACCTCACCTCCCTGGGTTTCACCATCGGCGGCCTGGTGTTCGTGATGGCGACCATGGGGCTCCTGGTAGCGGCGCCCACGGCGCTGCGCATTGTGGGGTGGGAGGGTCGCATCAATCCAGAGCTTCTGGCCATCGCCCGCTGGCCCACCCTGTTCGCCGTGTCGGCGGGAGCGCTGGCGATCCTGTACCGCTACGGCCCCTCGCGCGAACGCGCCCGCTGGCGCTGGATCAGTTGGGGCAGCACGGCGGCCGCGCTGATGTGGCTGATCGCTTCGATGCTGTTCTCCTGGTATGTCGCCAACTTCGGCCACTATGAGCGCACCTACGGATCGCTGGGCGCGGTGGTCGGTTTCATGACCTGGATCTGGATCTCCACCATCGTGGTGCTGGCGGGCGCAGAGATGAACGCCGAGATCGAACACCAGACGGCGGTAGATTCCACCACTGGGGCGAGCGAGCCGATGGGAGTGCGCGGCGCGAAGATGGCCGACACCCTGGGAAAGACGACAGACGGCTGATCCGGCGCGCGGTCAGGCGGTGGGCGGAGGCTCGTCCGCGGTCTGGCCCTGCCCCGTCGCCTGCTCGACCCGGCGCGACACGATCCAGAACACCAGCGCCCACGCCCCCCCGAGCAGCCACCCGGCCAGAACGTCCGACGGCCAGTGGACCCCGAGATAGAGGCGACTAACCCCGATCAATAGCGCCAGGGTTATGAAGACGGTCAGGAGATAGGTCTTCGCCAGCATCGATTTCTGGGTCTGGGCCAGAAGGGCGCCCACCGTCATGTAGACGGCGGCGGATATCATGGCGTGGCCGCTGGGAAAGCTGGCGTTCGCCACCTCGGTCAGGTGCGGCACCACTTCGGGTCGGGCGCGGCTGACGCCGAACTTGACCACCAAGTTCAGCAGCGACGCCCCGCCGATGGCCAGCGTAAATATCCCCGCCGCAGCCCAATGGCGGATCAGGAGCAGAAACCCCAGCGCGACCGCCGAAAACAACCAAACCACCGTCGGACCGCCCAGCGCCGACAGGTCGATCATCGACTGCAACAGCCAGTGCGGTCCGATGGGCGTCGCCAGATGGCCGGGGGTGCGCAGGGCCAGAAGGATCGCCTTGTCGACGCCGCTCGTCTCTCCCTCCAGCATCTCGCTGGTCAGGTTGATGAAGAAGCCGACCCCCGCGACCACCAGCACGACCACCAGCGGCCTGACCCCCGGCGGCGCCCAACGCCGGATGAAGTCGCGCGCGGGGGCGGTGTAGTGGTGAAGAGTCACGGGCGGCCTCAAAGTCTCGATCAGATTAGTCAGCCTTCTGACATACACGGATTTGCCAGACTCTCCCTCCCCCTCTGACGGGGGAGGGTTGGGGTGGGGGTGCTGCGCCGGGGGGTCAGCCAGCGTCGCGCCAGCACCCTCCCAAGTCTCGCTGCGCGCTCGCTAGGACCCCTCCCTCTCCCGTGACGGGAGAGTGAAAAACGCTCACCCCAAACTCTCCTCCAACTGCGCCAGCCTTGCGGCCTGATCGTCGGCGATCAGGGCGTTGATCAGGTCATCTAGCGCTTCGCCTTCGATGATCTTGGGGAGGTTATAGAGGGTCAGGTTGATGCGGTGGTCGCTCACCCGGCCCTGTGGCCAATTGTAGGTGCGGATACGCTCGGAGCGGTCGCCCGAGCCCACTTGGTCCTTCCGCGCCTGCGAGCGCTCCGCGTCCAGAGCCGAACGCTGCATATCGTAGAGCTTGGCCTTCAGGTTCTTCATCGCCTTGGCGCGGTTCTGGTGCTGGGACTTTTCGGAGGAGGTGACGACGACGCCGGTCGGCAGATGGGTGATCCGCACGGCGCTATCGGTCTTGTTCACGTGCTGACCGCCCGCGCCACTGGAGCGGTAGGTATCGATGCGGATGTCCTCATCCTTGATGTCGATCTCCACGTCCTCGACCTCTGGCAGCACGGCGACGGTGGCGGCGGAGGTGTGGATGCGCCCTTGCGTTTCGGTGGCGGGCACCCGCTGCACCCGGTGCACCCCGCTCTCGAACTTCAGCCGTCCAAACACCCCGTCGCCGGTGATCGAGGCGGTGATCTCCTTGAACCCGCCCATTTCACCCTCGGAGATGTCGTCCACCTCCACCCGCCAGCCGTGCAGCGCCGCATAGCGTTCGTACATGCGGAACAGGTCGCCTGCGAACAGGGCCGCCTCGTCGCCGCCGGTGCCCGCGCGCACCTCAAGGATGGCGGAGGCGTTCTCGTCCTTGTCCTTGGGAGCGAGGAGCAGCGCCACCGCGTGTTCCAGCTCCGGCAAGCGAGCGTTGAGGGCGTCCAGTTCGTCCCGCGCCATCTCCGCCATGTCGCGATCGGCGCCGTCGGCCATCTCGTGCGCCTCCGCCACGTCGGCGCGCAGGCGCGAGACGGCGGTCACGGCGTCGGCCACCGGCTTCAGCTCGGCGTATTCCTTGGACAGGCGCACGATCTCGGTCCCGTCGCTGGCGGCGTTCATCCGCGCCTCCACCTGGCGAAAGCGGTCGAGCACCTGGTCTAGTCTGGCTTGAGGCAACTGCATGGCGGCTGTAGCTAGAGCGCCATCAGGAGAGGCGCAAGTTATGTCCGAATCCATCGCCATGACGGCCATCGGCACGGTGGTCGGCGGACGCAGCCAACCCATCGACGACGACTGGGGTCAGGTTGAGGCGGTAATCGCGCTCGACCCGGACCAGTTCAGGCCCGACGCCCTTGCCGCGCTTGACGCGTTTTCGCACGTCGAAGTGATCTTCCATTTCCACGCCGCGCCACTGAGCGAGATCAACACCGGCGCGCGGCGACCTCGGGGGCGGATGGACTGGCCACTGGTCGGCATCTTCGCCCAACGCGGCAAGGGACGTCCCAACCGGATCGGCGTGACCGTGTGCGAGATCGTTTCGGTGGAAGGTCTGAGCGTGAAAGTGCGCGGGCTAGACGCCATAAACGGCACGCCTGTGCTGGACCTGAAACCCGTGATGAAGGGCTTTCTGCCGCGCGGAGAGCTCCGCGAACCCGACTGGGCCGCAGAGCTCATGAAGGGCTATTGGTAGCGCTTAGCGCGGATAGATCATCGTCTCGTTGACAGCCATGTCTCCGGCGACGTGCACCTTAACCTGCTCGAAGGTCGGGGCGGCGCGCAGGCTGGCGGCGTTGACGGTGGACCAGCCTTCGGCGGGGCGACCCGAGGCGTCCATGGCCATCTGACCGTCGCCATTGGCGTCATGCAGGACGCTGATGGCGTAGTCGCCGTCTGGCACAGTGATGTCGGTGGTCAGCCGCCCAGAGGCGGATCCATCCAGCGCCGCCCCGCCGGTGTAGGCGCGTTGCATGAACTGATCGCGAGCCTGAACCGCCACCAGCACCTTTCCGCCCTTGGGCTGAACCCCGTCCAGCGTCAGATGAATCACGGCGGCGTTGGCGGCGCCGGACGCGACCGTGGCCGCAATAAAGGCGGCGATTGCTAATATTTTCATAGATTTGCTCCCGACGCCTCATTGGCGACAGAGAACTTTGTATATCAAAGCAAATGAAAGTGCAAACGGTTTTCGAGAGACTGCTCGGACGAGGGACCTCGGCGCCGAGACACGCCGCGCGCCCAAGCATCCCTCCCCGTAAAGGGGAGGGAGAGTGGCGAATTTAACCGCGCGAGCCCGTGAACGGGAATGAGCCGAACGCGCCGGCCTTGACGTTGCCGTTCAGGGTGTCGCCCTCGAGCTTGCCGTCGAACTCAAGCGTCATGGGGAAGGGCGTGGTGATGGAGGCAGACCACGTGGCCTTGTCGCCTTCGATCTTGCCGTTGGCGATGGGCTGGGATTGGCCCTGTGCTTCGCCCGTGCCGGTCAGGGTCGAGCCGTCGGATTGCAGGGTGACCTTGCTCTCCTGCTTGCCCATGGGCGAGTTGACCGCGATGTTCCAGGTTCCGTCGATACCAGCCATGGTTTCCTCCGATGTGGCTTTGAGGCGCGGAGGTAAGCAGGCTTTCAGGGCGCTTTGCAAGGTGACGCTGGCGTCACCTTAACGGCTCGTCTGGAAATCAGGTCTTCGCCCGCGCCACCAGTTTGTCGAGCGCGGTTTGCTGGGAGACCAGCACGCCCTTGCTTTCGCCGGCGACGTAGAGGTCAAACGAGGAGGGATCGCTGACTTCGGCGCTAAGGCCCTGGCCGAGCGGCGCGCGATAGGCCTCTCCGACGGCGAGCTGGCGGGCGAAATAGACCGCGCCACTGGGTCCGCGCACGATCAGGCTGGCGGCCTTGTGCGACTGAAGCACTACAGCGGCGGGTGAGGTTGCGGGCGCACCGAAGACGGCGCCCTTGGCCTGGAAAGTAATCGGGGCGGTGAACACGCTGGCTTGAACTGCGACCGCAGCGGTGGCGGGCCTGGCGGGATTGATCGCAGTAGCAGCGGCGGCGGGGCCGTCGATGCCGGGGGTGCGGTAGGGAACGGGCAGGTTCTGCTCCGCAGGCGCGGGGGTCGCGACGCCGAGTGTGATCGGTCCGGCGGCAGGTGCAGGCGCCGAAGAGGCATCGACGGCGGCAGGCATGGCGGGCATGGCGCGCTCTTCCTGCATCATGGTCCGCTGGACCACGTTCCAGAGCACCACGCCAGAAACCACCAGACCGATGCAGGCGAAAATCAGCGGGCTGCGCTTGGGCTTGTCGTGTTGCACACCGACCGGGTTGCGCAGCGGCTCGCTCAGATCAGGGGTTTCGGACTTGAAGCGGCTGGCGGCGGCGTCCCCGTCGATGCCGAGCATCTGAGCGTAGGCGCGCACATAACCGATGGCGAAAGGCCGCGACGGCAGGGCCGAGCGATCACCCTCTTCGATGCCGCGCAGAAAGTCGCGATGTATACGGGTGGTGTTGGCGACCTGGGCGATAGACAACAGCTTGTGTTCGCGCACGGCGCGCAGATAGGAGCCGATGCTCTCGAAATCGGCGGGCGAGGGTCCAAACCGCTCACCCAGCGGGTCGACCAGACGCATATTCATCACTGATCCAGTGTCCAAAGGCGCCATACCCGTCGCCCCCCTGTTCCGTTTGCCTGATCGCCTGCGAACCCCGATCGAGACCGCTTGTCGACGCCGACTTTCGTCGCCTTGTGGATAACAGCAAAGCCTTAAGAAACCAACGCTCTAAAGTGCGACATTTAGTTTACGGGCGAGGGTTTCAATCTCGTTTCGGATCGATCCCGCACTCCCTTTCAAAAGCGCGGCCACGCCGCGTTTAGCTGCTTCCAAGTCTGTGGACAACACCATTTTCTTGACCGGCCCGATGCCCGCCGGAGGCATGGAGAGGCGGTCAAAGCCAAGCGCAATCAGGGCGAAGGCTTCAAGGGGCCTTCCGGCGATTTCTCCGCATACGGACACCGGCGTGCCGCTCTCGCGTCCCTGATCGCAGATGGTTTTGAGCGCCCTGAGCGCAGGGGGCGAAAGCGCGTCGTAGCGATCCGAGACGCGCGGATTGCCTCTGTCCGCCGCAAAAAGATACTGCATCAGATCGTTGGTGCCCACCGAGACGAAGTCGGTCAGCGGCAGAAGTCCGTCCAGGGCGAAGATCAGCGAGGGCGCCTCGATCATCGCCCCGACGCGCAGGGAGGCGGGAACCGGGCGACCCCGGCGACGGGCCCAGTCGATCTCCTGATCAACGAAGGCCCTGGCGGCGCGGAACTCGTCCACCGTCGCCACTAGCGGGAACATGATCATCAGCTCCCGTCCCCTCGAGGCGGCGATCAGCGCGCGAAGCTGGAGTCTCAGGAGTGCGGGCCGGTCCAGCCCCATCCGCACCGCCCGCCAACCCAGCGCGGGGTTCTCCTCCCGCTCGGCCTTCAGATATGGCAGCACTTTGTCGCCGCCGAGATCCAGGGTGCGGAAGATCACCGGCTTGCCGTCCGCCGCTTCCAGGACGCGGGAATAAAGAGCGGTCTGCGCCCCCACACGCGGCATCTGGTCGGCGACCATGAACTGGAACTCGGTGCGGAACAGACCGATGCCCTCGGCGCCCGTCTCCGCAAGGTTGTCGAGATCGACGGCGAGGCCCGCGTTCATCAGAAGGGTGATCTTGGTTCCGTCGCGCGTGACGGCCGGGGTGTCTTTCAGGAGGACGAATTCGGCCCGGCGCTGGGCGCGTACTGCGGCTCTGGCGCGGAAGCTTTCGATCACGTCGGTCCGGGGACGCAGGAAGGCCTCGCCCTGCTCGGCGTCGACGATCACCATATCGCCTTCGGAAATCCGGTCGCGCAGCCGGTTCAGCCGCCCCACGCACGGAATGCCCAGCGCGCGGGCCACGATGGAGGCGTGGCTGGTCTGCGAGCCCTCTTCGAGCAACAGCCCCCGAAGCTTGGTGCGGTCGTATTCCAGAAGGTCGGCAGGGCCGAGATTGCGGGCGATCAGAATGGTGTCGTCCGGGATGATGCGATGGCCGGGCGCCTCGCCCGCCAGCACCCGCAAGAGCCGATCGGCGAGGTCTTCCAGGTCGTGCAGGCGTTCGCGCAGGTACGGATCGCGGGCCTTGGACAGCCGCGCCCGGTGCTCGGAACGCACCCGCTCCACCGCCGCCTCCGCCGTTAGGCCGGAGCGCACAGCCTCTTCAAGCGAGCGGTTCCAGCCCCGGTCGTGGGCGAACATCCGGTAGGTTTCCAGAACCTCGAACGGCTGGCCCACCAGTTGATGCCCGTCCAGCATCTCGTCGATCTGTTGACGCAGGGCTTCGGTGGAGGTGCGCAGGCGCTCCTCCTCCTTCGCGCTGTCGTCCGACAGAAGCTTGCCCGGCGCCACCGGCGGCTCGTGCAGCACCGCCACACCGAAGGCCAGCCCCTCGGCGAAGCGCATCCCCTTCATCCGCTCAGGGCGGTGGGGCGCCAGTTCCACGTCCTTAAGCTCGTCCTGGCCAACGAGTTCGCCTGAGGCGACCATTTCGGCCAGCACCATGGCGATGGTCTGGATATCCTCGACCTCGTCCTCGCCATAGACGCGGGAGGTGCGGTTCTGAACCACCAACGCCCCGATGGGCCGCCCGCCTCGCAGCAACGGCACGCCGAGGAAGGCGTGGAATGGGTCCTCGCCTGTTTCCGGCCGGTAGGAGAAGGACGGATGCAGCGGGGCGTCGGTGAGGTTCAGGGGCCGGCCCAACCGCACGATCTCCGACACCAGCCCCTCGCCCGATTTCAGGCGGGTGACGTGAACGGCCTCGGCCTTCAGACCCTGGGTGGCGAAGAGTTCAAGGTCGCCGGATGCACGACGCAGATAGATCGAGCAGACCTCCGCCACCATCGACTGGGCGATGATGCGCACCACCATATCGAGCTTGGCCTGCGCCGGGCCGCCGCCAGCCATGGCCTCGCGAATCTGGCGAAGCAGACTGCGCGGTCCCCGCACGGTCAGCACCCGATCCGCCATTCTTGCTCCTTGTGCGCCGGAACGCTCGTCACGGCCTCGCCTCACCCGCCTGATACGTCGGATCGCACCACGAAGTAAGGGCGGGGATCAAACGGCGGGCGGAAACACGAGCGCCGCCCTCAGACCCGGCCCTTTGCCGTCCAAGGCGCCCGGTCCTTCATCGAGTTCAAGCCGTCCGCCGTGCGCCTCGGCCACCGCCGCCACCAGGGAAAGGCCGAGCCCGGCGCCGGGCTGGTTGCGACTGTTCTCCAGCCTGACAAAACGCTGCACCACCCGCGCCCGGTCAGCCTCAGCCACCCCCGGCCCGGTGTCGGTGACGGAAAGCTCGATGTCGCCTGAAGAGCGGGACCGCGCGCGCAGCATGATCGCGCCACCCTCAGGGGTGTATTTCACCGCATTGTCGATCAGATTCGCCAGCGCTTGGGCCAGGAACTCGCGGTTGCCGCGCATGGAGAGGCCGCGCGCGACCTCGGCCTTGAAGTCGATCTGCTTGTCTTCGCAGACGGGCCCGTAGAGGTCGGCGACATCGGCGGCCAGCTCAGCGGGCTCAAACACCGCTTGATCGGGCGCACCCGCCGCCTGAAGCCGGGATATGGCCAGCACGGCGTTGAAGGTCTTCAGAACCCCGTCGGAGTCTTCCAGCGCCTGGACCAAGGCTCTGGTGGGATCGATCTCGCCCGCATCGACCTCGATCAGCGCCGCTTCAAGGCGGGCTCTAAGGCGGGTGAGCGGCGAGCGCAGGTCGTGAGCGATGGCGTCGCCAGCGTGGCGCAGGCCCCCCATCAGCCGCTCCACCCGGTCCAGCATGGCGTTCAGGCGCCCGGAAAGCTCGTCATACTCGTCGCCGACGCCCCGAACGTGGGCGCGGGCGCGCAGGTCGCCCCCCTCCACCGCCGCCACGACCTTGTTCAGTTCGGCCATGCTGCGCGAGACGTTGCGGCTAATCAGAAGCCCCCCGCCCAGGCCCAGCAGCACCACCAGCACCCCCGCCCCCCAGATCGCCCGCACCAGCCGGATCACGTAGAAGCGCGCCTCGTCGATATCGGCGCCCACGAACAGAAGCTCTCCGGTGGCGAACTTCATCTGCCAGCCCCGGGCGTTCCGGCGCACCACCGCCCCGTCGGGATCGGTCTGGCTGACGCGGAAAGCGGCGTGGGCCTCGGGCGAGGTCTTCGGCTCGACCGGAGTGGCGGCGATATTGCCGGAGATGGTCGAGCCGTCCGGGTGCATCAGGAGGTAGAAAAAGGGCCGGTCGCCCACCGACCGCTCGATGATCGCCTGGTTAAGGGCGTCCACCCCTCCCCGCGCATAAACGGTCTGGAGCGAGCCCACCTCGCGCCGGATTTCCATATCTGCCTGACGCGTCACCTCCCCCGCCGTCGCCACATAGACATAGGCCAGGAACGCCGCCGCGGCCGCCGCGAACAGGGCCAGGAACAGGAGCGTCAGCCGGAACGGCGTAGTGCGGAACAAGGAGGGCAGGCGCATGGGCGCTCAGGCCAGATCGGTTTGGGCAAAATCCTCGCCCTTGTAGAGCAACTCCGCCCCGGAGAGCCTGGCGCACGCATAGGCGAAACAGTCCCCCATGTTCAGCGCAGCCTTGTGACGGTTCCGACCATAGCGAGCGTGGGCGTCGATGGCGAGGCGAGCCTCAAGTATCCCGATCGAAACAACTTCTAACTTGGACGACAGAATAAACTCCTCGACCTCACGGAGCACCTGATCGACAGGGGCAGCTTTCTTGCGCGCAATCGCCAGGCTTGCCTCGTAAATGGCGATTGCAGACGTTTTGGCTACGTCTGCTTCTCTGACGCGCGCGGCCAACCTGGCCCAATCCTCCTCGCGCGTAAGAATTGAGACGAGGGCCGAGGCGTCGACGAACATCACTCGTCGTTGAGCGAGTCGTAAAACGCCTCGTCTGCCTTCAGTCCTGTATTGGGATAGGCAGCGATCCGATCCTGTATCGCTTCCAGATTTTTCCAGAACTGATCTTTGCGTCGCGCCTCAAGCTTAGCCTTCGTTGCGATCTTTACGGCTTCGGTTATTCCAACACCTTCTTGCGCGGCCAATTCTCGCACAAGCTTGTCGGCTTCTGCGTCTCTGATGTGAAAAGCCATAGATCCACTCCATCTCGTTGGCTAGCCGACTAACGATAGCCGTCTAGCCGGGCAATCTCAAGCCTCCAGCCGATACCCGGCGCCGCGCACTGTTTGCAGCATGGCGCGGGGGAAACCCTTATCGATCTTGGAGCGCAGGCGCGAGATATGCACGTCGATTACATTGGTCTGGGGGTCAAAATGGTATTCCCAGACCTTTTCCAGCAGCATGGTGCGCGTGACCGACTGACCGGCGTTGCGCATCAGATATTCCAGAAGCTGAAACTCTCGCGGTTGCAGGTCGATCTCCTGCCCGGCCCGGTGCACGGCGCGGCCGATCAGGTCCATCTCCAGATCGCCGACCTTCAGGATCGTCGCCACCGAGCCGGTCTCGCGGCGCCTCGACAGGGCCTCGACCCGGGCGATCAGTTCGGCGAAGGCGTAAGGCTTGACCAGATAGTCGTCGCCGCCCGCCTTCAGTCCCTCGACCCGATTGGCCACCTCGCCCAGGGCAGAGAGGAACAGCACCGGGGTCTGATCCCCTTCACGCCGGAGTGCCTCCACCACCTGAACCCCGTCGAGCTTGGGCATCATCCGGTCGACCACCAGAACATCGAACCCGCCGCCCTGCGCCGCCTTCAGTCCCGCCTCGCCGTCTTCGGCGTGAGTGGTGACGTGCCCGGCGTCTTCGAGGCCCCGCGCCATGGCGGCGGCGGCGGCCGTATCGTCCTCGATGATGAGTATCTTCATGCCCGCCCCCAAGCCTCAGTGATCGAACCGGCGACAGGCGCGAATCGCCCGCTGCTGGAGCAGTATCCTACCTATCGAGCTTCACTTATCGATCTTCACTTCTCGACTTTAACGGGCACGAACACCGTGTTTCCGGCGCGCGACACAAACAGTAGGACGGCCGTCCGGCCCAGCTTTTTCGCCTCGACCACCGCTGCAACAACATCGGACGGCTTCGTCACCGTCGTATCGCCCGCCTTCAAGATCACATCGCCCTTCGATAGACCCTTTTTTCCAGCGTCGCTTTCCTCATCAACCGTGTCGATGATGACCCCATGGACAGTGTCGGCGAGGCCCAGCCGCTTGCGCAGCGCGTCGGTCAGAGTTTCGATCCCCATGCCGAGAACGGTGGTCTTGGGCGCGGTGGGGGCATCGGAGCCGGGCGCCGCGCCCTCTTCGTCGCCGCCGGTTCCGCCCTTGGCCGCCAGTTGCGCTGCACTGGGTCGCACGCCCGAACGCACGTCGATATTGAGCGTCTTGCCTGAGCGCACCACCTTCAGATGGATCGGCTCGCCTGCCTTGACCAGCGAGACGGTGCGAGTCAGTTCCTGCGAGGACGCGACCGGCACGCCGTTGGCCGAGAGCACCACGTCGCCCTGCTGGATGCCTGCCTTGTCGGACGGACCGCCGGGCACCACGTCCTTGACCAGGGCGCCCTGATTCGGCGCGAGGCCGAGGCTGGCTGACAGGTCTTCCGTCATGCTCTGGATGGTGACGCCGAGATAGCCGCGGGTGATCTTGTGCCCCGCCATCAGCTCTTTGGTGATCCGGTCGGCGATATTTGCCGGCACCGCGAAGCCGATCCCCACCGACCCGCCCGAGGGCGAGTAGATGGCGGTGTTGACGCCGATCACATTGCCATAGACGTCGAACGTCGGGCCGCCGGAATTGCCCCGGTTGATGGGCGCGTCGATCTGCAGATAATCGACGAAGCTGGAAGACTGGTCCTGCAGGTCGCGGCCATAAGCGGAGATGATCCCCGCCGTCGCCGTGCCGCCGAGGTTGAACGGATTGCCCACCGCGATCACCCAGTCGCCGACGCGCGGCTTGGCCCCCGTGGCGAAGGTGACGAAGGGATGGTTGCGTCCCTCCACCTTCAACACCGCCAGATCGGTCTCCTCGTCATGCCCCACGACCGTGGCGGTCAACGAGGTCTTGTCGTTGAGGATCACCTTGATGCTCTCGGCGCCGTCGATGACGTGGTTGTTGGTGACGAGATAGCCGTCCGGCGAGATAAAGAAGCCTGAACCCGACGCCTGCACCTCGGGCCCCTTGGGCGCCTTGGGAGAGGTTTCGCCAGGACCTGTTCCGTTATTGCCGCGCGAGTTCGGGCGCACGCCCTGGGGCGCACCTGGAATGGCGAAGGGCAGCCCGCCGAAGTCGGGGCTCTCCGCGCGCAGCTTGGCGATATCAACGTGCGAGGTGACGTTGATCGACACCACCGCAGGAGACACCCGCTGGAAGATGTCGGCGAACGACAGAGGGGCCCCTGGAGGAGGCGCGAAGATCGGCGCTGTGGAGGCGCGGATCAGGGGCGCGCGCCCCTCGGCCATCGCCGAGGGCCATTGTAGCCCGACGCCCACGGCCGCCACCGCCGCCACGCCGATCCCGACCGCCGCGCCAGCGAGGAAACCCTTTTTCTTGTCAGCCATATCGTTCGTTTCCCTGGTCCGGCGACCCCGCACGCCATCCGCGCCGTCGGCCTGCCGAACATAAAGCCTTTGAGAGGAAGCTAGTTTCCCTGTCGTCAGGCGCCAATGGTCTTGGGCCGATCTTCCGACACGCCCGCGCGTTTTTCATGAGGCGTCTCTGCGGCGGAACCTTGGCCAAATCCCTTGAGGGCGGCTTCTTCTTCATCCGACAGGGGCGTCACCGGAGCCAATACGCGCCGGGAGCGCAAAGCGAACACCGCTCCGCCGATCATCACGATCCCGAACGGGGCCAACCAGAGCAGCGCATTGCCGGGGGAAAAGCTCGGCTTCAACAGCACGAACTCGCCGTAGCGGTCGGTGAGATAGCGCTTCACCTGCGCATTGGAGCGGCCCTGCGCCACCTGCGCCCGCACGGCCCTGCGCAGATCGGAGGCGAGGTCGGCGTCGGAATCGTCGATGGACTCGTTCTGACAGACCAGGCACCGCACCTCGGTGAACAGCGCCCGCGCGCGGGCTTCCTGCTGCGGGTTGGAAAGTCGCTCCGCCGGGTCTGACGAGGCTGCGGCGATGGAGAGGGCGGCGAAAAGGGCGGTCAGAAGGAGCGGAAATCCTCTCCCAGGCCGAAGTTTCTCGCCTGCGAAGCGAAGTAGAGCCGCGAAATAGGGAAGGAGGCGAGGGTCGCCCACTACGGCGCCGGTGAGGGGTTAAGGCCGTGGCCCACTGCGGAACTGGCCCTTGCCCCGGCCGCGATGCGCAGGCGTCGGTCCGAAAGAGACACCAGCCCGCCCAGCGCCATCAGCAACGGCCCGCCGAAGATCAGCCTGGCCCAGGGATTCCAGAAGGCGCGGATCAGCCAGGTTGGCCCCTTCCCCGCCAAGGCGTCGCCCTCCCGCCGCTCGCCAAGCACGATGTATAGATCGCTCGGCCCCCGCGCATCGATGGCGACCTGGGAGGTGGATTGGCGGTTGGCGGGGTAGAAGCGGCGCTCGGGGCTCATGCTCCCGACGAAACCGTGTGGACCCACAACGCGTAGGGTCCCGCGCTCGGCGGAATAGTTCGGTCCCTCGGCGGGGGCGACGCCGGTGAGGGTCAATTCATACGCGCCGACTTCAAGCGACTGGCCGATGCTGAGGGCCTGAGCCGCCTCGATCCGGCCGGAGGTCTCCACCGCTGCGCCCAGCACGAAGACGCCCAGCCCCGCGTGCGCCAGCGTCATCCCGAACGCCCCCCGCGGCAGAGATCCAAGACGGCGAAAGGCTTCAGCGACAGGAACCGATCCTGCGCGCACGCGGATCAGAAGCTCGGCTGCGGCCCCCGCGATCAGCCATACCCCAAGCACAAGGCCGATGGCCGGGACCAGCTTTCCGGGCTGAACCAGCACCAGCCAGACCAGCCCCGCGGCTAGCGCTAGTCCCGCCGCCGCCCACAGCCGCTGCGCCGCCGCGAACACATCCGCCCGCTTCCACGCCAGCAGGGGGCCGATGGGGACGATCAGCAGGCACAGCCCCATGATCGGCGCAAACGTCAGCGCGAAATATGGCGCGCCTACGCTGATGGCCTCGCCGGTCAAAGCCTGGCGGATCAGGGGATAGAGGGTGCCGAGCGCCACGGTCGTCAGCGCGGCTGCAAGGAACAGGTTGTTGAGGATCAGTGCGCCCTCCCGGCTGACCGGGGCGAACAGGCCCGAAGCCTTCAGGCTCGGCGCCCGCCAGGCGAAAAGCGCGAACCCAGAACCTGCCGCTATGCCCAAAATGGCGAGCAGCAACACCCCCCGCGTCGGATCGACGGCGAAGGCGTGCACGCTGGTCAAGACCCCCGACCGCACCAGGAACGCGCCCAGCATGGAGAAGGTAAAGGCGGTGAGCGCTAGGAACACGGTCCAGCCCTGCAACGCGCCGCGCTTTTCTGTGACGATGGCGGAGTGGAGAAGTGCAGTGCCCGCCAGCCACGGCATGAAGCTGGCGTTCTCCACCGGGTCCCAGAACCACCAGCCACCCCAACCCAGCTCGTAGTACGCCCACCAGCTGCCGAGGGCGATGCCGATGGTCAGGAACGCCCAGGCGATGTTGGTCCACGGCCGCGTCCAGCGCAGCCAGCGCGCATCGACGTTGCCGTCCAGCAGCGCCGCCACGGAGAACGCGAAAGGCACCACGAAGCCCACGTAGCCGATGTACAGCATCGGCGGGTGGATGATCATGCCCGCATCCTGCAGCAGCGGATTGAGATCCTTGCCGTCCGCGGCTGCCGGCAGCAGGCGCTCGAAAGGGTTGGAGGTGAGCAGCGTGAACAGCAGGAAGCCGCAGCTGATCAGGCCCATGATGCCGAGCACCCGGGCGACGGTGCGGTCGTCGATGGTCCTGGTGCACAGCGCGACGGCCAGCGTCCAGCCGGCGAGGATCAGTGCCCACATCAGGATCGAGCCCTCGTGGTTGCCCCAGAC
>JBBQLP010000005.1:0-82603 GCA_038327995.1 Caulobacterales bacterium | reverse complement strand
TAGAACACCTGCCCGACCTCGATCCCGCGCGTCTCCAGGCGGTATTCCTCCGGCGTCTCCGCGTATTTCGCCGGATCGTGTACGTCTTCGGTCGAGGCGTAATAGCGCCCGCCCCACTCATCGACGATGGGATTGAGGTCGCCTGAATAGTCCACGTTCTCGCCAGGGATCGGCAGGTCGAGCACCCGCTTGTCGCAATAGACGACGCTCTCGCCGGTTTCGGCCAGAACGATGAACTCGTGCGAAAGGTCGCCCCCGATGGGCCCCGTCTCGGCCTTCATCGGAATAGCCTTCAATCCCATTCGGGCGAAGGTGCGAAGGTAGGCCACGAACATCTGGCGGTACGACCGGCGCGCGCCCTCTTCCGTGAGATCGAAGGAATAGGCGTCCTTCATCAGGAACTCGCGCCCGCGCATGACGCCGAAGCGGGGCCGCTGCTCGTCGCGGAACTTCCACTGGATGTGATAAAGGTTTAGCGGCAATGCCTTGTAGCTCTTCACGTAGGCGCGGAAGATTTCGGTGATCATCTCCTCGTTCGTCGGGCCGTAGAGTAGTTCGCGCTCGTGCCTGTCGGTGATGCGCAGCATCTCAGGCCCATAGGCGTCGTAGCGACCACTCTCGCGCCACAGGTCCGCCAGTTGCAGCGTCGGCATCAGCATCTCGACAGCGCCGGCGCGATCCATTTCCTCGCGCACGATCTGTTCGATCTTCTTCAGCACCCGAAAGCCCAGCGGCAGCCAGGCGTAGATGCCCGCCGCCTCCTGGCGGATCATCCCCGCGCGCAACATCAGCCGGTGCGAGGCGATCTGCGCCTCCGACGGGGTTTCTTTCAACACAGGCAGAAGAAAGCGCGACAGGCGCATGGCGGCTCCACGGCGAACGGGTTCGGGGTTCTTACCCGCGCCCGGCTATCGCTGGCAATGAAGGCTATCCGTGGGCGCCTATCGATGCAGATTGGGCAGGTGCACCAGATGAAAGGTGTAGACCACCCAGATCACCGCAAACACGATCCCGGAAACCCAGGTGGTGGTGATGAACTTCTTCTTCAGGTTCGGGTTCACCGGCGATCCCGGCTCGCCCCCGCCCGGAACGTCGATCCCCGCGTCATGGTGACTCGTCACCCCCAGCGGCAGGATGGTGAACAACACCACCCACCAGACGACCAGATAGACGGAAATGGAGAAGACGAGGTCCATCGTACGACCCTAGTGCGGATGCTTCGGCGTTTCCATCAGTTCCACCAAGACTCCGCCCATATCCTTCGGGTGCAGGAAGATGATCGGCACGCCGTGGGCGCCGATGCGGGGCTCGCCCGTGCCGAGGATGCGCGCGCCCTTGGCCCGCATCTCGTCGCGCGTGGCGATGATGTCCTCGACCTCGAAACAGAGGTGGTGCTGCCCGCCCGCCGGGTTGGACTTCAGGAACCCGTGAATCGGCGAGGCCTCGCCATAGGGCTCGATCAGCTCGATCTGGGCGTTGGGGAGCGTGACGAAACACACCCACACTCCCTGCTCGGGCATGGAAAACTTCTCGCCGATGTCGGTGGCCCCCAGCATATCGCGGTAGAGCCGCACGCTGTCCTCGATGGAGGGGGTGGCGACCCCGACGTGGTTCAGTTTGCCGATCATCTCATTCTCCCGCACAGGCCAGGCTTGATAGTCCCCGCGCGAGGCTTTGAGAACCGCCGAAGGCTAGCGTTTCAAGCGCCGTGTCCGCTCCGAAAAACGCCGGACACGCGGACATCCGGCCAACTTGCCTGCGTTCGCAGCCAAGCGTGACGGCCATGTGAGCTGCGGCGGGACTAACCGGGAATTGAAGGGCGATCCTCATGCCGCGATCATACAGCCATCCGAGACGCAGGGGATAACTCAGACGATATCCCCGCAATCTGACGGTCGGAGTATCTGCTGTGGGGCGAGCGGACCTTGGGCTTAACCCGAGTTAGCCGCGCGCGGGGCTTAGGTGCTCATGCGAATGATGTGGGCGCCCTTCGAGCTGCTCGTGGTGATCATTGGGCTGAACCCTGATGAGATTTAGCACCGCGAAGCGGACCCCGCGTTCGGCCTTGATAGCATCTGCGAACGCGCGGACCGCGGGGATGGGCCCTTTCAGGATTGAGGTCTCAAGGCAGTCCTCGTGGTCCAGGTGGACGTGCATGGTCGTGACCACCAAGCTATGATCGTGATGTCCCATTTCGGTGAGCCGCTGCGCGAGGCCCCGTGTGTGGTGATTGTACACGTAGGAGAGGTTGGCGACGCAGTGGCCCGTCGCCTCTGCCGCCAGACGGTGGCTTTCTACTGCATTGCGGATCAGGTCGCGCATCGCCTCCGAACGGCTCTCATAGGCTTGCGCCCCAGCCAACACATCGAAGTCGGCAGCCAGTTGGTCGTCCATTGAGATAGTTAGGCGCTGCATAGCGGGTCCTCCGAACCAGACATTACCTGCATCGCCAAGCGAACTAAATCGACCCTGCATCCACAGGCAGCTTATGTTCGTTTCTCTAGTAGTTCATACGCTAGGGGCGGGCCATGCAGCGAAAACAACCGACACGTTTCGGGCTCTCGCGTACCCTCAAATACGGCCTATCCACCAATGCCCTTAGTTCGCTAGCGCTCTTGCTGGCGTCAGGAGCGTTGCTCGCGCCATGCGTCGGTTGGGCGAGCGCGACCGCTCCCGATGCGCCGATTGCGACCGCGCAGCCGGACAAGATCGACCAGGTCTACGTCTTCGGAAAACGCAAGGAAGGCATCGGCGTCTCTGTATCGGCTAGCGAGGGGGAAGTGTCCTTCGCTAAATTCGCCGATCGACCGCTGACGCGTCCGGGTGAGTTGGTCGAAGTGATCCCCGGCATGGTCGCGACCCAGCACTCGGGCGGAACGAAGGCCAACCAGTATTTCTTGCGGGGTTTCAATCTCGACCACGGAACGGATTTTTCGGTCTCATTCGATGGAGCGCCGCTCAACTTGCGCACCCACGCCCACGGGCAGGGCTATCTTGACCTCAACGGCGTCATCCCTGAGCTGATCGAAACGATCAAATACCGTAAGGGCCCCTACTACGCCGACCAGGGCGACTTCTCGAACGCGGGCGGCGCTGCGTTCCAGACCTTCACCAGCCATGCACCGTCGTTCATTGAGGCTACGGCAGGCGAGAACCGGTATGGCCGCCTACTCGTGGTCAAAAGCTTCGGCGAGCGCAACTTCCTGGCCGGGGAGTTCGACACCTATCGCGGTCCTTACGATCACCCGGATAATTTCGGCAAGATCGATCTGATCGGCCGCATTGGGGTCGGGGACTGGTCCGTTACGGGCCTCGCCTACGCCGCCCGCACCCACGCCAACGATCAAATTCCTGAGCGCGCGGTGCAGGCTGGCCTGATTACAAGTCTCGGCGCGCTTGATCCCACCGATGGGGCGAAGACCTCACGTTTCATCGTCTCCGCCCAACGGACCAAGAACGACGGCTGGGACGCGAATGTCTATCTGCAGCGCTACACGCTCAGCATCTTTTCCAATTTTACCTACTTCCTGCGCGACCCGATTAATGGCGATCAGTTCGAGCAATATGATGACCGCTGGATCGGCGGCGGCTCGCTCACGCGGACTTGGCCCACGAAGGTGCTGGGATTTACCCTGCGTACGGGGTTCGAGCTGCGCGACGATTATATCAACAAGGTTGCGCTCTACGACACTCACCAGCGTCAAATCCTTTCGACGGTCCGATCAGACCGGGTGAACGAGTATTCGGGAACTGTGTGGTCAGACGCCTCGCGCTCCTTTGGACCGGTTCGGATCACCGCCGGCCTTCGTTTGGACGACGCAGGCGGGAATGTCCGATCAGACGATCCACGCAACAGCGGGACAACCAACTCTGTATTGGTGAGCCCTAAGTTCACCGCTGCCTGGAAAATCAACCCGTCGTTTGAGCTTTACGCCGACGCCGGCCAGGGCTTTCACACCAACGACATTCGCGGCGGTACAATCACCGTCGTTCCCGGGACCAATGATATGGCTACCCGGGTGCCGCTGATCTCGGCGTCCCAGGGCGCCGAACTCGGGGCCCGTTTCTCGCGCGGTGGATTTACAGCGACCGGGTCATTGTGGACGCTGCATCTTGATTCCGAGCTCGTCTACAACGGCGACGGCGGCGACACGGCCAGCACGGGCGCCACACAGCGGACGGGCGTTGAAGTCCTGTTGGATTACGCGCCGAACCCGCGCCTGGATTTCAATTTTAGCGGGGCCTATTCCGATGCGCATTACACGGGCCACCCGGTGATCGGAAATCGCATCCCCAATGCGCTCGAATACGTCCTGACCGGCGGCATGACAGCGCGGGTGACCGATCACGCCACGGTGACATTCACCGGGCGAAGGCTAGGTCCCGCGCCGCTCATTGAAGACAACTCGGCCCGGTCGAACACGGCGACATTGTTCAACGCGTTGTTGGACTACGATTTCGGGCGCTACAAGATCAAGCTAGAGGCGCTAAACATCTTCGATAGCAAAGACGACGAGATTCAGTACTTCTACACCTCGCGGCTGCGCGGCGAGCCCGTCGACGGGGTTGACGACTATCACTTCCATCAATTCGAGCCGCGCACCATCCGGGTGTCCCTAAGAGTGCCGCTGAGCTAGTCGCAAACCTTAGCCAGCCTTTGCCGGAGGTCCGCCTTGGGATCCGAAACGGGCATCATTCAGAACCCCAAAGCCGACCTCCGCCTCGTCCCGCAACCCTCTCGACAGCGAGGCGCGCGTCTTAAACCCGCACCACCAGGGTCTCCACCACCGGGCGGCGGTTCCATATGCGCTGGCTGAGCTTCTTCAGCGCCCGGCCCACCACCTGTTCCACCCGGTCATCGTCGTCGCGGTCATCCTTGTCGAGGCGTTTCATGGCGTCCTCGGCGGCTTCGGCCAGGCGGTCGAGCAGGCCTTCCAGCGGCTCGTCGGCGTCGCCGGGCAGGCCCACCGAACGCACTTCGATATCCGACGCCAGCCGACCCTTGCCGTCGATGGCGACGGTGACGATCAGGATGCCGTTGGTGGCGATGTGGCGACGTTCCTTGAGGGGCTCGGCGTTCTCCTCGGTCATCATGCCGCCGTCCACATAGAGCCGCCCGGAGCGCACCTCGTCGATGATCACCGCGCGGCCGGGCGCGAGGCGCACCATGTCGCCGTTGCGGGGAGAGACCTGTTCGGGCACCTGAAGATCGCGGGCCAGGGCGGCGTGCTCCTGCAAGTGGCGGCGCTCTCCGTGGGTGGGCACGGCGATGCGCGGGCGCGCCCACTGATACATATCCTTTAGCTCGTCGCGGCACGGGTGGCCGGAGACGTGGATGCCGGGATGATCGCGCTCAGTGTAGAGGCGCACCCCCCGGTCGGCGAGCTTGTTCTGGAGGTTGCGGATGGCGATCTCGTTGCCCGGAATGACCCGCGAGGAGAAGACGCAGTGGTCGCCCTTGCCGAGCTTCACGTGGGGATGATCGCCCTCGGCGATGCGCGAGAGGGCGGCGCGGGGCTCCCCCTGACTGCCGGTGCAAAGGTAAAGAATGGCGTTGTCCGGCATGGACTTGGCCTCAGAGTCGGAGAGGAACTGCTTGATCCCCTGAAACAGGCCGATGGACTGCGCCGCCGCCGCCATCCGGTGCATGGAGCGTCCGACCAGGCAGACGCGACGCCCGCAGGCTTCCGCCGCCCGGATCGCCGTATCCATCCGCGCTACGTTGGAGGCGAAACAGGCCACCGCCACCTTGCCGTGGAGCGAGCCGATCAGCTTTGTCATGGCGACGCGCACGTCGGCTTCAGACCCCGCGCGACCGTCCACGAACACGTTGGTCGAGTCGCACACCATGGCCAGCACACCCTCGTCGCCGAGGCGCATGATCGCTTCCTGATCGGTGGCCTCGCCGAGCAGAGGGTCTGGGTCGATCTTCCAGTCGCCGGTGTGCAGGATGACGCCGAGCGGGGTGCGAATGGCTACCCCATTAGGCTCGGGAATCGAATGGGTTAGGGTGATCAGCTCAAGCTCGAACGGTCCAAGCGTGAGTTTGCCCGATAGCGGCACTTCGGTCAGGCTAACGTCGTCGAGGATACCCGCGTCGCGCAGCTTTTCCCGCAGCAGGAAGGCGGTAAACGGCGTGGCGTAGAGCGGGGCGCGCAGTCGCGGCCAGAGCCAGCCCACCGCCCCGATGTGGTCCTCGTGGGCGTGGGTCAGCACGATGCCGATGATGTCGTCGGCATATTCCTCGATGAAGCTTGGGTCCGGCATGATGATTTCGACGCCGGGCGTGGTCAGGTCTCCGAACGTCACGCCGAGATCGACCACGATCCACTTGCGCGCATGGGGCGGCCCGTAGCCGTAGAGGTTGAAGTTCATGCCGATCTCGTTCGATCCGCCGAGAGGCAGGAAAACGAGTTCGTCGCCCTCTTGAGCGAAGGGGGTGTTTGCTTTGAGTTTGGTCATTTCATTTCGGTAAGTGGGCGTTGCGACGCCAGATTTCGAGGAGGCCGCGGATTGTAAGGTCCGGGTCGAAGTGGTCGATGGCGCTGGTGGCGCCCTGAAACAGCGAGGCGACGCCGCCGGTTCCGATCACCGTCATGGGCTTGCCCCACTCGGCCTTGATGCGGGTGACAAGACCTTCGATTAGGCCGATGTAGCCCCAGAAGACGCCAGACTGCATGGCGCTGACCGTGTCGGTGCCGAT
Organism: Caulobacterales bacterium; assembly: GCA_038327995.1. Classification (GTDB taxonomy): domain Bacteria; phylum Pseudomonadota; class Alphaproteobacteria; order Caulobacterales; family Caulobacteraceae; genus CAIOYC01. Next base: position 75,900 of record JBBQLP010000005.1, on the reverse strand, counting down.
GGCGCGATTGCCCTCGGGGCGCTGGATCGCCACGCGCGGCAGCTTGGCGGCTGCGTCGTGCAGGGCCTGCATGGAAAGGTTGATGCCGGGGGCGATCACCCCACCCTCAAACCCACCGTCGGCGGCGATCACGTCAAGGGTGGTGGCGGTTCCTGAGTCGATCACGATCAGGTCGCCCGGATAGACCGCGTGCGCGCCGATGGCGTTCACCAGTCGGTCGGCGCCCGCCTCGGAGGGTTTCAGGATACGGACCGGGATGCCCAGCGCGGCGTTCTCGCCGATCACCAGGGGTTCGACGTGCAGATAGCGGCGCGCAAGGTTCCTGAGGTTGAAGATCGATTGCGGCACGACGCTGGAGATCACGCAGCCATCGAGCACACTGAGCGCCAGTCCGCGCATCTGCAGAAGCTGGTTCAGCCACACTGCATATTCGTCCGCCGTGCGGGTGGATTCGGTGGCCGAGCGCCACTGGGCGATCCAGGTTTCGCCGTCGTGAACGGCGAACATGGTGTTGGTGTTGCCCTGTTCGATCGCCAGCAGCATCAGCTCGCTCCCGCTTTTGCGTGTTCGGGGAAGAAGACATCGCCCGCGGTGATCCGCCGGAGCGAGTGATCCGCAAGGCGCAGCAGAAGCGCGCCGTCTTCGCCCAACCCTTCCGCAACACCCTCAATAGTCTCGCGATCCAGCCGCACGGTGCAGGGCTCGCCCAAGCCTGCCGCGCCCCGCATCCATGCTTCCCGGAAAGGCCCAAAGCCGCGATGGACCCAGGCGGCGGCGTGGGCGGCGAACGCCGCAGACAGCACGCTCAGGGCCTCGGTTGGCTTGGGCGGCGCGGAGACGTCCCCGCGCAAATGCTCGGCCAACGATGTGGCGGGGCGCTCCACGTTTGCGGGCGCGTGGGCGAGGTTGACCCCCATGCCCACGGCGAGCCAGAGCCGGTCAAAGGCGCGCCCGGACTCGATCAGAACCCCACTGAGCTTTTTGCCATCGACCATCACATCGTTGGGCCATTTGAAGCGGATCAGGCTGTCCGGAACATAGGCGCGCGCCAGATCGCGAATGGCGAAAGCGGCGATGAAGGAGAGTTGCGCGGCCTCCGCGGCAGGCTTGTCGGTGGTGATGAGGAGGGTAGCGGCGAGGTTGCCGGTTGAGGTGTCCCACGCCCGGCCGCGCCGTCCCCTGCCCGCCGTCTGGCGCGCGGCGGTAATCCACAGGGGGCCGGTCTCGCCCTCTTCCGCTTGGCGGCGGGCTTCGGCGTTGGTGGAGTCGATCTCCTCGAAGGCGAGGATAGGGATGCTCGCGTCGCCGTGAGTGAAAACGTCCACCTAACCGAGGCCGAAGGCGCGCGCCGCCGCCCGTGCGGCCTGATCCAGCGGGTTCAGCGCAAAGACTACAAACCCCGAGGAGAATAGCGCCAAGCCCATGCCGATCCAGCGCGCATCCACCGGCGCGGGGTCGGCGGCGCCGGGGCTGGGGTCGAACCACATGATCTTGACCAGACGCAGGTAGTAGAAGGCCGCGATCACGCTTCCCACCAGCCCGAACACCGCGATCGGCCAAAGCCCGCCCGCGAGCGCCGCCTTGAAGATGTAGAACTTGCCCCAGAAGCCGGAGAAGGGCGGGATGCCCATGACCGAAAATGAGAGTCCGGTGATCGCCAGCGCCAGGCCCGGTTGCTCTTTCGCAAGGCCCGCGAAGTCCTCGAACCGCTCAATGGGCCGACCCTGGCGCGACAGGGCGACCATGCAGGCGAAAAAGCCCGTTACGTCGATCATGTAGAGCACCATGAAGACCAGGAGGGCCTGCACGCCGTTCTGGCCGCCCGTGGCCAGCCCGATCAGCGCGTAGCCGATGTTGGCGATGGAGGAGTAGGCCAAAAGCCGCTTCAGGTTCTTCTGCACCAGCCCCGCCAACGCGCCGACGGCGATGGAGATGAAGGCGAGGACCACGATCACCTGTCGCCACTGCTCGATGGCGTCAGGGAAGGCTTGAAGCAGCAGACGCGCGAACAGGACCATGGCGGCGAGCTTGGGCGCGGCGGAGATGAAGGCCACCACCGGGGTCGGCGCGCCCTCGTAAACATCAGGCGTCCACATATGGAAGGGGGCGGCGGAAACCTTGAAGGCCACGCCGCAGATCAGGAAGACGACGCCAAAGATCACGCCCGTCCCCGCCCCTGCGTGCACCGCGTGGGAGATATCGGCGAACCGGGTCGAGCCCGCGAACCCGTAGATCAACGAGGCGCCGTAGAGCAGAATGCCGGAGGAAAGCGCGCCCAGCACGAAATACTTCAGCGCGGCTTCGGAAGCCTTGGCGTCGTCGCGGCGGAAGGCGCAGAGCACGTAGAGAGCCAGCGATTGCAATTCGACGCCGATGTAGAGCGAGATCAGGTCTCCGGCGGAGACCATCATCCCCATGCCCACCGCCGCCAGCATCACCAGCACCGGATACTCGAAACGGCTCGATTTCAGCCGGCTCAGCCAGCGCTCGCCGAGCAGGATGGCGATGGCGCTGAACAGGTAGATGAACACCTTGGCGAAGGCGGAGGCGGCGTCGGCGACGAACCCGCCCCGGAAGATCACGCCCATGGGACTGAAGGCGGCGGTCGCGGCGGCGGCGGTTAGAACAAGTCCGGCCAGAAGCGAGACGAGGCCCGTGGAACGGTCGCCCCGGAAGGCGCCAAGGATGAGCAGCGCAAGGGCGCCAATGGCCAGGATCAGTTCCGACGCAGCGATCTGGATTTCAAGCGGCAAGGTCATGCTTTTGCGCTCACCCGCCCGCCGTCGCGCGCCAGGCGTCCACCAACCGCTCCGCCGAGGCTTGCGTCACGCCTAGGACCAGATGCGGGTAAATCCCCAGCACCAGCGTGCCTACGATCAACGGCGCAAAGATCGCCACCTCCCGCCAGTCGAGATCGGTAATGCCGGAGAGTTTGGGGTTGACCAGATCACCCATAACCACCTTGCGATAGCAGGTCAGCATATAGACGGCCGACAGGATCACCCCCGTGGTGGCGAACAGAACCGCCCAGGTCGATGCGCCGTAGAGGCCGGTCATGGTCAGTATCTCGCCCACAAAGCCGGAGGTGGCGGGCAAGCCCACATTCCCCATCGTGAACAGCATGAACACCGCCGCATACCAAGGCATCCGGTTCACCAGCCCGCCGTAGAAGGCGATCTCTCGCGTGTGCATCCGGTCGTAGATCACGCCGACACAAAGGAAGAGGGCCGCCGAAATCAGCCCATGGCTGATCATCTGGAAAATGGCGCCCTGAACCCCATAAATATTTCCTGCGAATATGCCCATGGTCACAAAGCCCATGTGCGCCACCGACGAGTAGGCGATCAGCTTCTTGATGTCCGTCTGACGGAAGGCTACCAGCGAGGTGTAGATGATGGCGATGACGCTGAGGGTGAAGATCAGCGGGGTGAACAGGGTCGAGGCGACGGGGAACATCGGCAACGAGAAGCGCAGGAAGCCATAGCCGCCGAGCTTCAGAAGGATGCCGGCCAGGATCACGCTGCCCGCCGTCGGCGCCTCTACGTGGGCGTCGGGCAGCCAGGTGTGGAACGGCCACATGGGCAACTTCACCGCGAACGACGCGAAGAAGGCCAGCCACAGCCACGTCTGTAGTCCCGGCGCGAATTTGTAGACCATCAATTCAGGTATGGAGGTGGTCTTGGCGACCGACGCCATCACCAGGATCGCCGCCAGCATCAGCACACTGCCGAGAAGCGTGTAGAGGAAGAACTTGTAGGCCGCATAAACCCGGTTCTTGCCACCCCAGATGCCGATGATGAGGAACATCGGGATCAGCCCGCCCTCGAAGAAGATGTAGAACAGGATCAGGTCCATGGCGCAGAAGACGCCGATCATCAGCACTTCCAGCAAGAGGAAGGCGATCATGTATTCCGCGACCCGGTCCTGGATCGTGTTCCAGCTCGCCGCGATGCAGAGGGGCATCAGGAAGGCGGTGAGCAGCACGAACAGGACGCTGATCCCGTCCACACCCATCTGGTAACGCGCGCCCGAGAACCACGGGATGCTCTCGCTGAACTGGAACCCCGCGTTCGCGGGATCGAAGTTGGCCACCATCAGCACGCTCAGCGCCAAAGTGGCCAGCGTGGTCCAGAGGGCGATCCAGCGGGAGTTGCGCTTGACCGCTTCCGCCTCCGAAGGCTTGGCGAAGAAGCGCAGGGCGGTGATGGCGATCACGCCAACAATGGGCGCAAAGACGATGGCGGAGAGGATGAAGCTCATCGGTGCGCCCTCACTTCACCCACGCCCAGAGGGCGTAGCTCAACAGGCCCGCAACCCCGAGCAGCATGACAAAGGCGTAGGTGTAGATATAGCCGGTCTGCAAGAGGCCGAGTCCCCTGCCGACCAGGGCCGCCAGCGCGGAGACGCCGTTGGGGCCGAGCCCGTCGATGGTCTTCTGGTCGCCGCGCTTCCAGAAGAAATCGCCTAGCGCACGAGCGCCCTTCACAAAGACGAAATCGTAGATCTCGTCGAAATACCACTTGTTGTAGAGGAAGCCGTAGATCGGTCCGCCATCAGCCGCGAGACGCGCGCCCAGGCCTTCGCGCCACAGATACATCCACGCTGCGCCGAGCAGGCCCAGAATGGCGGCGATAAGCGGCGCCCAGCCGACCCAGTGCGGCGCGGCTTCGGCGCCCTCCAGCACATGGTTGTGAGCGCCGTTGAAGATGGCGCCGCGCCAGAAGCTTTCCTGCCACTTGCCCACGAACTGCGGGAAGAAGACGTAGCCGGCCGCCACCGCGCCGAGAGCCAGAACGAGCAATGGAACCCGCATGGACCAAGGGCTTTCGTGCGGGGTGTGATCGCCATGATCGTCGTGCGACGCGTCGGGCTCGGAATGGGTTTCGATCTGCGCCGACGAGACATGATCATGGGTTGCGTGGGCGTCATCGTGGCTGTGGCCCCAACGGGCATGGCCGTTGAAGGTGAAGAAGGCCAGTCGCCAGGAGTAAAAGGACGTCAGCCCCGCCACGAACGTGCCCACCACATAGGCGAAATAGCCGAGCGGCTGCCCTGCCCCGCCCGCCGTAAAGGCTGCACTGAGGATGGAATCCTTTGAGTAGAAACCCGCAAACCCAAGCTCCACCCCTGGGATGCCAAGGCCGGTGATGGCCATGGTGCCGATGGTCATCACCGCGAAGGTGACGGGGATCAGCTTCCACAGGCCGCCCATCTTCCGCATATCCTGCTCATGGTGCATGGCGTGGATCACGCTGCCCGCGCCGAGGAACAAGAGCGCCTTAAAGAAGGCGTGGGTGAACAGGTGGAACATGGCGCTCTGATAGGCGCCGACCCCCGCCGCGAAGAACATATAGCCAAGCTGAGAGCAGGTTGAATAGGCGATCACACGCTTGATGTCGTTCTGAGTCAGGGCGACCGTGGCCGCGAACAGCGACGTCACGGCCCCAACGACGATGATCATGTCCCGGCCCACCGGCGCGTATTCGTAGAGGGGCGACAGGAGGCAAACCATATAGACGCCCGCTGTCACCATGGTCGCGGCGTGGATCAAGGCCGACACCGGGGTCGGGCCTTCCATGGCGTCGGGCAGCCAGGTGTGCAGGAAAAACTGTGCCGACTTGCCCATGGCGCCCACGAACAGGAAGACGCCCGCCAGATCGAGCGCCGAGAAATCCCATCCCACGAAATGCCAGGTCGTGCCCGCCTTGGCCGCGATCAGGGGGAATATTTCGGGGAAGCGGATGGTGTGGAACATCCAGAAAATGGTCATGATGCCCAGCGCGAAGCCGAAATCACCCACCCGGTTGACCACGAAGGCCTTGATCGCGGCGGCGTTGGCGGTGGGCTTGTGGAACCAGAACCCGATCAGAAGATAGCTCGCCAGACCCACCCCTTCCCAGCCGAAGAAGAGCTGCATGAAGTCGTTGGCCGTCACCAGCATCAGCATGGCGAAGGTGAACAGCGACAGGTAGGCGAAGAAGCGGGGCTTGGAGGAGTCGTCCGCCATATAGCCCCAGCTATAAAGGTGCACGAGCGCAGAGACGGTGGTGACGACGACGCCCATCACCGCCGACAGGCTGTCGATTCGGATCGACCAGGTGGACTGGAAGTCCCCCACATTGATGAAGGGCAAAAGCTCGATCACGAAATGTCCGCGCCAGCTTCCCCAGATCACTTCGTAGAAGCTAATCCAGGCGATGGCGCACGACAGGAACAGCAGTCCCGTGGTCACGGCCATGGAGGCCTTGTCGCCGATGCGCCGTCCGAACAGGCCCGCGATCAGGGCGCCGGCCAGCGGGCCGAAAACGAAGGCGATGAGGACGAGGTTCACCACCCGGTCAGCCCTTCATCATATTGGCTTGGTCGACTTCGATATCGCCGCGGTTGCGGAAGAAGGTGACGAGAATCGCCAGCCCTACCGCCGCCTCCGCGGCTGCCACGGTGAGGACGAACATGGCGAAGATCTGCCCCGTCACGTTGTGCAGGAAACTGGAAAAGGCCACGAGGTTGATGTTCACGGCCAGAAGGATCAGCTCGATCGCCATCAGGATGACGATGATGTTGCGCCGGTTCACGAAGATGCCGAACACGCCGATGGTAAACAGGATCGCCGCGACGGTCAGGTAGTGGGGCAGGCCGATGGAGGTCACTCGGAAATCCCCTCGCCGGTCTTCGGCTGCATGATGCGAAGGCCCGCCGCTTCGGTGCGGGCGGTCTGGGCGGCGATGTCCTGGCGCTTGACGCCGGGCTTGTGGCGCAGGGTCAGCACGATGGCCCCGATCATGGCCACCAGCAGAACCAGCCCCGCCGCCTGGAAGAAATAGATGTAGTCGGTATAGAGCACCCGACCGATGGTCTCGGTATTGGTGATGTTGGAGGCGTAGGCCGGGCCGGGCTTCGCGCCCCTTTGAGCAACGGCCGTCGCTACCAGCACCATCTCGCCGAGCAGGAAGGCCGCGACTACCCCGCCGACGGGCAGGTAGCGCACGAAGCCCTCGCGTAACGAGCCGAAGTCCACGTCCAGCATCATGACAACGAACAGGAAAAGCACCGCCACCGCGCCGACGTAAACCACCACCAGGAGCATCGCCAGAAACTCGGCGCCCAGCAGAACGAACAGCCCCGCTGCGGTAAAGAAGCTGAGGATCAGGAACAGGACCGAGTGCACCGGATTTCGCGCTGTAACGACCATGAGCGCCGACACGATTGAGATCGTCGACAGCGCGTAAAAGGCGATGGCCGCAACGTCCATGAACTAATCCAGCCCTCCGTGGCCGAAGCCCGAGATTTCAAAAAGCCCGTCATCCTCGGGCTTGTCCCGAGGATCCACGGTCGGGGCGCCCCCTCTCCGATCACGGCGCGGGCTGCGCTGTGGACCCTCGGGACAAGCCCGAGGGTGACGGAAGGAAGGGCGGTTAGAAACCCCTACGAATCCGCGCCCCTCTTACCGATACGGCGCGTCCATCTCCAGACATTTTGCGATCTCGCGCTCCCAGCGGTCGCCGTTGGCGAGCAGGCGTTCCTTGTCGTAGTAGAGTTCCTCGCGGGTCTCGGTGGCGAACTCGAAGTTCGGCCCCTCGACAATGGCGTCCACCGGGCAGGCTTCCTGGCACAGGCCGCAGTAGATGCACTTCACCATGTCGATATCATAGCGTGTGGTGCGGCGCGAACCGTCGGCGCGGGGTTCCGCCTCGATGGTGATGGCCTGGGCCGGGCAGATCGCCTCGCAGAGCTTGCAGGCGATGCACCGCTCCTCCCCGTTGGGATAGCGCCGAAGCACGTGTTCCCCCCGGAAGCGCGGCGACAGCGGGCCCTTCTCGAACGGATACATGATGGTCGCCTTGGGCCGTCCCATCTGGCGCAGAGAGAGGAAGAAGGCGCCGGTGAAGTCCGCCAGCATGGCGCCCTTGGCGGCCTGGGTGATGCGGGACATGAAGGACATCAGTGACCCTCTGCTTTGCTAATTCTGGGCACAACCCCATGCGCGGTCAAAATGGGCTGGGTGTCGTGCGTCACACATTGCTTATTTACCCACAAACAGAAAAAGCCATTTAGCGGCAGTTCTTTTTCGCACTTTTTCTGCTCGATGATGCGCTCGCATTCAGGCGCCTGGATAATCGGTTTTGACACTGGAGACTGGATCGCAGCTAGGACCAAGGCCACTATCATGCGACCGGCCCAAACACCCGCCACGCCGCCACGACCACCACAGCGGCGAGGCTGGTGGGCAGGAAGATCTTCCACCCCAGCCGCATCAACTGGTCGTAGCGATAGCGGGGCACGATGGCCTTCACCATGGAGAACATGAAGAACCAGAATAGGGTCTTGGTCAGCATCATGACAAAGCCGTGCAGGCTCGCCAGCGTCGCGGGCCAGTGGGCCAGATACGGCGTCGGCCAGGGAGCCTGCCATCCGCCGAAAAAGAGGATCGACATCATCGCGCACATCAGGACGATGTTGACGTATTCGGCGAGGAAGAAGAGCAGGAACGGCGTGGCCGAATACTCCACCTGATACCCTGCCACCAGCTCGCTTTCGGCTTCGGGCAGGTCGAACGGCGGGCGATTGGTCTCCGCCAACGCCGAGATGAAGAACATCACCATCATCGGGAACATGACCAGCGCCGCGGGCAAACCGACTAGGCCGTTGCCGCCCAGCACGTTCCAGTTCCAGAAGCCTCCGCCCTGTTTCTCCACGATGGTGGTCAGGCTCATCGAGCCCGAGAGCAGGATCACCGTGATGATGATGAAGCCGATGGAGACCTCATAGCTCACCATCTGAGCCGCCGAGCGAAGTCCACCGAGGAAGGGGTATTTCGAGTTCGACGCCCAGCCGCCCATGATGATGCCGTAGACACCGAGGGAGGAGACCGCGAACAGGTAGAGCACGCCAACGTTGATGTTGCTGACCATCCATCCCGGACCGAACGGGATGACCGCCCAGGCGCCCAGCGCCAGGACCGTCGACAGGATGGGCGCGAAGAGGAAGACGATCTTGTCCGCCCCCGCCGGGATGATGATCTCCTTCAGGCAGAACTTCATCAGGTCGGCGAAGGTCTGCAACAGGCCGAACGGACCGACGACGTTGGGACCCTTGCGAAGCTGAACCCCCGCCCAGATTTTCCGGTCAGCCAGGAGGACAAAGGCAATGGCGATCAAAAGGACGACTGAGATAAAGAGTATCTGGACAACGGTAAGCACCGTCCATCCGACCGGGTTTGAGCCGTTGAGCCAATCCATCGGCTACTCCGCCGCCATCGGGACACGCTTGGCAGCGTGCAAGGCCGAGCATTCGGCCATGGTGACGCTGGATCGCGCGATGGGGTTGGTGAGGTAGAAGTCGGGAGCGGCGTTCTTGAATGGCGCGTCGGAGGCTTTCCCGGCCTTCCCCACCTTGGAAAGGTCGAAGCTCGCCGCGGTCGCCGCGCCCGGCGCATAGTCGATCTGGCCGAAGGTCGGATGATCGCCCATCAGCTTTGCGCGAAGCTGCTCCAGCGTATCGTAGGGCAGCCGCGCACCCACCTGTTCAGACAGCGCCCGCAGCACCGCCCAGTCCTCTCGCGCCTCGCCCTTGGGGAAGACCGCGCGCTGGGCCATCTGCACCCGCCCTTCGGTGTTGACGTAGAGCCCGTCTTTTTCGGTGTAGGCAGCGCCCGGCAGGATCACGTCCGCCCGGTGCGCGCCCGCATCTCCGTGGCTGCCGAGATAGATCACAAAGGCGTCTGACGCCGAGGTATCAATCTCGTCGGCGCCTAGCAGGACCAGCACGTCTAGCGCGCCCTTCGCCACCATTTCCGGAGCGGTCTTGCCGCCTTTCCCGGGCACGAAGCCCATGTCGAGGCCGCCGACTCGCGCGGCGGCGGTATGCAGCACGTTGAAGCCGTTCCAGCCCTCGCGCACCAAACCCATGGAGCCCGCCGCCTTGGCCGCCAGCGCCAGCACCGCCGCGCCATCCGGGCCGCGCAACGCCGCCTCGCCCACGATGATCATCGGGGCTTTCTTGGAGGGAGGCGCGTGGTCGGCGAACTTGGCGAGGCTGTCGGCGCCCGCGCCGAGGTAGTTGTAGCTATACGAAAGATCGACCTGTTCGCCGATCACGCCGATCAGCACATCGCCCCGCACCCAGCGCTTGCGGATACGGGCATTGACCAGCGGCGCATCAAGGCGGGGATTGCAGCCGATCAACATGATCGCGTCCGCCTCCTCGATCCCCATGATGGTGGAGTTGAAGAGGTAGCTCTCGCGGCCATACTTTGGATGAAGCGCCGAACCGTCCTGGCGGCAGTCGAGGTTCGTCACCCCTAGCGAGGTGAAGAGGTCCATTGCCGCCTTCATCTCCTCGGCGGCGGAGAGATCGCCCGCGATCACGCCGATGCGCTCAGGCTTGGCGCTTTTGATCTTGCTGGCGACGGCCGCAAACGCCTGCGCCCAGCTGGCTTCCACCAGCTTGCCAGCCACCCGCACATAGGGCCGATCCAACCGCTGGCGCATCAGGCCATCGACGGCATAGCGGGTCTTGTCGGAGATCCACTCCTCGTTGATCTCCTCATTGACGCGCGGAAGAATGCGCATCACCTCCGCCCCCCGCGCATCCACCCGGATCGCCGAGCCCACCGCATCCATCACGTCGATGCTCTCGGTCTTCTTCAACTCCCAGGGGCGGTAGTTGAAGGCCCACGGCTTGTGGGTCAGCGCGCCCACCGGGCAGATGTCGGCGAGGTTGCCGCTGAGCTCGGATGTGACCGCGCCTTCGAGATAGGTGGTGATTTCCGCATCCTCGCCGCGCCCGATCATGCCGATCTCCGACACGCCCGCGATCTCGGTGGCGAAGCGCACGCAGCGGGTGCACTGGATGCAGCGGGTCATCACTGTCTTGATCAGCGGGCCCATAAACTTCTCTTCGACGGCGCGCTTGTTTTCCAGATAGCGGCTGTCGTCGCGCCCGTAGCCGAGCGCCTCGTCCTGCAGGTCACATTCCCCGCCCTGATCGCAGATCGGGCAGTCGAGCGGGTGGTTGATGAGCAGGAACTCCATCACCCCCTCGCGGGCCTTCTTCACCATCGGCGTGTTGGTGAAAATCTCCTGCTTATCGGCGGCGGGTAGGGCGCAACTCGCCTGCGGTTTGGGCGGGCCGGGCTTCACTTCAACCAGGCACATCCGGCAGTTGCCAGCGATGGACAGGCGCTCGTGATAGCAGAAGCGCGGGATCTCCTCCCCCGCCAGCTCCGCCACCTGCAGCACCGTCATGCCCTGCTCGAACTCGACCTCGACGCCGTTGACCTTGGCTATGGGCATGGCGCTGGCGGGTCCCTGCGAACGAGGTGGAAGCGATAAACGGTTTCGCGTGCGTGGTCGCGCATTTGGACCCGCGGTTCAAGGGGTGAGTGACGAAGACTCAATGGGTCCAGGGCGCCCGGCGTTGAACGGCGAAGTTGTCGGCATAGGCTTTGATGATCTTGCGGGGCGTCTTGGGGGCCTGCAGGTGAAAGGCGATCCCGTGGCGCTGGGCGTAGTCCACCGCTTCGGCTTCCGTGGCGAAGCGCATCCGCACCTGGCCGTTCATGTCGCCCGAAGAGGTCCAGCCGGTCAGGGGATCGGGTGTGCGCGCCGAGGCGGGCTCGAACTCCAGCACCCAGTCTTGGGTCTTGGCCAGTCCCGCCTGCATGGCCGACTTGGCCGGTCGATAGATGCGCGCGAGCATGGCCAATCTCCAGAACCGTTGGTCGGAGTGGCAGGATTCGAACCTGCGACCCTCTGGTCCCAAACCAGATGCGCTACCAGGCTGCGCTACACTCCGTTTTACGGAGCGCTCTCTTGCCACGCGTCGCTCGTCACGGCAACGCAGTAAGGGGCAAATGGGAGCGTCCTTTGTTCAGGCGCGCCGGCGTTCAAGCACCTTGAAGACCGCCGTGGCCCGAATCACGTCGCGGTCTCCAACGAAACCGCGCGCCTCGGCGAACGCCACGTCACGGGCCAGCCGGTTGACCCGCGCTTCCCCTTCGATCCAATCCCCGGCGCGGGCCATGGACAGATAGTCCAGCGACAGGTGAATGGTGACGCCGGTCGCCTTCGCGGCTCGGCTGACGGCGTGCCCCAGAAGACCGTCCAGGAAGGTGGCGAGCATCCCGCCGTGGACAATGCCAAGCCCATTGCAATGTCGGGGTAGGGCGAGGAAGCCGTGCCGAGCGCCCTCCTGACTCGGGTGATGATAATGTGGACCGTTGTGCAGGCTGTAGGGCCCTCGGTTCTCCGACAGGATGAAGCCGTCGGGCGGGAAGCGCGGAGCGGGTGAGTCAGCCACGCTTGCGCCGGTCTGTTCCGTGAACGGTGCTGGATTTACGCACCAGTTTAATCTCGAACAGCTTGGGCCAGAGCTTTCCAGTGACGAACAGGCGGTCGGCCTTGGCGTCATAAGCGATGCCGTTCAGAACCGCGTCCGTCGAATCGGGAAGCTCCGCCGGTTTGATGATGCCCGTCAGATCGATCCATCCGACCACCTTTCCAGACTTCGGATCGATGCGCGCGATCCTGTTGGTGTGCCAGATGTTGGCGAAGACCTCCCCGTGCACATATTCGAGTTCATTGATGTCGACGACGGGTCGGCCCTCGTCCGTCACCTTCACCCGTCCGGTTTCCTTCAAGGTTTCGGGGTCGAGAAAGCGAAGCTCGGCGGTCCCGTCGCTCATGATCAGGCGGTGATCGTCGTGCGTCAGCGCCCAACCTTCCCCCGGATAGTGAAACTCCGAAAACGGCGCGAGCGTCTTCAGGTCATAGACGAAGCCGATCTGCGACTGCCAGGTCAGTTCAATCAACCGATCCTTCCACGCGACAATTCCCTCGCCGAAATACTGGGGCGGCACCGTGCGCGATTGCAGCACTTCTCCGGTCTCCAACCGCCGCTTGCGGATGAAGGAATGGCCTTCGAGGCCCGTACTCTCATAGAGGAAACCGTCCTGCCAGAAGAGCCCTTCGGTGAAGGCGCTCTTGTCGTGGGGCCAGGTATGGACGATGTGAAACCCGTATACCGGTGTCGCCGCTTGCGCCCCTGCCGTCGCCACGAATGCGCAGGCGACCAGCGCTGGCAGCCAAAACCGAGCCTTCATGAAGTTCGCCGCCCTGACTGCCAGAATTGCAGTCAGTTAGGCCCTTCAATCTCCGCCACGACAAGTCCCTTGGGGCCGTCGGCGAAGCGCACCATCACCGTTTCACCCGGTTGCAGATCGTCCAGACCACAGCGACGCAGGGTCTCGATATGGACAAAGATATCGCCTGCCTCGCCCTCGCGCATCACAAAGCCATAGCCCTTGGTGCGGTTGAACCATTTGACCGTGGCGCGCTCCAGAGGACCGGCCGACAGCGCCGCGTGCCGGGGCGGCTGGCTGTCCTGGCCGTGGTCTCTCGCCGGACGCGGTGCGGAATCCGCACGCATTGCCCGGACCCCGTCATCAGAGTGAATGCGCTCAGGCGAAGGCGTGGCCGAAGATTCATCAAGTTCGACCACCGTCGAGACCTGCCAACCTTTCGGGCGGCGCACGGCGTCGCAAATAATCACCGATCCCTCAAGCGCATTTTCATGTCCAAAATGCCGAAGGCTCGTCACGTGCAGGAGCACATCCTTCAAATCCGTCTGGCCCGGATCGTCAGGTATGATGAAGCCGTACCCTTTACCGGGGTCAAACCACTTCACCCGACCGCTTATCCGCACGGCTTCGTCGTGCGAATCTACGCTATCGTATTCGAATTCAGACATCGGCCCCCACTCGCCCGCACCCCTTCTTGCGGACGGTGAAGCTTATATCACGATTGCAGAATGGAAATGTGGGAAAACACGGCAGGCGGCCAGTCAGCGGCGTCTGATCGTTAACGCGGCGACAAATAGGGCACGGTAAACGCCAATAAGGCGAGCGGCGCTGGTAGTCCCTAGGGGAGTCGAACCCCTCTTCCCAGAATGAAAATCTGGTGTCCTAACCGATAGACGAAGGGACCTAAGCGCGGAGAGGGGCGTATATCGCGCCTTGGCCGCAGGATGCAAGCCCGACCGCCGCAACCTTTCGCGATGGCGCATCAGCGGCGTTAGGTCGCATCCAGATGATCGCCTAACGACTTCTCGGATCGGCCAAATCCTCGATTTCCAGTTCGACGCCTGCGCGTCCCTGCCAGTCGTCCGGCTTCAGGCGCCCCACCACGTGCACCGCACCGCCTCCGGCAAGGAGGCGACGGCCAAGTGGCGTATCTTCGGAACGCCAGGCCATCCCTTTCAGCCGCGCGCCGCTCTGATCGATAAGCTGGCAGCGTACGTGACCGCCGCGCATCACCTGCGCCGTCTCCGCGCGCACATTGGCGACAGCGAACAGAGGCTCGGGCGCGCCGGGACCGAAGGGCGCCAGCCGCTGAAAGTCTTCCCATAGGGCCCGCCCTGCCCCGCCCGGCGCGGCGAGGGCGTCGATCTCCAGCGCGTCGGCGGCGAGCGCCTCCGTTGTTTCCTGGGACAAACGCTCGGTCAGGAAGGCGCGAAGTTCCGGAATGGCGTCCGCGTCGATGGTAAGGCCCGCCGCCATAGCGTGACCTCCCCCGGCGCGGAGCAGGCCCGCGTCATAGGCGGCCTGGATCGCCCGGCCGAGATTCACGCCCGGTGAGGAGCGGCCCGACCCTTTGCCGATCCGAGTCACCGGGTCGATGCCGATCACCACGGCCGGGCGGCGATAGCGTTCGCGCAGCCGCCCGGCGACGATGCCCACCACGCCGGGATGCCAGTCTTCCCCCGCCACCACCAGCACCGGCGCGGCGGGATCGAGATTGCCGCCCTGCTCGATCCGCCGCACGGCTTCCTCAAAGGCTTCGCGCTCCACGTCCTTTCGAGCGACGTTCAGGGCGTCGAGTTCCAGCGCCAACACCATGGCCTCGTCCGCATCCTCGGTCGAAAGCAGCCGCGCGCCAAGATCGGATCGCCCGATCCGGCCGCCCGCGTTGATCCGGGGCCCGAGCACGAAACCTGCGTGAAAGACCCCCGCCGGTCCCTTGGCCCCCGCGACCTCCATCAGCGCCTTCAGGCCCGGGTTGGCCCAGTCCGACATCACCTTGAGCCCCTGCGAAGTCAGGGCGCGGTTGAAGCCGACGAGCTGGGTCACATCACAGACCGCTCCGAGCGCCGCCAGATCAAGCCAACCGCGAATGGGAGGCTCCGGGCGATCCGCGAACAGCCCCCTCCTCCGCGCTTCGCGGTTCAGGGCGGCCAGCAGGACAAAGGTGACGCCCGCCGCCGCCAGCACGCCTTGCCCCGATGTACAGTCGGGCCGGTTGGGATTGACCAGCGCGGCGGCTGGCGGGGCCTCGCCATCGCGCATCAGATGGTGATCGACCACCACCACGGGCAGAGCCATGTCGGCAGCGGCGCGCAGGGCGTCGTGGGCCGCAGCGCCGCAATCCACGGTAATGACAAGATCGGCCCCCTCGGCCTTCAAACGCTGAAACGCCTGTACACTTGGCCCATACCCCTCCGTCATACGGTCAGGCACGTAGATCGCGGCCTCGCGTCCCATGGCCCGGAACCAGCGGACAAGAAGCGCGGCGCTCGTGGCTCCGTCCACATCGTAGTCGGCGAAGATCGCCACCTTTCGCCCGTCCACCGCCGCATCGACGAGAATGGTCGCCGCCTTATCCATGTCGGCGAAAGAGGAGGGATCGGGAAACAGCGCCTTCAGCGTCGGGGCCAGATAATCCGGCGCCTCAAGTTCCGAGACGCCGCGCGCTGCCAGCGCCCGGGCCAAGGGCTCGGACAAGCCGTGGCGAAGCTGGTGAGAGCGAACCAGGGCGGGATCGGTGGGTCGCATCCGCCAGCGCCGCCCGGTGATCGAGCGTTCAACGCCGAGAAAGGCGTCCGCTTGAGCGACATTCAGATCAGGGACGGGCGGTGCTGCGCCGTCCGCCATTGGTCAGACCGGGCGTTTCATGTGGATGTTGCGGACCTCGCCCGTGGCCGAGTTCATCACCAGTGTGTGAGTGTGAACGAAGCCGTCGCGGATCTTCACGCCCCCGAGCAAGGCGCCGTCAGTGACGCCGGTGGCGGAGAAGATGGCGTCGCCCTTCACCAGCTCATCCAGATTGAACTTCCGTCCAAACTGGTCGTCGCCAAAGCCGAGGCGACGGGCGCGGGCCTTCTCGTCCTCGTTGCGGAAGACGAGCCGCGCCTGAAACTGGCCACCCACGCACTTCAGCGCTGCGCAGGCCAGCACACCCTCCGGCGCCCCGCCCTGGCCGATGTAGAGGTCGACGCCAGTCTCGGGATCGGTGGTGTTGATCACCCCTGCCACGTCGCCGTCCGTGATCAAGTAAACGCGCGCGCCGACCGAACGCAGGCTGGAGATGATCTTGTCGTGGCGGGGACGGTCGAGCACGCAAACGGTGATCTCCTCCGGCTTACAGCCCTTGGCCTTGGCCAGCGCCCTCACATTGTCGGCGGGAGAAGCGTCGAGGTTCACCAGCCCGGCTGCATAGCCCGGCCCGATGGCGATCTTGTCCATGTAGGTGTCGGGCGCGTGCAGCATTCCGCCGCCAGGGGCAAAGGCCATCACGGCGCAGGCGTTGGCCATGGCCTTGGCGGTAAGGGTCGTGCCTTCAAGGGGATCGAGAGCGATGTCGATGCGCGGGCCTTTGCCTGTGCCCACCTTTTCGCCGATGTAGAGCATGGGCGCTTCGTCGCGTTCTCCTTCGCCGATGACGATCTTGCCGTCGATGGGTAGAAGGTTCAGCGCCGTTCGCATGGCGTCCACCGCTACCTGATCCGCCGCCTTTTCGTCGCCATGCCCGACCAGACGCGCCGCAGCGATGGCCGCCGCCTCGGTGACGCGGACGGCGTCCATGGCGAGGTCCTGCTCAAACTTGAAGGTATCGGCGCTCATTGGGGGTTTTCTCCAGCACTCTTATTCTGTTCCGATTCGGGCAGAGCGCCTTCAGATCGCGGCGACCCGGATCATGCGCGGCGGCTCGACCACGGTCGAAAGGGCGGCTATGTGGTCCAGCGCGTCCCTGATGGCGCCGTCGCTCGCCGCATGGGTGATCAGTACGATAGGGACGTGTCCCGTATCCTGAACCGACCGCTGAAGGAAGCTGTCAATCGAAACCCCCGCCTTGGCGAGGGCTTCGGAGACCGCCGCGATCGTGCCGGGAACATCGCGCACCATCACCCGAACGAACGCCTTGCCGCGCTGGCTGCCGCGATCCAGCGCCGGGAGGGGAGAGAGCGTGGCGGCGGGTCGTCCGAACACTGGCCGTTTTGCGCCGGTCATCAGGTCGCAGAGATCGGCGACAACCGCCGCCGCCGTTGGCTCGCCTCCAGCGCCCGGACCTTGCAGGTAAATCTGACCGATGCGCCCGCCGCCGATGAACAGGGCGTTGAGCGCTCCTCCCGCCTGCGCGAGGGGGTGGTTCAGGGGAACCAGCGCCGGGTTTACCCGCACGCTCGCGCCGGTCTCTCCCCCCACCGCCGAGGCGATCAACTTGATCCGATAACCGAGGTCTCGGGCCAGACGGATATCGAGAAGCTCCACCCCTGCAATGCCTTCGATCTCGGCGGCGGCAATATTAGGGGTCCCGCCAAACGCCAGCGCGGCCAGGATAGCGATCTTGTGCCCGGCGTCGAACCCGCCCACGTCGGTGGTCGGATCGGCCTCGGCGTAGCCAAGCCGCTGCGCCTCGGCGAGCACCTCGCCGAAGCTGCGTTCGGTGCTCTCCATCTCGCTTAGGATGAAGTTGCAGGTGCCGTTGAGGATGCCGTCGATACTGGCGATCTGTTCACCCAGCAGCCCTTCGCGCACCAGCTTCACGGCAGGCACTCCGCCCATGACAGCCGCTTCGAAATGCAGGCCGACGCCCTTATCTTCGGCCATTCGCGCCAGTGCGTGCCCGTGCGTGGCCATGAGCGCCTTGTTGGCGGTGACGACGGGCTTGCCTGCCTTGAGCGCGGCTTCCACCGCCGAACGGGCGGGACCTTCCGCTCCGCCGATCAGCTCGACCAGCACATCCACGTCAGGCGCACTCGCCAGGGCGACGGGATCGTCGAACCATTGGTAGCTCTTAAGATCCACGTTCCGGTCACGGCGCTCGTCTCGCGCTGAAACCGCAACGATCCGCACCGTATCGCCGCCGGGGGCGAAGTCAGGCCGGGCCGCCAGCGCCTTTACGAGGGAAGCGCCAACGCTGCCGAGGCCCGCGACGCCGATACGCCATTCGCGTGAACCGGCGGGGGCGCTCATCGGGTCGCCTCGGCGGTCTGGTCTCGATAGGTCGAGAGGATTTGCCCCGACTGGTCGAGGAACTTCTTCACATTGCGGGCGGCCTGGCGGATGCGGTGCTCATTCTCCACGAGGCCAATCCGCACGAATCCTTCTCCGTATTCACCGAAGCCTGCGCCCGGCGCCACCGCCACCCCCGCGTGCTCCATCAGCAGCTTGGAGAAGGCCAGTGACCCGATCTCGCGGTACGGTTCAGGCAGGGGCGTCCAGGCGAACATTGAGGCGGGGGGCGTGGGAATGTCCCAGCCGGCGCGCTTCATCGACGAGATCAGGACGTCGCGCCGCGATTTGTAGATGCCCCGGATTTCGGAAACGCATTCCTGTGGTCCGTTCAGCGCCGCCGCCGCCGCCACCTGGATTGGGGTGAAATTGCCGTAGTCGAGATAGGACTTCACCCGCGCCAGCGCCGCGCACATACGCTCATTGCCCACCACCATACCGACACGCCACCCCGCCATGGCGTAGGTCTTGGACATGGAGTTGATCTCCACCGCGATATCTTTCGCCCCGTCCACCTGCAGGATCGAGGGTGGCGGATTGTCGTCGAAATAGATCTCCGAATAGGCCACGTCGGACAGGACCAGAAGGTCATGCTGTTTCGCCAGCCGGACGATCTCCTTGTAGAAATCCAGATCGACCGATTGCGCCGTCGGATTGGACGGATAGGAGACGATCAGGACGCTGGGCGGCGGCGCGGAATGCTTTACCGCCCGCGAGATGCCAGAGAGGTAGTCCTCAGGTGTCAGCGCCGGAACGTGGCGGATTACCCCCCCCGCCATGATGAAGCCATAGGCGTGGATCGGGTAAGCGGGGTTGGGGCAGATCACGGTATCGCCGGGCGCGGTCAGGGCCTGAGCCAGGTTGGCGAAGCCCTCTTTGGAGCCCAGCGTCGCGACCACCTCGGTCTCCGGGTTCAGCATCACCCCGAAACGGCGCTTGTAATAGCCCGCCATCGCCTTTCGCAGGCCGATGATCCCCCTGGAAGCCGAATACCGGCCAGACTTGGGGTCGCGCGCCGTCTCGATCAGCTTGTCGACGATGTGCTTGGGCGTCGGCATATCCGGGTTGCCCATGCCGAAGTCGATGATGTCGACGCCGGTGGCGCGCAGGCGAGCCTTCAGCCGGTTCACCTCCTCGAAGACATAGGGAGGCAATCTTCGGATCTTGTGAAAATCAGTCACTGATCGCCCCTAGTTCGGCTTGCGGGGCGGCGTTTTGGCCGAATCGCGCAGCTTCTGGGCGAAGGCGTCTGCTTCGGCCTGTCGCGCGGGCGCGACCGGCGCCTGGCTCGCGAGCTTTGCGCGCTGTGCTGCGGCATAGGCTTCCGTGTTTTCGATTACGGGAGGATTGGCGGCGATCCATTGGTTAAAGGTGCGCCGCTCGCTCACCACCTCGGTCACTGCCGTTTTGTAGGCCCCCGCAGGACGAACATCCGTGGGCTTGGGCGGAATGCTGGCGAAACTGGGGATCGGCGCGGGGGTTCTGCTGGCCGCCTCGACCTCCTCCGCCACGGGCGAGGACGGGTTGACCGCCAGCGGGCGAAGATTGGTCGCGGCCTTCAGGTCCGCGCATCCGCCCAGGGTCCCTGCGACGGCGACGGCGGCGGCGGCGAGCGCGATAGCGGTCTGGTCCATCGTTCCCACAAATCCGGGCCGAGCCTTGAACCGTTCCGCGCGCGCCATGTTCGCTCCTTTGTCCTCGCCGCTTTTTTTCGCGACAACGGTGCTGCCAATTGGCGCTCTTATGCGATGATCGGCTCAACTAGGAAAGGGCGGCGGCGGCAGTCCGCACGCCCATGACGCCACGGAGACGACAATGGCCCGCAAACCGGCGACCCCGGCCCCGAAGGCCCGCCTGAAAGGCAAAGCCGAAACTACGCTGAAGCGCACGCAGACAAAGGCGAGGACGGCGCCCTCGGTGGAAGAGCCCGTAAAGCGCAGGCCGGGTCGCCCCAAGGGCGCGAAGAACAAACCCAAGGCGACTGAAAAGGCGGCATCGCCCGTCGTGAAACCCCCCGTTGTTTCGCCAAGGGTGAAGTCGAAAGCTGCGCTGAAGCCATCCGCTGCAAGATCGGCGGCGGCAAAACCCGCTCAGGCCCGGCCTGAGGCAGCGCCGCCGCCTTCTTCGCCACAATCAGCCGCTGCGGACCCCATCGGTACGCTGACAACGGCGCAGCGGGAGGGACTTGAAAAGCTTTCCGTCAACCTGGCGCGCGCCGCCCTGACAGCGCAGGGGGCTGTGACGGGCGCCATGTTGAAACAGGGCGATGCAAGCTCGGGCGGCGCGCCCGACCCCTTTCACGTGGGCCCGGCCCTGACCGAAGTCGCCGCAAAGCTGGCCTCCAATCCGCAAAAGCTGATGCAGGCGCAGGGGGCGTTGTTTGAAGGCTACATGAACCTGTGGAAGACCGCTTCGCAGCGGGCGCTGGGCGAGGAGGCCGTGCCGGTCGTCGGTCCCGCCAAGGGCGACAAGCGCTTCAACGACCCGGACTGGAGCGCCAATCCGGTCTTCGACATGATGAAGCAATCCTACCTTCTCACCTCCAACTGGCTGAACGGGCTGGTGGGCGAGGTGGAGGGGGTGGAGCCCCTGACCAAGCGGCGGGTCGAGTTCTTCACCAAGATGCTCACCGACGCGTTTTCGCCGTCTAATTTCCTCGCCACCAACCCAGCGGCTCTGCGAGAAGCGATGGCTTCCAACGGCGAGAGCCTGCTCAGGGGCGCGGAGAAGTTCGCAGCCGACCTGGAACGCGGCGGCGGGCAACTGGCCATCAGCCAGACCGATGCGGAGCGCTTCAAGGTAGGGGAGAACATCGCCACCGCCCCGGGCAAGGTGGTGTTTGAGAACGGCACCCTGCAACTTCTGCAATTCGCGCCCTCGACGGACAAGGTGCACGAGATCCCGCTGCTGATCTTCCCGCCCTGGATCAACAAATACTACATCATGGACCTGCGGCCCGAGAACTCGATGATCCGCTGGCTGACGGCGCAGGGCTACACGGTGTTCGTCGCCTCCTGGGTCAACCCGGACCAGTCGATGGCGACCAAAACCATTGAGGATTATATGTTCGGCGGGGTTTATGCGGCGGTCGAGCAGGTGCTGAAGCAGACCGGCGCCGAGCGCGCCAACGCCGTGGGCTATTGCATAGGCGGCACGCTCCTCTCCTGCGCCCTGGCCCATATGGCGGCCAAGGGCGACAAGCGGATCGGGGCCGCCACCTTCTTCGCCGCCCAACAGGACTTCACCGAAGCCGGGGACCTGCTGCTCTTCACCAACGAAGAATGGTTGGCAGACTTGGACAAGCGGATGGACGCTGCAGGGGGCGTGCTTCCCTCCGGCGCCATGGCCGAGACCTTCAATATGCTGCGGGCGAACGATCTGATCTGGTCGTTCTTCGTCTCCAACTACCTGATGGGAAAGGAGCCCGCAGCGTTCGATCTTCTGTTCTGGAACTCGGACCAGACCCGGATGCCCCGCGCCCTGCACATGAGCTATCTGCGCGATTTCTATAAGGACAACCGGCTGGCGCTGGGCACATTGACGCTGGACAATACCCTGCTCGACCTCGGCAAGGTGACAATCCCTGTCTATGTGCAGTCTTCAAAGGAAGACCACATCGCCCCTCTGCGCTCGGTCTATCGCGGCGCAAAGCTGTTTGGTGGATCGACCACCTTCACCATGGCAGGGTCTGGCCATATCGCCGGGGTGATCAACCACCCGGACGCCAAGAAATACCAGCACTGGACCAACGCGGCGCTGCCCACCGCCGTCGACGAATGGCTGACCGGGGCGGTTGAGGCGCCAGGCTCGTGGTGGCCGCACTGGGACAAGTGGCTCGCCGGCAAGTCCGGCAAGGACGTCCCCGCCCGCGACCCCGCCAAGGGCCCGCTGAAGCCCATCGAAGACGCACCGGGGCGATATGTGAAGGTGAAGTCGGCGGGTTGAAGTAAGGCGCCAGTTGCCTTACTTTCTGCCCATGACCACGCTCACCGTCACCGCCAAGGGCCAGATCACGCTGAAACAGGAAATCCTGAAACGGCTGGGAATCCAGCCGGGTCAGAAGGTGTCGGCCGAGTTCCTGCCAAACGGCAATCTGGAGATCGCTCCCCTGGCGGACGCTGGGCCCGATATAAGAAAGGCTCGGGGAATGCTGTTTCGTCCGGACCAAAGGGCGGTTTCGCTGGAAGAGATACAGGACGCGGTTGAGGCGGGCTGGGCTGGCGAAGTTTCTTGACAGTCGCCGTCGATACCAATGTCCTCGTGCGCTACTTGACCCTTGACCATGCGGATCAAGCCGTCGCCGCAACCAAGCTTCTTGAGAGCGATACCGAACTCTTCATCTCGATTCCGGTGCTTTGCGAACTAGCCTGGGTCTTAGCGAGAAGTTTTCGCTATCCGTCAGCCGACATTGCTCAAGCCATACGCGCTGTCACGGCGCCATACAGGGTAAAGGCTGATAGGTTAGCCATCGCTGCGGGCCTCGATATGCTGGAGCGAGGCGGCGACTTCGCGGATGGTTGCGTCCTTTCCGAAGCACTCCGCGTCGGCTGTCGATCACTCATGACTTTTGACAGGTCATTCGCCAGAGCAGGTGCGCCGATGGTGCAACTCCTTTCCTAAAGCCCCGCCCGCTCCTCCATTCCCAGCATCAGGTTCAGGTTTTGCACCGCTGCGCCGGATGCGCCCTTGCCAAGGTTGTCGAGCAAGGCGACGAGGCGGGCCTGGCCCTCGGTCTCGTTGCCGAAGACGTAGAGTTTGAGCTGATTGGAGCCGTTTAGGCCTTCGGGGCTCAGCGTCTTGACCGCCCCCGCCTCCTCCATACTCGCCACCGATAGGAACGGCTCGCCCACATAGCGCTCCGCCAAGGCAGCGTGCACCTGCGCCAAGGTTGGCGCGCCGGGCAGCGCCCAGAGTTGCAACGGAACTTCCACTAGCATTCCCTGGGCGTAGCGACCGACCGAGGGAGCGAACAGCGGGCGATGGGTCAGCCCGGAACGCAGTGCGATCTCCGGCACGTGCTTGTGCTCGAGCGTGTTGGCGTAGAGACGGTAGGGAACGCGGGTGAACGCGGGGGAGGTTTCGTCCTCGAACTCGGCGATCATTAGCTTGCCGCCCCCTGTGTAGCCGGAGACCGCATTGATGGTGACGGGCCAGTCCACTGGCACGATCCCGGCGTCCACCAAGGGCCGCAGGATGGCGATGGCGCCGGTGGAATAGCAACCGGGATTGGAGACGCGCTTGGCCTTCGCCACCGCCTCGCGCTGGCCGGGCGCTAGTTCCGGGAAGCCGAACACCCAGCTCGGCGCGATGCGGTGCGCGGTGGAGGCGTCGATCACCTTAACCTCAGGATTGTCGATCAGCGCCACAGCCCCCCGCGCCGCCTCGTCCGGCAGGCACAGGATCACTGTATCCGCATCGTTCAGCATCGCCTTGCGGGCGGCGGCGTCCTTGCGCTTGTCTGGATCGATGGAGACGAGCTGGAGGTCGCGCCGACCTTCAAGCTGCTGGCGGATTTGCAGGCCCGTCGTCCCCGCCTCGCCGTCGATGAACACCTTGGGGAGCATTGGAATCTCCAAAGAAAAAGGGCGCTTCGGTTGCCCGAAACGCCCTGAAATCCTCGCAGTGAAGCGAAGTTAGCGCTTCGAGAACTGGAAGCTGCGGCGGGCCTTGGCCTTGCCGTACTTCTTGCGTTCGACCACGCGGCTGTCGCGCGTCAGGAAGCCGTGCGGCTTCAGGACGGCGCGGAGGCCGGGCTCATAATAGGTGAGCGCCTTGGAAATGCCGTGGCGGATCGCCCCGGCCTGACCCGATAGGCCCGAGCCTTCAACGCGAACCAGCACATCGAACTGGGTGCGGCGATCAGCGATCATCAGCGGCTGTTCGATCATCATGCGCAGCACCGGACGGGCGAAATAGACGGTGATGTCCCTTTCCTTGCCTGCCTGCACGTCGCCCGCCTTCACGGCGCCCTTGGCGTCGTCGTTCTGGGCGCGGTTGCGGCGGGTCTTCAGAACCGCCGCTCGCTTGGCGTCGCCGCCGATGATGGTGATCTTGCCCGAGCCCGGCTTGATCCAGACCTTGGCGATGGCGTTCTTGCGCTTGCCGGTGGCGTAGGCGCGACCGAGGGAGTCGATCTGGGGTTCCGCAGGCGCGTGGCCCTCGGAAAGACCATCTGTCGACATCGCCTTCAGGGCGTCAAAGCCGGTCGGTGCGGCGGTTTCGTTCGTGACGTCGGTCATGACTATTGGGCCCGCACGTTCTTGGCGTTCATTTCGGCGAACGCGATGGTTTCAGGTTGCTGGGCCTGATGCTCGTGCTCAGGGCCGTTGAAGATGCGCAGGTGCGTCATCTGCTTGCGCGCCAGGGGGCTTTCCTTGGGCAGCATCCGCTCGACCGCCTTCTCCAGGATGCGTTCGGGGAACTTGCCGCCGAGGATCTTGTCCGCAGTGCGCTCCTTGATGCCGCCGGGATAGCCGGTGTGCCAGTAGTAGGTCTTCTGGGTCAGCTTCTTGCCGGTGAACTTCACCTTGCTCGCGTTGACGATGACGACATAGTCGCCGCAGTCCACGTGGGGGGTGTAGTCAGGGCGGTGCTTGCCGCGAAGGCGCATGGCGACGAAGGTGGCGAGACGACCGACAACCGCGTTTTCCGCGTCGATCACGATCCACTTCTTCTCCACATCCGCCGGTTTCAGCGAAACCGTGGTCTTCTGCATGGGAGGGGTATCCGCAAAGAATTGCCGCCGCAGGGTGCGACAGCGAAAGGAGGCGGTTTCTTAGAGGGCGAGGCCCCGTGTGTCAACGGGTTGATGCCAGCGCGGGTGATTTCAACACATTGAATTACAATGCTTTTCTCACTATGGTATCATGATACCATATTAATGTTCGCGCTGAATTCGCCACGCCAGCGTCAGCGCAACGGTCAGAACCACCGCTGCGCCAAACTGGTGAAGCAGCCCCAGCGCCAGTGGTGTCGCCATCCGCAGCGTCAACACCCCCACCAACGCCTGCATTGTCACCGCCGCCGCAAGCCAGAGCGACAACCGCTTGGCCGCATCGGAAATCCGTGAGCGCGCAGCCCCGACGAAGAAGCCCAGCACGACTAGAAACAGAACGTAGCCCACCAGCCGGTGATTGAACTGAACCGCAGCCTGACTGTGGGCGACCACAGCCCAGAACCCCTGACCCTTAGGCGCATAGTCTCGCGGGATTATCTGGCCCGCCATCAGCGGCCAGTCGGTGTAGATGCGCCCGGCCTGATTTCCGGCGACGAGCGCTCCCAGCGTGATCTGCACGACGGTCAGCACCACAATGCCAATCGCGCCGCGCCGCCATAACGGATCGCTGGTCGCATTGCTGCGGGGTCGCCCAAACCAGGCCTCGAGCCCGGTCCAGACACAGGCCATGAGGAGAAGGAGCGCCAAGACCAGATGAACCGCCAACCGCTCTGGCGCTACGGAGATGCGATTGGCCAAGCCGCTCGCCACCATCCACCACCCCACCAACCCTTGCAGCAGGCCAAGGCCCAGAATCGCTGCACAGCGCCAGATCAACCGGCCCGGGATGCGCCGCATGGCCAAGAGCACGATGAACGGGGCGATGAAGGCCACCCCGACGATCCGGCCCAACAATCTGTGCGCCCACTCCCACCAGAACAGGGCCTTGAACTCGCCAAGCGACATACCCCGATTGACGAGCTGATACTGGGGAATGTGCTGATACTGCTGGAACTCGTGCGCCCAGCCCGCGGCGGAGAGCGGCGGAATGATCCCTGTGACGGGACGCCACTCGGTGATCGACAGGCCCGATCCCGTCAGACGGGTCGCGCCCCCCACCAGCACCATCAGGAAAACCAGGGCGGCGACGCAGAACAGCCAGATGGCCGCTCCCTGGGACTTCGCAAGATTATAACGCCAACGCATACTTCGGCTTTCAGCTCGGGTCTTCAGCCACCACGGCCAAGACCTAACCGTTCGCCGCCGCTCCGTCCACGCACGAGCCGCGCTCAGGCTGGCCTTTGCGGGAACTTGTCCTACAGTAACGCTTATCCCGGCAAAGACTCACCAGGAAGTCGACCGGATAGCGAGCAGGGAGACGCTCATGGAAATGGGTATAATCGGTTGGATCATCATCGGCCTTCTGGCCGGTTGGGTCGCAAGCATGGTGTTGAACCGCCACCACGGACTGATCGTAAATCTGATCATCGGCTTGATCGGGGCGGTGATCGGCGGCTGGCTAAACGCCAACTTCGTTCACTTCGCCTTCTACGGCATCGTTGGCAGCTTCATCGTCGCCTTCATAGGATCGCTCATCCTTCTGTTCATCCTTGGCCTGATCAACCGCCCTAGAGCTTGACGCAAATCGCTTGAGCTTTGGTCGCCGGGGGTCGAAGGGTCCCCGGCGATCTTGTATCTGGAGACAATCATGCCCGCACGCTGGCGCAAGTTCATCGGCGGGATCGGGATGCTGGTCTTCCTCGGCCTCTACGCCGCACTGGCCGTCATGCTGTTCGACCGCCTGCCAGACGTGTGGGCGATCAAGCTCGCCTATATGGCGGTGGTCGGCATCGTCTGGGGGGTGCCGCTGTTTCCGCTCATCACCTGGATGAGCCGGGGGCGGTAAAGAACTACAGGGTCAAGGTGATGGTCGGAGCGACAGGATTCGAACCTGCGACCCCTTGACCCCCAGTCAAGTGCGCTACCAGGCTGCGCCACGCTCCGACAGAGCGGGCCTTATAAGGGGGCGGCGTCGCCCTTAGCAATCGGGAATGTAGGCCAGCGACGAGATTGCGCCGATCAGCGCGTAAGCGATCCGGATAGGAGAGCGTCGAGCCGCGCCTTGGTGTCCTGCAGATCGTCCAGCACATGACCGAGCCGCACACGTGCCGTATCTCCCAGCAGGCGGCTATCCGTGTTCACTTCAAAATCGCCGACGTCCAGTGCCACAGCGTCGCTGAGCGGCGCGGTAACTTCGCCCGCAGCGGCGGCCAGAACCCGGCGCATCCCGAGATCCTTGTGCAGCTTCTGCACACCCTTGATCGTGTAGCCTTCGTCGTGCAGCAGGGTCCGCACCCCGCGCAGCACATCGATGTCCTGAAGACGGTAAAAGCGCCTGCCGCCTGCCCGTTTCATAGGCCTGATGAAAGAAAACTTGGTCTCCCAGAAGCGAAGCACGTGCTGGGGAACGCCAAGCTCGCTGGCGGCCTCCGAGATCGTGCGAAACGCTTCGGGGCTTTTCACCGGCCTATCCCTTCGGGGATGTCCGGCCGTGATGCGCTTCGTCCACTTCGGACTTCATCACCTGCGAGGCTCGAAAGCTGATGACGCGTCGAGGGTCGATGGCGGCGGGCTCGCCGGTCTTGGGATTGCGGCCCATGCGGGCGCGCTTGTCACGGACCTGGAAGACGCCGAAGCCCGAAAGCTTCACCACCTCGCCCTGTTCCAGCGCCTCGACCACCATATCAAGAGTGCGCTCAACCATGGCGGCGCAGTCCTGACGGGTCAGCCCCACTTCCTCGTGCACGGCCTCGGCGAGATCGGCCCGCGTCAGAGTTTCACCCTTCATAGGAAGCGCCCCCGCCTTAAGTCTTCACATCGGTGCATGACGCGAAAGCCGCGTCAAGTCAAAGGGTTCTCACAGGGACTTGGCGGACCTCAAAGCCGCAGGGCGCAGGCGCCCCATGTCAGCCCGCCGCCCATCGCTTCCAGAAGCAGCATCTGCCCAGGCTTGATGCGCCCGTCCTTGATCCCCTCGAACAGCGCCAGGGGGATGGACGCGGCGGAAGTGTTGGCGTGGGTGGCCACGGTGGAGATCACCCGATCCTCTGCGATGCCCAGCCGGTGCGCCACCCCTTGAAGGATGCGCTGGTTAGCCTGGTGGGGGATGAACCAGTCGATTTCAGGAATGGTTATGCCCGCGTCGTCGGCGGCGGCGCGCACGGCCTCGGTGATGTTGACGACCGCGTGGCGAAACACCTGCTGGCCAGCCATGCGCAGGTGTCCGACCGTGCCCGTAGTGGATGGGCCGCCGTCAACATAGAGCAAATCCTGCTTGGTCCCGTCGCAGCGCAGGGCGAAACCGAGCAGGCCCTGATCGGCGGTGCTCCCCTCGCCTTCCACCGGCTCAAGCACGACCGCGCCCGCACCGTCGCCGAACAGGACGCAGGTGCCCCGGTCCTCCCAGTCCATCAGCCGCGACATGGCCTCAGCGCCAATCACCAGCGCGCATTTGGAAAGGCCCCGCGCCGTAAAACCGTCGGCTACAGACAGCGCATAGACGAAGCCCGAACACACCGCCTGGATGTCGAAAGCGATGCCGATCGGGCAGCCGAGCTTGCGCTGCACGATGGCGGCGGTTGCCGGAAATGTCAGATCGGGGGTCGTGGTGGCGACAATGATCAGATCAATGTCGGCCGGGGTGCGTCCAGCAGAGGCCAGTGCGATCCTGGCGGCCTCTACCGCCATGTCCGAGGTCCCCTGCCCCTCCGGCATCTTCCGTCGTTCACGAATGCCGGTGCGCTCGCGGATCCACTCATCGGAGGTGTCGACGAACTTCGACAGGTCGTCGTTGGTGACAATGTGTGGCGGCAGATAGCCGCCGACGCCTTTGACGGCCGAACGCACGACGCTCACTGAGGGGCCTCCGAGGCGGGGTGGGTCTGGACGAGCGCAGCGCCGAGCTTGTCCATATTGCGCGCGGTGACGGCGGCGTAGTCCGAGACGGCCAGATTGGCGGCGATCACCAAGGCGTCGGCGAATCCGCGCGCCTCAGCCCCGCCGTGGCTTTTCACCACCACGCCCTTCAGGCCGAGCAGCGGTCCGCCCCCCGGCGGCTCCAACCGCGCCCGCATCTGGCGCAGCGCTGGAGCGGCGAGAAGCGCGCCGAGCTTGCCTCTCAGGCTTGAGGTGAAGACGGTTCGCATCTCGGTGGCGAAAAAGCGCGCAAGTCCCTCGCCGGTCTTCAACGCTACATTGCCAGTGAAGCCGTCTGTGACCACCACTTCCACCGTGCCTTTGGCGATATCGTCCCCCTCGACGAAGCCATAGTAGTCGAGGTCAAAGCCGCCATCGCGGAGCAGGGCGTGCGCTTCGCGCACATCCTCATGGCCCTTCTGCTCCTCGGACCCGACATTCAGCAGCCCGACCTTGGGAACCTGTCCCGGTGCGGCGTGAACAGCCCGGTAGTAGGCGTCGCCCATGATGGCGAACTCGGCCAGTTGCGCGGCGTCGCTTTCAATGTTGGCGCCCACGTCGAGCACCACCGTCGTGCCTCTCAGCGTCGGCCAACTGGCGACGATGGCGGGGCGGTCCAGCCCCCCGGTCATGCGCAGGATCAATTTCGAGATCGCCATCAGGGCGCCGGTGTTGCCGCCGGAGATGGCCGCGTCGGCGGTTTCTTCGCGCAGGGCCTCGATGGTGTTCCACAGGCTCGTGCCCTTGCCGCGCCGCATCGCCTGGGCGGCCTTTTCCTCGCCTCCAATTACACGATCAGAATGCTTGACGGTGGAGAGCGCCTTTACCCGTGGATGTTTGGCAAGCTCGGCCTCAATCCTCGGCGCGTCTCCATGCAGCAGGAAGCGAACGTCGCGCCCCGCGAGCCGGTTTAGCGCCAGTTCAGCGCCAG
Organism: Caulobacterales bacterium; assembly: GCA_038327995.1. GTDB lineage: Bacteria > Pseudomonadota > Alphaproteobacteria > Caulobacterales > Caulobacteraceae > CAIOYC01. The sequence continues at coordinate 45,990 of JBBQLP010000005.1, read as the reverse complement.
CAACGATCACAGGGGGTCCGTGGTCTCCCCCCATCGCATCGATCGACAGGGTCAGGGGACGGTTGGCGAAAGGTTCGGGCACGACTGTGGCTCGCGCTCCCACTCAGGCAAGCCTCGAACGGGTCGATTCCCGGAGGTTGCGGCGCGGGCGGAAGATAGCGGTCGCGGGGGCCGATGCAAGCTGTGCGATGCTTGTCCGGTCGATGGGGCAAGGTTCAGGTGGGATCGCCATCACGCTTCAATACGTGCAGCGCTGCGAAAGGCGACACGGACGCGCCGGTCTCAAAGGCCTCGAACACCGCGTCGGGTTTGCGCGGAAACGGATCGATCTCCAGTGAAAGGTGCTCGACCAGATAGGCGCCGAGATCGATCACGTCGCCCTCCAGCACATCGGGCGGATCATCGGCCTCGAGATCTATGGCGACTTCAGCGTCTGATGCAGGCTCATTCGGGCTGCCTGCGGGCACGCATTTCACCTCGAACGTCGCGCGGACCTCAGTCTCGAAGGGGTCTAGCGAGATGCCGCAGAGCTGCGTCACCACCGCACGAAAACTCGCACGCACGTCCGCTCCGTCGAGCCACGGCCGCACTTCCACGTCGGCAGTGAAAGCGTTCAGCGCTTCCAAGTTCAGGACCTTGGCGATCCGCTCGCGGGTGGCCTGATCCGGCTCAAGCGAGAGCGTTTGAACCCCTCTGCTGAGTTCATGCAGGTGCAGGGGAACAGGCCATAGCGCGCTCACAGGCTCGCCTCCGTCCAGGGGATTGCGCCGTTCATGAAGCACGACAGGTCGGCGGCGGTCAGCGCGGCGTCCGTCCTGCGGACATAGTCCGCCAGACGCTCGGCGGGAGCATTCGGGGCGGCGAGGTAGACGGTTCGTTCCAGGACGTGGACCAGAGCATCGGGCGAAGCGTCCGCCTTCAATGCCTCGTCGTACGATTTCAGGCGTCCATAAATGGCTTCGCCGAGCTTGCGCATCTTCTTGCCTACGGAAAGGTCGCCGACCCCCATTTCGCGCAGGCCGTCGTCTAAGCCGGAAAGGAAGGTGTCGAACAGCATCTGGCTGACTTCCGCCGCCATCTCGCCCTCCCCGCGCAACCGTCGCAGCACCAGCGCCAAGTGCAGGGTGTAAATCTCGAATCGACCGTCGGTCGTGTCTGGCACCGCGCCGGCCGTGTAAAAGACCGGGCTGCGCGCCTGGCTGATGAGCGGCGCGTAGAGGGCGCGCCCTGCGGCGATGGCGGCTCTGGGGGCGAACAAACGCTGGAACATCTTATCGCCGCCTTCGTGTTGCGACATCAGGCGTCATGCGCTGCGCCCCGCTTGGCATTGAACTAGGGGCCCGCGCACGATAGGTCAAAGGTTTCGCGGCTCCGACCACGTCGCTTCATCAGGTAGATTAATGCTGCGCAAGATCGCTATCGCCGCCATCGCCGTTTCGACCCTCGCCGGATCGATCTCGGCCTGCGCGCCTGTCACCGCCCTGAACGGCTTCCAGGCGATCGACGTCAAGCCGCAGGACATCAAGGTCGGCGTTGACACCCGCGACACGGTTCGCACTCGGCTGGGCTCGCCCTCTACCGTGGCGGCGTTCGATCCCAACATCTGGTATTACGTCACCCAGGTCAGCGACAAGATCGCCTACCTGAACCCCCAAATCAAATCCCGCATCATCGTCGCGATCCATTTCGACAAGGACCAGAAGGTCTCCGAAGTGCGGACTCTGGGCCTGCGCGACGGCTACGATCTCGCCTACAATAAGCGGGAGACGCCGACGCGGGGCCGCGAGCTTTCGGTGATCGAGCAACTTCTGGGCAACATTGGCCGGGGAGGTCTGCCGCCTCAATCCGACAACGATCCGGGCCAGCGTCCTGGCCAGGGGCCTACCGGGCGACACTAGCGCCGCTCCCCTTCACGTATTCACACGCAAAAAAGCCCCGGAGATCGCTCTCCGGGGCTTCTTCGTTTCAGCCTGTCGCTATGATCAGTGGATCACGCCCTTCGCCAGCACGGCCAGGAGCAGCAGCGCGACGATGTTGGTAATCTTGATCATCGGGTTCACGGCGGGGCCCGCAGTGTCCTTGTAGGGATCGCCCACAGTGTCGCCGGTGACAGCGGCCTTGTGGGCTTCGGAGCCCTTGCCGCCGTAGTTGCCCTCTTCGATATACTTCTTGGCGTTGTCCCAGGCGCCGCCGCCCGAGGTCATCGAGATGGCCACGAACAGACCCGTCACGATCACGCCGATCAGCATGGCCCCCAGCGAGGCGAAGGCGTTCAACTTGCCGCCGCCCGGAACCGCCAGGATGATGAAGAACAGCACGATCGGCGAAAGCACCGGGAGCAAGCTTGGCACGATCATCTCGCGGATCGCCGCCTTGGTCAGGATGTCCACCGCCTTGCCGTATTCGGGCTTCACCTCATAGGTCATGATGCCGGGGTTCTCGCGGAACTGGCGACGGACTTCTTCCACCACCGCTCCGGCCGCCCGGCCAACCGCCGTCATCGACATCCCGCCGAACAGGAAGGGCAGAAGCCCCCCGAACAGCAGGCCGATGATCACGAACGGGTTGGAGAGGTCGAAGGTGACGATCCCGCCCATATCCGCGAAGAACGGATAGGCCGCCGCGTTGGCGGGAGCAGAGAAGAAGTGCAGATCCTGCGTATAGGCAGCGAACAGCACCAGCGCGCCGAGACCCGCAGAACCGATGGCGTAGCCCTTGGTGACGGCCTTGGTGGTGTTGCCCACGGCGTCGAGGGCGTCGGTGGAGACGCGCACCGAACCCGGAAGGCCCGCCATTTCGGCGATGCCGCCCGCGTTGTCCGTCACCGGACCGAAGGCGTCGAGCGCGACGATCATCCCGGCGAGGGCCAGCATGGTGGTCACGGCGATGGCGACCCCGAACAGGTTGCCGAGCACGAAGGTGATGTAGATGGCGACGATGATGACCAGCGCCGGAAGGGCGGTGGACTCCAGCGACACGGCCAGACCCTCGATCACATTGGTGCCGTGGCCGGAGGCCGAGGCCTTGGCGATGGACTTCACCGGACGGAAGCCCGTGCCGGTGTAGTATTCGGTGATCACCACGATGGCGGCCGTCACCAGTAGCCCAATGATGCCGCAGGCATAAAGACGAACCCAATCAAAACTCGTCGTCGCCGCGACGACTGAACCGACGCCGGAGGTTAGCGTAAGCGTGTTCGGAACCATCGCGTGAATGACGAACCCAATGGCGATTGCAGACAGCACGCCAGTCGCGATCAGGCCCTTGTAGAGCGCGCCCATGATGTTGCGGCTCTTGCCCAGGCGCACGAAGAAGACGCCGATGATCGAGGTGACGATGCAGACGCCGCAGATGGCCAGCGGGAGCAGCATCATGGTGCGAACCACGTCCGCGCCGAGGGTGCGGAAAAAGATCGCCGCCAGCACCATCGTTGCGACCGTCGAGACCGCATAGGTTTCAAACAGGTCCGCCGCCATGCCGGCGCAGTCGCCCACGTTGTCGCCGACGTTGTCAGCGATGGTGGCGGCGTTGCGGGGGTCGTCTTCGGGAATACCCGCCTCAAGCTTGCCAACCAGATCGCCGCCCACGTCGGCGCCCTTGGTGAAGATGCCGCCGCCAAGACGCGCGAAGATGGAGATCAACGAAGCGCCGAAGCCAAGCGCCACCAGCGCGTCAACCACGTCACGGCTGGTCGGGTCCATGCCCAGACCGACCGTCAGGATCGAGAAATAGCCAGCGACGCCCAGAAGCGCGAAGCCCGCCACGAACATCCCGACCACCGCGCCCGAGCGAAAGGCCATGGAGAGACCCTTGTCGAGGCTCTCCGAACAGGCCTGCGCCGTCCGCACATTGGTGCGCACCGAGATCAGCATCCCGGCGTATCCAGCAGCGCCCGACAGCACCGAGCCGATCAGAAAGCCGATGGCCGACAGCGGGCCTAAGAGTAGGAAGATGGCGAACAGGATAACCACGCCAACGATGCCGATAGCCATATACTGGCGACGCAGATAGGCGGAGGCGCCTTCCTGGATCGCCGCGGCGATCTCCTGCATCTTCTCGTTCCCGGGAGATGCCGCCAATAGCGACGTTGTCTGCCAGACGGCGTAAAGCACCGCCAGTGCGCCGGCCGCTATGACCAGCCAAAGCATATTCATTTCCAAGAGCCCCTTGATATGTGTTGCGACGGTTGGCCGCGACCGACAGGCCCCTCGGCCCCGCGCGCTTCCCCGCCATCGCTAAAGGCGTCAATGCGCCAGTGACGTGAGTCTGCCAAAGCTGGCGCGTGCGTGCAACCTTGTCGTTGTTATGAAAGCAAAACTTGCCCGCGCTGTAGGTTTGTCAGGGGATAAGGGCGCGCGGCGGTGGGGCGGCGTGAGGTCGGGGAAGCCCTGATACGCGCTTGGGCTGGGGTTCGCCCTGTATCTCCACACTGACAACCACGCCCGGTCCGGCGATTCGCGCCGCCTCGGCCATCATCCGTGTGGTCAGCGCCTTCTCGTCGATCTTGGTGTAGCTGTCGGGGCGGGTGAAGGGTTGGCGATAAGCGGTGCGCACAAGGGCGTCACGGAAATAGGGCTCTTTCTCGCGCAGCTTGGTCATATCGGAGCGCGGAGAAAGGTTCAGTCGCAGGTTCACGAAGACGTAGTTGACCAGCACCCCGTCGGCGACGATGGGCAGCGCCACGGGGGATATATCGACATAGTTCCCCTCCGGAATCTTGGCCTTTTGCTCAGCCGCAAACGCTGGTGTTACAAACAGGAGGGCGAGGATGAGGCAGATGGTGCGCATGGCTCATCAGAACCACAGACTCAACCGTGTCGCCAGCCTGTCCGGTCGAGTGCGACGCTGACGCCGCCATGGGTGCCGCGCGCGCCCGGTTCAGACGTCACACTCCCAATGATCGTGAGCGCCACGCCCGCCCGCTCCGCCGCAGCAATCATGGCGGTCGCCTGGTCTGGTGCTGTCGTGCAGACGACCTCGTAGTCGTCGCCGCCGGTAGCGAGGGCGGCAAGGCTCACGGACTTGTCGGCTTGCCCGGCCATCCAGCCGGTCGCGGGATCGGACAGAGGCAGCTTCTCCAGCGCGATCTCGGCGCCCAGACCACTCGCCCGTGCGATATTGCCGGCGTCGGCGATCAAGCCATCGGAGACATCGGCGGAGGCGCTGGCGAATTGCATGAGCGCCGTGCTCAGCTCCAGCCGGGGCCGAGGGAGCCGATACCGTTCCTCAAGTGCGCACACGGCCTCAGCGCCGAGCTGATCGAGTTCGCCTCGCGCAGCTTTCAAGCCCAGGAACCCGTCGCCGATGGTCCCGGAGACCAGAAGAAGGTCCCCTACCCTCGCGCCGCTTCTGAGAATCATTTTTCCTGCTGGCGCCCAGCCGAACAGCGTCGCGCCAATGGTGAAAGGTCCCGGCGTCGAGACGGTGTCGCCGCCGAACAGCTTGAGTCCGCACGCCGCCTGATCCTCCGCGAGGCCCTTGGCGAATAGCGTGCGCCGCGCCTCATCCCAGCCCGGCGCCCAGGCGATGTTGAGGAGGTAGCCGTAGGGCTCGGCGCCCTTGGCCGCGAGGTCCGACAGGTTCACCCGAAGGAGTTTGCGCGCGATCAGGTCAGGCGGATCGCTTGCCAGAAAGTGGACGCCTTCGACCAGGGTGTCGGTGGTGACCACAAGATCGAAGCCCGGGCGCGCCGGCAGCGCCGCCGCGTCGTCCATCAGCCCTAACGCCTCGGGCGTGCCCGCCGCCAGGGGGCGAAAGAGCCGCTCGATGGTCTCGAACTCATCCATCGGTCGTCAGGTCGGAGGGCGGACGTCGCGGGCGATAGCGTCGAGCGCTGCGTTGACGAAATTGGCCTCGTCGGTGAAGGATTTGGTCAGCTCGATATACTCATCGATAGCCACCTCGACCGGTACATCGCGCCTGTGGACCAACTCATAGGTCCCGGCCCTGAGCGCCGCACGCACCGTGGCGTCCAACCGCTCCAGCTTCCAGCCCTTGGCAAGGCGACGCACGATAGCCTGATCGATCGCGCCCTGATCGGCCACAACCCCGCGCACAATGGCCTCAAAGAATGGCTCGTCCGCGACCGCCAGCGCCTGTTTCGCGTCGTCTTCGCCTTCGGGATCACGCTCGAAGCGATGATCGACGAACTCGCGCACCACCGCCTCCACGCCGACGCCGGAAAGTTCCATCTGGTAGAGGGCTTGCACGGCGGCGAGGCGCGCGACGGAGCGGGGCTGATGCACAGGGGCGCGAGCGGGTTTGACGCTATTCAAGAGTCGGTACTCCCGCCCTCTTCGCTCAGCCCTTCGTCGCCAAGAAAGCGAGCGAAGTCGGAGGACTCGCGAAAGTCGCGATACACCGAGGCGAAGCGCACATAGGCGACCTCATCCAGGGCCTTGAGGGCTTTCATCACCATCTCTCCAACCACCGTGGAAGGGATCTCCGTCTCACCGAGGCTTTCAAGCTGGCGCACGATGCCTGAGATCATTCGTTCGATCCGCTCTGGTTCGATGGGCCGTTTGTTCAGCGCGAACGAGATGGACCGCGACAGCTTCTCGCGATCAAACGGGGTGCGTCGGCCGGAGCGCTTCAACACCACGAGTTCGCGAAGCTGCACCCGCTCGAACGTGGTGAAGCGCCCACCGCATTCGGGACAGGCGCGGCGGCGACGGATTGCGGCCCCGTCTTCTGACGGTCGCGAATCCTTCACCTGGCTTTCGGCATGGCCGCAGAACGGACATTTCACGCGCGTGCATTTCCCAACAGATTGTGGCCGGAGCAGCCAGGATCACCCATAGATGGGGAAACGCGCCGTCAGGTCCAGCACTTCGCGCTTGACCTCGGCTTCGACCGCGCCATTACCCTCGTCACCGTGGGCGGCGAGGCCATCCACCACCTTGGCGATAAGCTGGCCGATGCGGCGAAACTCCTGCGGGCCGAACCCGCGCGTGGTGCCTGCTGGCGAACCCAGGCGCACGCCCGATGTGATGGTGGGCGGGGCTGGGTCGAACGGCACGCCGTTCTTGTTGCAGGTGATGTTCGCCCGCTCCAGCGCCGCCTCGGTCGCCTTGCCGGTCACGCCCTTCCGTTGCAGGTCGACCAGCATCAGGTGGCTGTCGGTGCCGCCCGAAACGATCTCAACGCCCGAGGACGCCAGCGTATCGGCCAGCACACGGGCGTTTTCCACCACGGCTTTGGCATAGGCCTTGAACTCGGGGCGGAGCGCTTCGCCAAACGCCACGGCCTTGGCGGCGATCACGTGCATCAGAGGCCCGCCCTGAAGGCCCGGGAACACCGCCGAATTGATCTTCTTGCCCAGCGCTTCGTCGTTGGAGAGGATCATCCCCCCGCGCGGACCACGCAGGGTCTTGTGAGTGGTAGTGGTGACGACGTGCGCGTGCGGCAGGGGACTGGGGAACTCGCCGCCCGCCACCAATCCGGCGAAGTGGGCCATATCGACCATCAGATAGGCCCCTACCTCGTCGGCGATGGCGCGGAAACGGGCGAAGTCGATGTGGCGACTGTAGGCCGAGCCCCCGGCAATGATCAGCTTGGGCCGCTCAGCTCGCGCGGTTTCGGCGAGGCCGTCGTAGTCGATCAGGTGGTCCTGACGCCGCACAGTGTAGGCCACCGGGCGAAACCACTTGCCGGACTGGTTGGCGGGGGAGCCGTGGGTCAGGTGGCCTCCAGCGGCCAGATCCATGCCCATGAAGGTGTCGCCGGGCTTGAGCAAAGCCATGAACACGGCCTGATTGGCGTTGGCGCCGGAGTGGGGCTGCACATTGGCGAAGGTACAGTCGAAAAGCTGGCACGCCCGCTCGATGGCCAGCCGCTCTGACACGTCCACGAACTCGCACCCGCCGTAGTAGCGCCGCCCCGGATAGCCTTCGGCATATTTGTTGGTCAGTACGCTGCCCTGGGCTTCGAGCACCGCGCGGCTGACGATGTTTTCCGAGGCGATCAGTTCGATCTGGTTCTGTTGACGCTCAAGCTCGTGGGCGATGGAGCCGAACACGGCCGGATCAGCCTCCGCGACGCCCTGTTTGAAAAAACCGTCCGCACGAGTGGGCGGTGTCAACGTGTCAGCGGTCATGGGCGGTCTCCTCGGACGGATTGCGGCTGTTTACGCGGTGTCGGGCCAGACGATCAACTGCCGAGCGTCCAAGGACCGGAACCGGGGGCATGACCCGGCGTTGACAATACTCAGGCTTTGGCTTGGCTTTAGAAAGCGTTTCGTTTTGTCTTGTCTTTCCCGCCTTGACCAAGCGTCCGACATATTTCGAGCAAGACGAGGAACAGGATGAGCAACGCCCCATCGAACATCGATTCCGATACTGCAACGGAGGCTCTTCGCATGACCTGCGAGATTGTCGCCGCCTATCTGACCAACAATTCAGTATCCGCGACAGAAATACCGGACTTGATCCGCTCTGTTCACAGCGCAATCGGCGGCGTGGGCGCGCCTTCGCTTGAGGCAGCTCCGGCCCCGGAGAAGCAAAAGCCCGCAGTGCCCATCGCCCGTTCGGTGCACCCCGACTACATCGTCTGCCTCGAAGACGGCAAACACCTAACAATGCTGAAGCGCTATCTCAACTCGCGCTACGGTCTCAGCCCGGACGCGTATCGCCGCAAATGGGGGCTGAAGCCTGACTATCCCATGGTCGCTCCCGCCTATGCAGCGCGGCGGTCGGAGTTCGCCAAGTCCATCGGGCTTGGAAAGGGCGTGCGGCGGAAGGGTTAGGCCGCGACCCCGCCGATGCGGGCAATGTTGCAGTGCGACCAGAGGGCGTCCATCGCCTGCACCAGATCGTCCATCATCCCGTCGGTGTGGAACGGCGTCGGGGTGAAGCGCAGACGCTCTGTTCCGCGCGGCACGGTGGGATAGTTGATCGGCTGCACATAGACGCCGTGTTCGGTCAGCAGGATGTCGGAGATCATCTTGCAGTGCACAGGGTCGGCCACCAGCACCGGCACGATATGGCTGACCGACGGCATGACCGGCAGGCCAGCCTGGCGGAAGCGACGTTTAAGCGTTTCGGCGCGCTCCTGATGGCGAACGCGCACCTCGTTGTGCTCCTTCAGCCAACGAATGCTAGCGCTGGCCCCGGCAGCCAGGGCGGGGGGGATCGAGGTGGTGAAGATGAAACCCGACGCATAGGAGCGTACCGCGTCGATCATCTCGAGGTCGCCTGCGATATATCCCCCCATCACGCCGAACGCTTTGCCGAGAGTGCCTTCGATGATGTCGATCTCAGCCATCACGCTGTCGCGCTCGGCCACGCCCGCGCCCCGCGAACCATAGAGGCCCACCGCGTGCACTTCGTCCAGATAGGTCAGAGCGCCATAACGTTTCGCCAGGGCGATGGTCCCGGCCAGGTCGGCGATGTCCCCGTCCATGGAATAGACGCTCTCGAAGGCGATCAGCTTGGGCCCACCAGCGGGCGCGGCGGCCAGCAAGCTCTCCAGATGCTCAAGGTCGTTGTGGCGGAAGATGTGCCGCTCGCAACCGCCGTGCTTGATGCCTTCGATCATCGAGGCATGGTTCAGGGCGTCTGAGAAAACGATCAGGCCCGGCAGCACCTTGGCCAGCGTCGCCAGCGTCGCCTCATTGGCCACATAGCCAGACGTAAACAAGAGCGCGCCAGCCTTGCCATGCAAGTCGGCGATTTCGTGTTCCAGTTCAACGTGATAGTGGGTTGTGCCAGAGATATTGCGCGTGCCGCCCGAGCCCGAGCCCACCGCGTCGATGGCGGCGTGCATGGCCTGCATCACCACCGGGTTCTGCCCCTGTCCGACATAGTCGTTCGAGCACCAGACGATGACTTCGCTCTCGCCGCCGTCGGGCCGCGTCCAGGTCGCGCGTGGAAAGGCGCCCTGTTTGCGCTTCAGGTCGGCGAAGACGCGATACCGGCCTTCCTCGTGCACCGTGTCTAACGCCGAGCGGAAAGCCGCACTGTAATCGAAGCTGCTCATGGTTCGGGGTTTTACACCCGCTCTTCGCTACGTCCAGCACAAGGCGTTAGTTGCGAGTTGTTATCAATTCAGCGTCTGCATCTGTCCGCGCAGCATCTGCAGCACCGCCGAAAAATCCTTGCCGCCGTAACCCTGCCGCTCGAACAGGGCGAACAGGGCCTCGGCCTGAGCGCCCATGGGCGTTGAGGCGCCTGCCTTGGCCGCAGCATCCTGCGCCAGTTTCAGGTCCTTCAGCATCAGGGCGGTCAGGAAGCCGCCCTCATAGTTCCGGTCCGCAGGGGTGGAGGGTCCCACGTTCGGCCAGGGGCAATAGGTGTTGAGCGACCAGGACTGGGCCGAGGACTGCGATCCGATCTCGAAGAACTTGGCCGGGTCGAGACCGAGCTTTTCCCCCAGCGCAAAGGCCTCGCAGACCCCCAGCATGGTGATCCCGAGCACCATGTTGTTGCAGATCTTCGCCGCCTGGCCCGAGCCCGCCGCGCCCGCATGAACTACCGCTTTCGCCATGGGCTGGAGCGCCGCCTTCACCGCCTCATAGTGCTCATCCGGGCAGCCGACCATGAAGGTAAGCGTGCCAGCGTCCGCCGCCATGATCCCGCCGGAGACAGGCGCGTCGGCGAAGATAAAGCCCTGCTCGTCCGCCAACTTCGCCACCGCCCGCGCCGAATCCACGTCGATGGTGGAGCAGTCGATCAGGAGCGCGCCCTTCGCCACATGGGGCAGGACGTCGTGCTCATAGACCTGACGCACGTGGAGACCGGCGGGCAGCATGGTGATCACCACCTCGGCGGTCTTCACCGCCTCGGCCGCCGACCCCGCCGGATGGCAGCCGTTTGCGGAAGCGACGTCCAACGCCGCCTGCGACAGGTCGAAGGCGTGCACCTCGTGCTGGGACTTCGCCTGGTTGGCGGCCATGCCGCCGCCCATGTGGCCTAGGCCGATGAAGGCGATGCGGGTCATGGATACTCCTACTTTCGCGACGCAGCGGTCTTGTCGCGCAGCGCCTTGAACTCCGATCCTGCCTTCCAACCTGGCCAGTTACGCGAATTGGCGAGGTCGCGGCCAAGGTCGTAGTAAAGGGTCAGGTCCTGCACCCCTCCGGCCATGTTCCAATTGGGCGACCATTCGTCAGCAGGCTGGTGATAGCGGAACTTGAGATAGTCCTGGTGCGCCTTCTCGCCCGCCTGCACGCCGCCGTTTACCAAGTCGATCCCGGACTCCTCTGTCACGGCGGGCACGCCCACCTTGGCCAACGAGAAGTGGTCGGCGCGGTAGAAGTGGCCTTCCTCGAGATGCGGGTCGGGCTTGAAGGTGCGGCCCTGCTTTTTGGCGTAGGCGGCCATCATGTCGTCCAGGGTGGAGTTGCCGACCCCGTGGGTCGACAGATCGTGAGTCGGGCCGTTCACCTGCACACCGTCAAGATTCAGCAGCGCGACAGTCTTGGCGAGAGGTACGATGGGGTGGGAGCCGAGGTATTCCGAACCGAGCAGGCCCTTCTCCTCGGCGGTGAAGCCGATGAAATAGAGGCTGCGTTCGGTGCGCGGCGAAGCCGCGAAGATGCGGGCCAGTTCCAGCACGCCCGCGACGCCAGAGGCGTTGTCCTCTGCTCCGTTATAGATTTTGTCGCCCTTGGCGTCCGGCTGACCGACCCCGAGGTGGTCCCAGTGCGCTCCGTAAAGGACTGCCTCGTCCGGGTGTTTGGTCCCGACCAGCTTGCCGATCACATTGTGACTGGTGATGACCGAGGTCTTGACCGCGTAATCGGCGGAGAAGCTGTCGCCCTTTAGCACGACCGGCTTGAACCCTTCGGTCTGCGCCTTGGCTTTCTCTGCAGCGTAATCCAGTCCTGCCGCCTTGAAGAGTTCCACCGCCACGTCGTGCTGCATCCAGCCTTCGACCATCGGGTGGATGTCGCCGGGGCGGGCGCGCACGATGTCGAACTGGGCGTTTCCATTGGAGTTCTTGACCGTGTTCCAGCCATAGGCGGCGGGCGCGGTCTCGTGGACGATGATCATCCCAAGCGCGCCCCGTTTGGCCGCCTCGGCGTATTTGTAGGTCCAGCGGCCATAGTAGGTCATCGACTTGCCGTCGAACCGGCCATAGAGCGGGTTCTTGGCGTCCATCTCGAAATCCGGATCGTTGATCAGGACGACGGCGATCTTGCCCTTCAGGTCATAGCCCTTGAAGTCGTCCCACTTGCGCTCAGGGGCGTGGACGCCGTAGCCGATAAAGACCATCGGCGCGTTCTTCACGCTCACATGGCTGGTCGGCACCTGGGTGTGCACCACGATGTCCTGAAGCTCGGTCAGAGGCCGCGCCCTGCCGTTCTCGGTGAAGCTGAGCTTGATCTCGCCGGGGGTCTCGAAGCGGCGGAGCGGGACGGCTTGGGTCCAGCCGCCATGATCGCCGCCCGGCTTCAGGCCCGCTTTCTTGAATTGTTCGGAGATGTAGGCGACCGCCTTGGTCTCGCCGGGCGTAGCGGGGCCGCGGCCCTCAAAGGCGTCGGACGACAGCACCTTGATGTGTTCGGAAAGCTTTGCGCCTTCGATCACTGGCACCGGCGATGCGAAGGCGATCCCCGCCAAACCCGTCGCCGCCATCAGACCGATCGCCAGAGTCTTGAACATATCCCGCTCCTATTTCGTTTGCGGGCGGACCATAAGGACGGCGCAGGGGCTCGTCGAGGGTTCAGTGGTGGGCGAGCAGCGGCCAGACCAGAGCGATCATCGGCGTACCGACCACGATCACCAGCACCGAGAGCGGCAGCCCCAGCCGCCAGTAGTCGCCGAACTTGTAGCCTCCTGGTCCCATCACCAGGGTGTTGGACTGATGGCCGATGGGCGTCAGGAAATCGCACCCCGCCCCCGTCGCCACCGCCATCAGGAAGGAGTCGGGGTTCAGGTGCAGCCGGTGGGCCAGCGCCACCCCGATGGGGGCCAGCACCAGCACCGTCGGTGCATTGTGCAGGAACGGCGAACAGGCCATGGCGGTGAGCATCAGGGCGCCGAGGGTCAGGCTGGGGGACTGGCCCTGCACCAGATGCGCCAGCCCTCCAGCGACCAGATCGGTCCCTCCCGTGTGCCGAATCGCCTCGCTGAGCGGGGTGAGCGCGCCGATCAGGATCAGCACCTGGGCTTCAAGCGACCCGTAAGCTTCCCGCATGGAAAGCCCGCCCATCGCCACCACCAGCACCGCCGCTCCGAAGAAGGCGATAGCCACGGGAATGACTTTGAACGCCACCAAAATCATAGCCGCAGCGAGAATGAAAAGCGGGAGGTAGCGTCGCCGGGCGCCACCGAGCCGGACATCCCGTTCGACCAGAGGCAAGGCTCCGAGGCTCGGCAGAGCGGCGGGCAGCGCCCGTTCTCCCGCCTGCAACACCAGCACGTCGCCCGCCCTGAAAACCACGTCGCGAAGGCGCTCGGTAATGCGCGCTCCACTGCGGCCAATGGCGAGCAGGTTCACCCCGTATTCCTGCTGCAAGCGCAGCCGCTGGGCCGAAGTGCCGATCAATATCGAATCCTGCTGCACGACAGCTTCGATAGAGCGCATCTCCTCGCTCGGCTCTGCCTTACCCACCTCCTTGCCGGCTCGGGCGGGGGTCAGCGGCACGCGGTTGAACAGCGCCTCGAGGTTCTCCTGAACCGCTTCAAGCACCAGCATATCGCCGGGCGCCAAGACCGAATCCGGCAACGGCGCTTTCAGTTGCTTCCCTCCACGCAGAAGCGCAGTCAGCTTGACGTTGTTCTCCGACAGTTTCAGGTCAGCGATCGTCTTGAAGGTATCGGGCCACGTCTCCGGAACCGTCGCTTCGGTAGAATAGGGAGCGGTGGCGACCGCATCGCCCATACCGCCACTTCCCTGCCGGTCCTTGGGCAAGAGCCTCCAGCCGAAGGTCACGAAGATCAGGCCTAGCGCCGTCAGCACCAGGCCGACGGGGGCGAAGTCAAACATCTGGAACGGCTTGCCCAGCGTCTCCTCGCGCACCTGACTGACGATGATATTGGTGGAGGTGCCCACCAGGGTCACAAGCCCGCCCAGCAGAGACATGAAGGCCATAGGCATCAAGAGGGCGGAGGGAGAGGTTCCCGTCGCGCGCGTGACCTTCAACGCCACCGGCATCAGGATCGCCAGAGCACCGACGTTCTTGGTCGGGATGGACAGCAGGGCCGTCGCCCCCGCCAGCACCGGCACCTGCGATGTCGTTGTCTTGAGCCGGTTCAGGATGGGTTGCAGGACCCGCTCGATCACACCGGAACGCGCCACCGCCGCGCTGACCACCAGGGCGCAGGCGATGATGACCACCACGTCGCTGGTGAAACCGGAGAAGGCTTCCTTAGGGTGGACAACTCCGGTGAGTATCCCCGCCAGCAGCGCTCCTAGCGCAACGAGGTCGTAGCGAAACCGGCCCCAGGCGAAGAGCACGACCGCGCAGCCGACGATTGAAAAGGAAATGGCCTGCTGCGGCGTCATCCGGGTCCCCCAGACTGCGTCAACGCCTTAGGGCGGTTATGGCTCCGCTTGGCGTTCCCGGAGGTCAAAAGCCCCGCTCATCCAGCCACCCCGTTACCGCTGCGACCGCCTTGGGCAGAAGGTCGGGCCGTTCAATGTAGTAGTGATCAGCGTCTTTCACTTCGACATACGATTTATCTTTTGATGCAACGGCTTCAAACAATCTCCTCCCGTGACTGGGGGTGCAGGCGAGATCGGCGGTGTTGCTGATGACCAGCAACGGGCAACTGATCCGCGCCGCGTTCAACACCCCGTTGGAACGGCTCTCGTCATAGCTCCATTGCGACAGCCACGAACGCAGGGTGGTGAAGCGCCCCAGCCCCACCGGACCGTCGTTGGCGATGCGTGGGTCACCGAGATAGCAAGTGTTGGGTCGCCGGTCGGAGGGATCCTGCGCCGGGTCGGTCCAGCGCACGTCGCTCATGGTGCCGTAGACCACAAAGGGGCGTTCCATATCGAAGTCTCCGCTCGCCTTTAGCTCCGCCAGCGTTGCTTTCACCCGCGCGGTGATGCGCCGGTTGCGGGCGATCTGCGCCGCGCGGAACCTCGCAACGAAGGCGTCCGAATAGGGCGGCTGATCCGGGCACGCCGGGTCGTAGAGGTTGAGCGCCGCATCACGTTCAAATGGCTTGTCCTCATCAGTGATCGAGGGGTCCAACCATTCGGTCATGGTCACAGAACGGCTGATATGCGCCGCCAGAAGCATAACCCCGTCAGCCGGTTGCAATCCTGCGCTCACCAGGTCCAGCGGATCGCCCGCAGGCGTCGCCGTGATCGTGGGATGCTCGGCCTGATCCTGATAGAACAGTGAAAGCGAGCCGCCGCCGGACCAGCCGCCCAGGATCACCCGCTCATAGCCGAACCGGCCCTTCAGGTCGTTGATACAGGCCCCAAGGTCGAGCAGGCACTTTTCCAGGATCAGCGCGCTGTCGTTCCCCCGATAGCGGGTGTTGCAATAGATCACGTGCCGCCCGGCCCGCGCCAGCGCTGTCACCAAAGGCAGGAACGAGCCCCCGCCGATGGGATGGCTGAACAGGATTACGGTCTTCGACGCGCCCTCTTCAGGCCTGATCCGCATACACTCCACGAACACCTGACCAGAGGGGCCGCCGTAAACCTCCTTCAGGCGGCTTTCCTCCTTGTAGGTGTAGCCGTAAGGCTCGCGCACCACCGCCATGAACCGCTCCCCGACTTTGATCTTGGACGACGCTGCGTCAGCCGCATAACATCACCGGCAAAGGGTCGGCGCCAGACTGTCCCAGCGTCAGGAGGACCTCGCGTGCCGCAGCATCCCGCTTCCCAACACCCCACCGGCATCCACCACCTCGCCTTCATGGCGGGCGACATCAAGAAACACATCGCCTTCTTTTCCGAGGTGATGGGCTGCCCGCTCGTGGCGCTGTTCGATATGCACGGGGTTCCGGGCGGCCTCCACGCCTTCCTGCGCATGAACGACCAAAGCTATTTCTCCATCGTCCAGCTTCCGGGAGTGGACGCCATCCCCGTCGAGCTTGGCAAGACCCACGCGGGCAACGGCGCCCTGCCCTCCGCCCCCGGCACGTTGCAGCACTTAGCGTTCGGAGTGGAGACAGACGACGACCTTCTGGCCATGCGCGACCGTATCCGCAGCCACGGGGTCAATGTGATCGGCCCTATCGACCACGGTATGTGCCGCTCGATCTATTTCGCCGGACCCGACCAGATGACGCTGGAGGTCGCCACGGCGCAGGATGCCATCGACCCGGCCCGCTGGATCGATCCGACTACTCTGGCCAAGGCAGGCATATCGGCCGAGGAAGCCGCCCGGTTCCGCGCGCCCACGCCGTTCACGGGGGCCAGTCCGGTGAAACAGCCCGCCTACGATCCATCCAAGCCGCACATGGCCTACCCTGAGAAAGCCTATCTGCAGATGCTCGCCGCCCCGGACGAGGCGATCACCGCCGCCGCCTCCTACGCCGAGCCGCCCGTGAAAGCATCCGCCAAGGTCCCGGCTTGAACGCGCACACACACTTCGCAGCGATCTCGGAGGAGGAACGCGCGGCCCTGCGCGACGCCGTGCGCCGCCTGCTGGCTGACTATTCCACCGAAGCCGATGTGCGCCGCATCATGGAGACGCCAGAAGCCTACGACCGCGATCTCTGGCGCAGACTGGCCGAGATGGGGATCGCTGGCCTCGTGATCGATGAGGTTTACGGCGGGGCTGGGGCGGGGCCGCTGGAGCTGGAAGCCGTGATGGAGGAGGCCGGAGCCACCCTCCTCTGCTCCCCGCTTCTGGGCAGCAGCGTGCTCGCCGCCGAACTGGTCCGGGCGCTCGGCGATGAAGCCGCCATGCAGCGCCTCCTCCCCGGCATCGCCGATGGAACCTGCATCGTCGCCGCCGTTCTGACAGGAGATGGCGGCTGCTGGACCCCTGAGGGAGTGGAGTTGAGCGCCAAGACCGTGGACGGTGCGTGGCGGCTGGATGGTGCGGCGTCCTACGTGATGCACGCCCAGAACGCCGATGTGCTGCTCGTACTCGCCGCCTCCGACGCGGGGCAGCAGGTGTTCGAAGTCAGCCCAAAGGCGGCGGGCGTAAGCATCGCGGCGCTGCCCACCTTCGACCACACGCTGCGTCTGGCGCGGATCACCTTTGCGAACACGTCTGCGACTCCACTAAACTCCACCCATCCTGTCGAAGGCGCCGTTCAACAGGCGTTGAACCTCGCCCTTGTCGCCCTTGCGGGAGAACAGGCAGGCGCGGCAAAGCGCTGTCTGGATTTCACGGTCGACTACGCCAAGACCCGCATCCAGTTCGGTCGTCCCATCGGCGGGTTTCAGGCCATCAAGCACATGGCGGCGGATCTTTTGCTCGAAAGCGAGTCCGCCACCTCCGCCGCCCGCAACGCAGCCGCGAAACTGGCCGGAGGGGCGGCAGACGCCGACGCCGCGGTCAGCCTGGCCGCCTTCGCCTGCGCCGACGCCTTTGTGCAGGTGGCCGCCGACGCGATCCAGATGCACGGCGGCATCGCCTTCACTTGGGAGCATCCTGCGCACCTCTACCTGCGGCGAGCGCGATCAGGCGCGCAGTTGTTCGGGGGCTCGAACGTCCACCGCGAGCGCTATCTCAAGGGGCTGGAGATCGGTCATGGATAACACTGACCTTTCCACCACTTCTGGCGACAACCTCCGCACGGAAGTCGCCGTCTGGCTCGCCGCCCACTGGGACCCCGAGATGCCCGGCGGCCCGCGCGCATGGCTAACCAAGGTGGTGGAGGCGCGTTGGGCGGTCCCCCGCTGGCCCACTCAATGGTTCGGTCGGGGCCTGTCGGACTCAGACGCACGGATCATCGAGGCAGAGTTCGCCAAGGTCCGCGCGCCGGGATCGGGGCAGGACCGCACCAACCTCTGGGCCAACACCCTCCTCGCCTGCGGGACCGAGACGCTGAAGCAAAAGCTGATCGCCCCGCTCCTGCGCGGCGAAGTCGGGATGTGCCTGCTCTATTCCGAGCCCGGCGCGGGGTCTGATCTTGCTGGCGTCCGCACCCGCGCGGATGCGGACGGGGCGCGGTTCATCGTCAACGGCCAGAAGGTCTGGACCTCCTTCGCAGCCACCGCCGATTACGGAATGCTGATCGCCCGCACCGACTGGGACGTGCCCAAACACAAGGGGATAAGCTTCTTCTTCCTGCCGATGAAGCAGGCAGGCGTCGAGGTCAGGCCACTTCGCCAGATCACCGGCGAGGCGCAGTTCAACGAAGTCTTTCTGACCGATGCCATCGTCCCTGCGGAGAATGTGCTGGGCGGCCTCGGCGGCGGATGGAGGGTGCTACAGACCGCCCTCGCCTATGAACGCTCGGTCATGGGCGATGCGGCGCGGGGTGGGCGAAGCGGCGCGGCGGAGGCAACCACCGAAGAGCCCCTCGTCGCCCTCGCCCGTGAAGCCGGTTGCCTGAATGATCCCGTGATCCGCCAGGAGATCGCCAAAGCCATCGCCCTGAAAAAGCTCAACGCCCTCAACACGGCGCGCGCCAAGGCTGACCTTCAGCAAGGCACGTCCTCCTCGATCATGAGCCTCGGAAAGTTGGCCATGTCGCGCATCCTGCACGAGGAGGCGCGGGTGCGCACCTTGATCCTCGGCGCCGCCAGCCTGTTCGAGGGGCCAGAGCATCCCCGCGCGGAAGACGCCAACTTCCTGACCCTGAACGCTTATTTCACCTCTATCGGCGGTGGCACCGACCAGATCCAGCGCAATATCATTGGCGAGCGGGTGTTGGGCCTGCCGCGCGAGCCGGAGGTGGATCGCGACGTGCCGTTCCGGGAGGTGCGGGGCGGTTGACCCGGCGCGGTTGCACCGGCGCACAAGAGGACTAGCGTGGCGCGGACGGCCCTGCTGAACGGGCCGCGCGAGGACGCCATGACCATCCACCGCCATCCGCCCGTCGTCACGACGCTCCAGCCCTCCAACCATCCCTATCTCAACGGAGCGTGGACACCGCTGCACGAGGAGGTGGACGTCGCCGAGCTTGAAGTCATCGAAGGCGCCATCCCGACCGACATCGACGGCGTCTATCTGCGCAATACAGAAAACCAGGTGCATCAGCCGCTCGGCCGCTTCCACCCCTTCGACGGGGACGGGATGATCCACCAGATCAGCTTTTCCGGCGGCAAGGCGTCGTATCGCAACCGCTTCATACGCACCCGCTGTTTCGAGGCCGAACAGGAGGCGAAGGGCTCGCTCTGGGGCGGGCTGGCGGACCCGGTTCAACTCGCCAAACGTCCCGGCTTCGGTGCGCACGGTTCGCTGAAGGACTCAGCCTCCACCGACGTGATTGTCCATGCGGGCAAGGCGATCTCTACCTTCTACCAGTGCGGAGAAGCCTACCTCCTCGACCCCATGACCCTTGAGCCGCTGGGCGTTGCGCCATGGGCGCCGATCGACGGGGTGTCGGCCCATCCGAAGGTGGACGAGGCCACGGGCGAGCTCCTGTTCTTCAACTATTCCAAGACCGCGCCGCATTTGCACTTCGGCGTGGTGAGCGCGGAGGGGAAGCTGACCCGCTACGTCCCGGTGCCGACGCCGGGGCCGCGCCTGCCGCACGACATGGCCTTCACCGAGAACTTCGCCATCCTGAACGATATGCCCGTGTTCTGGGACGCCAAGCTTCTCGAGCGCAATATCCACGCGGTGCGGCTGCACGAGGGCCTGCCCGCCCGTTTCGCCCTCGTGCCCCGGCATGGTGAGGGTGAGGTGCGCTGGTTCGAGGCCGCGCCGACCTACGTCCTTCACTGGCTGAACGCCTATGAGGACGGAGACGAGGTGATCCTCGACGGCTATTTCCAGGAAGACCCGACGCCGCAGCCGAAGACCGACGCCCTGCCCGGTTTCGAGCACATGATGGCCTATCTGGACGAGCACAGCTTCAAGTCCAAACTGCACCGCTGGCGCTTAAACCTGAAGGACGGGACGACGCGGGAGGAGCGGCTCTCCGACCGGATCATGGAGTTCGGCATGATCAACGCGCGCTATGCCGGGCGCAAATACCGCTACGCCTATTCCACCACCGCAAAGCCCGGCTGGTTTCTGTTCAACGGCTTCGTCAAGACCGACCTTGAGACGGGGGCGACCACAGAGTTCATGCTGCCCGAAGGGGTCTATGCGTCAGAGGCGCCCTTTGCGCCGCGCGTGGGCGGGACGGACGAGGACGACGGCTATCTGACCAGCTTCCTGATCGACGAGCGCACCGGCGCCTCGGAGTGCGTTCTGCTCGACGCCAAACACATCGAAGACGGCCCGGTCTGCCGCATCCGCCTCCCCCACAAACTCTGTAGCGGCACCCACGCCTGCTGGGCGGATCGGGGACAGTTGCGGACTTAAGAGGCAGACGTCCACGCCCGATCCTTAAAGCTCGAAGCTCTTGGTGGCCCACGGAAATCACAGCGGTTCGATCTAAGGACGCCGAACAGGGCAGCGACTTGCGGCAGTGAGGCGAATGTTGGCCACAGTCAGGGGTGCTTTGCGGTCGCCGTTATCGGTGGGCACGTTCGCGTAACCCTTGAATGTGGCGGGGATAACTCCGCCTTCGCCTTGGTGAACGTCTCGCGGCTGAACTGGCGCATAGAGAGTCACCAGAGCAATGTGTGTAGCTCCACCAAGCCTTTTCGGTTGAGCCAGGTCGCACCATTGCTACCCCGGCCCTCCAGGCCGCCACCAGGATTGGCGCTCCTGCCTGCCTTGATCCGCCATCCATCGGGGATGTGGCACACTGCATCAAACGTGACGCCCCAAGTGGAAATTGAGAAACTATCTATGCTCTCGCCCGGCTTCAGCGCGATATTGGCGACTGAAACAAGATAGCTTCGCGGGTGGCCAACCGGCGCTGTGGCAGATGCCAAGAGAGCCGAAATAAGAAGAGCTTTCATCTCTTCATGATCCGCCCACTGCTCGACGTTCGCAATGGGTTCGGGCAGGGCCTATCTCCCTCCCCCTCTAACGGGGGAGGGTCGGGGTGGAGGTGCTGCGCTGAGGCTGGCCAATCTCGCGCCAGACACCCTCACCCTTCCCAAGTCTTCGCTGCGCTCGCTAGGGGATGGTTTCCCTCTCCCGTCGAGGGAGAGGAGAAGAGAGTGCGTCAGAGATTCAACTGAAACTTATCCCCGCCTGACGCCAAGGCTGCATACTTGAACCCGGCCAGAAAGGTGCGGGAGCGATAGATGGTCCTGGAAATCGGAATTGCTCGCGTGTTCGTCTGCGAAAGACGCGTGGGTAAACCCATTACGGCGACGAACGTACCCGTATTGCACTCTTTGCACTCGATATGTGGGGCGCAAACTTCAGGTGGACGGCGCGATCTTTTTTGGCGGCATCGGAATGAAGCTCGAGGTTCTGGCCACGTAATCCTCGTATCCGGGGCGGTGTTTTCGCATCCGACCCTCCACAGTCGGCACGCCGCTCCAGCGGGTGAGGAGGACGGTGATCAGGATCGGCCCGGCGATGGAAAGCGCGCCGATTAGACCGGTGTCGGCCGCCACCAGCCACAGCCCCCACCAAACGCAGGCGTCGCCGAAATAGTTGGGATGGCGAGTATAGCGCCACAGGCCCCGGTCCATCACCTTGTCCTTGTTGGCGGGATCGGCCTTGAACCGCATGAGCTGCCAGTCGCCGAAGCTCTCGAACACGATCCCGACCACCGCCAGCACCATTCCCGCCCAGGCCAGAAGGCCAAGGCTCCCGGCGCCGCTCACCTGTCCAAGCTGAACCGGCAAGGCGACCACGAACTGCAGCGGCGCCTGAAGCGCGAACACCAGAAGAAGCGCCGCCTTGCCGAAACTCCAGCCGCGCTCAGTTTCCGCCTTGCCGAGCATGGTGACATAGCGCCGGTCTGGTCCGTGCTTGCGCCAACGCCAGAGCAGATAGATGCCGAGCCGCAGCCCCCAGACGGCGCAAAGCTTGGTCAGCACCAGCCGATGCGCCTCCTGCCCGCCGGTAAAAAAGTAGCTGGAGACGGCGATCACCACCATGCCCAGCGCCCACCAGCTATCGATGAAGCTGACGTCCTTCAGCCGCAGACTGAGGAGCCACAGGCCCGCAAAACACACCGCCGAGACTGCAGCGTTGAAGGCCAGAAGTTCCAGAATCGCCACGCCCTAGACTCCCACCACAAGGCTGACTGTGGTGGTGGTCGAACCGCCGATGTTCAGCGTCTGGACGGTCCTGGCGCCCTCCACCTGGTAGTCTCCGGCGCGGCCCGTCACCTGCTTGAAGGCGTCCAGCGTCATGCGCACCCCGGTGGCCCCCACCGGATGCCCGCCGCCGATCAGCCCGCCGGAGGGATTGATGGGGAGGCGCCCGCCCATCTCGATGGAGCCGTCCTCGACCGCCTTCCACGCCTCGCCAGGGGCGGTGAGGCCGAGATGTTCGATGGCCATATATTCGGTGGTGGTGAAACAGTCGTGGGTTTCAACCGCATCGATCTGCGTCAGGTCCTTGATCCCGGCGCGGGCGCGGGCGTCATCCACCGCGCGCTTCACCTGCGGAAAGACGAAGGGCTGGCCCTCGCTGGCGCGCACCTTTCGCTCATAGCTGATCGGCGAGGAGCGGTGCCCCCATCCCTTAATCGTCGGCAGGCTCTCCAGAGCAATCCCGCGCGCCTTCGCATATTCCGCAGCGCGCCCGGCCGAGGCGAGAAAGATCACCGCCGCGCCGTCCGTCACCTGGCCGCAGTCGTTCTTGCGGATCATCCCCTCAACCACGGGATTGGCCTCGTCGTCCCGGGTGAAGCTCTCCGAGGTGAAGGCCCACTGGCGGGTCTGGGCGTTGGGATTGCGCCGCCCGTTGGCGAAGTTGATCTCGGCGATCCGGCTCAGATGCTCGTATTTCAGCCCCCAGCGGCGATCATATTCCTCGCCAAGATCAGAGAAGGCCTTCGGCCACAGGAACCGGGCGTCCTGAAACTCATGTCCAGCCCAGGCCGCCGCGCCGAGGTTTTCGGCAGCCGTCTGTCCAGCCACGTTGCGCATCAGCTCGATCCCGACCACGCAGGCGAGGCCGTAGCGTCCCGCCTCGATCTCAGACGCCGCCGCCAGGATCGCCACACTGCCCGAAGCGCAAGCCGCTTCGTGGCGCGCCGTCGGCATTCCATCGAAGTCAGGGTGCACCAGACCGAAGAAGCCGCCCAGCAACCCCTGTCCCACGAACAGATCAGCGACGAAATTGCCTACGTGGCCGCACTCGATGTCTTTCGGTTCAAGCCCGGTAGCAGCCAAGCCCTGCCCCACCACCTCGGCGAAGGCGTCGGCGAGATCGATCCCCTCCCGCGCCCAGTTCCGGGAAAAGTCGCTCTGCCAGCCGCCAAGGATATAGACCGTCATCACCTGCGCCCTTCGTCGTTATGGGGCTAGGCTACAGCCAATATGCGGGGCGGCCTAGCCACCCCCTTCTGAACCACGATTACGGGCCCGGTCCCCTGAGAAAGGCGAACGCGATGAAACAACCCTCTTCAGATTAAGTGGCGGTGACGCAGGCTACCGCACTTTAATGACGCCGTAAAACTCAATAAAAACTTGAAATTCTAATACTCTATAACATTCCACGGGTTCGAAAGTGACTTCTGACCCAGCTCGGTGCCACTTGGTTGCGCTGTCAACCGAATAAGCGCACGTATCTCATCGATTTACTGGGTCAAAAACGACCTGTCTGGGTCACGGAAACGGGTCATGAAACTTGGCGGCGCATCGCGTAGTCGAACCATCGTTCGCACTCAGAACAAAGCGCTAAACGCCGGTGAAGGTCGACATGCATTGGGCGCGCCAGGACTGAGCCTGGTCGTTCGCGGGGCGTCGCGCCGATACATCTTCCGGTACATCGGCGCTCCCAACGGGGCGACGATCGGTCATGCCCAGAAGATGACCCCGAACGAGGCCACCGCAGCCGCGGCGCTTCTGCGCGGGGACGCCGAGGCAGCTGCACTGATCGCGCCCGAAGAACCCGTCGATAAGAACGCCGATATTGTCGTCGACCGCTCATTCCGTCAGGCCCTCGAGGTTTACCTGCCCGAAATCTCCAAAGGCTGGAAAGGCGGGACCTCGGGCAAGAACGCGATCAACTGGAAGTCTATGCTTGAAATCTACGCGCTGGAATCCATTGGCGGCCTCGACCCGCGCAACATCACCCGCGACCACATGCGCGCAATTCTAACGCCGATCTGGTCGACAAAGGCTGAGACCGCCCAGCGTGTCCGCCGGCGTATCGCAGCGGTGATCGCGGACGACGCATTCGAGCGGGAGGTGCTGCGCAATGAAGTCGCCGACTCCGGCAATATCAAAAAGCTGATGAAGATCGAGCACTCGGGGAATAAGGGCCGCGAAGCGACCGAAACGGGCGAGAAGCAAGGACGACGTGGCAGCCATCCCGCGCCCACCATGAACGCGCTCGGGCGACTCTGCCTCTACCTCCATGAGCATCCGTCTGCCAGCGGCTACGTATTGTTATGGACCGCTTACAGCGCTGCTCGGATTGGAATGACCCTGTCGATGGAGTGGAAGGATCTGGACCTGGAGAATAATGTCTGGGTGACACCGGGCTCGAAGATGAAGATGGAGATCGCGCAGCGAACACCCATTACCAGATCAATGCGCGCAATCCTGGAGGCTCAAGGTCCGCGCCGCGAAGGATACGTCTTCCGCGGGCAGCGGGGCGGCCCGCTTTCGAACATGGCGCCGCTGCAGCTAGTTCGAGGCTGGTTGGAGCGCGAGGAAAATGCAGACCTCGCCGGATTCGTGCCGCACGGATTCCGCGGGGCGTTCAAGGCTTAGACGATCAACACCAAGCACGACTGGACGCTGGCCGAGATGGCATTGGCCCACGCCATCGCGGACCCCGTCGCACGAGCCTATGCCGACACTGACGGTCTGGAACCACGCCGGGAGATGATGAGGGCCTGGTGCCGCACGATCGATAGCGCGTTCGAGGTAGAACGGGCGCTGGCATAGCACTGGCAATTTGCCCAGCTCTTCCCCAAGGGCAGTTACTGGTATGCTCAGGACAATTATACCTGTTGAATTTTCCCTAAAGCTAAGCTACCAAGCCATTGCTAGCTCGGCCTTAGCCAGAGGCCCCTCCTTATTTCGCTAGCGCCGTAGTCAACCGGCACTTCCGCTGAAGCGGTCCAAATTTCCCCCCATACCCTTCAGGAAGTCACTCCAAAATGATATTTTCAGAACCGGCGCCCGTGCGCGCTGTTGACCGCTCAGGTGTGAATTGCCGTTCGCTCGCACCGATTGAGCCTAAGCCCACCGCAACCAACACGTTGCCGCTTCCGGCGCAGCCTATTTTCCACGACTTCTCTGATCTCGCCAGCGATATCGCCAAGGCCGCGGGACCCGTCAAATCGACGCGTAAAACCGCCGCGATCCTCAGGTCCAACAAAGTCACGGCTGAACGTCAGGCCATTGCAGACGAGGCAGCCCAAGCCGCCGCTGCCGCGTTTGAAGCCGTCTCCGACATCTCTGCTGACAGCAGGAAGTTCAGCCACGTCTCTAACTTGTGGGAAGCCTTCGACGACATTCCCGACCCCATCGTTCCCGGCGCCGTGCGCCCTGCAACCGACCTGCTGCCGTTGCACTTTGCGCCGCCTTCAGGCCTGCCGACATTCGGCGTCTTTACTGTGGTGTTCTCCACCCGTGAGACCGGCAAGCGCGTGATCCTGAACGCCCAAGGGGTCCTTGTCCGCACCGACAAAGCAATCGACCGCGTGAACGCTAAAAGGAAGCTCGCGCACGCGGCGAGCCGCAACCCCAATAGCAAGTTCTACGAGCTAAAAGAGTTCGATACGTTCATGTCGATGGCCTGCGTCGGTTTTGCCAACCTCGAAGACGTTGGCTTCTGGTGCAAGCTCGCCGCCACGGCACATGGCTATATCGTCAGGTCGGCTATGCTCCCCGAACTGGCACCAGCAGCTAAAGGTGTGCGCCGCGCCGTCTCGGGGGCCGGTTTCGGCGCTCTGGACCGCCCGGCTTTCGCCAACGGTGCAGGCTCGCTTCTGGTGTTCGACCTCGACAACATCCCGGCGACGGAAGGCCTCGATTATCACGACACCGCCGCGCTGGCGGAACTAGCCCGAAAATACCTGCCCTACGGAGTGGCTGACACCGACTTCATTCTGACGCCCACCGCCGGTCACACGCGTCCGAAGAAAGACGGCTCGCGCGAAGTGCGCCTCCGCGTCTACGCCATCGGTGACAGGCCTCTAGGCCTGAAAGAACTGACCAAGTGGGCGCCGCCGCTGGTGGGGAATATCGGCTGCGATCTCAGCGTCTATAAATCGAGCCAAGCGATTTACACCTCGCGCATCTGTCTGGACGATGCGACCGGCGCCGAAGTCCCTGACCCGTTTGAGGCCGCGCTCTGGACCATGATCCATGGCAAGCGCCCGGTGGTGGCGATCCCCGAGATCGACCTGATGCGTAAGACCAACAGCAACGGAGCGCCCCGCGACCCGAACGCCGTCCGCGAGCCTAAGGCCCCGCGCAAGCCCGGCGAGCGCGTCACTTACGACGCCGACGACTTCTACGAAATGTCGTTTGACGAGCTTGTGACGTCGCTCGGCGACCATCCGGGCGGTGGGGGTTTTAACGATCCGCAAGGTCCGATTATCGGTCGCATGGTGGCCGATACCAACTTCGAGCCCGGCCCGGCGCGCGCGGAGCAAATCGTCGATTTTCTAACCGGCGTGATTATGGCTGCCGACAGGTCCAACCGTGCAGGGGTCAAGCAGCCGGAAGATTACGTCGCCGGGCTGCCGTCTCATGTAGACTGGTATATGGATAAGGAGCCGGAGCGCCGCCGCGCCCGCGCCGCGCACCACTTCGAGTGCTACGAGACTGAGGCCGCGTTGGAGGCCGCTGTGCTGGCGGTCGCGCCGTTGCCTACCGCGACGCTGGAAGAGGCGCAGGCGGGACTCATGGGGGGGCTGGCGAGCCTTCTCGCTATCGGCGCCGCGTGGAGTGTTTTCCCTTTTCTGACCTCCGAGGAGACGGACGAGGATGGCGAGGTGTCCACCACCTTCCGCTTCAACCCGACCGTCTACACCGCGACCCTCACTTCGACCGTTGAGGCCGTGCAAGCCGAGCTCGCGCTCGCGGGACCTGACGGGCTGAATGTGCTCGATACCGTGCAAGTCTTCCACGCCACAGGCATCGACCGAGACAACGGCCCTCCGACTATGGCGGTGGTGGTGCAGGCCGGAGTCGGCAAAACCAGAACTGTGATCGACACCGTGAACCACGCCACGGCTTCAGACGAGCCGCTCGCTGGCCATGACCCGAATATCGGCGTCCCGCTCAAGAATAACGAAATTCACGGTGGGCAGGTCGCTAGCAGTAGGAGCTCCAATAGGGCTGGTGGGCGTGCAGCCTCGTCCGTGGACTCGTTGTCGCCGCGGGCAGCCGCCGAACATCAGAAAGCGATGACGCCCGCACTCGCTGCCAGTGTGCGCTGCGCGTCCATGGGGACCGACTAACCGAACGTCAGTAGGAGGGTGCGACCCGTGCCAACGACCGTGCTCCTTGCCATCAGCTTTTACGGGTCCCTTCTAGGCCTCCTCCCCTTCCCTCGCGGGTCATGAAGCACCCCCGGCTCGTTGATTTTATTTAGATATTTTTCGATAGTTAGCAAAATGAGGGGGTGGAATTGGCAATGGAGCGGCGTAGGGTCTGAACGCTAAGGTCCGGAAACTTTTGGCAAAACCTAACAAGCCACGCCGGTTCTGGCACTGCATCGCTGATATTGCGCGTGCCCGCGATCAAATTTCCGCAGTTGTTGCTCAGAAAGCAGGAGTTGGCCCACTTTCTTGCAAACGACTCGAGGCGCCGCCCCTCCCCTCCTAACTCGCCTGTGCGCTTACGATCCAAACCGCCGCCGGCATGAGCACCCCGCTCGGAGTCTCATAGCCAGACACCGCCGCCTTGACGGCCTCGGCCACGGCTGGCGCCAAGTCAGGCTTTTCCCGCAGCGCGGCGCCCAAGGGGCCAACGCGGAACGCCAGATCTACAGTCTGATCCAGGCTCGAACCACCGATCGAGGTGTTGAACGCGTGCAACGTGATTTCGGCGAACCCCGCATCCGAAAGGATAGTCCGGACCCGATCGGCGCTCGCAAAGGCGAACGGACCCGGGGCAAGCGGATCCACCGGCGTAGAGGGCGGAAGGAATGGCGCGGCTGCCTCCATCGGCGCGCTCATCCACAGGTTCTCCTGGAAGGGCCGCCAACACACGAAGGCCAGCCGGCCGTGAGGCTTCAGTGCCCGGCGCAAATTTGCGAACGCCGCGGTCGGATCGCTGAAGAACATCACACCGAAGCGGGAGAAGATGGCGTCGTAGACACCCTGGCCCAGGTCGGCCGTCTGGGCGTCGAGTTGCAGGAATCCTGGTGGCGCTGCATTTACCGGAACGGAGCGGGCCCTAGCGACTGCTAGCATCGGGGTTGAGATATCCAAGCCCGTCACGTGACCCGAAACCCCAACCCGCGCAGCTAGCTCGAAGGTCGTCTGTCCGCAGCCGCAGCCGACATCCAGAATGCGCTCGTCAGCCATCGGTGCGAGCGCGCGTATGGCCTCTAGGCCTAGAGGCTCGATCTGGCGGTCAAGTTTATCCTGGAGCCGCGCCCAGGTCTGCCCAGCTGCGGCGTTCCAGTAATCGATCTGCTCTGCATTGTCGCCACCAGCTGGAACTTCGGACATATTCAACTCCTCCAACGCACGGGCGTAATGCAGTCGTCGACCATGGCGCGGGCTTGACATGAACACTAGCCCGGTCGCGCCGCGCCCCATTCGCACCAGCCCAGCACCCGCGGCGCCTTAGGCAAGTACATCGCCTCGACATCATTGATCGTGAAGCCGGAGGCCTGAATCAAGGCCGTCACTGGGCGCGTCAGATGACAGCCGCCCGCCAGCGGGATCCAAAAGGGTTCGATGCGTCGCTGCCAGCGCTCGACCTTCGGCTCCGGTGAAAGGCCATGCTCGCAATAGAGGAACAGGCCGCCTGGCTTGAGTATTCTACGAGCCTCCGCCAGCACTGCGGCGGGCGTATGCACCGAACACAGAGTGAAGGTGCAGACGACGCTGTCGAAGCTTCGATCGTCGAACGGAAGCGCTTCTGCTTCCCCCTCGAGGATATTGACCTTAAGGCTCGCGGCTCGGGGTGCGGCCTCTGCCTGGCGCCGCAGACCTTCGGAAGGGTCCACGCCGGTGACGCTGTCGACCCGATCCGGATCGTAGAAGGATAGGTTAAAGCCGCCGCCGATTCCGAGTTCGAGCACGCGACCTTCCGCGCGCGGCACGATCTTGGCCCGTTGCCGGCGGATGGGGCCAGCGCCGCAGGCGCAGCCGATCAGCTGCGGGAGGACATGTCGATCGTAGAAGCCGGTCATGCCGTTCCTCCTGTCCGCCTCTTGGCCAGCCTGGGAGCGCGTGCGCCAAGGTCAGGGATTCGTCATCTGCGATCCGGTAGTAGATCGTCTGAGCCTGTCGGCGAGTGGCGACAAGATTTTTAGCCTGAAGTCTGGCCAAGAATTGCGACTGTGCCGACTGGTTGAGGGCGATCCGCGCCTGCAAAACTCCGACACTCATCTCGTCGGCGGCCAAGACGCCCAGGACGCTCAGCCGCTGTGGCTTCGCGATCGCGCTCAGAAAGTCCGTCGCGCTCTTGGTCGCCGCCTCATTCGCCATGCAGGAGGGCGTTCAAACGATAGGACGCCACAACGGCGCTGCCCCGGGCGGTGACAACGGTGCTCTGCGCGGACAAAGCTTCGCGTTCGGCGTCGAGCAAGTCGAGGGTCGGCTTCTGGCCAACCCGGACCTCGTTGCGGACGCTGTCAAGTGCGCTCGCCGCCGCAGTCGCCTGATCGGCGGCTGCGGCGACCACGGCGCGCGCGGTATAGACATCTTCCCATGCGCCGATGACGGCCTCGCGGACTTGGGCGCGCGCGCCATCAACACCCGATTGAGCGCCGCGGGCGACGGCGCGCGCCTCCGCTATCCGTCCGTTGATCAAGCCGCCGGCGAACAGAGTCCAGCGCCCCTGAACGCCAACGGTGAAGCCGTCGGCGTGATAGCCAGGGAAAAACTGATCACGAACGCTGCTAGCCGACGCGGTCAGGGCAAGGTTAGGAAGGCGCTCAGCTTGGGCAAAGCGCACGCCGGCGTCGGCAGCGCGCTCCTGGGCCTCGGCGGCGACAAGCGCTGGGCTGGTCTGAAATGCCGTCGTCATAGCCTCTTCCAGCGATAGCGGAATAGGCGGCGGAGTGGGCAGCGAATCCAGGCTGTTCGGTTCGATCCCTACGATTGAGACGAAACGCGCTCGGCTTCGGGCGAGGTCGCCTCGGGCCCGCGCGAACCCTGCTCGCGCTTCGGCGAGTCGTGCCTGCGCCTGAGCGAGGTCCGTTTTAGGGGTCTCGCCGTCCTTGAACCGCAGCTCAGCCTGCCCGACGATATCGCCCATCTGGCGGACTTGAGCGTCGTTTAATACCAAAATCTCGCGCGCACTAAGGACGGCGACATAGCCCTCGGCCGTTTGAACCGCCAGTAACGCCTTCGCGCCGCCAACTTGTGCCAGCGCGGCATCCCGCCCCTGTCGCGCCCGGTCGACGTCCGCGCTCACCGCTCCCCCGGTAAATAGAGGCTGGCGCAGTTCCAACGTGGCGCCCCGCGGTGAAACATCAGCACGGCGAAACCCAAAAAAGCCTCCCAGATCCGTGGTCCCCTGTCCGGCCTCGCCCGAAAGGGTGAGCGTCGGCAGCCGCCCTGCCCGCGCCTCATCAAGGCGTGAATCGGCCGCGTCAGCCTGCGCCTTGACCTGGGCGAGGCCGGGATTAGCCCGTTGAGCTAGCGCGATCGCCTGCGGCAGAGAAAGGGCCAAAGCGCCCTGTGGCGCGGCCAGGCCCGCCGCCAGCCCGAACGTTAGAAGGGCGCGGATCGGGGTCAATGGAAGGCGACCCCGGACTTGACCCCGAGCTTTTTGAACACCATGGCGGCTGGACACAAGCCTGTGAAGGCGGCTTGGATCATGTTGAGGCCGGCGAACACGGACAGCCCAATCCACCAAGGATTGACGTAGTGGGCAAGCACCACTCCGAGGAGGACAACGCAGCCTGCAAAGGCCAAAACCATGCGGTCGACAGTCATCATCAACTTCCTTGCCGCGCCTGGCTTGGCGCCTCGACGAGAGCCTGGCGCGTCCAGGCAACGATCTGTTGGGCGCTCATTAGGCCGGCGGTGCGGGCGATCGCCTGGCCATCTCTAAAGAGCAGTAGGGCCGGAATGCCGGAGATGCCCAAATCGGCGGAGGCCTTGGGCTCAGCTTCTGAGTTGAGCTTCAGGAGCCGTACATCAGGCTCCAGGTTCTGGGCCGCGGCGGCGAAGTTGGGGGCCATGGCCCTGCACGGGCCGCACCAGGGCGCCCAGACATCGACCAGCACCCCGGCGCCCTTTGTGGAGGCGCGGTGCGCACTGAACGCCTTGGCGTCAACTTCGGTTGGATGGCCGTTGAACAGGGGCTGACGACAGCCGCCGCACTTGGCCGCCATGGGGTCTTTGCCATCCGGCACGCGATTGGTCGCGCCGCAGGCCAGGCATATGAACTGGCGCATGACTCAGCCCTTGATCTTCCGTAGGCCCATGACTTCCAGGGCCAGCTTCTCGTAGAAGGGCTCGCTCTCCCCTCGCTTGATTTTGCGCAGGAAGTATTTCTCGAAGCCGACCTTGGCCAAGTCCGGGCGCCGTTCACCGCAACCTCTATGATCGGCTTCATCGCGCTCGCCGGCATTATCGTTCGAAACTCGATCCTGTTGGTGGACTTCATCCGCCACACCCAGGTCGAGGGCCGGTCGCTGCGCGAGGTGCTGCTGGAAGCCGGAGCGATCCGGTTTAAGCCGATCGTTCTGACCGCCGCAGCGGCGATGATCGGCGCGGCGGTGATCCTGACCGATCCGATCTTCCAAGGCCTTGCCATCTCGCTGCTGTTCGGGCTTGCCTCCTCCACCATCCTCACAGTCCTGGTAATTCCGGCTATTTACGTCGTGCTGCGCGACGACGGAGTGGCATTGTCGGCTAAGAGGTCTTGAGTGGATGCAGAGACCTGCGAAACTTGGTCGCGCTTGATCTTGACTGCGCATATTCTACCTTAAGCACATGACTCCCGCTATCGCTCGCCCCTCCCTGGACGACATCTCCGAGCTTCAGGATTGCGCGCATGACGCGGCCCGAATGCTCAAGCTGCTGGCCAGCGAGCAGCGCCTCCTGCTGCTCTGCCGCCTGGTCGAGGGTGAGGCGTCAGTCGGCAACCTCGCCGAACATGCCAAGCTGGCGCAATCCGCCGCATCGCAGCACTTGGCCAAGATGCGCGCGGAGGGCTTGGTCGCAACGCGTCGCGACGCACAGAGCATCTACTATCGCCTGGCGGATCCGGCAGCCGTACGGGTGCTCGATACCCTCTGCGACATCTATAAGGGCCACTCGCGCACGAAACGCGCATAGATCAGCTGCGGCCGACCTGCCTGCTGCGGCGGGACCGGCTTGTCCGACCAACGTCCCGATTGGTGCGCGGGTGCGATCGAATCTACTCGACTATGCCGGGGGTCGAGACCTTGGAATAATCTGTTCAAGCCCGCCGTATCGACGCCCACGGGAGCGAGGCCACGACGAGGGACGCCAAGCTCATCCTGGATACCGATGTGAAAGGAAGACCGGACGCGTTTAATCCGGCGGAACTCATCCTCCCCGCCATCGCCGCTGCATGATAAACGGCATTGAGCGGGTCATCCCTACCCTCAATTTCGATCTGCGCGGCGTCGAGGTGCAGTTGCATGGCGTCCGCCAGGATCGCCCACCCAAAATGGTCTCGGTCGACTATCTTTTTATTGTCGACATCCCCGAGAGCGATCACCGACTTGAGCTACTCCACAGCCGATTGATCCAAGTCAATGCCGCCTGGGGATCAAATCCTAGAGTTGTCGCGGTGCGGTTGATCGCCTGACCACCGATAAGTTTGCAACGGGCATCCCGCCTGCGCATCTGCGGAGCGCCAAGATGGCCTACAAGACCCTTCTTGTTCACGTCGAACCGACCAGTGTTTCAAACCTGCGGCTTCGGATCGCCGTCGATCTGGCGGGCCAGCTCGACGCCACATTGATCGGCGTCGGAGGTAGTGAGCCGGCGTATCTCGACACTCTTATGCCATTCACCGGCTACAGCGACGGATCGCTCGTCCAGATGCTCGCAGACCTGGACACCAAAAATCTGACAGACGCCGAGGCCCACTTTCGGGTCGCCACCAAATCAATGGGAGCCAAGGCCATCTGGCGCTCTGTGCGTGACTATCCTGACCGAGCCCTGCAAGACCTTGCCGCTGGCGCGGACCTCATTGTGGCCAGCGCCGACCGGGGCCCCAAGGCTTCATCCGCTTCCGCCGCGTCGGCCGCAGATCTCGTCCTGCACGCTGGAATGCCGATCCTCACCATTCCGACGAATTTGCCTGCCATCCGCACCAAAAGCATCGTCATTGCCTGGAAGAACACGCGCGAGGCGCGGCGTGCCGTCTCAGATGCCCTGCCCTTTCTGATCGCCGCCGACGACGTCGCTATCGTGCAGGTGTGCCTTGCAGAAGAGATGGGTGAAGCTCGCAGTAGTCTGTCCGAAGTCGTCAGTCGCCTGGAGCGGCATGGTGTGAATGCGACGCCAAAGACCTTGGAAGGTCGGGCCGACGAGGGTTTTCTGGTTCTCGTGAGCTTCGCCGAAGAGCAGCTAGCAGATATGATCGTTGCTGGAGCATACGGCCATTCGCGGCTCGGCGAATGGATACTCGGCGGGGTCACCCATAACCTCTTGCGACATTCGCTACTGCCTGTGCTCTGTAGCCATTGACGGGGTAACGGACGGTAAGCTGGGCGAAGGCGGCATCGGTCCATCTCTGTGGTAGCTCGCGTCAGGCGACACATAGCCTGGACGTTTAGCGACGAACAACAAGGTTCCCGTCTGGTCGGGCTTTCAGCTTTCAAGTCGGCGAACTCCGACATAGGCGGGACACTAATATGGCGATGATGAGGGCTGCGACGTTTGTTGAGCCTGGGCGGATTGTGCTTCAGGACAAGCCACTGCCCGATGTGGGCCCGCTCGATGCCCTTCTACGTATCACAACGACAACAATCTGCGGGACCGATGTCCATATCCTGAAGGGCGAATATCCAGTGGCGCGCGGCCTTACCGTTGGGCACGAGCCAGTCGGAATCATCGAAAAGCTAGGCTCGGCCGTCAGCGGTTATTGCGAAGGTCAGCGGGTAATCGCGGGGGCCATAACGCCCAGCGGCTACAGCAACGCCTGCCTCTGCGGGCGCGGCTCCCAGGATGGCGCAGGTGTTGCGCATGGCTGGAAGGCAATGGGTGGATGGAAGCTCGGCAATTCTATCGACGGCTGTCAGGCTGAGTATGTCCTGATCCCTGACGCCATGGCCAACCTCGCGCTTGTGCGGGACAGCCTCACCGACGAACAGGTGCTGATGTGCCCAGACATCATGTCCACGGGTTTTAGCGGCGTGGAGCGCGGCGACCTATGTATTGGAGATTCCGTCGCGATCTTCGCCCAGGGGCCGATCGGGCTCTGCGCCACGGCGGGTGCAAAGCTCTGTGGCGCGACCAGGATCATCGCGGTCGATCGGATTCCGGAGCGTCTGGCGATGGCGAAGAGGATGGGGGCCGACCACGTGATCGACTATTCCGTCGCCGATCCGGTCGCGGAAATCCTTCGCCTCACGGATGGACGCGGTGTCGATGTCGCAGTCGAAGCGCTCGGAACCCAGGCGACCTTTGAAAGTTGCCTGCGCGTCCTGAGGCCGGGCGGAACTCTATCGAGCCTCGGCGTCTATGCTACCGACCTGACAATTCAAGTCGGCGCGTTCGCGGCCGGACTGGGGGATCACCGGATTATCACGACCCTATGTCCGGGCGGCAAGGAACGCATGCGGCGTCTCTTGTCGGTCGTTGAATCTGGCCGTGTCGATCTGGGGGCGATGGTTACACACCGGTTCAAGCTGGATGATATTGAGAAAGCCTACGATCTATTCGCCCATCAACGGGACGGCGTTCTAAAGGTCGCCATCACGCCCTAGAGCGGGCCGAAGGAGTCCAATGGCAACGTCACTGTCTGACGGCATAGCCCCGGCAGCCTCATCACTGGGCTCTCAGCTTCTAAGGCTGATGCGGATGGCGGATTCGCCACAGGCCCTTACGGTGGCGGTCGTTCATCCGGTCGACGCCCTTTCGTTGGCCGGGGCGGTCGCTGCGGCGTTGCAGCAGCTCATTCTGCCCATCCTGATCGGTCCCAAAGCTCGCGTCGAGGCAGCGGCCTTGGCCGCCGGCCTCGACATCGCCCCCTACCGCCTGATCGACGTCGTCCATAGTCACGAAGCGGCAGCGAAAGCATGCGAGCTAGCTGCGAGCGGCAAGGCGCAGGCGATCATGAAGGGCGCGCTGCATACCGACGAGCTGCTGGAAGCTGTGGTGGCCGAAGGTTCAGGGCTACGCACGGACCGTCGCATGAGTCATGTCTTCGTCCTCGATGTGCCTGGCTATCCCAGGCCGCTTCTGGTCAGCGACGCGGCGCTGAACATCGCGCCGGACCTCACCACCAAGCGCGACATCGTCCAGAACGCCATCGACTGCGCCTTGGCGATGAACATCTCCGAGCCGAAGGTCGCCATCTTGTCTGCAGTGGAGACGGTCAATCCCAAGATGATTTCGACGCTCGACGCGGCTGCGCTTTGCAAGATGGCCGACCGTGGCCAGATTGTCGGCGGCGTGCTGGACGGTCCATTGGCGTTCGACAACGCCATTTCGGTCGAATCAGCGGCAGCCAAGGGCATTTTCTCAGAAGTAGCCGGCCGCGCCGACATCCTAATCGTCCCGGACATCGAGTCAGGCAATATGCTGGCCAAACAACTCTTCTACCTGTCGCACGCCCAATCCGCCGGGATCGTGATGGGCGCGCGGGTTCCCATTATCCTCACGAGCCGCTCGGACCCGGAGGCGTCCCGCCTCGCGTCCTGCGCCCTCGCGATTCTCGTGCGGCAGCATGCGCCTAGTAAATACGTTCGATGACGCCGCATCGCCTACTGACGCTCAATGCTGGCTCCTCCAGCCTCAAGTTTGGCGTTTACGCGGCGGGCCCGGAACTGGCGCTGCTACTCTCGGGACACGTCTCCGGGCTTGGCGGAGCCACACGTAT
Organism: Caulobacterales bacterium; assembly: GCA_038327995.1. GTDB lineage: Bacteria > Pseudomonadota > Alphaproteobacteria > Caulobacterales > Caulobacteraceae > CAIOYC01. The sequence goes on along the minus strand of JBBQLP010000005.1, from coordinate 9,756 downwards.
GCGCGCGACCGAGAACGGCAAGGCGTTGATTGATGAGTCTTTGCCCGACCACCTGGGACTCGACGACTCACTGGACCAGGTCTTCAACTGGCTGACGGACCGGTGTTGGACCGACCAGATCGCGGCCGTGGGGCACCGGATCGTCCATGGTGGCCGTGAGTTTCTGGAGCCGACCGTGCTCACCGACGCTACGATGGCGCGTCTGTCGACGTTCGCGTCGCTGGCGCCGCTTCACCAGCCCTTCAATCTGCGGGGGGTCGAGATCGCCGCCAAGCGTCTCCCCTCCGCACTCCAGGTCGGCGTCTTCGACACCTCGTTTCACGCTCAGCAACCCGAGATCTCGCGTCTCTACGCGCTACCCAGGAACCTAATAGAGCAGGGTGTCATCGCCTACGGCTTCCACGGCCTGTCCTTTGACTACATCTCAGGCGTTCTTCGCGCTCATGAAGGACCAAGGGCTGGTGGGCGCTGCATCGTCCTCCACTTGGGAAGCGGCGTGTCGCTTTGCGCCCTCGACCACGGCCGCAGCATCGCCTCCACCATGGGGTTTTCTACCCTCGAAGGTCCGCCGATGAGCACGCGCTCTGGTTCGCTGGACCCTGGCGTCGTGCTTCATTTGATCCAGGACCTGGCCATGTCCGTCACCGAGGTCACCGACATGCTCTACAATCGTTCCGGACTGCTTGGGTTGTCAGGCCTGAGCGGCGACATGGTGACTTTACTGACCAGCACCGAGCCGGCCGCGATTCAGGCGCTCGAGGTCTACGTCTATCGGATCGCCCGCGAAATTGGCTCGCTGACGGCGGCTCTGGGTGGTTTGGACACCATGGTGTTTACGGCCGGGGTTGGCGAGAATGCCGCGCCTATCCGCTATCGCATCGCTGAGCTGTGCGAATGGCTGGGGGTACGGTTGGATCCGGAGGCAAATCTCGCCGCAAGCCGACAGATCAGCCGCACTGATAGCTCAGTCAGGGTGTTAGTGATCCCAACAGACGAGCAAATGGTGATCGCCGAGGGTACGGCCGGATTGATGCGACGCTGAGGTTGTCAATTCGGGCAGGCCTCGCCTGTCCTTCCCCCTTTCCCGGACCAGGCGAGCTAGCGTGAAGACTGGGACCTGCCGCTCGAAGCCAGTCGGCCCTCCAAATACCGGGGCAGTTCGCCAGCGACCAGCCACGGCAAAGCCCGTCCGCAAATGCTCATTGATGCGAGCGTTTGATCCGGAGCGTTGACTTCGGTGACAACATGTTCGCTGTGAGGGTCGCCGGTCCTGGCGCGGATGATAGCGAGAATGGTTTTGTTGCCTCACTTCAAGGGCGCCAGAACCCTATCGCGACGGTTTAAGACGGAGGTCTTGTTATCGCTGCGACAGGACGGAGCGGTTAGGGAGAAGCGCTAGCTCCTCCCCGCCCCAGTCTCAGTTGGGTTAAGCGACGACGAGGTTGTCAATAACCTGGGTCACGCTGGGCATGGCCCAGGCGGCGTTCTCGGCGGCACGGCGGTCGCTCCAGTTGCGAATCCTTCCGGAGAGACTGACCTTGCCGCCCTCTACGGACACTTTGATGCCCGAAGCCTCGAGTTCGGCGCTGCGCTTGAACGCCTTGCCGATGTGATCCTTCACATCCCCGGTCGTCACCCGCGGACGGATGGTTATGAAGTTGCTTACGCCGATGACGCCCGCGAGGCGCCGGATCGCGTTAGTCGCGGCTTCTCGTTGGAATTGCCATTCGACTTCACCCGTGAGCGTGACCCAGCCTTTGGCAACCTTAACGTGGTCGGCCTTAATCGATGGGAATGAGCCCCACTCCAAGATGTTCGAGGCTCGTCGGGCGATCTCGGTATCGTCGTGCTTCACGTCGAAAGGTAGCCTCACTTCGAGCTCTTCTGCGACGGCGCGGACGCCATTGACCCTGCCCACGGCGCGCTCGGCCGCTAGCTTCTCATAATAGGTCGGAACGTTGCCGGTCAGCGTGGCGACGCCATCCTTAACGGCGACACCGATGCCAGCGGCGGTCAGGCTGGGTTCGAATTCGAGTTCCGCTTCGATGTCCGCGCGGAGGGCGAGATCATTGGACATGATGGGAGTTCCTATGTTTGGCGCGAAAGTGCGCATAGGACATTCTCAAACCTGCTGGCCTCCTGCGTTGATATGGCTCAAAACCTGAGCGATTTTAGTACTCTTGGTGAGCATTTGTACCGGGCCACAATGCCAAAGACAGAGCCGATCCCTGCTGTTGTGACCGTTGAGATCGCCGCCCAGATACCGCAGATCAATCTGGCCTTGTTGACTGCCCTGGGTACGGTGGAAGCCTGAAGGGAGGTTTGTCGGACAAGAACGTTTGAACTAGTGAGTCAGCCGTGAAAGCGCCCGGCGGTTTTTCACCTGAAAGCTCCGCAGGCTGGCGAACTCGACGACAGAATTCAACTGCAGCTGCGTCAGCATCCGGGACACAGTCTCGATCGTCAGGCCGAGGTAGTCCGCCATGTCCTGGCGACCCATCGGCAATTCAACACAGTCATACTCTGACCGATCAGCGATATTCATCAGGAGGCTGGCGACCTTCTCGCATGCCGTCTTGCGGCCGAGCATTAGCACGTGCTCATGGGCACGCTTCAGTTCACGGCGAGCCGCCTCACCAAGGAGGACCTCCAGCCGACCAGCGCCAGCCTCGCGCAGGGCCGAACGCTTCACAACCAACACCACTGCGTCGCTCAGAGCTTCGGCAGAGAAGATATGTTCGTGCCCTGGTTCCACGCCGAACACGTCGCCCTGATAGTAGAAATCGCCGATCTGGCGGCGTCCATCGCTCATCAGGTGACTGGTCCGCACCGCACCAGTCACCACTTGATAGATCAGGTCAGCCGCTTCTTCCTGGCCGTAGATCTCATCGTCGCGGCAGAACGCAGTACGGGTCCCAATCTCCAACATGAGATCGCCATTGTGTGGACCTACCGAGGGCGGCACGTTATTGCCGGGGCGATCGGGCGTCGAGGTCATGAGCATTAGGGCGTTCCTTCAACAGCACGGATGAAGCTACGCCCTCGATGCAGTCTTCAAAATTTGGGGTGTTCCCCTAGGGGGCAACGCGTAGGTCGCACTGTTCAAATTTCCAATTGACGCGCGAAGGCATTTTCAATTGCCAGGGCGAGCGCGTCTCCCAGTAACGGTTTTTCGACAACCGTCGCGCCAAGCGCTACAGCCCGGATCAGCACTTCAGCGCTGGGGTGGGTTGTAACAATTATAGCCGGCAGCATCACTCCGTTTCCCCGCAGACGTTGGAGCAGATCGAGGCCGTCGATCCCTGGCAGCCGGTAGTCGATGATCAGGCAAGCGTCGGAAGTGGGGAGGGTCTCTGTCCTAAGGGTGCCTGATCTCAGGTGGCACTGAACCGAGAAACCCTCAAGTTCGAGACCGAATTTGAGCGCGTCAAGCAGGTCGGCGTCATCGTCAATGATGATGACAGATTGGCCCCCGTGTTTCGCGCCGTGGCTGGATGCGAGTAACTCCATGCTCAGACTATGGCGACCGATAACTCAATCGGCATTGATCTGTAGCAAGCTCAAAGACCGATTGTGAGCGCCATGCGGACCAGGTCGGAGATTGTCGATGCGCCCGTTTTTGTCATAAGCCCCGCTCGATAGACCTCCACCGTCCGGAAGCTAATACCGAGATCGTGAGCGATGACCTTGTTGAGCTTGCCGCCGATTACGCCGGTTAGGACGTCACGTTCTCGGGGGGACAGCGTCTCGAACCTCGCGCCGATGGCCCTCACCTCGTCGGTTCCGCTGCGCGGCTTCGCGGCACTTACTAAGGCTGCCCGAATCGCATCCAGCAGCGCTGCATCATCCAGTGGTTTCTCAATAAAATGGAAGACGCCTGCCTTCATAGCCTCGACCGCTAACGGGATATCGCCATGTCCGGTCATGATGATGATTGGCTGAGAGTATTTCAGCTTCCGAAGGCGAGCTACAAGCTCAAGTCCCCCTAGGCCGGGCATGCGGACATCGGTTAGGACGCATCCCGTATTTACGTCGGACCTAGCCTCGAGGAAAGCTTCGCCAGAAGGGTAGTCGCAGACCAGATAGCCCGCCGTTTCCAATTGGAATCGGAGTGAGTGACGAACGGCATCGTCGTCATCGACGATGTGGATCGTTTCTTCAACCGACATCCCGGATTTCCTTTTCGCTCATCGTGGGTACGGTGAAGCTAAACAGGGCGCCGCCGCCGGGATTGTCATCAACCCAGATTCGCCCACCATGGGCCTCAATGATGCTGCGGGAGATGGATAGACCCACGCCCATGCCCTGCTTCTTCGTGGTCATAAAGGGTTGGAACAGCTGTGGAGCGATGTCCGGCGCTAAGCCCGGACCCGTGTCTGCGACCGAAACAACGGCGCAGTCTTCTGACCAGTTTTTCACCGAAACGCGGACTTGGCGGGTGGTTGACTTCGCCAGGGCGTCGATGGCGTTACGAATTAGGTTCAAAACCACCTGCTGGATCTGCACCTTGTCGATCAGCACCGGGGGGAGCGATTGGTCGAGATCGAAGTTAACGTGGACCCGGTGTTCCTTGGCGCCCACCATGGCCAAAAGGCTGGCTTCCTCGACCACTCGCGACAGGCTCTCCAGGGTTCGTTCCGTCTCACCCTTGGCCACGAAATCACGCAGACGCTTTATAATGTCGCCGGCCCGTATCGCCTGCTCCCGGGCACGCTCCAACGCGTCAAACAAGCGATCCCGATCAATAACGTCGGCCTTCACCAAACGGAACGACCCCTTCACGTAGCTGGCGATTGCCGACAGAGGCTGGTTCAGCTCATGGGCGAGGGCAGACGCCATCTTTTCCATGGCCGTTAGCCGTGAGACATGGATCAGCTCGCTTTGTAGCTCCTGGAGCCGACGCTCAGTTTCCTGACGCTCGCTGAGATCTCGGACGAAGCCAGTGAAAAACCGACGGTCTCCTGTCTTGGCTTCACCGACCGAGAGTTCCATGGGGAACGTGCTTCCGTCCCGGCGCTGGCCCACAACGATACGGCCTAACCCTATGACTCGGCGCTCACCCGTCGCGAAGTAGCGCGCAAGGTAGCCATCGTGATCTCCTCGATAAGGCTCGGGCATGAGCATTCGTACGTTTTGCCCAATCGCCTCCGGCGCGGGCCAGCCGAACAGGCGCTCCGCTGCAGCGCTGAAGGAGGTCATGACGCCGCCCTCGTCGATAACGACCATGGCGTCCGGCACCGTGGCCAAGATCGACTGTAGATGGGTCTGGTCCGCATGAAGCTGAGCCAAGCGCGCTGTTGACGGAGCGGTGCCGTGTTGAATTTTCCTACTGACGAACGCTAAGCTCAGGCCCGTGAAGACATAGGTAGCTAGAGACAGAATACCCGCCGGTTCAGCGACAGCACGCAAGTGCTCAAAGGCGAGGCCGCCAGCTAGTCCTATGCCCGTTGCCAGCAGTGTTGGCCCAAAGCCCCCCCACCTAGCGGCAAACACGAGCGCCGGCATAAGCCAGATAAGACGCAACTGGCGTCCGAACTGCGAGGATAGTAAGCCGCCTAGGACAAGCGTCAGGATCATCGCGGCTGTGGCGAAGACATACCGCCTAGCGGTCATAAATTCTAACGACCCGCGCGCCGTCTCTTCGGCTTCGGCCATTCCACCACCAGTTCGCGGAAAGTCCGCACGGATATCTCCGCACCAGCGGGACAATACCGTAACGCGTGGATTGCTGTGATGGGGGCGCGACGCCTGGAAGTTCGATTGAAGGTGCCTGCCTGGCTCGAAGACTAACCGCAGCTTTCGCGATCCTAAAACTCCGTGCCGGGAATGGACCCTAGAGACGCGAGTCTTGATGCTCGTAGCTGAAGGACGAGGCGATGTCGGCTCGGGTGCCGCAGTCGAAATCGGGGTTTGAGCGCGATCAAACCCGGTTCGCCGTCCTTGCCTTAAGGTAACGGCCATGAAGAGGAACCTGATGGACATCCGGATCAGCGAAAATTTCTGGGCCTCAAGCATGCTGCCGCAGGGGATTGTGGAGCGCTGGTACGCGCCCGAGGGGGCCCACATCGAAACGGGTGACCTGATCGCTGCGGTCAGGATTGAGGACGCACTTCACGAGATCACCGCACCGTCCGCAGGACGCCTGACCATCTTGACGGGCACGGGCGGATTAATCGAGCCCGGGTCGATTCTGGGACGCCTCGGCGAGCCGGTTTGATGGGTCGGGCAGCTGTCGTCGTTGCACTAGAAGGGCGCGACCTAGTCACCGACGTCGCCACGATATAGGTCAGTCCGACGCATCCAAATCCGTCGCGTCTAGTGTCTGGTAACGCCCGTACGTCCGCCTCGGCGACGCGTCTCGCCTTGAGGGAGGTCCAGTCAACGCCAGCGGTACGCTAGTCGGATCTTGATCGCGCCTCAGCGCAGGCGACGCGCTAATGGAGCTCCGCGGGCACAGCCCGGGATTGATCGACGATAGGGCCGGGTTATCAGGGAACGCTGAAGTGTTCGGCGATTTCCTGACGTAGAAGGCGAAGCCGATCATGCACGACATCTCGGCGGGATGCCGGAGTGATCGATCCACAGTGAAGATGCCCGACCACCTCCAAGCCACAAACGGCTGAGAAATGGCCATCGAGTAGGAGCTTCAGGGCTTGGAGCGCTCCCTCCTTTTCGACCCAGATTTCTGGGGCGCCGGATGAGCTGATGCTGAAAAGCTTCTTGCCTGCCAACAACGGCGCGTTACCGCCGCTACGGATGGGCCCGTAGCCAAAACCCATATTCATCACCCGGTCGATGTAGCCAATCAGCACAGCTGGCGGCATGTAAAACCACAACGGGTATATCAGCACGAACACATCCGCATCGGCGATCAAACGGCGTTCAGCAACCACATCGACCGCAGCAGCGAAGCCTGAGGGTCTGGGGATTTCGCCGTCCTTGAGGACCGGATCGAACTCCATCCGGTAGAGATCCCGCATGACCGCCGAATGCCCGAGCTCTTGGACGGTCTGGCAATAGGTGTTCGCCACGGAGAGGTTGAAGCTGTCGGGCGATGGGTGCGCAACGATGACAACGTGCTTCATGGCGACTCCATCATGGGGCCAGTCGATCAGAATCTCAAATCGGCAAGCTCAACGTCCAAAGGGTAAGGAGGTCTCGCGGCGCACGCTTTGATTCAGATCATCTCGAAATTGAAGCGTCAGCGGATGTCGGTTCCCCGCCCTCTTCAACTCCATGCCGAAGTGCAAGGCTGGGACCGTGTCCTCCCACCCCCCGCAGTACGCAGTGTGGCACCGCTCGTTGCCTGCGTAAGACGACGACGATCTGTCGGCAATCGCACGCATGGACAATGCAGCCAACGCGATTTTCCGAGTCTGCGAAGGTCAAACTAGACGTTGATCTGGATCAATGCGCGAGTGCCGCATCGCGTGGACTTTCCTGCGCAAGCTATCAAAATCTAACCGGCTTTTTCAGTCACTTGTTTCCTTTTCTATTCACCGCAACTGACGCTCTAATGAAGAGCTTAGGTCAATGACTGAGAAATGTTGGAATATCTTGAATTTTAACGTCGAAATCTGCATGAAATGGTACCGAACATGACAATTCCGAGCAAGATTCATACGCTGACTTTATCGCGGCGCGGGATGTTTGGCGCCGCGGCATTGGTTGCTGGAGCGGGATTGCTGGCGGTCGCGGCGGCGCCTCGGGCGCAGGTGGCGCAAAAGACCGTCTCTTACCAGGACAAGCCGAAAGGGCGGGCCCGATGCGATGTGTGCACTCAATGGCAGCCGCCCTCTTCGTGCAAGACCGTAGCGGGAACCATCAGTCCCTCGGGCTGGTGCACCATCTTCGCCCCCAAGTCGTAGGGCGAGACCATGGGGCGAACACGCAAGACAGGAACTGCCATTTTCACGGCGCTGGCGCGCGCCGCTCTGTTGGCGGGGGCGTTGATCGGCCTTACCGCCACGCGGGCCGCCGCAGTGCCCGCCTTCGCCTTGCAGACAGGCCAGACGTGCAACGGCTGTCACGTGGGCGGCTTTGGACCACAGCTCACTCCCCTCGGAAGAGAGTTCAAGATGGGCGGCTACACGCTCCGAACGAACAGCTTTAATGTTCCCGTCTCGGCAATGGCCGTGGCGTCCTACCTGCATACCGCAAAGGATCAGCCTGGGCCGCCTGCGGATCATTTCTCCAACAACGACAACGCCGCCCTCGATCAGTTCAGCCTGTTTCTGGCGGGCGGGATCGGATCGCATTTCGGCGGGTTCGTACAGACCACCTATGATGGGGTAGCGCGCAAGTTCCACTGGGACAGTCTAGACCTGCGTGCGGTGGCTACTGCCACGGTCAAGGGCGTCAATGTCATCTTCGGCGCCAGTCTGAACAATGCGCCGAGCGTTCAGGACGCCTTCAACACCTTGCCCGCGTGGGGCTTTCCCTACACAACTTCAACGCTGGCTCCGTCGCCGGGCGCCGCGCCCCTGGTCGGCAGCCTCGCCCAGAACACCCTTGGGGTAACGACCTACGCCTGGATCAATTCAGAGGTGCTGGTCGAGGCCGGAGGCTACCGCTCGCTGAGCCGGGATTTCCTGGACCGCGCAGGCGTGGATCCCTTCAGCCCAGGGAGCATTAAGGGTGTCGCTCCCTATGGCCGCCTCGCCTACCAGAAGAATTTCGGCGACTGGAACGTTCAGGTGGGTGCCTTTGGCATGTCGGCCGACCTCTACCCTGGCCGTGACAACACCACCGGGTTCACAGACCATTATCGCGACCTTGGTGTGGACGCCTCGTATCAGTATTTTGCCGCGAACAAGGACGTCTTTACCGTCAACGCTCGCTACACGGACGAACGCCAGCGGCTGGAAGCGTCGCAAGCCCTTGGCCTGGCTTCCAACGGTCGCGGTAGCCTCAAGGACTTGCGGATCGACGCGTCATATTACTGGCGTAACAAGCTCGGCTTCACGGTCGGGGCGTTCGACACCTATGGGTCGGCCGACCCCCTGCTCTACAGTGGCAACCGAACTCTGAAGCCGCTCAGCCAAGGCGCCAATTTCCAGGTGGACCATACATTTCTTGGCGGGAGCGGCTCACCGTTCGGCCCGAGGTTCAATGCCAGGGTGGGCGTCCAATACACCGCATACTCAAGGTTCGATGGTGCTAGCCGCAACTATGACGGCCTCGGACGCAATGCCAGCGACAACAATACTCTCCGGGCCTTCCTCTGGGCGGCGTACTAGACTCAGGAGTCATCGATCAGAGCCAGAAGATGACGGCGGAGCTAGGGGTTCTCCGCCGCATTAGCAGTCAGTCGGAATGCGGAGCCGGACTACGTCTGAAGCGCGAACCCAAGGCCCCCCGCGAGGGCAAAAGCCGCTTTCTGATCCGTTGGAGGATCTCATGACCGACCACGCTCACATCGACGCCCTGGCAACGACTAACCCGCCAAGCGCCGTGGACCCCGTCTGCGGCATGACGGTCGATCCATCTAAGACTCCGCATCATGCCGAGCACGCCGGGGCCGAGTTCCACTTCTGCTCAGCAGGATGCCTTGCAAAGTTCAACGCCGATCCCGACAAGTATCTGACGCCTAAGGCCCTCTCCGTCGAGCCAGCAGGAACGATCTACACTTGTCCGATGCATCCGCAGATTCGGCGCAACGCGCCCGGGCCCTGCCCCATCTGCGGGATGGCGTTGGAGCCGCTGACCATCACTGCCGACAGTGGCCCAAACCCCGAACTTGCAGATATGAGCCGC
>JBBQLP010000004.1:0-87898 GCA_038327995.1 Caulobacterales bacterium | reverse complement strand
ACGCCGGCGAGAACGCTCACATCACCATGAAGCTCGCCATGATCGACGGCGCTGCCAGCGCGGTCGTCGCGGATGACGGACCCGGCGTGCCTGCCGAAGAGCGAGACAGGGTGCTAAGGCGTTTCTATAGGCTCGACGCCAGTCGCAGCACCCCCGGCTCAGGCCTTGGCCTCACCTTGGTCGCAGCGATCGCAGAGTTGCTTGGTGGTAAGCTTGGCCTGTCGGACGGCAATCCTGGGCTAGTGGTAGAGGTGCGGTTCGTGGAACGATCGCCGAAATCGACCTCGTAAGATTATTACCGAGTACAATCCACGTGGCCCAGCTTCCCGACGTCAGGTGCGAGTGATGGTTATCGGCCGCTGTGCGCCAGGACCTGACGCTGGCCTATCTCCAAGGAGTCGACATTGCCGCGCCTGCAGCTAATGGTGGTATGTGAGTAAATCGTACCCTTTATCTCGATCGCTGTTCAGAGGCTGTTTGCGCCATGAGTTTTGCCGTTACCGCTTCTAACAAGTATGGCCCCATCAAGCTCACAAGGCCGACCGCGAGTGAGGCGTTTGAGTTAGCTAGAAGCTACCAAAGCAAAGGCTATGAGGCGATATGCGTGACCAACGTCGAAACGGGTGAGGCGTTCGTGGAATACGAAATCGTTGAGAATAGTCATCCCGCTCAGCCGGCTGCCAAGCTTTAGAGTTCAGCCTTTTGCGATCAGGCTGATAACGAAATCGTCAACCGCCAGTTTCATCCACAAGGATGGCGACGGTTTTACCCCGAGACAACGGGTCCCATCCCGCCTCGATGGCAGACGCGATGGCCTTAGCGACAACGTGTGGCGGGATTTGCGCGGGCTGTATGAGCGGCGTCCCCCGTCTGGAAGCCGGCGCGGGCGGAAACTCCAGTACAGCTTCGCGCTTTCCTTCCTTGTGACGCGCGGCGATCGCCATGCCGCGCCAACCGGCGGCGTCGCTAGACCACGTAGGCTGGCGTTGAACACGCCAGACATAGGGCTCCCCATCAACGTCGATCTCGACTTCAATAGTTCTCTGCTTTTGTGCCATGCAGTGGGGGTTATGCTGACTGCAGCCCGCAAGCCACCCAAACCTTCCTATGACTTTGCAGTCATGGCCCAGTCGCTGCACGCCGAGCGAACCGGCTCATCTACGCGACGAGCAGGCTCCCGCTGCAATTCCGCCAGCGGACATTGGCCAGCAGGGGGCCGTTGACCGGCCTTTCGGTTTGCCGCACGACCTACTAATGACCGAACTGACCCGCCTCAAAGGACCCGAGGCCGCGCCGGCGAGCGGCCGAGATCCCAGGTCAATGATGGTCCTGCTCCACGGCTACGGCTCGAACGGCGACGATCTGATGGGGCTCGTTCCCTACTGGCGCGCGAGCCTGCCCGACACCGTCTTCATGGCTCCCAACGCCCCGGACGTCTGTCCTGGCGCGCCCGGCGGCTATCAATGGTGGTCGCTGGCTGACCCTGGCCGGGAAAGCCGCGCCGCAGGCGTGCGGCAGGCGGCGCCGCTGGTGAACGCCTTCATCGATATGCACCGAACCACCTACGATCTGCCGAACAGAAAGGTGGCGCTAGTAGGGTTCAGTCAGGGGACCATGATGGCCCTCCATGTGGGGCCCCGGCGGTCCGAAGTCCTTGCTGGGGTCGTAGGCTATTCGGGCATGCTGGCCGACGCCGAAGCGTTGCAGACTGAGGTGAAGACCAAGCCGCCCCTGCTGTTGATTCATGGGGATGCCGACCCGATGGTGCCGTTCGCCGCAATGGGTCAGGCCGAGGTCGAGTTCAAGGGAATGGGGTTCGGGATCAGCACACATGCGGCGCGGGGCCTCGGCCACAGCATCAATGAGGAGGGACTTCGACTGGGTGGGGAGTTCCTCGCTCGTGTGTTGTGCACTGTTGGTTAGGATGACGCTCAGCCGCTGTGCGCCCAAGAGCGGTCGTTAAATGCGCTCCCGGAATACGACATATGCAAAAGGAGTGATGTCCAAGGGTCTTTATCCTCTCAGGGCTACGCTAGGGTGGCGTCAATGGTCCACGGGCAGTCTGAGTGTGGCTCAAGATCGAGGTAGCCATACCTCCCCAAACTCGCCGTTCCGGGACATCGACGTTCAATCAAGCCAGTTTTCCTCTAACCGGTGGGCAGCAAACAACAACAATATGCCGCTAACCAGGTAGAAACTGAGGCCGCTAATTATTGAGTACTTCAACGATTCTGCGCCAAAGGTCGGCCGCAACAAATCTGAGACCGCTCCGAAATAGACCGCGCCGCAGCCCAGGCCGACCAGATTGTTGACGAACAGGAACGCCGCCGAAGCGGTTGAGCGTTGGCGAGCTGGGACTAATTGCTGAATCGCCGTGATCACAGGGCCTAGCCAGACTACGCTTAACGCTTGAGGCAACAGAAAAAGCACTAAGGCCGGCGCCAGTGAGCGGGATGTCATGGCGAGGAGTAAGCAGGCGCAGCGACTACAGCTGTTGGCGACGCCTCCCCCTCATTCGCTTGGATTATTTTGACATCAGGAACGACCCAGAACAAGGATCGCGCACGGTCAGTCGAAGCAGCGGCGCGAGAACCAGGCCGGCAGCCCCCACCGTCAAAAACGCAAAACGCCAGTTCACCGCCGCAGCCACCAGCCCTCCAAAGGTTACTCCAACCGCGCTGCCAATCGGAATACCAAAGGAATAAGCGGCCAGGGCCCGAGCCCTCATATGGGGTGGGAAGTAGTCCGCGATCAGTGAATACGCGGGCGCTACACGCCCGCTTCGCCCACACCAACTCCCATGCGCGCAATGAACAGCGAGGTGAAATTGCCGGCCAAGCCGCAGGCGGCGGTAAAGGCGCTCCATAGAGCTAGAGCAAGCGTCACAACCCAAGTGCGGCTCCAGCGGTCCGCGAGCGCTGCTATGGGCAGACCTAACCCAGTGTAGAACACGGCGAATGCCAAGCCGCCCAACAGCCCGAGTTGAGTGTCGGATAGGTGAAGCTCGGCCTTGATGGCCGGAGCGAGCACGCCGACGATCTGCCGGTCGATGAAGTTGAAGGTATAGACGAAGATCAGAATGACAGTACGTAGGTCCGATAGGCGGCTGCTTTCGGATGGCTCGATTGAGTCACCGCCTCTCCGATCACACGCAACAACCTTGCAGAAAAAAGGGAGACTTCGTTGCTACGCGAAGTCGCCAGGAGGAAAATTGCCCTAGTTGAACTTGGCGGCAATAGAGACCGTTACGGTTCTCGGTGCGCCATAGAAGGCATCGATAGAGTTGGCGAAAAGTGCGCCGGGAAAGTTGTATCCACCGATCTTGTAGTGCTCGTCGGAAAGATTCTTCCCATGCAGGGCAATTTCATAGCGCTTGCTCGGAGAGGTCCAAGTCAGATCGGCGTTATAAAGCCAGTAGGCGGGCTGATCGATTAAAGGCACCGCCGTCTCGAACTGCTGTGTAAAGCTGCGGTAGGCGGCGACCGGGGTCAGCGCCAGGCGACCATGTTCGCCGAAATCGTGGCTCCACGTGGCGGAGACGGCTCCCGTCCACTTCGGTGTGTTCTGAAGCTTGCGCTGGCCCGACACATCGATAAGCCCGGTGCCTGAGCCCGTGCCGGGAACGAAGGCGATGTATTTGTCGAACTTGGTGTGGATATAGCTCAGCGAAGTGTTGACCACGAAATCGCTGTTGAAGCGGTAGCCTCCCTCGAACTCGGCGCCCTCCAGGGTGCTGGAGCCGACGTTGTCGACCACGCTGGCGATGCCGCCGGTCGTGTTGGGATACTGGGTGGTGATCTGCTGGTCCTTGTAGTCAGAGTGGAAGATGGCGGACGAGAAGTTTAGGCTTCCGTCCAGAACCGACCCCTTCAGCCCCACTTCGTAGGTATTGACGGTTTCCGGCCTGTAGCCATTGACCGTGGCGGGATAGGCCTTGGCGTCGCCTCGCATGTCGAAGCCGCCGGACTTAAATCCCTGACCATAGGAGGCATAGCCGCTGATGTCGGGGCTGAACTTGTAGGTGGCGCTTACCCGGGGGGTGAACTTCTGGAAGGTTTTGCTGTTGGTGTAGTTAGTGTTGGGCGTGCCGAGCTGAACGGCGGCAGGGTTGCCGAAGAACGGGCTGCGGGTGCCAAGGTAGGTGATCCGCGAGACGTGGCCGGTTTTTTCGTCCTTGGTGTAGCGACCACCGACGGAAACCTGGAACCGATCAGTCACGTCATAGCTGCCATCAACGAACCCCGCGTAGCTCTTGGTGTCGACATAGCCGCCATCGAAGATGGTGAAGCCCATGGCTGGTGACGCGTTGGTCAGCACGGTGTCGAAGGCGCCGGAGGCGTCTGCGTTCAGATAAAACAACCCCGCCACGCCATGCAGCCTGTCCACATTGAACAACATCTGCAGTTCTTGCGTGAACTGGCGATCACGGTAGTGGGCCGGAATGTCGAGATAGGGCTGGGGCGTTTCGTCGAAGTCGATGTTGCCGTCGGTCCGGCCCGAGCGATAGGCGGTGATCGACTTGAAGGTGACGTGCGGGCTGTAAGTCCAGTCGGCCAGAAACGAGGCGCCCTCGGCCACGACAGAGTTCTTGTCTCCGGCCCCCGCCATGGTGTCATAAACGCCGGGCAGCACGCCGAAAGTCACGCCCGCGCCATTGGTGTAGGGCGCCTGCCGGTGCCCGTGACGAGCGTTCGACATGTCGTTGACCCGGTCGCCCGCCAGCCGGAAGAACAGGTCGCTCGACGGCGACCATTCGAGGCTGGCCCGCGCGGCGAGCAGGTCCTTGTTGTAGGTGTCGTGCCCGGTGTTCAGGTTCTTGCCGTAGCCGTCGTGGTCGTATTTAGCCACCGCGCCCGAAACGGCGAAGCCGCCGCCCAGGGGCGCCTTTGCAGAAACGATTTCGTCATGCTCGCCATAGGAACCGAATTGACCCTTCAGGCTAAGCTCGGGCGTCGAACCGATCTTGGCGGTGACATATTTGATCGCGCCGCCGATTGTGTTGCGCCCATAGAGCGTGCCTTGGGGTCCCCGAAGAACTTCGATCCGCTGCACATCGAACACGTCGAGTACGGCGGCCTGAGGACGGGCGATATAGATGTCGTCCACATAAAGGCCCACGCCCGGATCGAAGCCCCATAGCGGGTCCTGCTGACCCACGCCTCGAATGAAGGCGATCAGCGTCGAGTTGGTGCCGCGCGCCGCCGAGATGGTGAGTGACGGCGTGGTGGTCTGCAGGTCAGTAATGTCGCGCACGCCCAGTGAATTGAGGCGCGCTGCGGTGAACGCGGTCACCGCAATCGGGACATCCTTCAGCACTTCGTTGCGGCGGCGGGCCGTAACAACGACCTGCTCGGGAGCGGCGCTGGCAGATACGTCCGTTGGCGCAGTGTTTGACTGCGTTTGGGCGATCGCGACCCCGCCGCCCAGCAAGCTGAGCGAAACGCCAGCGAGTAGCGCGGCTTTACGAGTGAATTGCATAATGCTCCCCCAATACGTCCCCGCACTTCTCGTTGGAGTGCTGTCGGACGGCTTATTGAAGTCAGTTGGCAGCGCATGGCTCCGCTTGTCGATGACATGATGGGTCAATTACGAGGGAACAATTTCGCTCACACTTTAGTCGTTGCGTGCTGGGTCTCGTTCTTCAGGAATGACGACGGCGTCAGACCCGTCCAATCTTTAAAGGCCCGCGTAAAGCTACGCGTATCAGAGAAACCCAGAGCGTCGGCCGCCGCGCCGATACGACACACCTGTCGCAGAAGGTCGATGGCGCACGTGCGCATATGCTCGCGGTGAATAGAGCGGAAGCTCGCACTCTCGCCCGCCAAAC
Source organism: Caulobacterales bacterium (assembly GCA_038327995.1). GTDB lineage: Bacteria > Pseudomonadota > Alphaproteobacteria > Caulobacterales > Caulobacteraceae > CAIOYC01. Next base: position 82,071 of record JBBQLP010000004.1, on the reverse strand, counting down.
GACGTCGCAACGTTGCAACGCTAAGCCCCAGATGGCGTGCCACAGCTTCTTGTTCTTCCAATCCATCTCGAAAAGCCTGCCGCACCTCCGCCTCAAACCGACCGTCAGGTTCACCAAGCGACTCGCGACTTTTAATCAGACAGAGAATGCGGTTGTGCACCGCCAAGTCCGCCGTCAACCGTTGCGTTGCGTTGCTAAGCGGCCGCTCGCCCATGGCGGTGTGGTAGGTCACCGAATAGACCGGCGCGTCGTAAACAACGCGAGCATTCCAGAACTTCAAGGTGCCTGAAAGTTCGTGTGTGCGTGGTCGTCGGGTGGATATCTGACGCACATATGGCCCAAGATCTTCCCCAGCTATCTCGCAGATCGCGCTGTGCAAGAACACCAACGAGCACTCCAGTGAGAAATGCAAAAAGCCGTCTCGCGGTCGCGTGTAAGGGAACCGGTCGTCGTCGAGCACGTAGGACAACGTCTGGCCTCGTAGGTCCACACGGTTGAATTGGTCGCCGTGCAATACGTTGTATGTGCGAGCGATCTCACGCATGGCTTCGAGCAAGGATCGCGCGCCCGCGGCTCGGGAGAAGACCAACTCTGAAGTCCCGGCCATCATCGGCCGTTCAGACAACGCGAAGGTCTCTTCACCATAGCTCAAAACCAGCTCGCGCATACTGCGGAAGCAATCGGCTAGGTTGATCGTTCGATGACGCGATGGATCCAACTTCTCCGCGAACGGCACGAGGGACGTCGCCCCCATATCCAATGCGGCTGCAATCAACTCGGCTAGAGGCGCGAGCTCCGCCGTTCGCTGTGTAAGCCCGACATCATCGACATAAAACTCGCGTCTGCTAGGCGCCATGGGCGAGCTATGCGCCACAAAGCAGTGTTTTTCCAATTCCTTGAAGCACGTCGACCGGCCTTTGGCACCGTATAGTCCACGCTCTTGGTCTGAAGCAGACTTTCCTAGGGTGGGTCGATCTTTACGGGTTGCGGGACGTGTTTGGATGAGAAGCTGACCAACGGGCGTTCCGGACAGCGACTAGCCACACAACATGTACGCTCCACGTGCCAGCAACCGGACGTTCCCAACGTCGCCTAAGAGGCGTCCCCAGCCTTTGGCGTCTGATAGACAACAACAAGACGGAGTCCCGTTTTCATCTTCCTACGCACCGCCGGCTATCTCAGGTGCGGGGTGAATGCCCGGGATTATCCGAGAAAGCACGCCCCTTCGGTAGACACCACACTCGCGCATGACAAAGCGTCTGCACGTCGAATTGTGACTGCGCCAGGTCTACTAGGTTGGAAACCGGATGTCGGGTCGGGTGCGTCGCTAGACCAGCGCGGCCTCAGTCAGCCGAGTCCGAAGTCAGCGCGACGCTGAAGGCAAAACTAGCGCTGGACGGCCTTGTCTGGGTCAAAGAGTTGGGTCATGGCCAAAATAGTCAATAAATTCAATACTTATGGCGGTGACGCAGGGATTCGAACCCTGGATACCCTTTCGGGTATGACGATTTAGCAAACCGTTGCCTTCAGCCACTCGGCCACGTCACCTCTGAGCGGGGGTGGATAGCGGGTTCACCGGGTCATGGCAACGACAAGGATTGGACGCCTAAGAGGGCCAGAATAGCGGCGCGGCGGGCGCGTTAACGGGACGCTCAATCCCTTCGCTTAGACTGCGGCCCGCATGATCCGGAACCCTGCATGACCATCGCGTCTCCGCTCGCAGCCGATACCGCCGGCTTCCCGATTGGCGGAAGGTCGGGCGGTGAGCCGGTGTTTCAGCGCGGCCCCCTGCGTCCGGTCGCCCTGGCCTCCACCCGCACCCGGATCAGCGCCGCCGCCCTCGCCCGCGCCTTTGGCTCATTGGACACTGTCATCATCGCCGCTGCGGTGGTGGTCGCGGCGGGGCTGACGCGGACAAACCTGTTGCGTCTCCCCTTCGGAGAGGTGCTGCCGGCCCTGATCGGATCAGGCGCGGCGCTGGGCCTCCTGTCCGCCGCCAGGGTTTATGCCTTCACACAGCGTGAGCGGCTCACGGCGCACCTCGCCAAGGTGGCTGGGGTGTTGCTCTGCGCCAGCATGATCGCAGCCTTAATCGGACTGGTGATTGGGGCGCGGGCGCTCGTCACTTCGACCTGGAGCGGGACACTCGCAGTCGCTCTGCTAAGCGCCCACACCGGCTGGTGGTTGAGGGTGCAGGCGTGGCGCGCCGCCGGTCGCATGACCCCCAACATCGTGGTTGTCGGCGCCACGGAGAATGCCCGCAAGCTGATCCAGTCCGCGCTCCTGACCCGCGAAGTGGCGGTGCTGGGGGTGTTCGACGACCGGCTGAGCCGCTCACCGGGCGACGTTTCCGGCGTGCCGGTATTGGGCGACACCACAGCTCTCCTTGCCCACCCCTTGCTTCCCTACGTGGACCGGATCGTCATCACCGTGGCCCCCTCGGCCCAGGCGCGGGTGCGCGATCTGATAGACCGGCTGCGCCTGCTGCCCAACGCCGTGACCCTGTTCATGGACGTGGACGGCGCGGAGGCGCGAACCCACGCCCTGTCGCGTCTCGCCAACACCTCGCTGGCGCAGGTCTCCGGCCCTGACCAGAACGAGCGCCGCGCCTTCGCCAAGCGGGTTCAGGACGTGAGTTTCGGAACGCTGGCCCTTCTTGTCGCCGCGCCGGTGATGGCGTTGGTAGCCCTCGCGGTGAGGCTCGACAGCCCCGGTCCGATCTTCTTCCGCCAACGCCGCCACGGCTTCAACAACGAGGCCATCACCGTCTGGAAGTTCCGCTCCATGCGAGCGGAAGCCGCCGACGCCACCGCCGCCCGGCAGGTGTCCGCCAACGACGATCGTGTGACCCGCATCGGTCGGGTGATCCGCAAGCTGAGCCTGGATGAACTGCCCCAACTCTTCAACGTCTTGACCGGAGAGATGTCGCTGGTCGGGCCCCGCCCCCACGCTATCGGCATGAAGACCGAGGGGCAGGATTCCGCCCGCCTCGTCGCCGAATACGCCTGGCGTCACCGCATGAAGCCGGGGCTGACCGGCTGGGCGCAGATCAACGGCTCCATAGGCGCGGTGGATACGCCCGAAGCGGTGCGCAGGCGCGTGGCGCTCGACGTGGAATATATCGAGAGCCAGTCCTTCTGGTTCGACCTCTATATCCTCGCGGCGACCATCCCAGCCCTGATCCGTGCCCGAAATGTGGTGCGCTGAGCCATGCTGAAGCGCGGCCTCATCGGCTATCTGCCGGTCAATATCGTGCAGGCCGTAGCGGGCTTCGGCTCCATTGTGGTGTTCACGCGCCTGCTCTCGCCCACCGACTACGGCGCCTATGCGCTGGGCTTTTCGGTGATGAGCCTAATGCACACTTGCCTGTTCACCTGGATCGAAGCAGCCATGGCTCGCTTCTACATGGCGGAGCCGGATGAGGCGGGCCGGGCGAACCTTCAGGCCACCCTATACCGAACCTATCTCGTCATGCTGGCGGCGCTGCCGGTTGTAGCGGGCTTTATCCTGCTCGTTCTGCCGGTCTCGATGGGACTGAAGCTCGCCATCGGCGCGGGCCTGGCCTCGATCCTGACCCGTAGCCTGCTGAAGTTAGCGCAGGAACGGCGGCGTGCGGCGGGCGAGGTCAAGGGTTACGCCGTGTTCGATATGTTGCAGACGGGCGGCGGTTTTCTGCTCGGCGGCGGGCTGGCGCTTCTCGGCCTTGGGGGCGCGGCCCCGCTGGCAGGGATGGGGATTGCCTCGGGCATACTCTTGTTCGCCGCCCTACCCTCTGAGATCGGTCCGGCGCGAGCGGGGCGGTTCGAAAAGAAGCGCCTCCACGGCTACCTCGCCTACGGCCTGCCCCTGTCGCTCTCGCTGGTGATGAGCCTCGTTCTCGCCACCACAGACCGCTTCGTGCTGGCCGCCTATCTGAATGAAGCCACCGTCGGCGCCTATCACGCGGGCTACAGTCTCTCGAGCCGCACCTTGGACGTGATGTTCATCTGGCTCGGCATGGCGGGAGGACCAGCTTGCGTAGCGGCGCTGGAACAGGGGGGCGAGTACGCTCTGCGCGTCATCGCTAGGGCTCAAGCCGAGTTGATGCTGCTGATCGCAATCCCCGCCGCTCTCGGCGTCGCTCTCGTCTCACAACCGCTGGCGCACCTGATGGTGGGGCCGGGTCTGGCGACGCAGGCAGCGCATGTCACCCCCTGGATCGCTATCGGCGCGCTCTTTTCGGGCATGACCACCTATTATTTCCACACCGCCTTCACTCTGGCGCGGCGCACGAGGCGCCTTCTCGCAGCCATGGCGATTCCGGCCGTCGCCAACCTCATTCTCACACTCATCCTAATCCCCCGCTTCGGCCTGGACGGAGCACTGTGGGCCACCGCGATCAGCTATGCACTCGGCATGGGGGCGTCGTTCGGGCTGGGACGCGGCGCCCTGCCCCTTCCGGTGCCGTGGATCACCTTGGCCAAGGTCGCGGCGGCGTCGCTGGCGATGGCGGCGGTTGTGCTTTGCCTGCCGACCCCTGGCGGCGTTGGCGAGGTGCTGCTCAAGGCCGTCACAGGCGGGCTGACCTACGCCCTCGCTGTTCTGGCGCTGGACGCAGGCGGGGCGCGCAGCCGTTTGACCGAGGGCTTGCGGCTGGTTCGCGCTCGCGGACTCAACTCAGGATCGGCCGCATGAGCCTCGCTAGCGAAACGATCCACCAGAACGCGACCTGGGGCGGGGCGAGCCCGATCCTATCCGTGCTCACCCCTTTCTATCGCGACGATCCCCGCCCCTTGCTCCAACTCCTGGAGCGCGAGGCGATGAGCCTTGGCGGCAAGGTTGAGTTCGTCCTGCTCGACGATGGAGGCGGGGATGCGGAACTCACCGCCGACGTCGCGGACGCCGTGCGGACGCTTTCCACGCCCGCCCGGCTCGTTGCGTTGTCTTACAACGAAGGTCGCGCCAGAGGCCGAAACCGCCTCGCCAGCCATGGCCGAGCGCGCCACCTCCTGTTCCTGGATTCCGACATGGCGCCCGACGCGCCGGACTTCCTGCGCCGCTATCTTTCCATAATCGAGGCGGATGCTCCCCCTGTGGTCTTCGGCGGCTTCTCGATGAAACAGGTGAAGGCCTGCGGCTGCCACGCCCTCCACATCGCCCTCGCCTCCCGCGCCGAGTGCCTGCCAGCGGCCCAGCGCGCCCTGCATCCCGAGAAATACGTCTTCACCTCCAACCTTCTGGTGCGCCGAGACGTGTTCGAGAGCGAAGCCTTCGACGAGAGCTTCACAGGCTGGGGTTGGGAGGACGTTGAGTGGGGGATGCGCGTGGCCGCCCGCTACGGCATTGCGCATATCGACAACGCCGCCACCCACCTCGGTCTCGACACCGCCGCCGTGCTTGCGAGCAAATACGAGCAATCGGCAGGCAATTTCGCCCGGGTAGTCGCCTCGCATCCGCAGATCGTCACCACCTATCCCAGCTATCGGATGGCGAAGGCGCTGCGGCGGCTTCCGGCGCGGGGTTTGCTACGGACAGTGCTTAAGCGGACAGCCATAGGAACCCGCGCCCCGCTGATCGCGCGCATCTTCGCCATGAAGGCCTATCGCGCCGCCCTCTACGCCGAGGTGATCTAGGTGAGCGACGAGGTTTATCGCGCCGATCCTTCGCTGGAGGGCAAGCTGCGCCGCCGCCTGACACAGCTTTACCGGCGACGGGCGGCGACGGGCGCCCTTACACGTCCCATGGTCAGCTTCACCTTCGACGACACGCCCGCCTCCGCCGTACGCGTCGGCGCCCCGATCCTGGAAAGCCGGGGCGTTAAGGGAACTTATTTCTTCTGTGCAGGGCTCGCAGGAACCAGCGCGCACATGGGCGAATACGCCACGCAGGAAGATATGGTAGCCGTCGCCCGGTTCGGGCACGAGGCGGCCTGCCACACCTATTCACACCTCGATTGCGGTAATGCTAGCGACTCAGACGTGGCGGCGGATCTCGACAGGAACGCCAAAACATTGGCGGACTGGGGCGTCGAAAAGAACCTCAAGACCTTCGCCTATCCCTTTGGCGACGTAGGATTTCCAGCGAAGAAACTGATGGGCTCGCGGTTCTCCCTCTCCCGCGCCCTGCACCACGGCCTGATCGAACCCGGCGTCGATCTCAACCAGGCCCCAGCTATCGGGATCGAGGGCAGTGAGGGCGAGGCGCTGGCCCGGTCGTGGCTGGAGCGGGCGGAGACGAAAACCGCATGGGTCATCCTGTTCACCCACGGCGTAACAGATGCACCCTCCCCGTTCGGCGCCTCCAAGTCCGCTCTAGGGCGACTGGTAGACCAGGCCATCGCCCGAGGCTTCGACGTGGTGACGGTCGCGGAAGGCGCGCACCGGATGCGGGAAACCGCGTGAACCCGATCACCGTCATCGTCCCGACCCTGCGCCGCCCGGAAAGTCTGGCGCGGGCGCTCCGCTCTTTGCAGGCTCAGACCGACGGAGCGCGCTTGATCGCCGAGATCGCCGTAGTGGACAACGCGCCAGACGGCTCGGCGCGGGCGAGCGTCGATGCACTACGGAGCGGCTCACCCATCCCCCTCCTTTATGTTCACGCGCCACAGCCGGGGGTGGCGACCGCGCGCAATGCAGGTCTTGCCGCCACGCACGCCCCGCTGGTCGCCTTCCTGGACGACGACGAGGAAGCGCCTGTCGACTGGTTGGGTAAACTGCTGACCGTCCACGAGGCCCATGCCGCCGACGTCACGTTCGGTCCCGTGGTTGGACGAGTTGGCGAAGCGCCCACATGGAAGCGCGCCTATCTGGAGGGCTTTTTCTCTCGCACTGGCCCCGCCGTGTCCGGCGTCACTGACACCGTCCACGGGTGCGGCAATTCGATGATGACGCGGGCGACGGCGCTCGCTGGCCCCGCTCCCTTTGACATCGCCGCCAACGAGACCGGAGGCGAGGACGACCGGCTGTTCCAGCGACTGAAGGCCAGCGACGCGCGATTCGCTTGGGCCGCCGACGCCGTGGTCTATGAGCACGCGCCAGCCAACCGCTCCACCCTCGCCTACGCCTTCCAGCGCGCCTTCGGCTATGGCCAGACCCCGGCGCAAATCGCGGCGCGGGACGGCAGTGCAATTGGCGTCACGAGATGGATGCTGATCGGCGCGGTCCAGGCCGGGGTGTTCGGGCTCGTTGCGTTGGCGATCTTCCCCGTTTCGCCAGCCGGGGCCGTGATTCTGGCCGACAAGGCGGCGCGAGGGCTCGGCAAGGTGTTCTGGTTTCGCCGCCTGAAGTTTTACGGTAACAGCGCTCTCAAGAAGGCTGGGGGCGATTTGGGTGCACGATTGACCACCAGTCCACCACAGACGCCTCCCGCCGCTTCGATCCCGTCGCGCAAAGACGCTGTGGCCCGTACATTGCGCTGATCGGCGGAGACCAGGATCAGGTTGGCGTCCATGAAGGGCGCGACCGCCGCCGCCGCCCTCGACCGCGCCCACGAGGGCGCATCCACAATCACGTAGTCCGCGTGCGAACGCATCAAATCCCAGTAGTCCGGGGCGGCCAGAATACGCACCGACTGGCCCCCTACCAGCAGCTCTCGCCTAAACCGTCCCACCCACCAGCGCGCGCCGCCCACCTGATGCGCGGCGAGGTAGTTTGCGTCCTGGTATGAGCGATTCTGCTCCACCCGCTGGGGCGTGACCGAGAAGAACATCTCCGATCCCGGAGTAGCGCGCACGGGCTCACTGAGACGACCATAGGTTTCAGGTTCGGCCGCGAGGGTCGCATATTGCTCGCCCTTCATGAGATCGAGCTCGATCAGCCACACTCCCCGCGAAGCGTGGCGGGAGACCTCACGAGCGAACTCGCGGGCGATGGTGGAGGTCCCTTCCCCCTGCTCTGCGGCGACGAACTGCACCACCCGCGCGATGGCGCCCGGCGCGGGACCGAGCCGCTCCGCCAGGGCCGCCATTTCGGAAGACAAGTCCACCATCACCGAATCGGTCTGCTTACTCTGCACTCAGCATAGTCCGGGCGAAGCAAATCGCAGCCCGTGCAATCGCGGCGCATCAGGCCATACGGGGTGTTGTGATCAGAACGGGCAGTTCGATCTCCCGCTCCACCGCCTCGGGCGTGGGGTAGCCCTTGGTGAGGAAGGCGCGCAGCAACCCGGCGCACAGGGCTGCGAAGGCGCCGAACAGGATCGACAGGAAGATCACGGGCTTCTTCAGCGATGTGCCCGTGGTGGGCGGAAAGGCGCGCTGGATCACCCGGATATTGCCCTCACCGCCTTTCGCCAGCGCCTGGCTCTCCTGAGCACGCTGGGCCAGCCCCTTGACGTTGGCGGTGAGTAGTTCCCGTTGGCGGGACAGGTCCTGAAACTGCGGATCGAGGGCCGTGAGTTTCTGCCGCTTACCCGCAATCTCCGCGAGAGAGGCGGCGAGTTGGGCCTTCCGGTCGCGGAAGGAGGCGACCTGCGCCTCCAGCTGGTTCTTTTCGGTGACGAGGGCCTGATAGTTCGGGTTCGGCCCCACCCGCCGGGCGCCATCGCCAGCATTGGCGCCAGAGCGGATCAACGCCTGCTGCGCGGCGATCTGCTGGTCGATATCGCGAAGCGGCTGGGTCCCGGGAAGATAGCGTGACGACAAGTCGGCGCGCTGGGTGTTCAGGGTAGCAAGCTTGTCCTGCGCCGAATGGTCAAGGTCCCGGTAGAGGCCGATCTCCGGCTGGGTCGTAGCCGCCTCGCGAGCAACGATGCCGAGCCTGCCCTGCGCCTCCGCAAGCTGCGCCTGCACGCTATAGCCCTCGGTGGTGAGCTGGCCGTAAAGCGTGGAGAGAAAGGCCTTTTCGGCCTCATAGTCGCCGCTGGCGACACCGTTGTCGGCGAGGAACTTCTCGTAGGCCTTGTCGGCGGTTTCGAGACGCCCGTGCAGGGTGTTCAACTGGTCCTGCATCGGCCCGGCGTCCTTGTCGATCAGCACCGCCCGGCGATAGCGCAGGTATTCGTCCACCAGGGTGTTCAGCACCAGGGCCGCCAGTTCGGGATCGCGGGCGGAATAGCTCAGCCCGACGATGGCGTTGCCGGGCGTCGAGCTGATCTTCAGCCCCGTCTCGATCATCTTTATAGCGGCCGCCTCGATGTCGTGACGCTTTTCCGGGTTGGCCCTGGCGTAGGCGCGGCCCAGTTCCGGCGACATCCGCGCAACACCGATGTCCTGCACCACCTGCGCTTTCACCGCAGTGCTACCGAGGATTTCAAGCTCGGACTGCACCACCTGGTCGTTGTCAGGCGCCGTGCCTCGCGCGGCATCGCCGAACGCGGGCTGATAGACATACTCCTGTCCAAGCCGGATCAGAATGCTGGAGCGCGCGGGGTAGGTCTGATGCAGCCTGAGCGCAAAGACGAAACCCGTCGCCACGATCAGCACAAACACCGCGAGCATCAAGGGCCACTGGCGCCATAGCAGCGCCAGGATATCGGAAGGCGCGTAGCGGGCCGGCTCCTTCCAGCGGGCGATGGCGCGCGCGGATGCCGGACGACGACGTTCGCCCACGCCGCTGAATCCGCCGTCTCGCCTGTCCGCCATGACTCGCGCTTACTCCAACCAATAAGGGACCATCGTCGTCGCCCGTTAACCGGTCGTTACCTGTTAACCATAATCTTGGGGCCCACAGCTTCAAGCGAGTCCGTCCGTGGCGTCCCTACACCGTCAACTGTTGCGCAGACTGACTCCAGGGCTTCTGGCGCTGCTGGTCGGCGGCTGTGCGCTTCCCCGCCTTGGGTTGCCCCCGGCGGAGGCCTTTTACGGCGGACCGAGGTCGACGGGAGATTTCGCGTCGATTCCCTACGCCACATGGTCGGAGGACGAGCCGGGCTATCGGATGTATCCGGGAGATGTGCTGGACGTGGCGGTGCCCTCGGCCCCGGAACTGGCGCGCACCGTGACGGTACAGCCGGACGGACGGATCGCCCTGCCGATGATTCCGGCGGCGATGGCGGCCGATCGCTCGGTTCCCGAACTCAACGCCTCACTGACGCAACTATACGCCAGCCAGCTAAGGCGGCCTGACGTGGAGGTGACGGTCAAGACCGCTGGCCCGTTGAAAGTGTTCGTGGGCGGCGAAGTGGACAAGCCCGGCGTCTACGATATGCCCGGCGACATCGATGCGCTGCAGGCGGTAGTGATGGCCGGGGGGTTCAAGACCTCCGCCAAACGAGGTCAGGTGGTGGTGATCCGGCGGGGACCTGGCGGCCAGCCGATGATGCGGACAGCGGACCTGCGAACGGCGATCTATAATCCTCGCCGGTCGGATGCTGTGCCGCTCCGCCGGTTCGACGTCATCTATGTGCCCCGCTCAACCATCGCGGAGGTGGACCTGTTCGTGCAGCAGTATCTGCGCGACACCCTACCGATCGCCTTCAGCTATGCGCTGAACGGGCAATACGTTTCAACGCGATAAGGCGTTGAGCTAGGCGCGCTGCAACCACTCGCGGGCCGCCTTCTGGGCCTCGGAGATGGTCTCGCGATCCATTTCCATGGCGAGTTCGCGGCGACGTTCCTTGGCTTCCTCGGACCCGCGCAGGGCGGCGAGATTGAACATCATGTGCGCCGAAATGTAGTCGAGCGGCGCGCCGCCCTGCCCCGTCGAATAGAGCATCCCCATGCGGAGAAGCTCATCGCCTGTCGAGGCCGGTCCAGGCAAGGGTATGGAACCCGCCATCTGGTCGTTCGCGCCCATCGTGTCCGGGCTGTAGTCGTAGGCCGCTTGCATCACCGTAGTTCTCCCGCGTTTGGACCGCATTCGACGGTCCCGCTGTGCGACATCTGATGGAGAGCAAGAAACAGGCCTTCTCCTGAAAATACAGTTAAGCGCAAAAACACCTTGAAATAAATCTTTGGTGAATCAGACGTTTACTGCCGCAAGCTGATTCAGATGCCGGAAACCTTTGAGCCGGCTCAGGTTCTCGCGCGCTGACCGAACAGCATCTGCCGGGCGGCGGCGGACTGGGCGTTCTGCTGGGCCAGATTGCCGCGCAATTCCGCCCCGACGGCGAAGCCCTTCTTCACCGCCTCGCGCGCACCGACCCGCTCGAACCAAGCCTTCAGATTGGAAAATTCGTCGATCTGAATGCCTTGATTCTTATAGGGAACCACCCACGGCCAGGACGCCATATCGGCGATTGAATAGTCGCCGCAAATGAAATCCTTGCCCTCAAGCTGCTTGTTCAGAACGCCATAGAGCCGGTGGGTCTCATTGGTGTAACGAATGGCCCCATAGGCGGTCATGCGGGCGTCGGTGACCATGGCCGGAGCGTACTGGCGGAAGTGGTGCGTCTGGCCCGCCATCGGCCCAAGCCCGCCCATCTGCCAGAAAACCCATTCGTCCACGGAAACACGCGCGCGCTCATCAGCGCCATAAAAAGTTCCGGTCTTGCGGGCGAGGTACTGCAGGATCGCCCCGGATTCGAACACGGAGATTGGTTTGCCATCTGGCCCATCGGGGTCGACGATGGCGGGCATCCGGTTGTTGGGGCTGATGGCGAGGAAATCCGGCTTGAACTGTTCGCCAGCGCCGATGTTCACCGCCTTCAGTTCATAGGGCAGGCCCATCTCCTCCAGCGCTATCGAAATCTTCCAGCCGTTCGGCGTCGGCCAGTAGTAGAGTTCGATGGGGGCCGTTGTCATGGGTCGGGTCTCCGGTTTGGCGTCTCTCCAAGATGGGCTGAGCACAGGCGGAACCGCAAGGGCCACGCTTCATTTGATGGCTGGCTCGTTCAGCACAGGTTCACGCGCCCAGGACGATGTTAAAGATCGAAATGCTCCGAAATGGAGCGATCCAAGGCGAACTCGCTGCGGAGACTTAATGAGGAGGCGTCTGATGAAGCGTCTATTGGTCAGTGTAGCAGCCCTGTCGATGTTGATCGGTCCGGCTGCGAGCTTCGCCCAGGACAATCAGGACCATCGCGGCGAACACCGCGGCGGCGGCGGCGGGCAACACGGGGCCCAGCCCCAAGCTCAGCCTCAGGCTCAGCCTCAGGCTCAACCCCAGCCTCAAGCTCAGCCGCAACCCCAGCCCCAGTTTCGCGGACAGCCCGGCGGCGGTTCCTACACGCAGGGACAGGTCCTGCCTCTGGGGCAGTTTCAGCCGCATCAATTCGATGGTCGCGGCGGCAGCTTCCGGGCGCAGGGCGGTTTTACGCCGCCAGTTCAGCCGCAAGTCCAACAACAGGTTCAACCCCAGGCCCAGTATCAAGGACGGTCCGGCTTTCGTGGGCAATCCCTGTCCGGCCAATACACCTCACAGGGCCAAGGCCAGGGTCAACGGTTCGAGCAGTTTCGCGGACAACCGCAGGGCCAGTTCCAAGGTCACAACCAGCGTCAGGAGCAGTTCCGTGGCGGTCCGACGCAATATCAAGGCCAGTTCCAGGGCCAGCGCGGCGCGCAATTCCAGCAAGGTCAGCGCGGGGAAGACTTCCGAAGGGGCGACGACCACCGTCACGGCGAAGACTTTCGCGGCGCGCGGGCGGGCGTTCAGGCCTTCTCTTACGGGGGCCGAAACTTCTTCCGCTATCGGGCTGAGCCCTATCGCTATCCGGCGCAGTATCGCGGCTGGGAGCGCCACTCCTGGAGACGCGGCGAGTGGTTGCCGTCGATCTTCATCAGCCCATCCTACTTCATCGACGACTTCTCCGATTACGATCTTTGGCAGCCCGACTATGGCTTCCAGTGGGTGCGGGTTGGGGAAGACGCGGTGCTGGTGAACCTCGCCACCGGCCAGGTGGTCGATGTGGTGCCGGGCGTTTACTACTACTAACCCATCCTGGCGGAGGGCTGGCCCAAGTCTGCTCTCCGCCGTTCGGCCCGTTCCAGTCACTTGAAAGGAGGGCGGCGATGAAATCGATCAGGACTGCCCTTTTGGCCATGTCTGCACTGGCGCTTTCGTTCGGCGCAGCAACGGCCCATGACCATGATCACGGTGACCGTCACCGCAGCGATGACGGGAGGTTCGACGCACCGCGTTTTGACGTCCTGCGCCCCGAAGAGCATCACCGGGATCACTACAGGTCCTACGCCGCCCCGCCCTTTGCGCGCGATGCTCGGCGCTTCGGCTATCCTGAGGCGTCCGTCTATCCTGCGCCAGCCCGATCCTTTCGCAGGGGGCAGTATGTGCCGCATGACTACTGGAGTGGCGAAATCGCCGATCCCCGCAGCCGTCACCTGCGCAGCCCGCCCCCCGGCTATGGCTGGATTGGCGTAGGGCGCGACGCCTACCTGATGCAGCGGTCCACGGGACTGATCCTGGACAGCGTGCCTGGCGCGTGGTGAGCGCCTAAAGCCCCAGCTTTCGCTTCAGTATCTCGTTCACCGCTGCTGGATTGGCCTTGCCGCCGGTATCCTTCATCACCTGCCCGACGAACCAGCCGATGGCTTGCGGGCGCGACTTGGCTGCCTCCACCTTGTCGGGGTTGGCGGCGACGATGGCGTCGATTGCCGCTTCGATGGCGCCGAGGTCAGTGACCTGCACCAGCCCATACTTCTCGACGATCGCGGCGGGCGCACCCTTCCCCGCCCACATCAGCTCGAACACCTGCTTGGCGATCTTGGACGAGATGGTTCCGTCGCCGATCAGCCTGACCAGACCGGAGATGTCTTCGGGCGGGATGGGGCTGGCCTCGATCTCCAGCCCATCCTTGGCGAGGCGCGATAGCAATTCGTTGGTGACGAAATTGGAGACCAGCTTGGGATCCACGTCCTTAGCGGCCGTCTCGAAATAGTCCGCCCGCGCCGCCTCGATCACCAGCACCGCCGCGTCGTAGGACGACAGGCCGTATTGCGTTTGCAACCGCTCGCGCTTGGCGTCGGCCAGTTCGGGCAAGGTGGCCTCGATGGCCTTCACCCACGCCGGATCAAGCACCAGCGGCAGAAGGTCGGGGTCGGGGAAGTAGCGATAATCATGCGCCTCCTCTTTGGAGCGCATGGAGCGGGTCTCGCCTTTGGTCGGATCGTAGAGCCGGGTCTCTTGATCGATCTTGCCGCCGTCCTCCAGGATTTCCACCTGGCGCGCTGCTTCGACCACGATGGCCTGCTGGATGAAGCGCATGGAGTTGACGTTCTTGATCTCGCAGCGCGTGCCAAGGTGACTGAAGTCGCCGCTCGCCTTGAACTTTTCGTACTGCCCCGGGCGGCACACCGAGACGTTCACGTCGGCGCGCAGATTACCCTTCTCCATGTCCCCATCACAGGTGCCGAGGTAACGCACCATGGTGCGGAGCGTCTTCACATAAGCTGCTGCATCCTCCGGCGAACGCATATCGGGCTTGGAGACGATCTCCATCAGCGCGACGCCGCAGCGGTTTAGATCGACGTAGGTCCAGTTGGGGTCCATGTCGTGGATCGACTTGCCCGCGTCCTGCTCCAGGTGCAGCCGCTCAATCCCGACCTTGAAGCGGGTGCCGTCGTCGCGCTCGACCTCCAGCACGCCCTCGCCCACCACCGGATCCTTGAACTGGCTGATCTGATAGCCCTGCGGCAGGTCGGGATAGAAGTAATTCTTCCGGTCGAAGCGCGAGGCATGGTTGATCTGCGCCTTCAGACCCAGCCCCGTCTTCACCGCTTGCTCGACACAGTAGCGATTGATCACCGGCAGCATCCCCGGCATGGCCGCGTCCACCAAGCTGACGTGCTCATTGGGTCCCGCGCCGAACGCCGTGGCGGCGCCCGAGAACAACTTGGCGTTGGAGGCGACCTGGGCGTGGACCTCTAGGCCGATCACCACCTCCCACTCGCCGGTGGCGCCGGTCACGCGATAGGGCGCGCGCTCTGTCATGGTGTATCTCCCGAACTCGCGCCTATCTGGGCGATCCTTACCTAGATGTCACGTGGCTGTAGCTTGAGAGTTTGTGGAAAACAGGCTTCTATGCCGCCACTCTCAACGGGGAAGAAACACATGAAGACGTTTATCACCGCCGCGACCCTGGTCGCCGCGCTCGCCGCCGCTGGCGTCGCCTCGGCTCAAACCGCGCCCGCTGCTCCTGCTCCGGCCATGGCGCCCGCCGCCGCGTCCGCGTTCAGCACCGACACGCCTATCGAAACCATCGTCGCCAATGCGGACGGCAAGGCCGTGCTGGAAAAGGACGCGCCGGGCCTCACCACCCACCCCATGTACGACCAGTTCAAGTCCATGTCGCTGAAGGAACTGGCCCCCATGTCGCAGGGCAAGATCGACGACGCCGCCCTCGTCAAGCTCAACGCCGACCTGGCGACCGTGAAGCCGAAGTAGGCGTCCGCTTTTACCGGAAATTAGGCGCCTCCGCTCTAACCGGCGGAGGCGTTTTCGTATCTGCCTACCACCACCGCTGCGGCTTTCTCCGGAACCCCGCCGCCTGTTCCATCACCCCCGCCAGCGAGAACAGCGTCCCTTCATCCAGCGCTTTGCCGATCAGTTGCAGGCCGAGCGGCAGGCCATCCGCCGACAACCCCGCTGGGAGCGACAGGCCAGGCAGACCCGCCAGGTTGGTCGTCACCGTGAAGACGTCATTCAGATACATGGAGATGGGATCGCTAACCCGATCTCCAAGCGCGAACGCCGCGGAGGGGGCGGTGGGCGTGAGTAGCGCATCCACCTCGCCGAACACCGCGTCGAAGTCGTCGGCGATCCTGCGCCGCACCTTCTGGGCCTTTAGGTAATAGGCGTCGTAATAGCCAGCGGAGAGCACGTAGGTGCCAATCAGGACACGGCGCTTCACCTCCGCGCCAAAGCCCGCAGCCCTCGTCTGCTCATAGGTTTCGGTCAGCGTCGCGCCATCGACTCGCAGGCCGTAGCGCATCCCGTCATAGCGCGCGAGGTTGGACGACGCTTCCGCCGGGGCGATGATGTAGTAGGCCGGGAGCGCGTATTTGGTGTGCGGCAAACGCACGGACTTGATCTCGCACCCCGCCGCCTTAAGCCAATCCACCCCCTCGTCCCAAAGTCTGGCGATCTCGGGCGGCATTCCATCGAGGCGGTACTCCTCCGGCACGCCGATACGCAGGCCCTTGACCGACTTGCCAATGAAGGATGCGAAATCGGGAACCTCGACATTCAAGCTGGTGGAGTCCTTGGGGTCGTGCCCGCTCATGGAGCGCAGCAGGATCGCCGCATCCTGCACCGTCTTGGCGATGGGTCCCGCCTGATCGAGCGAGGAGGCGAAGGCGACCACCCCCCAGCGCGAACAGCGGCCATAGGTCGGCTTGATTCCTACCGTGCCGGTAAAGGCGGCAGGCTGGCGGATCGAGCCGCCGGTATCGGTCGCTGTAGCGCCGAGGCAGAGGTCCGCCGCCACCGCTGTCGCCGAGCCGCCCGATGAGCCGCCGGGGGTAAGTTGCTGATTCGAGCCGTTGGCGCGCCAGGGGTTGGTCACGGGGCCGAAGGCGGAGGTCTCGTTGGATGAGCCCATGGCGAACTCGTCCATGTTCAGCTTGCCCAGCATCACCGCCCCGTCGCGCCACAGGTTGGCGGTGACGGTGGAATCGTAGGGCGGCTTGAACCCCTTCAGAATGTTGGAGCCCGCCGTCGCCTGCACGCCTTCGGTGCAGAACAGGTCCTTGATCCCAAGGCAGGCGCCTTCCAACGGCCCCGCCTCGCCCCGGGCGCGGCGGGCGTCGGAGGCTTGCGCCATGGCGATAGCCTTGTCCGGCGTCTGCACCACATAGGCGTTCAGGTGCGGATTGGCGGCCTCGATGGCGTCGATGTGGGCGCGTGCAACCTCCTCGGCGGAAAAGCTCTTCGCAGCGAACCCGTCCAGCGCGCCTTTCAGGGTTAAGGAGGTGAGATCGGACATCTATTCAACCACCTTCGGCACCACGAAGAAGCCCTGATCGGACTTCGGCGCATTCAGAAGGATGGCGTCGCGCCTTTCCCCATCCGTCACCACGTCTTCGCGCATTGGCAGGGTGATCGCGACACAGGAGGTCATCGGCTCCACCCCGTCGGTGTCGACCTCGTTCAACTGCTCGATCCAGGCCATAATCGCGGTGAGTTCACCCGCCATGGGCTGCAACGCCACTTCGGGCACGGCGATCCGTGCCAGCTTGGCGACCTTTCGGACTGTTTCAGCATCGATGGCCATGGAGGCTCCTCTTCGAGCGCCGGGGTTAGCCGCGCCTTGCGCGGGATGCAAGTTGCCGATAGCGCCTGCCTATGCCCGTGCTCGACCTGATGGACCTCCCGGCCGCCCTGCCTGCCCAAGCGCCGGTGCTGGGTCTCGACCTTGGCGAGAAGACCATCGGCGTGGCGGTGTCCGACCTGACCCGCACCATCGCCTCTCCGCTCATCTTGATCCACCGGGGCAAGTTTACTCTGGAAGCCGAAGAACTGTTCGCGATCATGGCGGGGCGAGGGGCGGCGGGGCTGGTGATCGGCTTGCCGGTGAACATGGACGGCACTGAGGGCGTGCGCTGCCAGTCCAACCGCGCCTTCGCCCGCAACATTCTGCGCCTGAAGGATATTCCCATCGCCTTCTGGGACGAGCGTCTATCCAGCGTAGCCGTGAACAAGATGTTGATAGGCGAGGCCGACATGACGCGGGCCAAGCGCGCAGAAGTCGTAGACCGCGCGGCGGCGGGCTATATCCTGCAGGGGGCGTTGGATCGGTTGAAACGGGGCTAGGCGACATACCGACCATCGTGCCAAGCTGGGCCGCACCATCAGGAACACCCCTATGCGCGTCCTCGCGGCCCTCGCCTCGCTTGCTCTCCTCGTTGCTCCCCTTACTCTCCGCGCCGAGCCCGTCCCAGCGGCGGTCTCGGTCGATCCGCCACAGGACAAGGCCCATCCGGCGCAGATGATCGCCTTCGCCCTGCCGACCCACGGGGTGAAGATCAACGCTGTGCTTTATACGGCTGCCGGTGCGGGTCCGCACCCCACGGTGCTGCTCCTGCGTGGCCTGCCCGGCAACGAGCAGAACCTCGATCTGGCGCAGGCGATCCGGCGTGACGGCTGGAACGTCCTGACCCTACACTATCGCGGGTCGTGGGGCAGCCCCGAGCGTTTCTCCTTCACCCACTGCATCGAGGACGCGGAGGCCGCTCTGGTTTGGCTGCGCGACCCCTACACCGCACAAGCCGCCTACATAGATCGGGCCAAGATCGTGGTGATCGGCCACAGCATGGGCGGATTCGTCACCGCCTACACCGCCGGACACGATCCGCTGGTGATGGGCGCAGCGCTGATCTCCGCCGCCAATCTCGGGACCGTCTTGGGAACGCTGCCGCACAAGATTCTGGCCAAGGTCATCGACGACAACATCGGCGTCAGCGCCGGGATGCACACCCTGGCCGGGACCTCGATCGATGCGCTGGCTGACGAAGCGCAGAAGAACGCGGCCGCGTGGGATTTCAACGCTTACGCGCCGGTGCTGGCGAAACACCCCCTCCTGCTCGTCACCTCAAACGACGGACTGGCCTCTGCGAGCGACAAGCTGGCCGAGACTATCGGGAAGATCGACGGGGCGCAGGTCAGCCAGGTGCGCCTGCCCCCCGACCATTCCTATTCGGACCAACGCATCGGCCTCGAAACCACCGTTCTCCGCTGGCTGGAAAACCTGCCCGGCGCACCCGCGGGCCCGTAAACGGCCTTGAGGCCGGGGGCGAAGCCACCTATAGCCTCCGCTTCGATGGATAGTGCGCCCGACATCGAAGAGTTGATCCGAAAGCGCACCTTTGCTTTCCCCAGTCCGCATCTGCTCAGCCTGTCCGGCCTTACGCGGCCTGACGCGGAGGCGCTGCTGGCGTTGGCCGACGCCTTCGTGGGATTGAACCGCCGCACCGAGAAGAAGCTGTCGACCCTGCGGGGCCGAACCCTCGTCAATCTCTTCTTTGAAAGCTCCACCCGCACGCAAAGCTCGTTCGAGCTGGCGGCCAAGCGGCTCGGCGCAGACACCGTGAACATGAGCCCCCGCGCCTCCTCCATCACCAAGGGCGAGACGCTGATCGACACGGCGGTGACGCTGAACGCCATGAAGCCGGACATCCTCGTCGTGCGCCACTCGGCGTCCGGCGCGGCGGCGCTTCTGGCGCAGAAGGTCAGTTGCAGCGTGGTCAACGCAGGCGATGGATGGCACGAACACCCGACGCAGGCCCTGCTCGACGCCCTCACTCTGAACCGTGCGCTGGGCAAGGTGGAGGGGCTAACGATCTCAATTTGCGGCGACGTGATGCACAGCCGCGTGGCGCGCTCCAACGTCGGCTTTCTTCAGCTTCTGGGCGCGCGGGTGCGGCTCGTGGGACCGCCGACGCTCATGCCGTCCGGCGCCGAGGGTTGGGGCTGTGAGGTATTCCATGACCTGCGCAAAGGGATAGCGGGCGCCGATGTGGTGATGATGCTGCGGCTGCAGATGGAGCGGATGGACGGCGCCTTCGTGCCCTCCACCCGCGAGTATTTCCGCTACTGGGGGCTCGACGCCGAAGCCCTGTCCCACGCCGCACCGGGCGTGCGCGTCATGCACCCTGGACCGATGAACCGGGGGGTGGAGATCGATTCCGGTGTCGCAGACGACCCTAAGGTCAGCCTGATCCAGTCGCAGGTGGAAATGGGCGTGGCGGCGCGGATGGCGGTGCTGGCTTCGCTGGCGGCGCGGCTCGACAACGGGACGCCAGTCAATGGCTAAGCTCCAGCCCATCGCCTTCGTCAACGCCCGGCTTGTCGATCCGGAGAGCGGCTATGACGGCCCCGGCGCGCTTGTGGTGTCCGACGGGGTGATCTCCGACGTCGCGCGCCGCCCAACATACGAAGGCCTGTCCTCCGAGGTGCGGGTGATCGACTGCGCGGGGGCCATGCTGGCGCCGGGCTTGGTGGACCTTCGGGTCAAGACCGGAGAGCCGGGCGCGGAGCCCAAGGAGACGCTGAAATCCGCCAGCCGCGCCGCCGCCGCCGGGGGCGTCACCTCCATCGTCATCCAGCCGGACACTGACCCGGCCATCGACGATCCGGCCATGGTCGACTTCGTGCTGCGCCGGGCGCGCGACATCGACCTCGTTCACGTGCTAGCCGCCGGAGCCGCCACCAAGGGGTGTCTCGGCGAGCGCATCGCCGAGCTTGGCCTGATGCGCGAGGCGGGCGCGGTCTATTTCACCGACGCCGACCACTCCATCGCCGATTCCAGAGTGCTGCGCCGGGTGCTGAGTTACGCCACAGGTTTCGGCGTCGCTGTCGCCCATCGCCCCGCCGACCCCTATCTTTCTCACGGCGCCTGCGCCACCGAAGGCGAGATGGCGGCGCGGCTCGGCCTGCCTTCCACCCCCGCCGTGGCCGAGCGGATCATGTTGGAGCGCGACCTGGCGCTCGCAGAGATCACCGGAGCGCGACTGATCGTCGACCAGATCACTACCGCGGATGCGCTGGACAGTCTGAACCGGGCCATGGACCGGGGGGTGAAAGTTTGCGCCACCGCCTCCATCAACCACCTGCATTTCAATGAAATCGACATCGGCGATTATCGCACCTTCGCCCGCCTCGATCCGCCGCTGCGGGCCGAATCGGACCGTCAGGCGCTGATCGAGGGGCTGTTGTCGGGCCTCGTCGAGGTTGTGACCTCCGCCCACACCCCCGCCCCGGCCGAGGACAAGCGCCTGCCCTTTGCTGAGGCCGCGCCGGGCGGGATCGGGCTGGAAACCCTGCTCCCGGCCCTTCTTGCGCTCCATCATGACAGGGGCGCAGCGCTCCCTATCCTCATGCGCGCCGTCACCCTCGCCCCTGCCCGCTTGATCGGCCTCGACGCTGGCCGCATAGCGCCGGGCGCCGTCGCCGACCTCGTGCTCTGCCATATCAGCGCGCCGGTTCACATCGACGCGGAAAAGCTGCTCTCCAAGTCCAAGAACTCGCCATTCGATGGGCGCAGACTGCAGGGGCAGGTGCTCCTGACCATGGTCTCGGGCCGCATCGTGCACCGGGCGGAGCCGTAAGCGTCTTGCACTGCGCCTCTGAACTGGCGATGCTCGCTGCATGATCCTCGGCCTGACCTACCTCGCCTTCGCCGCCTGTCTCATCGGTGGCTATTTGCTTGGCTCGATCCCGTTCGGGGTAATCGTCACCCAGCTCGGCGGCGCGGGGGATGTGCGCGAGATTGGATCCGGCAACATTGGCGCGACCAATGTGCTGCGCACAGGGCGGCGCGAGCTGGCGTTCTTCACGCTCCTGGGCGACGGCGGCAAGGGCGTGGTCGCGGTGTTGGTTGCACGCGCCTTGGTTGAGAACGGCCCTATCAACGACTTAGCCGCAGCGCTTGCGGGAGGGGCGGCGTTTCTCGGCCACCTCTTCCCTGTGTGGTTGGGGTTCAAGGGCGGCAAGGGGGTGGCCACCTTCTTTGGCGTCACGCTGGCGGCGGCGTGGCCCGTGGGGGTCGCAGCGGCGCTGACCTGGATCGCGGTGGCAGCGATCCTGCGTCTATCATCGCTGGCGGCGTTAGCGGCGGTGGCGCTGGCCCCATTGTTCGCCTTTCTGCTGCATCAGCCGCGTTCAGTCATCGTGCTTGCCATGTTTATCGCCGTCCTGGTCTTCATTCGCCACCGGGAGAACATCACGCGCCTCTTGGCAGGGACCGAACCCCGCATCGGCGCGGCGAGGACCGAACCGGCCCTGACCGACGCCCCTTGACCCTGGCGCTCATCCCAGACGTGGAGCGGCTCGCGCGCTTGCGTCTGGCGCGGACGGAAACAGTAGGACCCGTCACCTACGCCGCCCTGATGAAGCGCTGCGGCACAGCGGCGCGTGCGGTGGAGGCACTGCCGGGCCTGTCGATGCGAGGCGGTCGCACCGCCCCCGTGCGCATCCCCACCGCCGCTGAAGCCGAGCGCGAACTGGCGGAGGGCACCAAAAAGGGCGCGGTCTTCATCACCGTTGGCGAAGCGGGCTTTCCGCCTCAGCTAGCAGCGCTCGATCCGCCGCCGCCGATCCTGTGGATCATTGGCGATGCAGCAATCCTGTCGCGCCCCTCCGTCGCCATCGTCGGCGCCCGCATCGCCTCGGTCAGCGGGCAGCGTTTCGCGCGCCAGCTCGCCAGCGACCTCGGCGAGGCGGGCTACGCCATTATCTCCGGCCTCGCACGCGGTATCGACGGGGCAGCGCACGAGGGCGCATTGAAGAGCGGCACGGCGGCGGTGCTGGGCGGCGGCGTGGATGACATCTATCCCCCCGAGCACGCGGAGCTGCATCGTCGCGTGGCAGAAGAGGGCTGCCTGGTTTCCGAAAGCCCCATAGGTCACAGAGCGCAGGCGAAAGACTTCCCCCGCCGCAACCGCATTATCTCCCGCCTTTCGCTGGGTGTGGTGGTGGTGGAGGCGGAGATGCGCTCCGGCTCTTTGATCACAGCACGGCTGGCAGGCGAACAGGGCCGCGATGTATTCGCCGTGCCAGGCTCGCCGCTCGATCCGCGCGCAAAGGGAACCAACGACCTGATCCGACAGGGTGCGATCCTGTGCGAAGGCGCTGAGGACGTGATCCGCAACCTCAATCCCTCGGTGATGGTGCGCGAGCCGGAGCGCGACCTGTTCGACGTTGCGAACGTGGATGAGGTCGGCATGGAGCGGGAAGCTGACCGCCTGCGCGAACGGGCGTTCGACCTGACCTCTTTCACCGCCACGCCTATCGACGAGATCGTCCGCATTCTCTGCGCGCCCGCGCCCGCTGTATTCGCCGCGCTGGTGGAGTTGTCGCTGGCGAATCGGGTGAACCTGCTGCCAGGTGGAATGGTGGCGCGGGGGTAGGTTTCGCTTGCCTTCCTACAACCTCGCCAAGTGCCGTGCGCCATACCGTGCCGATAGCGACAGCACAGGCCGCGCCGGATCGGCCAGCCTCGCCTCCATCTCCTTCAGCACGAACCGCGTCACGTTGGGCAGGTCGAACTGCACTGTGTCTTCCAGCGCGATCCACTCGACCTCGTCCAGTTCCCCGGAACCCTCCGAGCGATCCAGGCTCATCAGGGCGTGCGCCTCGGCCATGAAGAAACGGGCGTCGAAGCGTTTGGGGCGATAGGGCGGGGTGATCGCTCGCGCCACGAACTCCAGCGGCTGAAGATTGGGCAAGGCGCCTGCAGCCAGGAACCCCCTCCACGGCCCGGCGACAGGACGCGCAGGGGCGGACGCTCCCAGCATCAGCCCCGCCTCCTCCCAGGTTTCGCGAATGGCCGCCAGCGCCAGCGCGCGCGGCAGGGTCGGGCGGCGTGGCGCGGTGAGCAGAAGTTTGGCGGCGACCTCGGGCTTCAGGTCGCTCGCGGCGGGGGCGGTGAAGTCTCCCCGGTCCACGCGCCCGCCGGGAAACACCCACTTGTCGGGCATGAAGTCATGACCCCGGCTGCGTCGGCCCATCAAGACCTTCACGCCGCCGAGATCGCGCCGCACCAGAATCAGCGTCGCGGCGTTGCGCGGCCGCACGCTTGCGACCCCCGCCGCACGCAGGGGGCCGTCCGCCGTCGGGTCATACTTCGGGTCCTCGGGTATCTCTGGCACCTAGCGGGCGCCGAACATCGTCATCACGTCGCGGCGCATGGCGGCTTGGCTGTCGGGGCGGCTGTAGAACATATGCCCGCCCGGATATTTGTGTAGTTGCACCCGGTTCGGATCGCCGCCCAGCTTGGGCATCTGGTCCAGCACCAGTTGCGAGACGAAGAACGGGCACGACAGGTCGTCATAACCGTGCAGGATCAGGACCTTCATCTTCGGATCGACGGCGATGGACTCCCGCAGCGCCGTGGCCGACTCCGCCGTCTGCGCCCAGCCCGGCTCCCAAAGCTGCCCGACCCGGCGGCTGAGCGGCTCGTAGCGGTCGTGGATCTTCCAGCCAACTACGCGGGTGTCGAAATCGACGATAGCGCTGGTGGTGGGAGCCAGAATCCCGTCGAGGATCGGATCGTTCACCTGTTGCTGCGGCGCCCATGGGAAGGGGTCATAGGCCGTGACGTTGGGGTCGTACCAAGAGCCCAGCCGTCCCTGATCGCGATAGAGCTCACGCAGGTAGGCTCGGCTCTCGATCCGCCCTCCGGCCCGGCGCACATAGGCGGGGTCAAGCCCGGTGTAGCCTGAAACACGCTTGACGATCCGTTCCAGCGCCGCCGGATCGGACTGTCCGCGCATCAGGTCGGTGGCGTATTCGCCCCGCGCATAATTCTCCACCTCGACCAGCGACTCCGGTGTCAGCTTGCCCTGCCGCTCCAGGTTTGACGCCGCCATCGAGGGCAGGGTCGATATCCACGGCATTGGCGAAAAATTGGCCCCGCTCCACGAGGCCGCATCCAGGAACGGCGATACCATCACCACTCCGGTGACGCCGACGCCGAGGTCGGTCTGCAGGGTGTGGGTGATGCGCGGCGCGCGGAAGCCGCCATAGCTTTCGCCCACCACGTATTTCGGCGAGCCCATCCGCTCGTTCTTGACCAGCCAGTCGAAGACGATCCGCGACAGATAGTCGATGTCCGACTTCACGGTGAAGAACTTGCTCTTGGCCTGTTCGTCCGGGATCAAGGACCGACTGAAGCCGGTGCCTACCGGATCGATGAAGACCAGATCAGTGAAATCGAGCCATGTGCCGGGGTTGTCCACCATGCCGGTGGGATCGGAGGGACTATCCCCTGCCGCGCCGAACTGCACCCGCTTGGGCCCGATGGCGCCGAGGTTCAGATAAACCGACGCTGCACCCGGCCCACCGTTGAAGGCGAAGGTGACTGGGCGATGGGGGTCTTTCGGGCCGTCGAGCATATAGGCGGTGAACACCACCTCGGCGATCTTGCGGCCCTTTTCGTCTAGCACAGGCAGGCTGCCTACCGTGGCGGTGTAGCTGAGGGTCTTGCCAGCCAGATGTGTGACCTGTCTGGCGCTGGCGTCGGCCGGGAAGGGCGCGAGGTCCAGAAGGTCGGCGTCCTTGTGCGCGGCGGCAGGCGGCGCGCCCTTGCCGTCCTGTGCATAGGCGGGCGCGGCGACCAGGGTCAGAAAAAGCGCGGCGGCGAGAGGCTTGAAGACAGACTGCATGAGAACCTGTGAATGCGACGTTTTCAATAAAGCACGTTTGCTTGCGGAGGAAATGGCTTAGCCAGCGCGATCCCGTCAATCCGGCGGCACTGTAATATCGGCACCCTCGGCTTTTAGCCGGTCCAGCACACCGTTGGCGCGCAGCAGCAGGCTGAGGTCGATCACTGCCACGGTCTTGCCTGGCTTGATCAGCGCTGCATCGATCGCGGCCACCGCCTCGGCCTCCCCCTTGTCAAGCATGGCCCTAAGCGTCGGCAGTTTTAAGACGCAAGCATCCATAAACGCACCGAAATACTCCGCGCGTACTGCGCGTAGATCGCCGTTGGCCCATGCATCCGCCACAGGACGAGCTCGGCTGGCGTCCCATTCAGCATCGGTGAGCGCGGCGTCGAAACAGGCCTTGTTCTGAGCGGCGTCCATCCGGCTTTCCGAGCGAAAAAATTGTCCGATATCTATATCGCCAACGGTTTTGACCCTTATGTGCTTTTGTTCGGCCAAACGCTTGACGGTCGAGGCAGGCTTCGCTGCGGATAGTCCCGCTGCCTTGAGAAAATCCGATAGTAGAAAAAGGCCAGCTATGGCGGGCTTGAGCCGTTCGTAGCGTTTTGCGTCAGTGTGAATCTGGTTGCGAAGATTGTCGAACCTGGCACGCTCATCTGTGCTCATCAAAGAGGTCAAGGTCTGTCCGACGGGGAGTTGCAGATCGCCCGCGTGAAAGAGGATGCTCAGAATATCAAGCACCCCGGCCCGACCGGCTGGCGGCAGGAGAACCAGGTTTGCGCCGTCCATGGCTCTCTCAACCCGGATGGTGTTCCACTCCAGCATATGCGGTAGGGGCGACACCCCGCCGAGGATCACCACGCTGGAATCGCCGCGCCGAACAGTCCAGAGCGCCGGACCCGGCCTTCGTCCGATCACCTCCAGCTCCTGAATCACCGCACTGGCGGTTGGATCAATAGCGGGCGGGGCCAGTGGAACGGCTGGCGCCTGTGCATTCACTGGCCCTACTAGGGCGATAGCAAGGGCGCCAATCCCGGCGCAAAGTCGTATGCCGATCATCCGTGAGGATATAGCATGGTTGCGACGGTCTCACAGGGCGGGCGGGATGGTTCCAGAACAGTTCTTCCTTGGGCGTCTAACCGGCGTGGGCGCAGTGCAGAGCTTTACGGGCAAGATTCTGCGCCGCTTCACCGTCGAGATGTCAGGTGAATGGTCGGAGGAGCACCGCGCACTGCATCTAGACGAGACCTACACCTACATCGGCAGAGATGATGTATTCCAGCGCAGTTGGGCCATCCACACGGACGAGCAGGGTTTCATCCTCGGCCACGATGCGTTGCAGGCTGCCCGGATGCGGGGACGCCAGCGCGGCCAGGACTTTCGCATCGTCTTCGACCGTCCGCGTCATCCAGGCGGACCCATGGAGCCGCCCCACATCATAGACTTCGTGGAGATCACGCAAACGACGGCCATGATGATCGGTCGGATTTCGATGTTCGGATTTCCCCTGGCCAGGGTCCACGCTGCGCTCACCCGCCAGGCTTGAGTTACGGGTCGAACGCCAGGGGCGCGGCGCCGATGACGCCCGACAAACGACCCGGCGCGCGGTGCAGGCGTGGGTCCTCCGCCTGTACATATCCGGCGAGGGTGAAGAGTTTCAGCCCCCCTGCTTCGCGGAGAAGCTCCGCCGCCAGCCCCTCGGCACTCAACTGGCCAATGATGATGGCGGCGGGATCGCCAGCGTCCGTCACCCAAAGGGTCTGGTCCGACCCCGAAGGCTCGACCTCCACCGACGCCACGGCGAGCGCAGCGGGCGGTCCCCAAGCGGAGAGGCAGGGCAAGATGGCGAAACAGCGAAGTCCAGGCTCAGCCAGCAATCGTCCCCACGGCGCGGAGCTCGTATCGAGCGGCAAGAGCGCCACACCACCAGACCGCTTGGCCGCCGCCAGGGCCGCCTCCGCGTTGTTGACCATCGTCAGGGGCGGGGCCGCGCCGAACCTCAGCCGCGCCAGTTCCGCCATTCGCGCCGGATCGCGCCCGGCGAAGGCGGTGATCGAAAACGGTCCTTGTGCGGCAAGGCTCTCGCCCATTAGCTCACGCCACAGCCGCACCACCAGCGCGGTCGAAGCGCCGGGATGGGAGCGCGCCAGCAAGCGCCGGATCACCTGCGTTTCCCGCGCGGGCCTCAGGCCAAAGGGAACCGGACCGTCTCCCGCCGCCGCCCGCTTTGCCGCCGCCACGGCGCCCGCCAGCCCGGCCCGCTCGTCGAGCAGCCGCAGAAGCGCGTCATCGACCACATCAATGCGGGCGCGCACGGCTTCCAACGGCATGGGCGGTTCAGACATTGGCTCCCCCGTGATGTCGCGCGGACCTTAGGCGGCGCCCCCCGGCGCGCAAGTCCGCATAGCGTCCCAGCCGCGCTTCTCCCACAGCAAATAGGCGCGCCACGCAAGATTGTTGCGCCAACACCAGCCTCTTCGCCGCTGAAAGGGGCGAGATTTGCGCTGAGAGGCGCTATAGACCGTCGAAACCGTCCTATCCCAATCTCCCGCGAGTTTCGATTCCATGCCCGCCTATCGTTCCCGCACTACCACTCACGGTCGCAACATGGCGGGCGCGCGGGGCCTGTGGCGCGCAACCGGAATGAAGGACAGCGACTTCGGCAAGCCGATCATCGCCGTCTGCAATTCCTTCACCCAGTTCGTGCCGGGACACGTGCATTTGAAGGACCTCGGCCAATTGGTGGCCAGAGAGATCGAGCGTGCGGGCGGAGTGGCCAAGGAGTTCAACACCATCGCCGTAGACGACGGCATCGCCATGGGCCACGACGGGATGCTCTATTCCCTGCCCTCGCGCGAACTGATCGCCGACAGCGTGGAATATATGGTCAACGCCCACTGCGCCGACGCCATGGTCTGCATCTCCAACTGCGACAAGATCACGCCGGGAATGCTGATGGCGGCGCTGCGGATCAACATCCCCGTGGTGTTCGTCTCCGGCGGACCGATGGAGGCAGGCAAGGTGGTGCTGAAAGGCAAGACCGTGGCTCTTGACCTCGTGGACGCCATGGTCGCCGCCGCCGACGACTCCATCTCCGACGACGACGTGAAGGCGATCGAGCGCGCGGCCTGCCCCACCTGCGGTTCCTGTTCGGGGATGTTCACCGCCAATTCGATGAATTGCCTGACCGAGGCGCTGGGACTCTCTTTGCCGGGCAACGGCTCGACCCTGGCCACCCATGCCGACCGCGAGCGGCTGTTCCTTGAAGCCGGGCACGTGATCGTCGATCTCGCCAAGCGCTACTACGAACAGGATGACCCAACCGCCCTCCCCCGCGCCATCGCCTCCAAAGCTGCGTTCGAGAACGCCATGTGCCTCGATATCGCTATGGGCGGATCAACCAATACGGTGCTGCACCTGCTCGCGGCCGCCCATGAGGCGGAGGTGGACTTCACCATGGCCGACATTGACCGTCTTTCCCGCCATGTTCCCTGCCTCTGCAAGGTCGCGCCCGCCAAGGCCGACGTGCACATGGAGGACGTGCACCGCGCTGGCGGCGTCATGGCCATCCTTGGCGAACTCGACCGGGCGGGGCTCCTGAAAACTAATCTGCCGACCGTTCACAGCAGGACCCTGGCCGAGGCGGTGGCGCGCTGGGACATCGCCCAGACCAATTCCGAGGTGGTGCAGGACTTCTATCGCGCCGCGCCCGGCGGCGTTCCGACCCAGACCGCGTTCAGCCAGTCCGAGCGCTGGGACGCGCTGGACCTCGACCGCGAAACAGGCGTGATCAGGAGCGCAGTCCACGCCTTCAGCCAGGACGGCGGGCTGGCGGTGCTAACCGGCAACCTGGCGCCGGACGGCTGCATCGTGAAGACGGCGGGGGTGGACGAAAGCATCCTGATCTTCGCGGGACCCGCCAAGGTGTTCGAGAGCCAAGACGACGCGGTCTCCGCCATCCTGACCGGCAAGGTCGTGGCGGGCGAGGTGGTAGTGATCCGCTACGAAGGGCCGCGCGGCGGTCCGGGAATGCAGGAGATGCTCTACCCGACCAGCTACATAAAATCGAAGGGGCTGGGCAAAGCCTGCGCGCTCGTCACCGATGGGCGCTTTTCCGGCGGCACCTCTGGCCTCTCCATCGGTCACATCTCCCCCGAAGCGGCGGAAGGCGGCCTGATCGCGCTGGTGCAGAACGGCGACCGCATCGAAATCGACATCCCCGCACGCTCCATCCACCTCGCTGTGTCCGACGCCGTGGTGGCTGAGCGGCAGGCGATGCAGGCGTCAAAGGGCTTCAAACCCCAGAACCCCCGCCCCCGCAAAATCACCCCTGCCCTAAGAGCCTACGCCGCCATGACCACCTCAGCCGCGCGGGGAGCGGTGCGCGATGTAGGGCAGGTGGAGCGCTAGGCTGGCCCGGACATCACCCTCTCGCAGCGGAGAGAGCAAACGGCGCCCGTATTTTCCTTCCTCCTTGGCGAAAGACGTAGATATCGTCCTTGACGCAAAATCCTACCCGTGCGAAGCACTAAAGGTAAGACTTGGAGCAAGAAACTTGCGCATTTGCCTAGTAATTATCGAAGCGACCGTCACGGGGTGATCTCAAGATCGCTCTGCCCACGGTCGCGCACGCAGGCTCCTTCGGGGGCCTTTTTTATTGCCCTCAGCCCTTCACCACCTGAAATGCCATGACTCTTCACCAACCCATCGAGACCGAGGCTCCGGCCCCCTCCCCCGCCCCGCTGCTGACGGGCGCTGAAGTCGTGGTGCGGGCGTTGGTCGACAACGGGGTCGAAGTGTTGTTCGGCTATCCGGGCGGAGCGGTGCTGCCGATCTATGACGCCCTGTTCAGGGACACCGAAAGATTTGGACCGCGCCTGAAGCACGTACTGGTGCGTCACGAACAGGGGGCGGCGCACGCGGCGGAGGGCTACGCCCGCTCCACCGGCAAGTGCGGGGTGGTGCTGGTCACCTCCGGTCCCGGCGCAACCAATGCCGTCACCGGCATCGCCGACGCCCTGATGGACTCCATCCCGATGGTGGTGATCACCGGCCAGGTGCCTACCGCCCTGATTGGCACCGACGCCTTTCAGGAGTGCGACACGGTAGGCGTCACCCGCTCCGTCACCAAGCACAACGTCCTGGTGCGCGACGCGGCAGACCTGCCCCGCGCCATGCACGAAGCCTTCCGCATCGCCACCACGGGCCGTCCGGGTCCAGTGCTGGTGGACATCCCCAAGGACGTGCAGTTCGCCCGGACCGTCTATCAGGGCCCGTCCGAGGTGCGCTTCTCCCACGCCTACGCCCCGCGCATCGAGGGCGACGCCGCGCGCATCGCCGAGGCGGTGGCGATGATTGCCAAGGCCGAACGCCCGATCCTCTACTCCGGCGGCGGGGTCATAAACGCAGGGCCTGAGGCGTCGGACGCCTTACGCACCTTCGCCCGCGCCACGGGCATTCCTGTGACATCCACCCTGATGGGGCTAGGCGCGTTTCCGGCCAGCGATCCGCAGTGGCTCGGCATGGTGGGGATGCATGGCGCGTTCGAAGCCAACCACGCCATGCACGACTGCGACGTGATGATCTGCGTCGGCGCAAGGTACGACGACCGGGTGACAGGGCGGCTCGACGCCTTCTCGCCGGGGTCACAGAAGATCCATATCGACATCGACCCCTCGTCCATCGGCAAGATCGTGCGCGCGGACGTGGCCATCGTCGGCGACGCGGGCCGGGTGCTGACAGCGATGAATGAGTTGTGGATGGCCAAGCCCCGCCGCTCAGTCTCGGTGCTGAAGCCCTGGTGGGCGCAGATCGACGCATGGCGCGCGCGCAAGGGGTTCGCTTACGCTCCCTCCTCCGACATCATCAAGCCGCAACTGGCCATTCAGCGGCTGGCGGCGCTGACGAAAGCCTCCGGTCGCGAAATATTCATCACCACCGAAGTCGGCCAGCACCAGATGTGGGCGGCGCAGTTCTTTCCCTTCGAACAGCCGAACCGCTGGATGACCTCCGGCGGGCTCGGCACCATGGGCTATGGCCTGCCCGCCGCCATCGGCGTGCAAATGGCCCATCCCGGCGCCCTCGTGATCGACATCGCCGGCGAGGCCTCGATCCAGATGTGCATCCAGGAGCTTTCCACCGCCGTCCAATACGATCTGCCGGTGAAGGTGATGATCCTGAACAACGAATGGATGGGAATGGTGCGGCAGTGGCAGCAACTCCTGCATGGGGAACGCTACAGCCATTCCTATTCGTCCAGCCTGCCGGACTTCGTGAAGCTGGCCGAGGCCTATGGCGCGGTCGGTCTGCGCGCCGATAAGCCGGAAGAACTCGACGACGCTATCCGCGCCATGATCGGAAGCGACAAGCCGGTGGTCTTTGACTGCCGCGTGGCCAAGGACGAGAACTGCTTCCCGATGATCCCCTCCGGCAAGGCCCACAACGATATGCTGCTGGGCGATATGGCTGCGGCCGAAGACATCGGCTCGGTGATCGACGACGCGGGACGGAAGCTGGTGTGATGAGCGATAAGACCCCCAACTCAACGCCTACTTCAGCCTACGACCTTTCCGCCGCGCCCCAACCTGAGCGCAAAGCCACCTTCGCCGCCATCGTCGACAATGAACCGGGGGTGCTGCACCGGGTGGTCGGGATGTTCGCGGCGCGCGGTTACAACATCGAGAGCCTGACGGTTGCCGAGACCGATCACGCCGCCCACACCTCACGCATCACCGTCGTCACGCGCGGCGCGCCCCATGTGCTGGCCCAGATCAAGGCCCAGCTCGAAAAGATCATCCAGGTCCGCAGCGTCACCGACGTGGGCGCCGACGCCGAGGGGGTGGAGCGCGAACTTGCCCTGATCAAGGTGGCGGGTCACGGTGCGGAGCGGGTCGAGGCCTTGCGCGTGTCCGACATCTTCCGCGCCCGCGTTATCGACACCACCCACGAGAGTTTCATCTTCGAGCTGACTGGCGCACCGGACAAGATCGACAAGTTCGAGGCCCTTATGCGGCCTCTGGGGCTTGTGGAGACCTCCCGAACCGGGGTTCTGTCCATCCGTCGCGGCCCCGAACGGGGCTGATCCGCCCGTCTTTCCTCCCCCGACCCCGACCTCTGGAGCTGCCTCATGCGCGTTTATTACGACCGCGACGCCGACCTCGCCCGCATTCTCGGCAAGAAGATCGCCGTCGTCGGCTATGGCTCGCAGGGCCGTGCCCACGCGTTGAACCTGAAGGATTCCGGTTGCACCGACGTGGTGGTGGCGCTGAAGCCCGGGTCAGCCACGGCAAGGAAGGTGGAAGCGGATGGCCTGAAGGTCGTCACGGTGGCCGAGGCGGCCGCCACTGCAGACCTGATCATGATGCTGGCTCCCGATGAGCATCAGCGCGACATATACAACGCCGAAATCGCTCCCCACATTCGCGACGGCGCGGCGCTCCTGTTCGCCCACGGTCTTAATGTTCACTTCCGCCTGATCGAACCGAAAGAGACCATCGACGTCCTGATGGTGGCGCCCAAGGGTCCCGGCCACACGGTGCGAAGCGAATACGAGAAGGGCGGCGGCGTGCCCTGCCTGATTGCCGTCCACCACGACGCGTCAGGTGGCGCGATGGATCTCGGCCTCGCCTACGCTTCGGCAATTGGGGGAGGCCGGTCGGGCGTGATCGAGACCAACTTCCGCGAAGAGTGCGAGACGGACCTCTTCGGCGAACAGGCCGTCTTGTGCGGTGGCCTCGTAGAGCTGATCCGTGCCGGGTTCGAGACTTTGGTGGAGGCCGGATACGCGCCAGAGATGGCCTATTTCGAGTGTCTGCACGAGGTGAAGCTGATCGTCGACCTGATCTACGAAGGCGGCATCGCCAACATGAATTATTCGATCTCCAATACCGCCGAATACGGTGAATACGTCTCCGGCCCCCGCGTCATCAACTCTGAGACCAAGGCAGAGATGAAGCGCATCCTCGCCGACATCCAGCAGGGCCGCTTTGTGCGCGATTTCATGCTGGAGAACGCCGCCGGCCAGCCCAGCCTTAAGGCCCGCAGAGCCATCCTTGGCGAACACCAGATCGAGGAAGTGGGTGCGCGCCTGCGCGCCATGATGCCCTGGATCGGCAAGGGCAAGCTGGTGGACCGGGCTCGGAACTAGAGGAGGCGTTTAACCACGCGGCGATTGAGCGGCCTCGCCGACGTCTTCTCCGCTGTGCTTTTGGCGTCGGATTTCGATCACGACCATTCCGACGATGGCGACCAGGAAGATTACGCTCGTCCAGGTCGCGCCGAGGCCCAGGCCGCCGTCCTTGGGGGACTGCGACAACAGATCGCCCGTCGAAGCCCCCAGGGGCCGGGTGAGAATGTAAGCCGCCCAAAACGCCAGCACCGCGTCGATCTTGAAAAAGCGCCACACGGCATAGATGGCGCCGATCAGCGACACGAACAGCACGACCGACCAAGCGTAACCCAGCCCGAGCTTTTCGGCGATCAGATCGCCCGCCGAGGTGCCCAAGGAAAACGTAAACAAGATTGCCGCCCAGTAGAATAGCTCGCGCTTGGTGGTCGTTATGGTGTGAACCGAAAGCGTTTTCTCACTCAGATACCAAAGGGAAAAAATTGCGGCTAAAGCGACTGCAAATATGGAGGACGAAATCTCGAGGCTGACCCCCATATTGTCGACCAGATTGTCCGAGATCAGGGTTCCCACCACGCTAATCAGAACGACAACAAGCCAGTATATTGCGGGTATGTATTTACGCGTCCAGAGCTGGACCAGGAGCGCAACCACCAGAAGAACGGCCATGAGGCCCGACGTAGCGAGCAGGCCCAGCTTCAGCGTCATATTGAGGTAGTCGGCCGCCGTCTCGCCTACCGTTGTGGCCAAGGTCTTGATCAGCCAGAAGATCAGCGTAACCGCCGGGACCTTGTTCAACATCGACCGCATGACAGGCCCCAATTGCGTACCCGGATGCGGTAGCGCTTATCGTGACCGAACGAACGGGAGGCGCGACCGGTTCCGGGGGGGGGTCGCTCTCAACTTGGGGGTGAACAACCGGCGAGGGTGCTGGCGTGTGCGCCTGAGGCCCCTCCGGCCCGACACAGTGAAGGGTTGGAATTGTCGGGACTCTGCCGTCATTGTTCATGATGATTCTGACCGCCCCTCTCGTCCATCGCCTCGGGCCAGTTGGTCGAAGGCTGACTGACGCCGGTCCGGGCATCCTCCTGTGTGTCGGCCTGGCCGTCGTCGCGGCATCGATGCAGGGGGTGGAGACGCAACTGTTTGGGCGGGCATGGCTTGAGGCGCTGGTCATCGCCATCCTGCTTGGGACAGCGATCCGCACGCTCTGGACGCCGGGCGAGCGCTGGACCGCCGGGATCGCGTTCAGCGCCAAAATCCTCCTGGAAATCGCCGTCGTACTGCTCGGGGTCACGATCAGCGCGGGGGCGGTGATGGGCGCGGGGGCAGGCCTGCTAGCCGGAATCGTCGGCGTGGTGGCGCTGGCGCTGGTGGTCAGCTATGGGCTCGGACGCCTGTTTGGCCTGCCGCACCGGATGGCTACCCTGATCGCCTGTGGCAACTCGATCTGCGGAAACTCGGCCATCGCGGCGGTCGCGCCGGTGATCGGCGCGGACGCTGGCGAAGTTGCGACCTCCATCGCCTTCACCGCCGTCCTGGGCGTGGCCGTGGTGTTGGGATTGCCGCTACTAGCGGTCGGTTTGCACATGACGCCCCGCGCCTTCGGTGTACTGGCTGGATTGACCGTCTATGCGGTGCCGCAGGTGCTGGCGGCGACCGCTCCGATCAGCTCGCTTTCGGCCCAGGTCGGAACCTTGGTGAAGCTCGTGCGGGTCCTGATGCTCGGCCCCGTTGTGCTGGTCCTGTCGCTGCTAACCCACAGGCGCCGCGACCCAGAGGACGGACGCGGAGATGGGGGGACGGCGGATGATCGGCCCCGCCCCCGCGTGCACCAGCTTGTGCCCTGGTTCATCCTCGGCTTCCTGATCCTTGCCGCTGCGCGCACACTGGATCTCATTCCGACAGGACTGATCAAACCGACCGCGCACGGTGCGACCTGGCTGACCATTGTGTCGATGGCGGCGCTGGGTCTGGGGGTGGATGTTCGGGTCGTCGCCAGGGCCGGGCTGCGCGTTGTCGCCGTCGTCACCCTGTCGCTGCTTGCGCTCGGCGGGGTAGCGTTTCTGTTGATCCAGACGCTGGCTCTGCGCTAACCCGCCTCGATGATCGGTCCGTCGATGATGATGTAGCGGTGGCGGTCGGCGGCGTCGGCCATGTAGGGCTTGAGGACATAGACGCCGCTGCGTTCGGGGGCCTGAGGCGGGTCGCCCAGCCAGAATGGGCCAATCTGGCGTCCTCCGCCCACAGGCTCCAGTGCATAGCCGCGCACCGGCGGGTCGGACGCACCGAGGAGCCCCGCCAGCGCCGAGCCGTCGCCAACCCGAAACGCTAGGGGCTCGGCCAGTTGGGCGAAGGTTTGCCCGAACGCCACCGCGCCGATGGTCCGGTCCCCACTGCGCACAACGCCGATGCCAATGTGTGTGTAGGTGGGCCGCAGCATATTCGACCGGTGGCCCGGGGAGCCTCGCCAAAGCTCTGAAAGGTCGGCGGCGGTCGAGGGCGGGCCACCCTGCACTTCCACGATATTCTCGCCCGCCAGACCGATGAACCGGCGTGCCAGCAACCCTACCCGCTCCACCGACGTAAAGCCCTCCGGCGAGGCGTGCTCGAAATAGCGGCGATGTAGAAGATCGGCGGCGTGAGCGCGAGCGGCGAGGTCGAGGCCCTCGTGCCGAACCAGCAACCTCAATCCCTGCCCCGCGCGAAAGCCGTTGTGCTCCGGCATCAGGTCCGCCTCGACGCCGGGCAGGAAGCGCCCGCCGCCTGCGTCTCCAAGACGGCTCTTCAGCCGGGCGTAATAGTCGCCAACCCGGTCCCCCGGCTCGCCCCGCGCGAGGGGCGCGGCGGAAAGGCTGGCTGCGGCAGCGCCTGTGATGATGAAACCCCGACGGTCCATGGACGGGAAAATGCGCGCAAAGCGGCTAACAACAAGTGTGTCCTGTGGTCGCGTCCCGGGACGCGTCCGACGATACACACCCGCGGCGCGAACCTTGCTGAAACCAATTCGCCCTAAAAGCGAAGAGCCCGTCATGACCCAGGCTGACACACATAACGCCGCGTTGCGCCCGACTCCTCTCCCTTTGACGAGGGGTGGGCCGCTCGACGCCCTACGGTTCCTCGCCGCCTTCGCCATGGTGCTCTATCATTACTCGTTCGAGGCGCCGGTGGTGCTGGCCAACGTCCATCCGATCTGGGGCCGGGGCTATCTGGCCACCGACTTCTTCCTGATCGTCTCCGGCTATGTGCTGGGCCGCATCTATGGCGAGCGGGTGATGAGCGCCGGGATCAGCAACCTCGGCTTCTTCTTCCGCCGTGCGACGCGGGTGGTTCCGGCGCACCTGATTATGCTGGCGGGCCTCGTGGTCTTCGTGCTGGCGGCAGGGGCGGCAGGGTTCGCTCCGGCGCATTCGGAGTATTTCGACTGGCGGCAGTTGCCGTCGGAAGTCTTCCTCGTCACCTCGCTCGGCGTTCCGGGCGGCAAGGGCTGGAACGATCCGACCTGGTCGCTGTCCGCGCTATTGGTCTGTTACGCCGCCTTCCCGTTCCTGTGGCGCGCCTTCAGCCGGATCAAGTCACCCTTCCTATCGCTGCTGGCCGGGTTCGCGGTGCTCGGCGTAGCAGACGTGGCCGCCAACCTGATCCTGCACCGCGACGTCTTCCAGATTCCGCAAGAGATCGGGGCCCTGCGCGCGCTACCCCTGTTCATCGCCGGGATCATGCTGGCGCGGTTCTCGGAAAAGGTCGCCATCGCGCCTTGGATTGCAAAGACAGCGGGTGTCGGCGCGCTAGCGCTCCTGATCGTGCTTCAGGCGGTTGGGCGCTACGATTTCGTCAGCATCGTGCTGATCAGCGTCCTGGTAATCTCGGCGGGCGCATGGCCGGTGAAAAAACCGTCCTATCTGTTGGAAAAGGGCGCCATCGTCTCGTTCTCCCTGTTCATCACCAACGAACCGGTGCGGATCGTGCTGTTCGGCGTCTTCCATGTGATCGAGAAGAAGCTGAATGCGGGCGTGCCTTTGCTGTGGGCCTTCTGGGCGCTGGCCCCCGCGGTCGAAGTGGCGTTCGCCGTGGCCTTCCACTACGGGGTCGATATGCCGACCCAACGCTGGATCAAGCGCCGCCGTGCGCGGGGCGGCTCACCTAGAGGCGCTGAGATGGAGCTGGCGGGAGCGCACTGACTCCCGTTCTCTCTCGTGAAACGGGGATGTGGCGCGGTGCGGATACGCGCCGTGACTAACGTGGCGCACGAAGCAAAGTGTTTAAGGCAGGGCGCCCCTCCGCCACTTCGTGATCCCCCTCGCCCGCTTAGTCGGGGGGACCTGGCTTCAGAACAACCCCTCGATCCGCCCTTCTCCGTCAAGCCTGATGGTCTCGGCGGCGGGAATCTTGGGCAGGCCGGGCATGGTCATCACCTCGCCGCAGATCGCCACTACGAACCCCGCCCCCGCCGAAAGCCGCACCTCGCGCACCGGCAGGGTGAACCCCTCCGGCGCGCCCAGCATGCTCTCGTCCGCCGAGAAGGAATAAGGGGTCTTCGCCATGCAGATGGGCAGGTTCCCGAACCCCGCCGCCTCGAACCGTTTCAGGTCGCGCTCAGCCTTGGCAGAATAGACGATCGACCCGGCGTGATAGAGGGTCTGGGCTATGGTCTGTATCTTCTCGACGAGCGAAAACTGTAGGGGATAGAGGGGCTTCAACACCGGCGCCAGATTGGCGTCGGCCAGCGAAGCAACCGTCCTCGCCAGGTCCTCCGCCCCCACTGATCCTTCAACCCAGTGGCGACAGACGATGGCCTCGACCCCGAATCGGTCCCTGCAATAGGCGGCGACGGTGGCATGCTCGGTGTCCGCATCCCCGTGGAAGTGATTGATCGCCACCACCACCGGCGCGCCGTAGCGGCTCATGTTCTCGATATGCCGCCCCAGGTTGGCGAGCCCCTGCGCCAGCGCTTCGGCGTTCGCGTCGCCCACCGCCTTAGCCGCTGCGCCGCCCTGATATTTCAACGCCCGCAGGGTCGCCACGATCACTGTGACCGCGGGAGCAAGGCCCGCCGCCCGGCACTTGATGTCGAAGAACTTCTCCGCGCCGAGATCGGCCCCGAACCCGGCCTCGGTCACGGCGAACTCGCCAAGTTTGAGCGCCGTGCGGGTGGCGATCACCGAGTTGCATCCGTGGGCGATGTTAGCGAAGGGACCCCCGTGAACCAGCGCCGGAGAACCCTCCAGCGTCTGCACGAGGTTGGGCTGGATCGCATCCATTAGGAGCGCCGCCATAGCCCCTGCCGCCTTCAAATCGCCCGCCGTGACCAGTGTTCCGTCCCGACGCCGCGCGATCACAATACGGGCGAGGCGTTCCTCCAGGTCTTTCAAATCTGAGGCAAGGCAAAAGACGGCCATGACCTCCGAGGCCACGGTGATGTCGAACCCCGTCTCGCGGGGCGCGCCGTTAGCGTCCTCGCCGAGGCCGACGACGACCTTGCGCAGCGCCCGGTCATTTACGTCCAGCACCCGCCTCCAGACGATCTGGCGGGGATCGATATTCAGGGCGTTGCCCCAGAAGATGTGGTTGTCCAGAAGCGCAGCGAGCAGGTTGTGCGCGGCGGTGATAGCGTGGAAATCGCCGGTGAAGTGCAGGTTGATCCGCTCCATCGGCGCCACCTGCGCCCGCCCGCCGCCGGTCGCCCCGCCCTTGCGCCCGAACACCGGGCCCAGCGAGGGCTCGCGCAGTGCGATCACCGCCCGCCGCCCGATCCGGTTCAGGGCGTCGCCGAGCCCGATGGTAGTGGTGGTCTTGCCTTCTCCCGGCGGCGTGGGATTGATGGCGGTGACGAGGATCACCTTGCCGTCAGGCTTGTCTTGGAGCCGCTCCAGCCAACCGAGGTCGATCTTGGCTATGTGATGGCCGTAGGGCGACAACGCCTCCCCCGGAATGTTCGCCCGCGCAGCAATCTCGCCGATGGGCTTCAGCGCTACGCCGCGCGCAATCTCGATGTCTGTGGTCATGGAAAATGGTTAGATCGGATTCGAGCGGTTTTGAATGGGGATCGGTGCAGCCACCTCAACCAAAAACGGCCCGGGATCGCTCCCGGGCCTTGATTGTCTTCGCAGAGAAGCGTCTCGCCTATTCGGCGGGGGCAGGTTCGGGTGCTTCCACCAGTTCGATAGGGAAGGCTTCCATCGCCACTTCGCGGCTGGCCGTAATGACCTCGTCCCGCTTGGCGGCGATCTTCTGCATATTCCGAAGATAAGCGCCCGTGCCCGCCGGGATCAGCCGGCCGACGATGACATTTTCCTTCAAGCCTTCGAGCGTATCGATCTTGCCGTGCACCGAGGCGTCGGTCAGCACCCGCGTCGTCTCCTGGAAGGAGGCGGCGGAGATGAACGAGCGCGTCTGCAGCGAGGCTTTGGTGATGCCCAGAAGCACCGCCTGGGTAATCGCCGGACGGCCGCCACGGGCGAGCGTCTTGGCGTTCTCTTCCTCGATGTCGGCCTTGTCTAAGGCATCGCCGCGAATCAGGCCGGTGTCGCCCGCCTCAAGGATTTCCAGCTTTTGCAACATCTGACGCACGATGGTTTCGATGTGCTTGTCGTTGATTGGCACACCTTGCAGACGATAGACCTCCTGGATTTCGTTCACGAGGTATTCGGCCAGAGCCTCAACCCCTTGAATACGCAGAAGATCGTGCGGATCGGGCGAACCGTCGATGATGTATTCGCCCTTCACCACCTGATCGCCGTCGTGCACCGCGATGTGCTTGCCCTTGGGGATCAGGAACTCGACCGGCTCCTGCTTTTCGCCGTCCACGTCCTCGGGGGTGATCTTGATCCGGCGCTTGTTCTTGTAGTCCTTGCCGAATTCGACCCGGCCGGAGATTTCCGCGATGACCGCGCAATCCTTGGGACGACGCGCCTCGAACAGCTCCGCCACCCGCGGCAGACCGCCGGTGATGTCGCGCGTCTTGGCGCTTTCCGTGGGGATACGCGCCAGGACGTCGCCGGGCTTGACCTCATCGCCGTCGCCAACCGAGAGAATGGCCCCGGCCGGAAGCAGGTATTTGGCGTCGCCGCCGCTCGCCAGCTTCTTATAGGCGCCCTCCTCCGTCACCGCCATGGCGGGGCGAAGGTCGGAACCGCGCGGAGAGGCGCGCCAGTCGGCGACCACCCGGTTGGTGATGCCCGTGGCTTCGTCCACGTCTTCGCGGATCGACATCCCGTCCACCAGATCCTCGAAGCGGACCTTGCCGCCCACTTCGGTGATGATCGGCGAGGTGTAGGGGTCCCATTCGGCCAGACGCTGACCGCGCTTGACTTCAGTTCCTTCAGACACCTTCAGGCGCGCGCCATAGGGCATCTTATAGGCCTCGCGATCCTTGCCATCGACCGTCACCACGACCTGCATATTGCGAGCCATTACGATCTGGTCGCCGCCTTCGATCTTCACCGTCGCACCGCCGAGGAAGCGGACGATCCCGGCGTTGGCGGCTTCGGAGAACGACTGTTCGGCCACTTGGGCGATGCCGCCGATACGGAAGGTCCGCATGGTGAGCTGGGTGCCCGGCTCGCCGATCGACTGGGCGGCGATGACGCCTACTGCTTCGCCGATGTTGACCCGGGTGCCGCGCGCCAGATCGCGGCCATAACAGGCGCCGCAGATGCCGACCTTGGCTTCGCAGGTGAGCGATGAGCGCACCTTCACCGACTGCACGCCCGCGGGGTCCAGCAGGTCCACCATATCCTCGTCGAGATAGGTGTCGGCGGGGATGACGACCTCGCCGGTGCCAGTGTCCTTGATGTCCTCGGCGGCGGTGCGGCCCAGAACCCGCTGGCTGAGCGAGACCAGCACATCGCCGCCCTCGACCACGGCGCGCAGTGTGATGCCCCGCGTGGTGCCGCAGTCTTCTTCGGTGATGATGCAGTCCTGCGCCACGTCCACCAGACGACGGGTCAGATAGCCCGAGTTGGCGGTCTTCAACGCCGTATCCGCCAGGCCCTTACGGGCACCGTGGGTGGAGTTAAAGTATTCCAGAACCGTCAGCCCCTCCTTGAAGTTGGAGATGATCGGCGTTTCGATGATCTCGCCTGACGGCTTGGCCATAAGCCCGCGCATCCCGCCGAGTTGCTTCATCTGGGCCTGCGAGCCACGAGCGCCGGAGTGGGCCATCATGTAGATGGAGTTGATCTCAAGCTCGCGACCATCGGGGCCTTTGGTGCGGGTGGAAATCTCGCCCATCATGGCGTCGGCGACCCGGTCGGTGGCCTTGGCCCAGGCGTCTACCACCTTGTTGTATTTCTCGCCCTTGGTGATCAGGCCGTCGGCGTACTGTTGCTCGTATTCCTCCACCAGCTTGCGGGTTTCGCCCACGAGCCTGGCCTTCTCAGCGGGGATTACCACGTCGTCCTTGCCGAAGGAGATGCCAGCGCGCACGGCTTCGCGGAAGCCCAGCGCCATCATCTGGTCGGCGAAGATGACCGTCGCCTTCTGACCGCAGTGGCGATAGACCTGATCGATCAGGTTGCCGATTTCCTTCTTGGTCAGCGGCTTTTCGATCAGCCGGTGGCCGAGGTTGGCGTGCAGGGGCAGAAGCGCAGCGACGCGCATCCGGCCCGGCGTGGTGGGGATCACCTTGGTGCGCTTCTGGCCATCGGGATCGATTTCCTCGAACCGCGCGCGGATCTTGGAGTGCAGGGTGACGACGCCAGCGCCGAGAGCGGCTTCGATCTCTCCGATATCCGCGAACGCCTTGCCCTCGCCCGGCTCGCCTTCCTTGGCGATGGAGAGATAGTACAGGCCCAGCACGATATCCTGCGACGGCTCGATGATCGGGCGACCGTTGGCGGGCGACAGGATGTTGTTGGTGGACATCATCAAGACGCGCGCTTCGAGTTGCGCCTCCAGCGACAGCGGCACGTGCACCGCCATCTGGTCGCCGTCGAAGTCCGCGTTGAAGGCGGTGCAGACCAACGGGTGAAGCTGGATGGCCTTGCCTTCGATCAGCTTGGGCTCGAACGCCTGGATGCCCAGACGGTGCAGGGTCGGGGCGCGGTTGAGCAGAACAGGGTGCTCGCGGATCACCTCTTCGAGGATGTCCCACACCTGCGGCTGCTCGCGTTCCACCATGCGCTTGGACTGTTTGACAGTGCCCGACAGACCCTTGGCGTCAAGACGCGCGTAGATGAAGGGCTTGAAGAGTTCGAGCGCCATCTTCTTGGGTAAGCCGCACTCGTGCAGCTTCAGTTCCGGGCCGACCACGATCACGGAACGACCGGAATAGTCGACGCGCTTGCCAAGCAAGTTCTGGCGGAAGCGACCCTGCTTGCCCTTAAGCATATCGGCGAGGGACTTCAGGGGACGCTTGTTCGCGCCGGTGATGACGCGGCCACGGCGACCGTTGTCGAACAGGGCGTCGACGCTCTCCTGCAGCATCCGCTTTTCATTGCGGATGATGATGTCAGGCGCGCGAAGCTCGATCAAACGCTTCAGGCGGTTGTTGCGGTTGATCACCCGGCGATAGAGGTCGTTCAGGTCGGAGGTGGCGAACCGGCCCCCGTCCAGCGGCACCAGCGGGCGCAGTTCCGGCGGGATGACCGGCACAACGGAGAGGATCATCCACTCCGGCTTGTTGCCGCTCTCGATGAACGCCTCCATGATCTTCAGGCGTTTAGAGTATTTCTTCTGCTTGATCTCCGAGGAGGTCTCGGTGAGATCGATGCGAAGCTGGTCGGCGGTCTTTTCGAGGTCGATGGCCTTGAGCAGGCCCTGAATGGCTTCGGCGCCGATTTCGGCGGTGAAGCTGTCGTCGCCGAACTCGTCCTGGGCGCGCATGAAGTCGTCTTCACTCAGAAGCTGATGCTGCTTCAGCGAGGTGAGACCGGGCTCGGTGACGATGTAGTGCTCGAAATAAAGAACCCGCTCGATGTCCTTCAGCGGCATATCGAGCATCATGGCGATGCGCGACGGCAGGCTCTTCAGGAACCAGATGTGGGCGACGGGCGAGGCCAGCTCGATGTGGCCCATCCGCTCGCGCCGCACGCGGGCGAGGGTGACTTCAACACCGCACTTTTCGCAGATGATGCCCTTGTACTTCATCCGCTTGTACTTGCCGCAGAGGCACTCGTAGTCCTTGGTCGGACCGAAGATGCGCGCGCAGAACAGCCCGTCCCGCTCCGGCTTGAACGTGCGGTAGTTGATGGTCTCGGGCTTCTTGATCTCCCCGAACGACCACGAGCGGATCTTTTCGGGCGAGGCCAGGGCGATACGGATCTGGTCGAACGTCGGAGCGGCGACGACCGGGTTGAAGATGTTCAGGACTTCCTGGTTCATCTGGGTTCCTTCTGCGGGACGGACCCGCCTAGATTTTTCTGCTCCGTCGTCCTCGGGGTTGACCCAAGGACCGAGCGTTCAGGTGGAAGATCGGCTGACGCAGGGAACCGACCCGGCGCGCACCCCTCGACCTTCGGGACAAGCCCGAG
This sequence comes from Caulobacterales bacterium, assembly GCA_038327995.1. Taxonomy (GTDB): domain Bacteria; phylum Pseudomonadota; class Alphaproteobacteria; order Caulobacterales; family Caulobacteraceae; genus CAIOYC01. The sequence goes on along the minus strand of JBBQLP010000004.1, from coordinate 38,504 downwards.
GACGACGGCGAGAGGGCGGTGCGAAGCGCCCTCTCCTCTTCCTCCTAGCTGTTCTCCAACTCCACGTTCAGGCCGAGGGAACGCATTTCCTTGACCAGAACGTTGAAGCTTTCCGGGATGCCGGCCTCAAAAGTGTCATCCCCGCGGACGATGCTCTCGTAAACCTTGGTGCGTCCGGCCACGTCGTCGGACTTCACCGTCAGCATCTCCTGCAGGGTGTAGGCGGCGCCGTAGGCTTCGAGCGCCCACACTTCCATCTCCCCGAAGCGCTGACCGCCGAACTGCGCCTTGCCGCCCAACGGTTGCTGGGTGACGAGCGAGTAGGGCCCGATGGAACGGGCGTGGATTTTGTCATCCACCAGGTGGTGCAGCTTCAGCATATAGATGTAGCCGACCGTGACCTGACGCTTGAACGCCTCGCCGGTCTGCCCGTCGTAGAGCGTGACCTGTCCCGACTTGTCGAGGCCCGCCATCTCCAGATGGTCCTCGATATCCGAGATGTGAGCGCCGTCGAACACCGGCGTCGCCATCGGCACGCCCTTGGCCAGATTACGGGCCAGCTCGATCAGCTCCTCGTCTGTGTCCGGCAGTTCCTCGTCCGGGCCGTAGATTTCGCGCAGGCGATCAATCAGCGCCTTGCGCTGGCCACCGGCCTGCCAGGCTTCGGTCAGGGCGGTGATCTGCTTGCCGAGGCCCGCAGACGCCCAACCCAGGTGAGTCTCGAAGATCTGGCCGACGTTCATCCGCGAAGGCACGCCGAGGGGATTGAGCACGAGATCGACGGGGGTGCCGTCTTCCAGATGCGGCATATCCTCAAGCGGCAGGATGCGCGAGATGACGCCCTTGTTGCCGTGCCGGCCAGCCATCTTGTCGCCTGGCTGCAGCTTGCGCTTCACCGCCACGAACACCTTGACCATCTTCATCACGCCGGGGGGCAGCTCGTCGCCCCGTTGCAGCTTGTCGACCTTGTCCTCAAAGCGGCGGTCGAGGCGCTTGCGGGCCTCATCGAACTGGCGGCGCATGGCTTCTAGCTCGCCCATCGCCTTCTCGTCGTCGAGCGCGATCTGCCACCAAAGGCCCGGCGAGATTTCGCCAAGCTTGTCCGGGGTGATTTCGCCGCGACCGAGGCCCTTGGGACCAGAAACGGCGACCTTGCCGACCAGAAGCTCATTCAGGCGCGAGGTCATGTTGCGGTTCAGGATGGTGAACTCGTCGTCGCGGTCCTTGCCGAGACGTTCGATCTCCTCGCGCTCGATGGCCATGGCGCGTTCGTCTTTATCGACGCCGTGCCGGTTGAACACGCGCACCTCGACCACCGTGCCGGACACGCCGGGCGGCAGACGCAGGGAGGTGTCGCGCACGTCCGAGGCTTTTTCACCAAAGATCGCGCGCAGCAGCTTTTCTTCCGGGGTCATCGGGCTCTCGCCCTTCGGCGTCACCTTTCCGACCAGGATATCGCCCGGCATAATCTCGGCGCCGATGGCGACGATGCCTGCTTCGTCCATGTTGCGAAGGGCTTCTTCACCGACGTTGGGGATGTCGCGGGTAATTTCCTCGGGGCCGAGCTTGGTGTCCCGGGCCATGACCTCGAACTCCTCGATGTGGATCGAGGTGAAGACGTCGTCCGAAACTATACGCTCCGAGATCAGGATCGAGTCCTCGAAGTTGTAGCCATTCCACGGCATGAAAGCGACGAGCGCATTGCGACCAAGGGCCAGTTCGCCAAGGTCAGTCGAGGGGCCGTCGGCGATGATGTCGCCAGCGTTGATCTTGTCGCCCACCCGCACCAGGGGGCGCTGGTTGATGCAGGTCGACTGGTTGGAGCGTTGGAACTTCGACAAGCGATAGATGTCGACGCCGGGCTTGGAGGGATCGGTCTCTTCCGTAGCGCGCAGCACAATCCGGGTGCCGTCGATCTGCTCGACAATACCCGGGCGACGGGCGACCACGGTCGCGCCGCTATCGCGGGCCACCACGGCTTCCATACCGGTGCCGACCAGCGGCGCATCTGACTTCACCAGCGGCACAGCCTGACGCTGCATATTAGCGCCCATGAGGGCCCGGTTGGCGTCATCGTTTTCCAGGAAGGGGATCAGGGCCGCGGCCACCGAAACCACCTGCTTGGGCGACACGTCCATCATGTCCACGGTCGAGGCCAGTTGCAGCCCGGGTTCACCGTTCACCCGGCCGGGGACGATGTCCTCGACGATGTGACCGTCCGCCGTCAGCTTGATGTTCGCTTGGGCGATGACGTGCTTGGATTCCTCCATGGCCGACAGATAGACGACCTCTTCGGTCGTCTTGCCGTCGACGATGCGGCGATAGGGGCTTTCGATGAAGCCGTATTTGTTGACCCGCGCGTGGGTGGCGAGGGAGTTGATCAGGCCGATGTTCGGGCCTTCGGGTGTCTCAATGGGGCAGATACGGCCGTAGTGCGTCGGGTGCACGTCGCGCACCTCGAAGCCCGCACGTTCGCGCGTCAGACCGCCCGGCCCAAGCGCGGAAAGGCGGCGCTTGTGGGTGATCTCGCTGAGCGGATTGGTCTGGTCCATGAACTGCGAAAGCTGCGACGAGCCGAAGAACTCGCGCACCGCCGCCGCGGCCGGTTTGGCGTTGATCAGGTCGTGCGGCATCACCGTGTCGATATCGACCGACGACATCCGCTCTTTAATGGCCCGTTCCATACGCAGCAGGCCGACGCGGTACTGGTTTTCCAGAAGCTCGCCCACCGAACGCACCCGGCGGTTGCCGAGGTTGTCGATGTCGTCGATCTCGCCCCGGCCGTCCTTCAGGCCGACCAGCACCTTCAGCACTTCCAGCACGTCTTCCTTACGAAGCACGCGCACGTCGTCCGGGCAGTCAAGTTCAAGGCGCATATTCATCTTCACCCGACCGACCGAAGACAGGTCGTAGCGCTCGGAATCGAAGAATAGGCTGCGGAACATATTCTCCGCTGCTTCCACCGTCGGCGGCTCACCGGGGCGCATGACACGGTAGATGTCGAACAGGGCGTCCTCACGGACCGCGTTCTTGTCGACTTTCAGCGTGTTGCGCATGTAAGCCCCGACCGTAACGTGGTCGATGTCCAGCACGTCGATAGTGGTGAAGCCCTGCTCCGCCAGAACGGCGATGGAGGCGGGGTCAAGCTCGTCCCCGGCTTCGGCGTAGATTTCGCCGGTCTCATAGTTCACCGCGTCGCGCGCCAGGAAACGCCCGATCAGCGCGTCGGGGTCGAGCAACAGGGTCTTGAGGCCATTGTCGGCCAACTTCTTGGCGTTGCGGGCGGAGAGCTTCTCTCCGGCCTTGGCGACTTCCTCACCGGTGTCGGCGTCGATCAGGGGAAAGTCGGGCTTCACCCCGCGCCAGCGGTCGGGACGGTATTCGGTCGCCCAGCCGCCTTCACGCTTCTCGTAGCCGGTGACGTCGTAGAAGGTAGTGAGGATTTCCTCTCCGTCCATGCCGAGGGCGTAAAGGAAGGTGGTGGCCGGGAGCTTGCGGCGACGGTCGATCCGGACATAGACCACATCCTTGGCGTCGAACTCGAAGTCGAGCCAAGAGCCGCGATACGGGATTACCCGCGCGGCGAACAAGAGTTTGCCCGAGGCGTGCGTCTTGCCCTTGTCGTGGTCGAAGAAGACGCCCGGCGAACGGTGCATCTGCGAGACGATCACACGTTCGGTGCCGTTGACGACGAAAGTGCCCTTTTCGGTCATGAGCGGAATGTCGCCCATGTAGACGTCCTGCTCCTTGATGTCCTTTACGGAACGGGCGCCGGTTTCCTCGTCATTTTCGAACACGATGAGGCGCAGCTTCACCTTCAGAGGCGCGGCGAAGGTCATGTCGCGCTGAATGCACTCCTCGACGTCGTATTTCGGGTCCTCGAACTCGTAGGACACGTATTCAAGCACGGCGCGCTCGTTGAAATCCTTGATCGGGAAGACCGACTTGAAGACCGCCTCGATCCCCTCGTCCCGGCGTTCGCCGCTGCGCGTCTCGCGCTGCAGGAACTGCTCATAGGAGGAGCGCTGAACCTCGATCAGGTTCGGCATCTGGATCGCTTCGGGGATACGCCCGAAGGATTTGCGGATGCGCTTCTTGCCAGTGAAAGAGTGAGCCATCTAAGTTTCCCAGTCGCCTTTCGGGGCCGCCTTTCGGGCGGGCGCGGGAGCGGACTCCCGGCGTTGATCTGTCCACGCGTCCACCCTCGACACTCCCAGAAAACCGGGAGCCGGACGCAGGATGCCCCCTTGTCGTAGGGGGCGCTCCCTCGCATGGCCGAAGGGCGGCGCGCCATGCCTCGGAGCGTTGACGCTCGAAGAATCAGTTTGACTCGCTCGAACGGCGACTCGGATTTTTCGTGAGGCACGCGATATAGGGGAAGGCTGAGGATAATGGAAGGGGCTATTCGCGCTTTTATGGGGGATGTTGGAGGGGCAAAGGGTGGGCAACCATTACGGAGACAGGCAGTTCGAAATCATTAGCGGACGGTGGTTGAACTACCCGCTGCATCAGCCTCTAGGCACAATAATGAAACATTGGGGCAATCCGCAATCTGGTGGCCACGGCATGCAAATCAGGTGCTGTTGAAACCACACTCCCTTCCTGCTAGACGCTCCGCTCCCCGGCTTCGGCTCCCAAGCCATCCGGGCCTAAATCCGTGGGAGGGGCTGCCCGCACCACGGCCACATAGGCGGCATTAGCTTGTCGTCGCTTAACGGAGACAGCCAATGGCCAAGAAGATCTTGGGCTACATCAAACTGCAGGTGAAGGCGGGGTCCGCCACGCCATCCCCCCCGATCGGGCCGGCCCTCGGCCAGCGCGGCGTCAACATCATGGGCTTCTGTAAGGAGTTCAACGCCCGCACCGAGAACGTCGAAAAGGGCACGCCCCTGCCGACCGTGATCACCGTCTATCAGGACAAGTCGTTCACCTTCGTCACCAAGACCCCGCCCGCCACCTTCTTCCTGAAGCAGGTCACGGGCCTGAAGTCGGGCGCCAAGCTGACGGGTCGCGAGACGGTCGGCCAGGTGACGCGCCAGCAACTGCGCGACATCGCCGAAAAGAAGATGAAGGACCTCAACGCCAACGACATCGAGGCTGCGGCCAAGATCATCGAAGGCTCCGCCCGGGCCATGGGCCTCAAGATTGTGGAGGCGTAAGTCATGGCAAAAGCTCCCAAGCGCATCCAGGCCTTCTCCGGCGAGCGCAACACCGCCTTGGCCCTCGAACCCGCCATCGCCCAGGTCAAGGCCAACGCCACGGCCAAGTTCGACGAGACGGTGGAAATCTCCATCAACCTCGGCGTCGATCCTCGCCATGCGGACCAGCAGGTGCGCGGCGTGGTGAATCTGCCGTCGGGCACGGGTCGTGACGTTCGCGTTGCCGTCTTCGCCCGTGGCGCCGCCGCCGACGCGGCCACCGCTGCAGGCGCCGAAGTGGTGGGCGCCGAAGACCTGGCCGAGCGTATCCAGGGCGGATTCATGGACTTCGATCGCGTCATCGCCTCGCCTGACATGATGGCCGTGGTGGGTCGTCTGGGTAAGGTCCTGGGTCCTCGCGGCCTGATGCCCAACCCCAAGGTCGGCACCGTGACCCCCAACGTCGCCCAGGCCGTCAAGGACGCCAAGGGCGGCGCCATCGAGTTCCGCGTCGAGAAGGCGGGCATTGTGCACGCCGGTATCGGCAAGGCCTCGTTCACCGACGAGGCGCTGGCGCTCAACGTCCGCGCCCTGGTCGATGCGCTCCAGAAGGCCCGTCCGTCGGGCGCCAAGGGCATCTATGTGAAGAAGGTCTCGCTTTCGTCCACCATGGGGCCGGGCGTGAAGGTCGATACGGGCTCGATCGCCCAGGCTTAGGCTAGGCGTTCATTGATAAATACGGACAGGGCGGGCCGCAGGGTCCGCCCTTTTCATTTGCGCCCTGATGTTGAACTTCCCTCCTCCTCGTGTATAAGCCGCGCCTTCCTGCCGGGTTCGCCCGGCGGTCCTGTCCTAGAAGCTGCGGGGTTCAGAGGCCATCTGAGCCGTAAGACCGGAAGAGCCCTTCCGGACCGTGTGGAGATGGGGATGAGAGGTTTCCCGGCGGTCCGCTCTCGCGGCACGGCTGGCGCCGACGATCCTTATGGACAGCCCTGAACGATGCAACGCCACGCGGGCGACCGCGCGGCTGCGTTTCGTTTCGGCGCTCGCAATCGTGCGGCCGCCTATCGTATGTACGGAGACCGCAATGGACCGCGCTCAAAAAGCCGACGCGATCGACGCCCTCAAGGGTGTGTTCGACGGCGCCGGCGCCGTGGTCGTGACCCACTACATGGGTCTCACCGTTGCGGAAATGACCGACCTTCGGGGCCGCCTTCGCAAAGAAGGCGCCTCGCTCAAGGTGGTGAAAAACACTCTGGTCCAGAAGGCCCTGGACGGCTCGGTCGGTGAAGCGGGCGACGCCCTCTTCAAGGGCCCGGTCGCCATCGCCTATGGTCCCGATGTCAGCGCCGCCGCCAAGGTCTCGACCCAGTACGCCAAGGAGAACGAAAAGTTCACCGTCGTTGGCGGACTGATGGGGCAACAGGTTATGGATCTGGCGGGGATTACCGCCCTAGCCACCATGCCGTCGCTCGATCAGCTTCGTTCGCAACTCCTTGGTCTGCTCAACGCTCCGGCGACGCGTCTTGCCCGCGTCATGTCTGAGCCGGGTGCTCAAGTCGCGCGGGTGCTTCAGGCGTCCGTCGACAAGAACGCCGCCTGATCGGTCAGTTTCGCAAAAACCTCACTCATCAAAGGAAATCGCATCATGTCTAAAGTTGAAAAAATCGGCGACGAAATCGCTGGCCTCACCCTTCTAGAAACCGCTGAACTGGTGAAGTGGCTGGAAGAAAAGCTTGGCGTCTCGGCCGCTGCCCCGGTCGCCGCCGCCGCTGCTGGCGGAGCCGCCGCCCCGGCCGCCGCCGTCGAAGAACAGACCGAGTTCACCGTTGTTCTGACCGCCGGCGGCGACAAGAAGATCAACGTGATCAAGGAAGTCCGCGGCATCCGCGCCGACCTCGGCCTGAAAGAAGCCAAGGACCTGGTGGAAGCCGCCCCGGCCAACGTCCTCGAAAACGTCTCCAAGCAAGCCGCTGAAGACGCCAAGAAGAAGTTGGAAGACGCGGGCGCCAGCATCACCATCAAATAGAACGAACGCCGGTCTTCGGATCGGCTTTGTGAGCTAACAGAGCGGGCTCGGAGGGCGACCTTCGGGCCCGTTTTGGTTTGGCGGCGGCGTTGAGTTGCGCCCTCCCTCATCCTCAATTCCGTCCTCTCCTCCCCAAGGCTTGTCCGTGGCATTCATCCCTCAAAGACTGTTGCTTCAGAGGGTGCGGAAAAGACCTCAGGGATAGGCCTTGGGGAGAGAAGGAAAAATGGGCGTTCATGTCAGCATCCTCGCCGGTTTTTCACCACGAGTTTAGGGAGGCACGGCGAGCTTACGTCCCTCGCCTCCCTCTGCCTCAGATGAGAAGACCCCGCTCGACCACATCCCCATTCCCATCAGGGCCAATCCGGACTGCCGTCCCCACATACAGGAACACCCAGCAGTATGAGGGTAGCCACACCGACGGGGACGGAAGGGGGATGAGTCAGGTTCGCGGAAGGGCGCCGCCACCCCTCTCCGCACGGGGCTGTGAACGGAGCATTAGCTCATGAAGAAGCCATCACAGATCTCATATGTATTGTGGCAGCATCCCCTTGACGAACCACCGCATTACCTCTTTGCGAGAGGCCGTGAAGCGGACTTCAATTGGCCTGACGTTCAGGCTAACCGCCACCCTTTTCGACCTGGCTGTATTCCAGCTCTACCGGGGTAGCGCGGCCGAAGATGGAGACGGTGACCCTGAGGCGTTGGCGATCCTCGTCCACCTGCTCCACGGAACCAGAGAAGGACGAGAACGGCCCGTCCGTAACGCGCACGGTTTCGCCGATCTCAAAACGGATGGTGGGCTTGGGACGCTCCACCCCTTCCTCGATGGCTCCGACAATGCGCTGCACTTCCTTTTCGGACACCGGCTGCGGCTTGGACGCCGAACCGAGGAAGCCCGTCACTTTCGGGGTGTTCTTGATCAGGTGGTAGGCTTCATCCGACAGATCCATCTTCACCAGCACGTAGCCAGGGAAGAACTTGCGCTCGGCGTTTACCTTGCGGCCCCGGCGGATTTCCACGACCTCTTCGGTAGGCACGAGAATCTCGGAGAAGCTGTCTTCCAGGCCGTGCTGGCGCGCCTGCTCGCGGATGCTCTCGGCCACCTTCTTCTCGAAGTTCGAGTAGGCGTGGACGATATACCACTTGTGGTTCGGGTTCGATTTGGCCGGAGCAACGGCGGTTTCGGTTTGGGGGGTCATATCTCTGGGGGTCCTCAGCCGGCGGCCAGCTTGAGCAGTTGTTCGATCGCCAGCCGCAGCCCGGCGTCCACGAAGAAGAAGAAGAAGGCGGTGAGCAGCACCATGATGAAGACCATCACCGAAGTGATCCAGGTCTCCTTCCACGAGGTCCAGGTGATCTTGCGGGCCTCGGCGCGCACCTCCGCGATGAATTGCGGGATGGAGACGCGGGGCTTCTTCACCACCGGCGCCGCCGGAATCACCGCAGGCGTCGTACCGCCCATCGGCTTGGCAGTGGCGGTTTTGCCGCGTTGTGCATTCGGGGTCTTCACGCCCGGTCGATTGGCCATGGAGGGCTCACTCAATCCTTTTTGCATCCGGTCTGGAAGCGTCCAGTCCCGGATATGGTGTCGTTAGAGCCTGATCGCTTCACGCTCTTGAATATTTGGCAGGAGTGGAGGGACTCGAACCCCCGGCCCTCGGTTTTGGAGACCGATGCTCTACCAGCTGAGCTACACTCCTCCAGGCGAGGAACATCGCATCGCAGGGCCAAAAGCCCACCGGCGCGCGGCCCTCATTGGAGCCGGGTGCTTTATCAGCGGCGGTGGAGAGAGGCAAGAAGCGTAAGCAGCGTCAAAGCTGGGGCGCAGCGCCCAAAGGAAGCGGCGCTGGCTTGGGGGCACGGGCCCGGCCCCAGGGCATGACCGCCCAGGCGCGTTCGTGGAAATAGTAGAGCAGCACCTTGGTCAGCACCTCGGTCGATGCGATCGAGGCCGCCGCCGACACCTTGTGGGTGAAGAAGTAGCTGAGGATGAAGGTGTCGATGCTGCCGACCATCCGCCAGCTGATCGCCTTGATGAGGGATCGGGGGTGCGCCTCGCCAACCTTGATGAACATAATCGCCTCCGGGAGCTGCCCTCAGATGATGCCTCGAACTCGCGCAAGGCGATAATCAGAAAGACGTGAGGCGCGATCAGATTGTCTGCGGCGCCTAACCCCCCGCCGCCTGTTCCACAGCCAGCGCCAGGTCCAGCGCCCGGGCCCCTTCCTCCGCCGTCGCGGGAAGTCGGGCTGCGTCGCCCCGAGCCGCTCTGACGAACAAGCCCAGCGCGGCGCCTAGCGGGTCCTTGCCCACTGGCGTCTCGGCGAAGTCGGCGTTCAGAGTGAAGGGGGTGGTGTTGCGAAAGGCGCGAGTGAGGAAATCGATCTCCACCTCGCCCGATGGGTAGACGATCTTCATCCAGCGCTCCCGCTCGTCGGCGATGCGGGAGGCCTGAAAGGCGGCGACCATGCCGTCGTCGAACATCACATCGGCTGTAACCTGATCGTAGTGCGGTCCGTGCAGCACCTCGCCGTCCGCCTCCACGGTCAGCACCTCCGCCGGGTTCAGCGCCAGCGCCAGGTCGAGGTCGTGGATCATCAGATCTAGAACGCAGGAGACGTCGGTGTTGCGCCCGTGAAAAGGGCCGAGCCGCGCCGCTTCCAGCCGTAGGGGCCGTTCGGGAATGGCGAGGAGCCCCATGGCCGCGAACACCATTCGCTCCTGGTGGCCGACGGCGAGCGGCTTGCCAGCCCTGGCGGCGGCGGCGATCACCGCGTCAGCTTCTTCCATCGTCACGCCGAGGGGCTTTTCCACATAAACGGCCTTGCCCGCCTTCAGAGCCGCCAGAGCGGTTGCGGCGTGAGAGCCAGCCGGGGAAGTGATTGAGAGCGCGTCCACCGCGTCCAGGAACCTCGCAAGCTCGGTAAAGGCCAGCGCGCCAAGCGGCCCCGCCAGCGCTTCAGCCCGCTCGGGATGAGTGTCAAACACTGCCGTCAGCCTGGAGCCGTCCAGCCGGGCGTATTGCCGTGCATGGTGGCCGCCAAACACTCCAGCGCCCACAACGCCGCATCTCAGATCATCGTTCATGGCGAGGGCTTCTAAACCCTGGGCGACGCAAGCCAAACCTTTGTGATCGTCGAAGGGCCGATCCGGCCTTCGCGTGAGCCCTTGGGCGCTGTAGAAGGCGCGACCATAGCGGGAGAATGTTTCGTGGCGCGCCTGTTCAACGCCTATGTGATTGTCGACTGGAGCGCCAACTCCAAACCCAAGACGGGAGCGGACTCCATCTGGATCGGGATTCTGCGCCGCGACGTGCGGTTTCAGTTCGTGTTCGAGAGCTACAACCCCGCCACCCGCGCAGAGGCCGAAACACGGCTGGCGACGGTGCTCGACGATCTGAAGAAGCGCGGCGAGCGCACCTTGATCGGTTTCGATTTTCCTCTCGGCCTGCCGCGCGGCACAGGCGCGGCGCTGAAGCTGAAGGACGAGAGCTGGTTGGGCGTTTGGACATATTTGGCGGCAAACGTGGTCGATAAGGCGGACAACACCAACAACCGTTTTGCCGCCGCGAACAAGATGAACCGGCTGATGACTGACGAGGCGCGACCGTTCTGGGGCTCGCCGCCCAAAGACGTTCAGACTTGGTTGAAATCCACCAAACCCGAGCACGGGACGGACGTGCCGCCTGTTCTGCGGCATACAGAGGTCGCAGCCAGAGGCGCGAAATCGGTTTGGCAGATTTTTGGCAATGGTACGGTGGGTAGCCAAGCGCTCGTAGGCATTCCCGCCGTAGGGCGGATGAAAGCTGCGCGGGGCGAGGGTTTCCGGCTCTGGCCCTTCGAGACCGGCTTCAAGGCGCTGACTGAAGCCTCGCTAGCGGGCGTGGATGTGGTGGCGGCGGAAGTTTATCCTTCGCTTGTAAAAGCTGAACCGCAAACCGGAGAAATAAAAGACCACGCTCAGGTCCGCACCCTCTGCCAGTACTTCGCCAAGCTGGACGAAGCCGGAAAGATCGGCGCGGCATTCGGACCAGCCAAGGATACAGCCCCGGATGTGGTGGTGGACGCTGAACGAGAAGAGGGCTGGATACTCGGGGCGTAGCCTTGGCTACAACCCGCGCCGGTCCAGGAGCCAGAACCGTCCAAGCAGGAACGCAGCCGCTACGTAGCTCGCCGCGATCACCGCCCACATCAGGCCCGCCACGCCAAGGTGCGCCGGAAGCGCCAGCGCCCATGCCAGCGGCATCATGAACACCACATAACTGGCCAGGTGGGTCACGCTGGGGAGGAATACATCTCCCCTCGCCCGCAAGGCCTGGGCCGCCACTACCTGAAGCGCATCGGGCCAGTAGAACAGGCAGCCCAGTACGATCAGCCCCGCCGCCGTCTCCGCCGTGCGGACGTCGCCCGTGTAGGCATGGGCGATCAGTCCGGCCAGGGGAAAGATCAGCACCGAAACGCCGACGCCGAACACACTGGTCACGCCAAACGACAGTATCGCCGCCTTGCGCAAGTCCACCGCATTTCGCGCGCCATAGGCCCGCCCCACCAGCACCGCCGTCGCGGTTCCGAGGCCCAGCGGGACCATGAAGATGATCGCCGCCACATTGATCGTCACCGCCCAGGCGGCCACCGCGAACCCGCCGATCCAGCCAGCGAAAAGGTTCAGGCTGGCGAAGGCGGTCACTTCAAAGGCGTTGGACGCGCCCGCGCCATAGCCCACCTGGCGCTGCTCCCGCTCCGCGCGGGCGTCGCGCACGGGTTTGTCGAATACGCCGAGCCTGCGCGCGTCTGGCATCAGGGCGATGTATCCAAGCAGCACCACCGAGAGGAACACCCGCGCTGAAAACGTCGCCCACGCACCGCCCAACGCTCCCATGGGAGCGATCCCCCAGTGACCAGGCACCAGCACCAGATCGACCATCAGATTGACGACGTTGGCCGCCCACATGGCCCACATTCCGGGCGTGGGTCGTCCCAGCCCCTCCAGCCAGAAGGCCGCCGCACAGGAGATGGCGTAGGGCAGCATCGACAGGTTGAATACAGTCATCACACGGATCGCCCCGCGCGCCAGATCAGGCTCCAGTCCGAAATGGCTCATCACCAAGGGGCCAATGATCGCCAGCACCACCGTCGAAGCTACCCCGATCCAAACCGAATAGCTGAGGGCGCGGCGCAGCACGGCACCCGCCTCATGGGGACGCCCCTCCCCTGTGGCCCGCGCCGTCATCACCTGCGCGCCGGTCAAAAGACCGATGACCATGGTGACGATGATGCTGGTCGGGGCCCAACCAAGGGCGTGATAGCCAAGCTCGCGCGCGGAATAGCGCCCGACGACGATGGAGTCCGAGAGCCCCATGGTCATGATGCCGAGCCGCGCGCCGATCACAGGTCCGGCCAGTTTGAGCAGTTCGGATAGCCCGCTCGAAGACGGGCGCGCAGCGTGTGCGGTCCCGTTCATCGGTCCGGCTCCATGGGAAGGGCGCGGACCATGATCGCGAGGGCGACCGGGCTCAACCCTGGACCGCCTATTTTCCGCCTATGTGGCTTTTGCGCCGATGCTTGCCAGTTGGAAGGAGGCGCCCGATGGTCAAGACTGATAGACGGAGGGGTATTATGGCCGACATCATCAAGGAGCGCGTCTGCGCCGAAATCGAAGGCGAGCTCGTGCTTTTCATGATCGGCGCGCGAATCAATCGCTGGTGGAAGCCTTGGGCCTGGCTTCCGGTCGTATCCGCCATGCCGAAGATGCTGATCGAACTGGCGAAGCAGCCGGAGCTCGGCCTCTTGCACGCCCGCAGCCATTTCAACTTTCCCGATGTCATGGTGGTTCAGTACTGGCGCAGTTTCGATCAGCTCGAAGCCTACGCCAAGGCGCGGGAGCGGGCGCATTTGCCCGCATGGCAGGCCTTCAACAAGGCGATAGGCTCCAACGGCGACGTGGGTATCTGGCACGAGACGTACCGGATCGCGCCAGGCCAGTACGAGAACATCTACAACAATATGCCGCCCTACGGACTGGGACGGGCGGGAGCACGGCGTTCGGCCATCGGCGGGCGTCAGGAAGCGCGAATGCGCATGACTGCCGCGGCCAGCGAGGCGCCTGAGTCTTGATCCGTCTGGCGATCCCGCTGGCGGCGCTAACGGCAGTGGGAATGCTGGCAGGGCCTGTGCGAGCGTCGGACCTGCGCGATCTCTGTCCCGACCGACCCCTGAAGGGAACCTCCGCCTGCACCGTGGACGCGGGCCATTGGCAGGTGGAGACGGACTTGGTGAACTATGCCCGTGATCGCTCCGGCGGCGTGACTACATCGACCCTGCTGGCCCCCAATCCGACGCTGAAATACGGCCTTACGGATACGCTCGACATCGAGGCAGGTATCGCCTTGTACGAAGAGGTGCGAGTCAGGTCGGGCGCCGCCACCACCTCCGACAGGGGGATCGGCGACGTCTACCTTCGCGCGAAGTGGCACATCGCGGGCACTAATGGTCAGGACGGAGTCGCCATCGAGCCTTTCCTTAAACTGCCCACCGCATGGAGCGCCCTTGGCAATGGCGCGGTGGAGGGCGGGATCATCGTTCCGCTCCAACGCAACCTGCCGGGCGGCTGGCAGCTTGGAGTCACCCCCGAAATCGATATTCTGAGAGATCAGGACGGAAGCGGGAGCCACGCAGCGACCGCCGTCAGCGTCGGCCTAAGCCACCCGATCACTGATGCGCTAGGAGTGGGCGCGGACCTCTGGACCCAACAGGATTTCGATCCCACCGGCACGGGGCGGCAGTATTCCTTCGACGTAGCTGCGACCTGGCAACCGAAGGGCGTGCCGTTCGCCTTCGACGCAGGCGCCAATTTCGGCCTGAACAGCCAGACGCCAGACGTGCAGGTCTATGTGGGCGTGAGCCGCAGGTTCTAGACCGCCGCCCGGTTCACCGCTTCGGCGTCCCTGCGCACCTTCAGCCGTTCGGCCACCAGGAAAGAAAGCTCCAGCGCCTGATCGGCGTTGAGCCGTGGGTCGCAGTGGGTGTGATAGCGATCCGCAAGGTCGCCTTCCGCCACGGCTCGCGCGCCACCCAGACATTCGGTGACGTTCTGGCCAGTCATTTCCAGATGTACGCCGCCGGGGTGCACCCCCTCCGCGCTCGCCACCTCGATAAAGGACTTCACCTCTGAAAGGATGCGGTCGAAGGGTCGGGTCTTATACCCGTTGGCAGCCTTCAGGGTGTTGCCGTGCATGGGGTCAGTCGACCAGACCACTGTGCGCCCCTCGCGCTTCACCGCCCGCATCAAGGTTGGCAGTCGCGCGCCGATCTTTTCCGCACCGAAGCGCCCGATCAGTGTCAGGCGGCCCGCTTCGTTTTTTGGGTTGAGGGCGTCGATCAGGGTTAGAAGCTCGTCCGGCTCCATCGTAGGTCCGCACTTCAAGCCGATGGGGTTCTTCACACCCTTCAGAAACTCCACGTGGGCGCCGTCGAGTTGGCGGGTGCGCTCGCCGATCCACAGCATATGGGCCGAAGTGTCGTACCAGTCGCCCGAGGTAGAATCGACACGGGTCATCGCCTCTTCCACGTTCAGCAACAACGCCTCGTGGCTGGTGAAGAACTCCACCCGGTGCAGGTCCGAGTGCGTGGCGGGGGTTACCCCCACCGCTTGCATGAAGGACAGACTGTCGGAGATCTTGTCGGCCAGTTCGGCATAACGCGCACCGTTCGGGCTGCCCTCCACAAAACCGAGTGTCCAGCGGTGGATGTTGTAAAGGTCGGCGTAACCGCCTCCAGCAAATGCGCGGAGCAGGTTCAGGGTCGCGGCGGACTGGCCGTAAGCCTTCAGCAGCCGCTCCGGATCTGGCGTGCGCTCGGCCGGATCGAAAGCCTGACCGTTGATGTTGTCGCCCCGATAAGAGGGCAGGGTCACGCCGTCGATGGTTTCGACCGCTTCCGAGCGCGGTTTGGCGAATTGACCAGCGATACGCCCGACCTTCACCACGGGCTTACCGCCAGCGAACGTCAGCACTACCGCCATCTGCAGGATCAGGCGGAAGGTGTCGCGGATGTTGTCGGCGCGGAACTCCTTGAAGCTCTCGGCGCAATCGCCCCCTTGCAGCAGGAAGGCCTTGCCCGCCGCCACATCGCCCAGGAGAGAAGTCAACCGGCGCGCTTCACCGGCGAACACCAGCGGCGGCAGATCGCGAAGCTGCGCCTCGACGGCGGCGAGCGCATCCACATCTGGATAATCCGCAGGCATATGCCTGCCGGGACGATTTCTCCAGCTATGCGGGGTCCAGCGGTCGGTCATATCGGCGCTCTTCAAACGGAGCAGCGCATATAGGGGCAAATCGTGCGCTTGGGCAGGGTATTCGCCAGCGCTGTCCTATGTCTGCGCCTTGGCTTCCTTCCGCTTGCGCGCCAAAGGATGCATCACCCCTGCTCCGGCGGGCCAGACGCCGGGTTCGGTCTTGATGTGGCGACAAGCCCTCTGGGCGTGCGGCGACAAGGTCTCCCAGATCGCGTGCGGCATGGACTTCCAGTAAGCGGAGGGATCGACCCAAGGCGCGTGGTATTCCACGTTCGGCATGGCGCGGATTTCCCGTGACAGGTTGGGCGTCGCGCCGTGCCAGGCCCGATTGTCACGGATCACCCCCGCCCCAGCCTTGGCGCCCACCAGTGTGGAAAGCCGCATCCACTCAGGCTCGTCGGCCAACAGCGGGGGCTTGGGTATCCGTCCATGCGTGCCGGGGATTTGCCGGATCGGTCCGTTCTCGAAGGTGAAGTCGCTCATCAGGAAGTTGATGGTCACGTGGGGCGGCGTGCGCTCCAGGATTAGACCGGTGGTCGCGGCGTCGAGTTCATCGGTTCCGGGGATGGTGTTGAGGGCGATCCCGATCCGCGCCGCCGTCTCGCGCCGGGCTGCGTTGATGACAAAGGGATCGCGGGTATCAGCGTGCAGACCCTGGTATTCGATCGCACCAGGCAGACAGAGGTCGCCCCCCGCGCCGCGCACGAAATAGTCTGGCGTACCGAAGATACGGCTTAGGATCGGCGTGGTGGTCGCAAGATCAATCATCGCCGCCCATTCCGGCTCGTGCAGCAACTCCCGCGAGGCGGAGGCGGTGCCGTAGCTGTAGCGGTGCGGCAGGCGCCCGGTTTCGGTGACGTATTTGCGCCCGCCCTCCCCCTCGATGGAGAGGATCTGTTTCAGCACCCGCGCACCCGCCTCGCGCCACAGTGCGAGCTGTTTGGAATTCAACAGGTTGTCGACCACCACGAAGCCGTCGCGAAAGAATATCTGCACGGCGCGATCGATCTCGTGCGGCTGGACGATTTCCAGACCGGGGATGCCGTTGCGCTCCCGCAGCCGGGCGCGGAGGGCTTCGACCTCGGGATCGTCATAGGCCCGTTGGCCCGGCGCGCGGGGATCAAACTTGCCCGACGCGAGATCAGGAACATAGGGAACGCCCTGATCGTCGGTGGTCTCATTAGGGGGCGTGGCGGCGCACCATCCCGCATCCGTCTCGCCATAGATTTTCAGGGAGTCCAGTTCGGCCATCTCACTATCCCACGCGCGCTACCGCACCTTCCACACTCCTACAGAGGCACAAGTTCGGTCAATTCGTCCCGCGAGCGCTCAGGCTCGCCCTGTCGTCCCGCAGCCAGCGCCGCGCAGAAGACGATGCAGAGCGCGCCGAGGCCCAACCACCACTCCTGCCAGACCCCGAAGCTGAGGGCGCCGATGGCGAGATATGCCACGGCGACAGCGGCGGCCATCGCGCCCGAGATTCGATCATGATCGCACAATTTGGCGATCTGCTCGAACAGCCAGACCCAGAACAGGATGACGAGGCCAGCGCCCACCGCCCCAAGCTCAAGCCAGATTTGCAGGGCTGCGTTATGGGGATGAAGAGGAACGATGTTCGGCCACATCCGGCTGGCGTCCATGCCCCAACCGATCAGGGGGTGGCTCGGAATCTCGCCCGCTGTGAAACGCCAGATGCCGACCCGCGCCAGCCACGAGGCCTTGACCACGCCGCCAGCCGATAAGGCAGGCGCCGAGGGGAAGAGAAGGTTGAGCAGCATCGGCGTCAGGGCAAAATAGATCACCGTAAGCGCCAGCAGCACCCAGATTGCCCGCCGTCCGAACTGGCGCACCGCGTAGAAAACGACAGTGGATGCGACCAGCGCCACGAGAGGCGCATCCACCTGCAACCCGATAGCGGCGATCAGGAAACCGATCACCAACACCCCCTGCAGCACGCGCTGGTAGGATTGCCCTAACCGCAGCATCGCTGGCCAGAACAACAGCGCCAGGGTGTAGCAACCGCGCGCGGCGTTGCGCCGGATGATCCCCGGCTGTTCCTTTTGGTGCGCGACGCCCCGCAGCGCATGATAGACGCCGCCGTTGGTCAGGGCGTCGACGCTCATCACCACGGCGATGGCGCAAAGTCCTACGGCCAGGATGAAGGTCGCGCGGCGGGCGCTCGCCTCGAGCAGGTCGCGCATGGCGACGACGAGCGCGCCGTAGAAGGCCAGCTCGAACGCCAGCTTCATTCCCGTAAGGGCCTCAACGGATTTATAGCGGTGAAAATCGGGATGAACCGGCGCGGCGATGCTCCAGCTCATGCTGACAAGTTCCCACACCACCAGCGCCAGCAGAAGCCCGACGCCGATCAAGGGCGGCGACTTTCGGCCCAGAAGCGGTAGCGACAGGATACCCAGAACCGCAGCCAGGGGCGCCAGGCCCAACTGCCCAACATAACTGATGAGCGGCGTCAGAACGGCGGCGATCAGTAGAAGGACATTCACCCAGTGCCGCCGCCAACCTGCGAGGTGGCCCGCTACGGGGGATGACACCTCCGGCGCTTCGACTGGCGCGGTTTCTGTCGCTGAAAGATCGGTGAGGCTCATCAGGCGAGAGACAATTCGACGGGTTCATGCTTCTCGCGCATCGTCACCAATTCCTCAGAAACGGTCGGGTGCAGCGCGCAGGTGGCGTCCCACTGCGCCTTGGTCAGGCCCGCCTTCACGGCGATGGCGGCGAGTTGAATGGTCTCGGGTCCATCGTCGCCGACTATGTGACAGCCAAGCACCTTGTCGCTCTTAGGATCGACGATCAGCTTCATCAGGATGCGGTCATCGCCCCCCGCGAAGGCGTATTTCATTGGCCGGAAGCGGGTCATATACACATCGACCTTGCCGTATTG
The DNA here is from genome assembly GCA_038327995.1 of Caulobacterales bacterium. Lineage (GTDB taxonomy): Bacteria > Pseudomonadota > Alphaproteobacteria > Caulobacterales > Caulobacteraceae > CAIOYC01. The sequence continues at coordinate 20,140 of JBBQLP010000004.1, read as the reverse complement.
GTGGCGAGCCTGCGCTTCGGTCAGCCCTACAACTCCGATGGGAGGCTGGGAGAAGACGGCGGTGGGAATGGCGTCATAATCGAACCGTGTGGGCCGGTCGTAGAAGACGGTTTCTGCAAACGCCTGCGCCTCGCGGATCGCCACGGGGGTCAGGTTCATCCGGTCGGTCACGTCGCCCACCGCCCAGATGTGCTCCACATTGGTGCGGGAGTATTCGTCCACTGCCACCGCGCCCTTGTCGTTCAGCTTCACCCCCGCCTTGTCGAGGCCCAGCCCTTTCACGTGCGGCTCGCGGCCCACGGCGAACATCACCACTTCGGATTCGATCACCATGGAGTCGGTTACGTGGCTGACCAGGATGCCGTCCTCGCGCTTTTCAATCCGCTCGTGCTCGCAGGCAAGGGCGACCTTTACACCGCGCTTGCTGAACTCCTCAGCGAGGTGGCTGCGCACGTCCTCGTCAAATCCTCGCAGCAAATTGGACCCGCGATAGGCCAAGGTCACTTCGACGCCGAGGCCGTGGAAGATGCAGGCGAACTCCACCGCGATATAGCCGCCGCCGACGATCACCATACGCTTTGGAAGCTCATCAAGGTGGAAAGCGCCCTCGGAGGTGATGCCAAGCTGGACCCCCGGCACATCGTCGGGAATCCGGGGGCGACCACCGGTCGCGATCAGGATTTTGGCCGCGGTGATCGTCTTCGGCCCATCCTGGCCGGTGATCTCCAGCGTATGCGGGTCCTTGAAGGTGGCGCGTCCGTGAAACAGATCGGCTCCGGCCTTGGTCAGGTTTGACACGTAAACACCTGAGAGGCGCGCGATCTCGATGTCCTTGGCGTTTCGGAATCGGGTCCAGTCGAAGGTCGGCTCCGGCACGTCCCAGCCAAAGCCCCGCGCCATCTCGAAATCACGGGCGAAGGCGGAGGCAAAGACCATGAACTTCTTGGGCACGCAGCCCCGGATCACACAGGTGCCGCCGACCCGGTGCTCTTCCGCCACAGCCACTCGCGCGCCGGTCATGGCCGCCAGCCGCGCCGCCCGCACGCCGCCCGAGCCCGCGCCAATGACAAACAGGTCGTAGTCGTAGGCTCTATCCGGGGTCGCCATACTCGCTCCTTGGGGCCGCGCTACGCGTCTAAGGTGAAACGGGCATTAGGCCAACCATGTGGGTCGCCACACCGTTTGGAAGAAGACGGACCACGCCCTGATCGTTTCCGATCAACGCCTCCGAGGCCAAGCCGATAAAAAGGCCGTGCTCGACCACGCCAGTGATCGCCTTCAGCGCCCGGCCGAGTGTTTCGGGCGAAACTATAGCGCCGAGCCGAAGGTCGTAGATCAGGTTCCCGCTATCCGTGCGCAGGGGTTGCCCGCCCATCAGCCGGAGCCGGGGTGTGGCTTCGAGGCTGAGCGCCTCCAGCACCGCCGTGATCCGGCGGGCGGTGGTTTGGTGTCCAAAACCGACCACCTCGACGGGCAGCGGGAACACGCCCAGCACCTCCACCCGCTTGGCGGCGTCGGCGATCACCACACAGCGGTCCGACGCTTCCCACACCAGCTTTTCGCGTAGCAGGGCCCCTCCCCCGCCCTTGATGAGCACAAGATCGGGATTGAGTTCATCCGCGCCGTCGACGGTCAGGTCGATCCGGCCCACGTCGTCGAGGTCGATCACCGTCAGGCCAAGGCGGGTCGCCAAGTCGGCGCTGGCGGTGGAGGTCGCAACGCAGCGAATCCCAAGGCCGTCCGCCGTCTCCCGTTCCGCCAGGGCTTCGATGAAGAAGGCGGCGGTGGAGCCTGTACCGAGTCCGACCGCCATGCCTGGCATGACCAACCCGGCGGCGGCCTCCCCCGCCATACGTTTCTGGGCGGTCGCGCTCACGTGCGCCTCCGTGACAGCTTCAAGGCCCGAAACCGCTCGGCCCACCCGGACTTCTCCACCTGCGGCCCGCGCTCAACCGCCAGAGCGTTCGCCGTCACATCGCGGGTTATCACCGAGCCGGAGCCCACATAGGCCCCCGCCCCTATCCGCACCGGCGCCACCAAGGAGGAGTTGGAGCCGACGAAAGCCCCGGCCTCAATGTGCGTCTCGTGCTTGTCGAAGCCGTCGTAGTTGCAGAAGATCGTCCCCGCGCCGATGTTCGCCCCCGCCCCCACAGAGCCGTCGCCGAGATAGGCCAGATGGTTGGCCTTGGCGCCCGCCCCCACAACGACCTTCTTCACCTCCACGAAATTTCCGATGTGAGCGTCCGAGCCGATGTCCGCACCGGGCCTGAGCCGCGCGTAGGGGCCAATGATCGCCCCCTCGCCCACCGAGGCACCCTCCAGATGGCTGAAGGCGCGGATTACGGCGCGGGAGGCCACCTTCACCCCTGGTGCGAACACCACGTTCGGCTCGATGCTGGCCCCGGGTGCGATTTCGGTGTCCCAGGAGAAGAAGACCGTTTCGGGCGCTGTCATGGCGACGCCGGACAGCATCAGGACCTGTCGCCGCGCGGCCTGAAATGCGGCTTCGGCCGCGGCGACACCGACCAGAGTGTCCGCTCCCATCACCGCCGTTTCGGGGGCGAAGGCGGCGTGTATGTCGGCGCCCTCCGCCCGGGCGATCCTGACGATGTCGGTCAGGTAGTATTCGCCCTTCGCGTTGGCGTTCCCGACCTTGCCGAGCCAGGCGAACAACCGCTCCGCCGGAGCGACCAGCATTCCGGCGTAGCAGGCGCGAACCGAAAGCTCCTCCGGCGAGGCGTCCCGCGCCTCAACGATCCGCTCCACCCGTCCGTCCGCCACAATCAGGCGCCCAAGAAGTGCGGCCTCCAATGGCTCAAAACCCAACAGCGCCAGATCGGCGCCCGCCGCCCGATGCGCGAACAAGGGCTCCAGATCGCTCGCTGCAAGCAGCGGGCAGTCGGCGTTGGTCACCAGCACGTCACCCTCGAAATCGCCCAACGCCTCCCGCGCCGCGAGGACCGCATGGCCCGTGCCCAAGGGCGGGTCTTGAACCGCTACCGCGCCCGCCCCTAGCCGAGCCGTAACGTGCGCGGCAACCTCCGGCGAGTGGGTCCCCACGACCACCACGATCCGCTGGCACCTGGCGCCTTCCGCTGCATCGATAGCGCGGTCCAGCATTGTGCGTCCGCCGACCTTGTGCAGCACCTTGGGCAGGGGCGAGCGCATCCGTGTGCCCTGCCCAGCGGCGAGAATCACGGCGGCGCGGTCGGTCATGATGGAAGTCCGTTGCTGCGCCGCCCTTGGCAGAGGGACCGATTTAGCCGAAAGCCGTCCCGGTCGGAAAGGGCGGACGATGAGATCGAGCACGGGAAGTCTGACGGGAGCGACCATCGCCTTCGATCTCGATGGCACCTTGGTGGACACTGCCCCCGACCTGATCGGCGCGCTGAATGTGCTGCTGGGCGAGCGCGGCCTTCCTGGCTTGCCCAACGAGGCGGCGCGGGTGCTGGTAGGTCGCGGAGCCAGAGTCTTGATCGAGCGAGGCTTTCTGGCGGCAGGCGAACCCTTGCACGAAGACGAGAAGCCTGGCCTCGTCGCCCGTTTCATCGACATCTACCGCACCCGCATCGCCAGTGAGAGTCGCCCCTTCGACGGCGTCGAGGCGGCGCTAGACATTCTGACGGATCGTGGCGCAACCCTCGCCGTCTGCACCAACAAGCCCACCGCCCTGTCGATCCTGCTGCTTCAGGCGCTTGGCATGGCGGACCGATTCGCCGCCATCATCGGCGCTGATGCGGCCCCGAAACCCAAGCCAGACCCCAGCCATCTGCTGTTTACGATCGCGGAGGCAGGCGGCGACCGCTCCCGCGCCCTGATGGTGGGCGACAGCGCCGCCGACGCAGAAGCAGCGAAAGCGGCGGGGGTTCCGGTGATCCTGGTCCCGTTCGGTTACACGGATCGGCCCGCCTCAGAACTCGGCGCCGACCGCATGATGGCCCATTTCAGCGAGCTTCCCCACCTGGCTGTGGCCCTTCTGGCTGGCTGAACGCTAACCCGGTCGGTGGCCCGCTTGCGGGGGCCAAAGCCCTCCGCTATAGGCTCCCCCTTCCCGGTTCGCCGCCTGACGAACCCCGGAGATGGACGCGTAGCTCAGCGGGAGAGCACACCCTTCACACGGGTGGGGTCGTAGGTTCAATCCCTACCGCGTCCACCAATCTCGCCAGGAATTTTCTGAAACGCTCATCCGGTCCCTGCGCACATTGCGGCGGCGGCCCATGTTGGTTGTGAACGCCTCACCGGCGCGGAATCGCGGTGTTCAGGAAGCTGTCGAACGCCTGCCAAGCGGCTTCGGCGCCGCGCGGATTTCGGTCGGTTCGCAACGTAGAGGCGGCATGGACCCCGTGCTCGGGCACATATTGCCGCTTGATTTTGGCGGGCGAAGCGTCGGTGAGCGCCTTGGCTTCCGCGATCTCATGCGGATCGGAGGCGGAGGTTGTGAACAGAGGCGAGGATACCTGCGCCGCCGCGCTCTTCACCAACACCCCGTCGAAATATTCGCCGGGGGAGAAGGCCGCGACCGCCGCCAACTCGGGGTGACGCGACGCCAGCATCAGGACGAGTGAAGCGGAATAGCTGCTGCCTATGACCAAGATCGGGCGACCCTGGCTGGTCTGCGCAGCGTACTTCAACGTCGCCTCGAGGTCCGGCAGAGCAGCCGTATAGCCGCTGCTGCTGCCCACGCCCTTCACCGTCTCGTTCGGTCTGCCCCAGAGCGTTCCGCCGGAGCGCTGGTCGATCGCGATCACCTCGAATCCGTCCCGAACCAGGCGCGGCGCGATCGGCGCGTATTCAGCCTTGTTCGACCCGGCCATGTGGAACGCCAGCGCCACCCCGCGTGCGCCGTTCTCGCCATAGTGCTCCCCATGCACCACGACGCCATCAGCCGCCTTAAACGAGATGGCCTCCTGTGCAGAGGCGAGGGTCGATGTCGCGGCCAGAAGATTGAAGGCAAGAAACAACCTGCGCATGGCTTGTCCTGTTCAAAAGGGGGTCGAAGACCGGTGGCGCGAACTGTTCTTGCAAGCGTGCTATCCGGCGGTTGAACGCATGATGGTGATCTACGGTAAGGGATCGCCGCCAATGCGCCAACGTGTGCTGGAGAGTCCTGTGTCTGAACATCGTCGCAAGCGCACCCCGGCAATCGCCTTGGCCTGGCTGGTTTTGAGCAGCGGCGTCAACGGACCGGCCTTGGCTGGCGCTCCAGCGTCGACATTTCCTAGGCCGGAGCGGCCGGTCGCCCGCATCGTCAGCCCGACCTGGGGCGATGCGGGCGAGCGGGACCGGACGGGCGAGGTGCGCGAGATCACCGCGCGGCTGAAGCTGCGGGCCGGAATGACGGTCGGCGATATAGGCGCTGGCGACGGCTACGACAGCCTGCGTCTGGCCCGCGTGGTCGGCCCCACGGGGCGGGTAATCTCTGAAGACGTTACGGCCTCCTACCTCAAGACCCTGGCCAGCCGCGCCGGGACTCAGCATCTTGGCAATCTGATCACTGTCCTAGGCGCACCAGACGACCCCCGCCTTGCGCCTGCTTCGCTCGACGCGGCGATCATGGTGCATATGTATCATGAGATCAGCCAGCCTTTTGGCCTGCTCTATAATCTCGCTCCGGCAATGAAGCCACGCGGGCTGATCGGAGTGGAGGAGCTTGACCGCCCTACTGCGGCCCATGGCACGCCGCCGACGCTGCTGGTCTGCGAGTTCAAGGCCGTGGGCTACACGAAGGTCAGCATGGCAAAGCTGCCGGGGGCGTTGGGATATTTTACCGTCTTCAAGGCGCCCGACCTCGCGCATCGGCCCGCTCCGGGCGCGATCAAGCCCTGCCGCGCCTAGGCCTGCGACGCGTGCTGTTTCACGAGATCGACGATGCCGCGCCCATAGCGTTCCAGCTTGGTCTGGCCGACGCCGATGGATGACCCCAGCACCTTCAGCGAGGATGGGCGCTCGGCGGCGATGGCCAGCAGGGTCCGGTCGTGGAAGATGACATAGGGGGGCACTGATTGCAGCGTCGCTTGTTCGGTGCGCCAGGCCTTCAACGCCGAGAATAGAGCGTGATCGCGGGCGGGCACCTCGATCATGCGTCCGCGACGAGGGGCCGATGATCCCGACGACGCGGCGCGGACTTCCGCCCGCACCTCAACGTCCCGCTCGCCGCGATAGACCTGACGCACGTCCTGAGCGGCCCCGAGGGTGACAAGAGGGCGACCGTCGTTGGGCTCCTCGACCAGAAGACCCTCGAACAGGAGGTGATCCACCACGTCACGCCAGGCGGCGGCGCTCATATCCTGGCCGACACCAAAAGTAGGCATGGCGACTTCCTCCGGCGGGGGTTCCTTAGTTTTGCCGAGCAGGTGATCGATCACCCGCCCCTTGCCGAATCGCCCGCCCAGCCGCTGCACCGCCGATAAAGCCTTCTGCGCCGCCTGGGTGGCGTTCTTCAGCCTTGGGGGATCGAGGCATAGGTCGCACTGACCGCAGGGCAAAACACCTTCCTCGCCGAAATAGCGTCGCACCACCGCAGCGCGGCAGTGGGTTCCGTCGAGCATGGCGTAAAGCTGGCGCGCTTTGCCCGCCTGAAAGCCGCGCACCTCGGCTGGCACGTCCCGGTCCTCAATTCGGCGAAGCGCCCAGGCCAGGTCCGCGGCGCCATAGAGCGTGATCCCCTCGGCGGGCAGGCCGTCGCGTCCGGCCCGCCCCACCTCCTGCCAATAGGCTTCCAGCGAAGCGGGCGGATCGGCGTGAATGACGAAACGCACGTCCGGCTTGTCCACTCCCATTCCAAAAGCGATGGTCGCCACCATCACCATACCCTCGCCGCGCAGGAACTCGGTCAGACGATGAGCGCGCAAGCTGGTGTCGAGCCCGGCGTGATAGGCCAGCGCCTTGACCCCGGCCTGCGCCAGCCGCTCAGCCAGCTTGTCAGCCCCGTCGCGCGAACCCGTGTAGACCACGCCGGCCTGCCCCGCGCGCTGGCGCACTAGGTCGATCACCCGGTCGTGGGGTTTGGAGGTCTTGCGCTCGGCGGATAGCTGCAGTTCGGGCCGCGCGAAACTGTCGACCATCTGGCGCGCATCGCCAAGGTGAAGCTCGGCGCGGATGTCTTCCCGGGTTCGCGCGTCGGCGGTCGCTGTCACAGCCAGACGCGGCACGTCCAGAAACACTTCAGCAAGTCGTCCCAACATTCTGTAATTAGGACGGAAATCATGCCCCCACTGACTGACGCAGTGCGCCTCGTCGATAGCCACCAGCGCGATAGGAAGACGGGACAGCCGGTCCAGCATGGAAGGCTGCATCAGACCTTCGGGCGAGACATATAGAAGGTCGAGCGCGCCCTCACGGATGGCGGCCCAGATACGGTCGCGGTCAGTGGCGGGGGTCGAGGAGTCCAGCCGCTCGGCCGCGACGCCCAGTTGCTGCAACCCTGCCACCTGATCGGCCATCAAGGCGATCAACGGCGAGACGACGATTCCGAGGCCGGGCCGGAGCATCGCCGGGATCTGGTAGCACAGGCTCTTGCCGCCGCCGGTGGGCAGCACGGCCATGGCGTTGCGCCCCGCCATAACCTCATCGATTACCTCGGACTGATAGCCACGAAAATCGTCGTGACCGAATACCCGGCGCAAGAGGTCGCGTGCCGCCGAGGAACTGGGTGTATCGAACGCCATAACGCGCTTATGCCCTGCTTCGCGGGCGGGGTAACAGGCTCAATCCACCGAAACGCGCGCAAGCGCTTCGGTCAGCAGCGGCGCCAGAAACGCCCCCACGCGCGTTTGCCCAGCCTTGTCCGTGATCAGGTCCTGACGAACCTCGATCTCAAGATAATCGAGGCCGTTGGCGGCGGCGTGGCGCGGCGCGGTGTAATCCACCCCGTCCATGGCGTAGGGCTGGTTGTCGCCTACCAGATCATCGCCAAGCTCACGCCTCAGCAGCGTTAGCACCGCACGGCTGAGCGGCGAATCGCCCATGTGCAGCACCCCGTAGAGCCACGGCCGATCAAACCCTTCCATGGTCGGCGTGAAGCTGTGCATCAAAACCATACCAGGACGGCGGTCCAGCGCCTTTTCCTGCGCCACCCGCATGGCGATCTGCGTGTGATAGGGACCGTGAATCTGCGCCACTCTCGCCGCTAGGGCCTCGGTCGATAGGTGCGCATTGCCGGGAATGGGCGTGTGATCCGAAACGCCCAGCACCAGTCCCGGATGCTCAGGTGCGCGATTGCAGTCAATAACCAGCCGCGAATAGGTCTGACAGATAGACCAGCAGCCCAGCGCCGCGCCCACCAGCCGGGTGAGGCCCCCCGCGCCAATGTCCCACGCGATATGCCGCTCGAACGCCGAAGGGTGCAGGCCGAGGTCCCCCAGGCTTTTCGGGATCGCGCGCCCGGCATGATCGCAAACGAACAGAAACGGCCCTTCGGCGCCTTCATTTTCCACAGTGAAGAGCGGCGGATCGTCTCGACCCAGCAAAGCTTGCAACAAATTGTGCATTCCCAGGCTAGCGTCTAAGAATCATGGCGATTCTGACCGTTCATCACACAAGCCGCTATCGCTACCGCAAGCCAGTGTCGTTCGGCGAGCACCGGATCATGTTCCGGCCGCTTGAGAGTTACGACCAGCGCCTGCTGGCCGCCGCGCTGGTCGTCACGCCTGAGCCCGCCGAGGTGCGCTATGTGCACGACGTGTTCGGCAACTGTGTGGGACTGATCAAGTTCACCGCGCCTTCGGACGAGCTGACCTTCGAGAGCCGCGTTCGGCTCGAACACACCCCCGGCCCGCTGAACATGGACGCCGACGAAGAGATCGACCGCTCTGGCGCGACCTTCCCCTTCGCCTATGGAGCGGAGGACATGCCGGACTTGCTCCGATCCATCGAGCGCCAGCATTCCGATCCAAACCAGACCTTACAGCGCTGGGCGCGCGCGTTTGTAGGCGGAAACGGCGCCGTGCGCGTCCTCGACGTGCTGGCGGCCATGACCCAGGCGATCCACAAGGACTTTTCCTACGCGTCGCGGCTTCAGTTTGGCACACAGACACCGCTTGAAACCCTGCTCCGCAAGAGCGGAAGCTGCCGCGACTTCGCCGTTTTGATGATCGACGCCGTGCGCTCTCTGGGCTTCGCGGCGCAATTCGTCTCCGGCTACATCTACAGCCCCAACAGCGATCAGGGTCCGCAACGATTGGGCGGCGGTCACACCCACGCCTGGGTGCGGGTATATCTGCCCAGTTGCGGCTGGACTGAATTCGATCCCACCAACGGCATCGTCGGCAATCGCGACCTGATCCGCGTGGCCGTGGCCAGAGACCCGCGCCAGGCCATTCCGCTTTGCGGAACTTGGGATGGCGCGGCGGGCGACTACCTCGGTATGGATGTGGAGGTGGAAGTCCGTGTGCACACTGAACAAAACCCTGTAAGGCGCGTTGCCTGAGGCGTTGCGGGTGGCCCGCCTGGGGGAGATTTGAGTGCTGATCCGGCTGGGCTTCGAGATCGTCTATGAGTGTCGCCAGCCGACGCCGATGCTGTTGATGCTCAGCATAAGGCCCGAGCGCAGGCTTGATTTGGTCGAGCCAGAAATCCTTGTCGTCAGCCAGGACGCTCCGGCGCACCACTACGTCGACGGGTTCGGCAACCAGTGCAGCCGCGTGCTGGCCCCAGCGGGGCGAACCACGCTCTCATCGCTCTTCACCATCCGAGACACCGGGCAGCCTGACGAGCCATTTGGCGACGCGATCCAGCATCGGGTCGAGGACCTGCCAGACGAGGTGATCGTCTACCTGCTGGGCAGCCGCTATTGCGACACCCAGCTCCTCCAGGATCAGGCGTGGGCGCTGTTCGGCAAAACGGCGCTGGGAGCAGAGCGGGTGCGGGCGATCCTCGATTACGCCCACACCCGGATCACTTTCAACTATCAGCACGCGCGCTCCACGCGCACCGGTTTTGACGCGCACGAGGAGAGGGTCGGGGTCTGCCGGGATTACGCCCATCTGGCGATCACGCTGTTTCGCTGCATGAACATCCCGGCGCGCTATTGCACCGGCTATATGGGCGACATCGGCATTCCCGTGGAGGGCGTCATGGACCTGAGCGCGTGGGCCGAAATCTATCTCGGCGGTCAGTGGTGGACGGTGGATGCCCGGCACAACCGGCCCCGCATCGGCCGTGTCCCCATGGCTTATGGGCGCGATGCGGTGGATGCGGCCATCACCACCGTCTTCGGCCCGGCGGACCTTGTTGGCTTTACGGTCATCTCCGACGAGATCGCCTGAGCGGGCTTGCCGACAGGGACGGGCGCGGCGATGGTCGGGCATGACTGGAACCTTTCCATGACCCCCCACCCGCCCCTGCTGCTGATTGGTTGCGGCAAGATGGGCGGCGCGATCCTCAAAGGGCTGCGCGCAAATCCCGCGAAAGCGCCTGAGGAAATCATCGTGGTCGATCCGCAGGCGCCCGCCATTCCGGGCGTGACCGTCCTTGGCGGCCTTTCTGAGGTCGCGTCATTCCCACACGGAGTGGTTGTGCTGGCGGTGAAGCCGGGCCTGATCCCCGCCGTGCTGGAATCTCTGCGCAGGTTTGTGAACGCCGAGGTGTTGTTCATCTCCATCGCTGCCGGGGTCGGTCTTGCAACGCTTGAAGCGGGCCTTGGCGGCTCAGCCAGCGTGGTGCGGGCTATGCCCAACACGCCCGCAGCCGTGTTGCAGGGCATGACTGCGGCGGCGGCGGGAAGGTGCGTCAGTATGGGTCAGCGCGAAACCTGCGACCGGTTCCTGCGCGCCGTCGGCGATGTCGCCTGGCTGGACGATGAGGCGTTGATCGACGTAGCGACCGCCCTCTCAGGCAGCGGCCCGGCCTATTTCTTCCGACTGGCGGAGGCGCTGGCGAAGGCGGGCGAGGCCGCCGGACTGCCCGGCCCGATTGCCAAACAGCTTGCCCGGCGGACCCTTGAAGGCGCGGGTGCTCTGGCGGCGACGAGCGCCGAGACCCTCGCCGATCTGCGCACCAATGTCACAAGTCCCAGCGGAACCACTGCGGCAGGACTGGCCGTAATGGACGAGGGTGATGCGATGGACCGGCTGGCTCAAGCAGTGGTGAATGCCGCCGCTTCCCGATCTCGCGAGTTGGGAAAAGGCTGATTTTCAAGGCGGCGCACAGCATCGCCCTCTACAGGTTCAGCAAACTCGGGTCGCCCCCCTGCGCAGCAATGTTAATGCTCACGGCGCGCTCGACGGCGAAGCGAGTGAGCGCCATTGGCCCGCCCGCCTTGGGGCCGGTGCCGGATAGCCCCTGTCCGCCGAAGGGCTGCACCCCCACCACCGCCCCGATCACCGAGCGGTTCACATAGACATTGCCCGCCGGGACCAGCGCCTGAACTCGGCGCGCGAACCCCTCGATGCGACTGTGCACCCCCAGCGTCAGGCCATAGCGCTTCGACGCCAGGAGCCTCGCCGTGCCCTCCAGATCTTCGGGATCATAGCGAACCACGTGAAGGATCGGGCCGAACACCTCGCGTTCCAGAAAGTCCGCCGAGGGGATTTCCGCCAGCACCGGACCAAAGAAGGTTCCCTCTCCGTCAGCTGCGGCGATCTGCTTGATGACCCTGGCCTTATTGGTCAGGCGCGCCAGATGCGCCGTCAGGGCATCTCGCGCCTCCTGGTCGATCACCGGGCCGATGTCGGTGGTGAACCGCGCCGGATCGCCTATCCGCAGGGCGTCCATGGCCCCTGACAGACCCTCGATTAGCCCGTCCGCCGTATCTTTTGGCACAAAGAGAATACGCAACGCCGAGCACCGCTGACCCGCCGAACCGAAGGCCGACTGGATCACATCGTCCAGCACCTGTTCGCGCAGCGCGGTGGTGTCGACGAACATCCCGTTCAGCCCGCCGGTCTCGGCGATGAACGGGACGATGGGCCCTCGCCGGGCGGCCAGGGTGCGGTTGATCGCCCACGCGGTTTCCGTGCCGCCGGTGAAGGCCACGCCGTCCAAGTCCGCGTGGCTGGTCAGCGCCGCGCCCACTGTCTCACCGCGTCCGGGCAGCAGGTGCAGGAGGCGCGCGTCGAGCCCCGCCCGATGATAAAGCCGCACCGCTTCTGCGGCGATCAGCGGCGTCTGTTCGGCGGGCTTGGCCAGCACCGCGTTCCCGGCCGCCAGCGCCGCCGCGATTTGGCCAGTGAAGATGGCCAGCGGGAAGTTCCAAGGCGATATGCAGACGAAGACGCTCCGCCCGTGCATCTCCAGCGCGTTAGTCTCTCCTGCCGGACCCTTCAGCATTTCCGGTCCGCCGAACTGCTTTTCGGCAAGCAGCGCGTAGTAGCGACAGAAGTCGGCGGCCTCGCGCACTTCGCCGATTGCGTCGAGCCAAGTCTTGCCCGCCTCTCGCACGCAGAGCGCCGCCAGCCGGTCGCGGTTGGTTTCCAGCGCATCGCCCATGCCGCGCAGCACCCGGGCGCGGGCGAATCCGCCCAGCGCATCCCACGCCGGTTGGGCCTTGCGGGCTGCCTTGAAAGCGGCGGCGATATCCGCCTCATTGGCCTCCGCGACCTGCCCGATCACCCGCGCCGGATCGGCAGGGCTTCTCACCGGCAACACGGGAAGGCGCGATGGCTGGGTTCCCGAGACGATGGGCCCGGCGCTGATCTGTTCGGCGTCCAGCTGCGCCAGTGCGAGGTCAAGCGCGGCGCGTTCAGACCCGATGCTCACGTCCGCGCCCAAGGAGTTCACCCGGTCGCCATAGAGGTTGCGAGGGGTGGGAATTTTCGGATGGGCGTGGGGCGCGGCCTCGACCGCGCCGATGGGATCAACCACCACCTTCTCCACCGGCACCCGTTCATCCAAAAGGGCGTGGACGAAGGAAGAGTTGGCGCCGTTCTCCAAAAGCCGCCGCACCAGGTAGGGCAACAAATCCTCATGCCCGCCCACCGGGGCGTAGGCTCGCACGGTGATCCCGTCGTAAAGGTCGTTCGCCGCCTGATAGAGCGCCTCGCCCATCCCGTGCAGACGCTGGTATTCGATCTTTACACCGCGCGAATGAGCCATACGGCGCACAGCAGCGAGGGTGTGAGCGTTGTGGGTGGCGAACTGCGGATAGAGGTCGGGCGCGGCCTCGATCAGCGCTTTCGCAGCCACGAGGTATGACAGGTCGGTGGCGGGCTTGGTCGTATAGACCGGGTAGTCGGGCCGCCCGGCAACCTGTGCCCGCTTGATCTCAGTGTCCCAATAGGCGCCCTTGACCAGACGCACCATCAGACGGCGCTTGGTGGCGCGAGCGATGCCAGCGACAGCCTCAATCGTCTGCGGCGCGCGCTTCTGATAGGCCTGCACCGCGAGGCCGAGGCCATCCCAGCTTCCCAGCGCCTCCTCGCCAGACAACCGCTCGAGCAGCTTCAGGGAAAGCACAAGCCGATCAGCCTCTTCCGCGTCGATAGTGAAGTTGATGTCATGGCGCGCGGCGACCAACGCGAGGCGCTTGACGCGGGGATATAGGTCTCGCCACACTCCATCCTCTTGCGTCGCCTCGTAGCGCGGAGAAAGCGCGGATAGCTTGACTGAAATGCCGTGCCCGGCCTCGGGCCCCGCCGCGTTCGACGCCTTGCCCACCGCCTCAATGGCGTCGGCGTAGGCGCGCTCATAACGCTCTGCGTCGGCGGCGGTGCGGGCGCCCTCGCCCAGCATATCAAACGAACAGATATAGCCGTCCTTCTTCGCGCGCCCGAGCGCTGCCTCGATGTTGCGTCCGAGCACGAACTGCTCGCCCATGATGCGGATGGCCTGGGCCACCGCCGCGCGGATCACCGGCTCGCCCACCCGCCCCGCCAGCCGCTTGACGAAGCCTGAGGCGTCCCGCCTAGCGTCCTCGTCCACCTCCACCAGCTTTCCGGTCAGCATCAGCCCCCAGGTGGAGGCGTTGACGAACAGGTTCTCTGATTGACCAAGGTGCGCGGTCCAGTCGGCCGAGCCAATCTTCTCGGCGATCAGCGCGTCGCGCGTGCCCTGATCGGGGGTGCGGAGCAGCGCTTCGGCGAGGCACATCAGGGCGAGGCCCTCGCGGGTGCCCAGGGAGAACTCTTGCAGGAAGCCCTCAACCACCCCTTGGCGACGGGCTGAGCGGCGGGCGGAGCGAACCAGTTGCTCGGCCTCCGAGCGCACCACCGCCCGGTCCTCGCTATCGAGGGGCGCAGCGGCCAAAAGCGCCGCAATGGCCTCCGCCTCGGGACGGAACTTGCCGGTATCCAGATCGTCGAGGGACATCGAATCCAATCCTCAAGGAGAGGCGGGCGGTTTAGGGGGTTGCGGGGGATTTGTCTTGAGTTTCCCAACTTAGCAGCTTCCCGAGCTTGTCGAAGGGCGCAGGCCCTACCGCCCTCGACGCTTGGGCGGATAGCCGCCGCCGCGCCCACCGGGCGCCTGCCTACGCACCCCGAGCCTCGGACGCGGCGCATCGGGATCAGCGGCGTCGGGCTCACTCAGCATCTCGAACAGGAGCCCGCCGGTGATCGGCGTCGCTTCCTTCAGCTTCACTTCCACCCTTGAGCCCAGCCGCCAGCGGGCGCCCGTGCGCTCCCCGATCAGGGCGTGCGCCTTGTCGTCGTGGGTAAAGTATTCGGTTCCGAGGCTTGAGACGGGTACGAGCCCGTCCGCTCCCGTTTCGTCCAGCCGGATGAACAGGCCAAAGCGGGTGACGCCAGTGATCCTGCCAGGGAAGGTCGCGCCCACCCGGTCAGAGAGGAAGGCCGCGACGTAGCGGTCGGTGGCGTCGCGCTCGGCGGCCATGGCGGCGCGCTCGGTGGTGGTGATGTGTTCGGCGGTTTCTTTCAGGCGGGCGATTTCCTGATCGGTCAGCCCGTCAGTTCCCAGCTTCAAAGCCCGGATCAGGGCCCGGTGCACGATCAGGTCGGCATAGCGGCGGATGGGCGAAGTGAAGTGGGCGTAGCGCCTTAAGTTGAGCCCAAAATGCCCAATGTTGTCAGGAGAGTATACCGCCTGCATCTGGCTGCGCAGCACCACCTCGTTGACGATCTCCGCGTGCGGCCCCTCCCGCGTCTGTCCGAGCAGTTTGTTGAACCGGTCAGTGCGCGGCGCCTCGCCTTTTGACCAGGTGATCCCGATGGTGGCGAGGAAATCGCCCAGCGACACCATCTTCTCGGCGCTTGGCGTGTCGTGGATGCGATAGATCAGCGGGCTGCGTTTCTCCTCCAGCGTCTCGGCGGCGCACACATTGGCCTGAATCATCATCTCCTCGATCAGGCGGTGCGCATCAAGCCGCTCCCGCTTCTGGATCGAGACCACCTCCCCGTCGGGGCTCATCACGATGCGGCGTTCGGGGCTGTCGATGTCGAGGGGCGATCTGACGTCGCGGCCCCTGGTCAGGCAGGCGTAGGCGGCCCAGAGCGGTTTCAGCACCCCGTCCACCAGCGGACCCGTCGCATCGTCCGGCTTGCCGTCGATGGCCGCCTGCGCCTGACCATAGGAAAGCTTGGCGGCGGAACGCATCAGGCCGCGCGTGAAGGCGTGGGAGACCTTCCGCCCATTCGCGTCGAAAACCATCCGCACCGCCATGCAGGCGCGCTCTTCCTTTTCTCGCAACGAACAGAGCCCTGCGGAAAGCACCTCCGGCAGCATCGGCTCGACCCGGTCGGGAAAATAGACCGAATTGGCCTTGGTCCAGGCCTCGCGGTCGAGCGCAGTGCCAGTGCGCACGTAAGCGGCGACATCGGCGATAGCGACCCACACCACAAAGCCCCCCGCGTTCTTGGGGTTGTCGTCCGACTGCGCATAGACCGCATCGTCGTGGTCACGCGCGTCCTCAGGGTCGATGGTCACGAGGGCCAGGTCGCGCAGATCTTCCCGGCCTTTCAGCGTCGGGGCCTTGGCGGCGGCGGCCTCGGCCTCCGCTTCTTCGGTAAAGCCGGTCTTGATACCGTGGGTGTGGATGGCGATCAGGGAGGCGGCGCGGGGATGATCCTCGCGGCCTACCACTTCGACCAACTTGCCGTGCTTTGGACCGTGGCGGCGCTCCACTCCGGAGTCGGCGGTGGCGACCACCAGGTCCCCGTCCTTCAAATCCTTGCCGTCGAACTCGGAGAGGATCAGCACATCCTTGGACCGGCGATCCACCGGCTCGACCCGCACCTCGCGCCGCCCGCGCGGCCCGGAGCCCTTGCGGATAACGCCGAGCACACGGTGAGCACTTTGCCCTAACTTTTTGATCAGGCGGGCTTCTATCTCGCCAGACTCAAGCTTCTCAAAGCGCACCAACACCCGGTCGCCGAGGCCCGGCGCGCCGAGTTTCGCTTCGTCCTTACCGGGCGCGAGGCGCACCAGCGGCGCGTCGTCGCCCTTGGTCAGCTTTACGAAGAGGTCGCCGTCCACGTCCCGCTCGACCACATCGGCCACGCCCACAGGCGGCAGCGCGCCGTGGGACGCGAGCCCTTTACGGCCCCGTTTGCCGAGATCGCCGCCGCCCTGCATCGCCCGCATCTCATGGCGAAGGGCAGCGCGGTCTGACCCCTTCAGGCCAAAGTGTTTGGCGATTTCTCCAACGTCCGTCTCCCCCGCCTCGCGGATGAAGGCGGAGAGTTCGTCGCGCGAAGGCAAACCCGCAGCGGGGCGCGGCCCTTTGGGGCGGATCACGACGCCGGGCTTGCGGGGACGTTTCACCCCTTGGCCGCAGCTTTCGTCGTGGTTTTATTCGCGGCAAGCTTTTTAGCCGGAGCCTTTTTGGCGGCTGGTTTCTTGGCGGCGGCTTTGGCGGGCGTCTTGGCCTTAGCGGCAGGTTTCGCGGCCGCCTTGCGCACCGGTTTCTTGCCGCCGCCCTTGGCGGCCCGTTCCGCCAGCAAGGCCACCGCCTGCTCCATCGTTACGGTCGCCGGATCGCCGCCTCGGGGGATGTTGGCGTTGACGCCGCCGGACGCGATGTAAGGGCCAAAGCGCCCGGCTAAGACCTTCACCGGCTCTCCAGTTTCGGGGTGCGGGCCAAGCTCCTTCAGCGCCGCCGTCTGGCCACGCTGGGGCCTACCACCGCCCGCGCGCTTTTCAGCCAGCAGGATAACGGCGCGGTTCAGTCCGACATCGAACGCCTCTTCGATGCTATCCACGCTGGCGTAGGTCTTGCCGTGCTGAACGTAGGGGCCATAGCGCCCTAACCCGGCTAGGATCATCTCCCCATCGTCCGGGTGCTTGCCCACATGGCGGGGCAGGCTGAGCAGGCGCAGCGCCTGCACCAGATCAAGCGAGATCGGCGTCCAGCCCTTGGGCAGGGAGGAGCGATGCGGCTTGCCGTCGCCCCCGTCGGATTCCTCCACATAGGGACCGAAGCGGCCAATCTTCAGCATCACTGGCTTGCCGCTCTCGGGATTGATCCCGAGCTCGCGGTCGCCGCTGACCGCCTCGCCCTCGCCGCCTTCGGGCGTGGAAAGCGGACGTGTGTAGCGGCATTCAGGATAGTTGGAGCAGCCGATGAAGGCTCCGAACTTGCCGGTCTTCAGGCTCAGCCGCCCCGTGCCGCAGACGGTGCAGGTGCGCGGATCGGTTCCGTCGCCTTTGTCGGGGAAGATTTGCGACCCCAGCGCGTCGTTAAGGGCGTCGAGCACTTGGGTGGTGCGAACCTCGCCCAGGCTGCCCACAGCCGCGTTGAACTCCGTCCAGAAGTCACGCAGCAGGACCTTCCACTCCATCTCGCCCGCGGAAACCAGATCGAGCTTTTCCTCCAAAGCGGCGGTGAAGTCGTATTCCACATAGCGGCGGAAGAACTGTTCGAGGAAGGCGGTGACGAGGCGACCTTTGTCCTCCGGCACGAAGCGGTTTTTGTCCATCCGCACGTATTCGCGGTCGCGCAGCACGGTAAGGATCGAGGCGTAGGTGGAGGGTCGACCGATGCCTAACTCCTCCATCTTCTTGACCAGACTGGCTTCTGAATAGCGCGGCGGCGGCTCGGTGAAGTGCTGGTCGGCGCGGGCGTCGATCACCTTGGCCGCAGCGCCTTCGTTGACCGGCGGCAGGCGGCGCGAATCGTCTTCTTCGTCGCCTTGCCCCTTGGGCGCGTCATCGCGGCCCTCTTCATAGACCGCGAGATAGCCGTCGAATTGGATCACCTGCCCCGTGGCGCGCATCCCGGTGCGGCCATCCTTGCTATCGAGTTCGATGGTGGTGCGTTCGATCCGTGCGCTCTCCATCTGGCTCGCCATCATCCGTTTCCAGATCAGCTCATAGAGCCGCCCGAGATCGCCATCGAGGCGCAGCTTGTCCGGGTGGCGGGCCATGGAGGTGGGGCGGATCGCCTCGTGGGCTTCCTGGGCGTTCTTGGCCTTGACCGTGTAGTAGCGGGCTTTTTCCGGCACATAGGCGGCGCCGAAGCGGTCCGCGATGACCTTGCGCGCCTCATCGATGGCTTCGGGCGCGGAGGCCACCCCGTCGGTCCGCATATAGGTGATCAGGCCCCCATTCTCATCGACACCTTCGTAGAGCCGCTGGGCGGCCTGCATGGTGCGCTGCGCGTTGAAGCCGAGCTTGCGTGAGGCTTCCTGTTGCAGGGTCGAGGTGGTGAAGGGCGGCGAGGGGCTGCGCCGCGCGGGCTTTTTCTCGACGCTGGCGACCTTGAACACAGCCGTCTCGACCGCGAGCTTTGCATCGGCGGCTTCGTCAGCGTGCGCCAGGTCGAACTTGGTCAGCCGCTTGCCGTCGTGCTTGACCAGGCGCGCGAGGAAGGGGTCGGACCCGGCGGAGACATCCCCCTCCACGGTCCAGTATTCCTGCGCGCGAAAGGCTTCGATCTCGATCTCGCGGTCTACCACCAGCCGCAGCGACACCGACTGAACCCGACCTGCCGAGCGCGAACCCGGCAACTTGCGCCACAAGACCGGCGATAGGGTGAAGCCAACCAGATAGTCCAGCGCCCGGCGGGCCAGATAAGCGTCCACCAGCTCCATATCCACGTCACGCGGATGTTTCATCGCCTCGATGACAGCGGACTTGGTGATGGCGTTGAAGACCACCCGCTCCACCTTGGCGTCTTTCAGCACCTTCTTGTTCTTGAGCACCTCCAGGACGTGCCAGGAGATGGCCTCGCCCTCCCGGTCCGGGTCGGTGGCGAGGATCAGCCGGTCGGCGCCCTTCATGGCGGCGGCGATATCCGACAGGCGCTTGGTGGCCTTCCCGTCCACCTCCCAGCTCATGGAGAAGTCGTCGTCGGGCCTGACACTCCCGTCTTTCGACGGCAGATCGCGCACGTGGCCGTAGGAGGCTAGGACGATATAGTCCGAACCCAGGTACTTGTTGATGGTCTTGGCCTTGGCCGGGGACTCGACGACGACGACGTTCATAGGCGGGGCATATCTCAACGGGGGATGCTCGCCCAGCCCTGGCCCGACGAGGGCTGGAAAGTGGGGGTCGGTCCCCGCTTCTGTCAACGCACACCTTGATTTGACGTGGGCTGCATACTATTGCCCGCTTAAGGTGTGAGTGATAGGTTTTGATACTATAGATAGAAATGAGGTGGATCGTTGGCACGGTTTGATTTGAAAGGCGCCGAATTGCCGCCCGAGTCGGTAACCGCTTACATCGAATCCATGCTGGTCGAATTGGCAGGCATGGCCACGCTGACTGGATCGCCCGCCATGGCCGAGGCAATCACTGCGGCGGCGCGGATGGCGGCACGGAAAAATGCAAAGTTCTCGGCGCGCCCGAAGCGCGTTCTCGGCACGCCTCCTCGAGATAAAGTCTGCGACCCGTTGACTTAAGGATGCGCATGAGTATGGTCCGCGCCTTCCTATTTCCCGGCCCCGCGCCGGCAGTCTTACGCCTGGAGCGACCCCTTTGGCCAAGCCGGCTTCCATCAAGATCCGCCTGAATTCGTCGGCGGACACGGGCTTTTTCTACGTCACCAAGAAGAACGCTCGCACCAAGACCGACAAGCTTGTGCTGAAGAAATACGATCCGGTGGTGCGTAAGCACGTTGAATTCCGCGAAGGCAAAATCAAGTAGGGTCCTCCCCCCCGCTTGCCCATCCTTTCGACGCCCGGCCTCACCGCCGGGCGTTTTGATTCCCAGCTTGTCTGAAATCGGCTTCTCTGATGGCGAAACCTTGGAGTTCGGCATGAGAACCCACGTCGCCCTCCTCCGGGCCGTGAACGTGAGCGGCACGGGCAAG
>JBBQLP010000003.1:0-94924 GCA_038327995.1 Caulobacterales bacterium | reverse complement strand
TAGCTCCGCCGTTGTTCCACTCGTCGTCGTCGTGGGCCTGAGCGATAGCAGGGACGGCGGCGACCAGCGTGCCGCTCGCCAGAAGGGCGATCATCCACTTGGTCATTTTCTTCACTCCAAAAAGTTGGCCCCGTGTCTGGGTGAAGCGATAGAAACATTTCTGCAATGAGCGGTTCCTGAGCGGGTTTGTTATCCGCCATTCATAAACCTACCTGCCGTCACCCGGCCTAGTTGTCAGGTCAAATATTGCGTTCGTCTCGTTCAGGCGCCGTTCAGCAACCAACCGTCAGATTTGCGTCCGAAGCACCGTAGGAGGATGCAATGTTGCACAAATTCATGATTTCGGCCGCAGTGTTGGCGCTGGCCGCGCCCTCGGCGGTGTTCGCCCAAGACTACGGCTGGTATCAACACCAGCAGGACCATCAGGAGCACGGCCTGTTCCACGACGAAGTAGATGCCGCGCACGCTCAAGCACACGAAGAAGGGTTCGCTAGCCAAGCGGAGCACGATGGCTATCACCGCGCCCTGAGGCAAACGCATGACGCGTTCCATGACGATCATCCGGGGACCCGCCACGATGGCTACCGGCTCCCCAGCAGAAATAGCTATGGCTACTCCCCGTACGGCTACTCTTATGGATATTCGCCGTATCAATCGAGCTACGCGCCGAGCGACTATTACGGGTACTCGCCCTATCAGTCCGGCTACGCGCCGAACGGCTACTACGGGTACTCGCCATATCAATCCGGCTACGCGCCGAATGACACTTCCGTCTTGAGCCTGTTCTTCGGCTTTGGGCGCTGATTCATTCGGTGATCTGCCCCTGAAACTGCGGTCGCGACATAGCTTAACAACCTGGGTTTCGCGATCGCCGTCCTCGAAAACAGAAGCCAAAGGCGTTGCCCATGCTTTGTGGCCAGCTCGTGGCTTGGCCAGTCGTGTTGGCGCCGACAGACATGACGACACCGTGGGCGTGAGCAGCTCCGGTTTCGACGGAGCCACCAATTACAGAACGAGCCCGGCTTCGCCGGCTATAGCCCGAATGGGCCCCCGCCAAAGTGTGGCTTTCGGCGAGGATCAGCGTCCGGGGTGCGGAAGCAGCAAAGCCCGGCGCTCGTACCTACGCTACTGATCTTTGGAAGGCTCGCAGAGGGTTCGAGCTGCCCGCAGACGCGGCAGAAGCCCGCGACACCCTGTTCGCCTGTGACCGAAAGGGGTGCGCGCCCTTGCTAGGCACGCATCCGTCGGTGGGAACGTGGTGGAGCACGCGGCCCCTGCCGGAAGGGCGACTTGAGGCGCTTTGTCAGGTGGCCGAGATCGTGATTATTCGCACTGACGTCGAGCCGCCCCAGGACTGTGCAAATCGAATCCTGCTCAGGCCTTCAGACTTCGACGCCTATGGCGCGGCCGAAATCTTCAAAACTGCGAGCGGTGTGCGTCTGTCATGGTCGGAGCCGATGCGCGGCGTGCGCCCCTGGACAGGAAACGGCGAGCTTAGTGATAGCGACGAATGAGCCCCACAAGCTTGCCCTGCACCTCGACCTGATCGGGACCGAACACCCGCGTCTGGTATTTGGGATTGGCGGCTTCCAGCGCGATGGATCCAGCCTTGCGGCGCAGGCGTTTCAGCGTCGCCTCCTCACCCATAACCAAGGCCACCACGATCTCGCCTGAAGTGGCCGTATCTGCCCGCTTGATGACCACGAAGTCGCCATCGAGGATGCCCGCCTCAATCATTGAGTCGCCCTGCACCTCCAGAACAAAGTGATCGCCATTGCCCAGAAGGTCGGCGGGCACGGTCATCCGGTCTTGTTCGTGCTGGATCGCGGCGATGGGTGTGCCGGCAGCGATGCGGCCAAGCACCGGCAGGGACTGCGAATCGTTAGCGGCGGGGATCGGCGCGGGCTTTGAGCCCTGCACTACCTGAGGCTTGAACGGTTGCGGGGCGCGCACCGCGCGCGCCGTAGCCGATTCGGGCAGCTTCACCACCTCCAGCGCCCGCGCCCGGTGCGCCAGACGCCTGAGGAACCCGCGTTCCTCCAGCGCCGTGATCAGCCGGTGAATGCCGGACTTGGACGCCAGATCCAGGGCGTCCTTCATTTCGTCGAACGAGGGCGAAACCCCGCTCTCCTTGATCCGCTCGTGGATGAACATAAGAAGTTCATGCTGCTTGCGCGTAAGCATCGCCGCCTCATCGTTTTCGCCCGGACATAGCCCGAACGGGTCAGGAACGCGCCTGCGAACAAACCGCAAACGTATGGCGATGTTCTGTAAGTGTTCTCAGTTAATGTCAAGTGAACGCGGTTTACGACACTGACACGGTGCGGGGCGTCTGCTAACTCGCTTTCAGGCGAGGGTAGATCTGAGATGTCCGGTCAGGTCGTGGCGGTGGCGCGCTGTTCCGAACATGAGTTCTCCAAGCCTTTGACCGGTGCGATCAGTCTGTTGGCGGGCCTTGGGGTTGAGGGCGACGCGCACCTCGGAACCACGGTACAGCACAGATCGCGTGTGGCGGTGGACCCGGACCAACCCAATCTGCGCCAGGTGCATCTCATTCCCCTCGAATTGATTGACGCTCTTCGCACGCATGGTTTCGATGTGGGGCCGGGCGTGATCGGGGAAAACATCACCACCCGCGCGATCGACCTTTTGAGCTTGCCGAGGCGAACACGACTCAGGCTCGGCCCTCATGCAATGATCGAGGTCACAGGCCTGCGTAATCCCTGCCTTCAACTGGACAATTATCAAAAGGGCCTGACCCGCGCCGTTCTGGATCGCGGCCCGAATGGAGAGTTGATCCGCAAGGCCGGGATCATGGCTGTGGTGATCGAGGGCGGTCTTGTCCGGACTGGCGACGCCATCGGGATCGACCTGCCGAAACCGCCGTTCGAGGCGCTGGCCCCGGTCTGAGAGAGATCGCTCCCGGCGTCAGGCGAGTAGCGCCCGCGTCGCCATTTCCACATCTGGCTGTCGCATCAAGCTTTCACCGACAAGCATGGCGCGGGCTCCGGCGGCGCTTAGGCGTTTTGTGTCGTAGGGAGTGAAGATGCCGCTTTCTCCCACAAGAAGCGCGTTTGCGGGGGCGAGGGGGGCAAGGCGCGCGGTGACGGCGAGATCGACTATGAAAGTGCGCAGGTCCCGGTTGTTGATCCCGATCAACACAGCGCCAAGGGCGGCGGCGCGGGCCATCTCGGTCGCATCGTGAACTTCCACAAGGGCGTCCATGCCTAGCCGGGTGGCTTCAGCCATCAACGCAGCGGCGAGGGCGTCGTCTATCATGGCGAGAATCACCAAGATGGCGTCGGCGCCCAGCGCTCGCGATTCGGCGACCTGCCATGGATCGACCAAAAAGTCCTTACGGATGGCGGGCAGGGCGGTGGCACCTCGCGCGGTGGCGAGATAGGCGTCATCGCCCTGAAAGCTCGGGCCGTCGGTGAGCACGCTGAGGCAGGTCGCGCCCCCGGCTTCGTAGGCGCGGGCGAGGGCGGGGGGATCGAAATCGGCGCGGATCAGACCCTTTGAGGGGCTGGCCTTCTTGATCTCGGCAATCAGGGCGAGGCTGCCAGTGGCGGAGGCTCGCTCAAGCGCGGCGCGAAAGCCGCGCACGGGGGAGGCGACCTTCGCACGCGCTTCGATCTCGGCCTGCGAGGTTCGGGCGCGGCGCTCTTTAACTTCACCTCTCTTATAGGCAGCGATCTCCGCTAGAATGTCGCTCACGTCGCGCCGTTGGTGACGGCGATCAGACGCTCCAGCGATTGCAGCGCCCGCCCGTCGTCGATGGCGGCGGCCGCCTTCTCCCAACCCTCGCGCAGGGTTTCTACCTTGTCCGACACGAGGAAGGCTGCGGCGGCGTTCAGACAGGCCACGTCGCGATAGGCGCCGGTCTTGCCGTTCAGTAGATCGCGCAGGGCCACAGCGTTTTCCGCCGGATCGCCACCCCGGAGGTCATCGATGGAAAAGCGTTCCAGACCAACGGCTTCCGGCGAAATGTTGAACAGGCGCACTCCGTCGAAACCGCCTTCGCCGCCCGCGCGCCATTCGGCCACGTGGTTGATCCCGGTGGTTGACATCTCGTCCATGCCCTCCGCGTGAACCACCCATGCGCGCTCGGACCCTAGCGCCCCAAGCACCCGGGCGATGGGCTCCAGTCGCCGCATCTCCGCCACCCCCAGCACCTGTCGTTTCGCTCCCGCCGGATTGGAAAGCGGCCCTAACAGGTTGAAGATGGTGCGAAACCCGAGATCCGCTCGTACCGGCATGACGTGGCGCATCGCCCCGTGGTGGGCGGGTGCATACATGAAACAGACCCCGGCCTCGGCCAGCGAACGCCGCTGGGCGTCAGCCCCCGCCTCGATGTTCACGCCGAGCGCCGCCAGCACGTCGGAGGAGCCGGAACGGGAGGTCAGGGCGCGGGTGCCGTGCTTGGCGACCTTCAGGCCGCCTCCAGCGGCGATGATGGCGGCGGCCGTGGAGATGTTGAAGGTGTGCAGTCCGTCGCCGCCCGTGCCGCAGGTGTCGATCACGTCGAAGTCGTGGTCGAGCCTGACGGCGGTGCGGCGCATGACGCGGGCGCAGGCGGTGATCTCTCCCACCGTCTCGCCGCGAAGGCGCATGGCCGTAGCGGCGGCGGCAACTTGGGCCGGAGAAGCCTCGCCGCGGAGGCAGGCGGAGAAGAAGATGTCTGCGTCTTCTTCCGACAGCGTCGCCCCGTCGGCGAGGCGCGACAAAAGGGGCTTGAAGACGTCGGCGGAAGGGCTGGTCATGCGCTCGCCACATTGGCGGTGTGCTCCACCCCTGCAAGATCCAGGAAGTTGGCGAGGAGGGCGTGGCCATATTCGGTGGCGATGGATTCCGGGTGGAACTGCACCCCGTGGATCGGTCGCGTGCGGTGCCTGACCCCCATCACCTCGCCATCTTCCGTCCAGCCGTTGACGATGAGGCTGTCAGGCAGGGTTTCGCGGGGCGTGGCCAGGCTGTGATAGCGGGCAGCAGTGAAGGGGTTGGCGATGGCTGTGAATACCCCCGTGCCGTCGTGGTGGATGGGGCTGGTCTTGCCGTGCATCAGGCTCTTGGCGCGCGAGACCACGCCGCCGAACGCCTGGGCGATGGCCTGATGTCCGAGGCAGACGCCGAGGATCGGCAGGTCTTCGGGCGCATCAGCCAGAATCTCGAGGCAGATGCCCGCTTCGTTGGGGGTGCAGGGTCCGGGGGAGAGCAGGATCGCCTGCGGGTTCATTGCCAGCGCATCGGCGGCGGTCAGGGCGTCGTTGCGACGGACCATCGTCCTCGCCCCAAGCTCACCCAGGTAATGGACGAGGTTGTAGGTGAAGCTGTCGTAGTTATCGATCACCAGGATCATGGCGGGCTTCCCTCGGAACCGCCGCTTCTAGGCTGCGAAACCCCCGCCGCCAAGCGCGCGAACCGGAATTGGGGCTTCAGGCGCAATGCGGCAATCGGGCGTTAACAAGTTCAGGGTCTTGCTGCGGCCATGACCACAGCCGCCTTTCGCAGCCCCGCCTTGCCCTCGCTGGACCGTTTGCGAGCGGACCTTCAGCCCACGGCGACACCGCGTCGCGGGATCTGGCCGGTGGTGCTGGGCGCTGCTTTGGCGGCTATCGCGGGCGTTTCAGCGGCGGCGGTGATGATCCTTGGCCCAACAGGCGCCATGCCCGCCATGTCGCACGCCGCTTTCGTGCAGAGCGAAGATCGGTAGGCCTACTCGAACCGCCACGCTTCTTCCGCCGCCCGGCGTAGGGCGTTGGATTTGTGCAGGGTCTCTTCATATTCAGCGTCGGGGTCTGAGTCGGCCACCACGCCGCCGCCAGCCTGCACGTGCATCACGCCGTCCTTGAACAGGGCGGTTCTGAGTACGATGCAGGTGTCGACGCTGCCGTTAGCGGAGATGTAGCCTGCGGCGCCGCCGTAGACGAGGCCGCGCTTTTTCGTCTCCAGCTCATCGATGATTTGCATGGCCCGCACCTTGGGCGCGCCGGACAGGGTTCCGGCGGGGAGGGCGGTCAGAATCACGTCCACGGGGTCCAGCCCCTCCGGCGCATCGCCCTCCACGTTGGAGACGATGTGCATCACGTGGCTGTAGCGTTCGATCTTGAAGCTTTCTGTCACCCGCACCCGCGCCGTAGTTGTGGCGGCGTTGCGGCTTTCGTCGCGAAGCATGACGGCCCGGCCCACGTCGTTCCGGCCGAGGTCGAGCAGCATCAGATGTTCGGCCCTTTCCTTTTCATCAGCAAGGAGTTCTCGCTCTAACCTCAGGTCATCATCGGGCGTCGCTCCGCGCGGACGGGTGCCTGCTATAGGGCGGATGGTCAGCTTGCCGTCTCGCAACCGCACGAGAATTTCCGGGCTCGAGCCGGCAAGCTGAAAGCCGCCGAAATCCAGGAAATAGAGGAAGGGCGAGGGATTGGTGCGCCGGAGCGAGCGATAGAAGGCGAAGGGATCAGCCTCGAACGGGGCGGAAAATCTGTGGCTCGGCACCACCTGAAAGATGTCGCCCGCCGCGATATAGCGTTTGGCGCGTTCCACCACCTCAGCGTAGTCGGTGCGGGAGACATCCGACTCCAGAGGATGAGCTTTGTGGGACTCAGGCCCGGCTGCGATGGCGCGGGGCGTGCGCAGGTCCTGCCGGGTCGCTTCCAGCCGCGCGGTTGCGGCGGCGTAGGGGTCCTTAGCGCCATCACCGGACGGCCAGGCTGGTGTCACCAGTACGATCTCCTGCGCGATGGCGTCGAAGATGGCGACCACCGAGGGTCGGGCGAGCACGGCGTCAGGAAGTCCCAGCGCATCCACCTTGGCTGGCCCAACCGGCTCCGCCAGCCGGATCATGTCGTATCCGATCACCCCGAACAGCCCCGCCGCCATGGGAGGCAGTTCGGGCGGCAGGTCGATGGTGGAGGCGGCGATCAGAGCCCGAAGCGAATCGAGCGTCGGCTGGGGCTCCGGGGTGAAGCGATCCTCAGCGATGCCGTCGCCGCACGCGGTCTCGGCCCGCTCACCGAACGCCCGCCAGACAAGGTCAGGTTTCAGCGCGATGATCGAATAGCGCCCGCGCCAGGCGCCGCCCTCAACGGACTCGAACAGAAATGCGTAGGGGTGCCCATGGCCGATCTTCAGGAAGGCCGAAACCGGGGTTTCCAGGTCGTCTACGATCCGCGTCCACACCACCTGCGCCCGGCCCATCCGGTGCGCATCCGCGAACGCTTCGAACGAAGGCGATACGATCACGGCTTGGCGGGCGCAGCCGGAGGCCCATCAGCGTCGAGGCCGAGAGCCTGCCGGGCGCGCCTGACGTCCACGTGCGGCTTGATGCGATCTCGCGCCGCCGTCCGGGTCGCCTGCGCCATGTCCTGAAACAGGTCGCGCGCCGAGGCGCTGCGCAGCGGTGCGCCAGCCATCGCCAGGACCTGAGGCGCTGCTTCGCCAATCCTGTCGATCTTGGCGATGATCAGCCCCTGCGGTCCCTGACCGACCACCACCTCGCCCGAACCGGCGGCGAAAACGCGGCCCAGCAAATCGGCGGAGTAGACCGGGGGTGGTCCGCCCTGAACCTGCTGACCCGCAGTGCGCTCCACATCGGTTGCAACGAGAGCGACCGCGCCGATCTCGGCGGCGGCCGCCTGCATGGTCTTGCCCTTGGCGATCTCGTCCCGCAACGCCTGCGCCTTGGCTTTCATCCGGGTCAGGAGGTCGCGCGCGACGACGGCCTTTGTGACCAGAGCGCGCACCGGAACACCGCGCAAGGTCTCATCGAGGCCGGGCAGGGCGGGAGCAAGCACCTTGTCCACGTGCGCGACCCAGTATTCGCCCTGTCCCAAGTCCTGCACCTCCGTATCCGCGCCGGCGGCGAGGCCGAAAGCAGCCTGCAGAACCTTGAGCGGGATCGGTGCGGGCTGCCCCTCCAGCGTGACGCCCTGGGCGACGATGGGCGGCAGGGTGACGACCGGCTGACCCACGGCCTTGGCGGCGTCGGCCATATTCGAGCCGCTGGACTGGGTGTCGGAATACTTCTGCACCTGATCGTAAATCTTCTGCTGCGCCGCGTCCTTGCGCACCTCAGCTTCGACCTTGGGTTTGACGTCGGCCAGTGTGACCGAGTGGGCAGGCGTGATCGACCCGACCTTGACCACCGCCATGCCAAGATCGCCCTTGATCGGCGAGGAGACCTCGCCGCTCTTCAGAGAAAACGCGGCGTCGGCCACAGCCCGGTCGGCGACGCCCGACTTGGGTGTGTCAGTATAGGTCACGGGTTGGGTTCCGAGAGATTTTGCGACGGCCTGCGGGTCGGCGCCTGCGCGCAGCTTTTGCGTCACTGCGTCGGCGCTGGCGGCGTCTTTCACGGGAATCTGCACGAGCGAACGCTTTTCCGGTTGCGACAGCGTATCTTTCTCGAAGTCGAAGCGCTTTTGCACATCCGCATCGTTGATCGTCACCGTCGACGCGATGGCGGCAGCGGAGAAGTGCACCACGCTCAGCACGCGCATTTCCGGCTTGGTGATCTGGGCCGCGTTTTCCTTCATGAAGGCGATGAGCTGCGCGTCGGTAGGCTTGATCGGCGCGCCCACGGTCTGCGGTCCGAGCGGGAACCAGGTGAAATTGCGCTGCTGGTGTAGATAGGTGGCGGACACCACCCCGTAGATGGCGGGGGGCTTTAGCCCGGCGGCCATGGCGGCGACAAAATGCTGCTGCGCGATTTCGTCGCGAAAGTCGTTGTCGGCCTGCATGGGGGTCAGGCCCTGCGCCGCTAGCGCGCGCTCATAGGCGGTCTTGTCAAAGGCGCCGCTGATCGGACTGAAGAAGGCCGGAATCTTCCGAAGCTCTCCCGCGATCAGTTCGTCCGAAGGGTGCACGCCCATGCGTCCCATCATCGCCGCGAAGCTTTCGCTCAGCGTCACGTCCGACAGCACCTGTTTGTCGAAGCCGTGGGCGATAGCGTCTTCATTGGAGACCGGCTGACCCGCGCGCCGTTCGATCTGGTTTTTGTCGGCGGCGAACATCTGTTTGAAGCGGGCGGAGGTGATCGGCGGACGCGATCCGGCCTTGACCACTGCATCCTGGAAGTTGCCTTGGCGGAACACATCGCCGATGCCGAAAATGGCGAAAGCGACGATCAACAGGCCCAGAATGCCGGTCGCGAAAGGTGATTTGGCGAAGGCGCGGATATAGGAAAGCATCGAAGGAGCAGACCTCGGGGCGTTCCGCGCGGGTCGCGGACCATATCGCCCTATAGTCCGCCTGTTCACATGGGGGCAAGCCATCAGCCTGTGGGTGAGCATGACGCCGGGATGACAAAGGCGCAGCGATCCCGTAGCGGACGGGCTAGAACTTCATTCAGTTCAGAGAGACTTCAATCCATGCCCGAAGCTTCGTCCCGTAAACTCATCGCCGGAAATTGGAAGATGAACGGGATCGGGGCCTCTGTGGTCGAAGCGGAAAAGCTGGCAGCGGCGCTCCGGGCGGAACCCGCTTCCGTGCGGGTAGCGCTGTGTCCTCCCGCAACCTTGATCGAGCGCATGGCGCGGGCGATGGCTGGAACGTCGGTGGAGATTGGCGCCCAGGATTGCCGCTCCGAGGCCTCCGGAGCCTTCACGGGCGACGTGTCGGCGGAAATGGTGAGGGAGGCAGGGGCGACGCTGGTCATCCTTGGCCATTCCGAACGCCGCACCTTGCATGGCGAGACCAATGCCGTCGTGCGCGCCAAGGTGGAGGCGGCGATTCGGGCCGGGTTGGAACCTATCGTCTGCGTCGGCGAGACTTTGGACGAACGCAAGGCCGGACGGGCGGATGTTGTTGTGTCGAGCCAGCTTGCAGGGTCACTGCCGGATGAACTGGCCGATTATCCCTTCGCCATCGCTTACGAGCCGGTCTGGGCCATCGGCACGGGGCTTACCCCTACGCTGGACGAGATTGGCGTCATGCACATCGTCATCCGAACAGTGCTGATGGCGCGCTTCGGTGATGCAGGCGGGCAGGTTCCCATCCTCTATGGCGGGTCCGTGAAGGGCTCCAATGCTGCGGAGATCATGGCTTTGGCTGCGGTCGGTGGGGCTTTAGTGGGTGGAGCCTCGCTCAAGTCAGACGATTTCCTGCCCATCGTCCGGGCCGGTTGAGTTCGTCCCTCTGGCGTCTCCACACCTGCAATGCTAGACGAGCGCGCTTCGGTTGCGCCGGGCCTTAGGGCGCGCCACATCCCGTTCTTCTGAGCATCCTTTTCGGAAACTGACCCGCCGTGCTGCAAGCCATCCTGCTCGTGATCCTGATTTTCGTCTCTGCCGCCCTGATCGGCATCATCCTGATGCAGCGGTCGGAAGGCGGCGCGCTCGGCATGGGCGGAGGACCATCGGGCTTCATGTCCACCCGCGGCGTTGGCGATCTTCTGACCCGAACCACGGCGATACTGGCGGGGATTTTCTTTCTCCTGTGCATCGTGCTGACTGTCGTGTCAGGCCGCGCGCACCACGGTCAGTCGGTGGTCGACCGGTTGAAGATCGATTCGCTCGATGCGAGCGCGCTGGCGCCGAAGAGACCCGCCCCGCCGCCCGCGAACGGCCTGCCTGCCGCCCCGATCTTCCAGGCCCCCGCGCCGGAAGTGCACACCGCGCCCGCTGCGACGGCTCCGCTTAGAGCGCCTGTAACGCCTGCGAAGAAAATGGTCGCCAAGCCTGCACCGACAACCATCGTGCCGTCCAAGCCGATCGCAACCCCTTCCGCTCCTCCGGCGACTGTCAGCGCGCCCCCAGCAGCGAATGTTGCGGCCCCGGCGCCGATCCCGGCTGCATCGGCGCCCGCGAACACCATCACCCCGCCCAAGGCCTAGCCCCGTTCAACTTCAACACCGACCTCGTCCGTTAGCAGCGGACGGGATGGCGAATCGCGCGTAGTCTGGAATCCCATGGCCCGGTACATCTTCATCACCGGCGGCGTGGTCTCGTCCCTAGGCAAGGGGTTGGCGTCCGCCGCCCTTGGCGCGCTATTGCAGGCGCGCGGCTATAGGGTGCGGCTGAGGAAGCTCGACCCCTACCTCAATGTCGATCCCGGCACGATGAGTCCCTATCAGCACGGGGAAGTCTTCGTCACCGACGACGGCGCCGAGACTGATCTCGACTTGGGTCACTACGAGCGCTTCACCGGTGTCAATGCTACGCGGGGCGACAACATTACTACCGGCCAGATATACAAGACCATCTTGGAAAAGGAGCGGCGGGGGGACTACCTCGGCGCCACCGTCCAGGTCATTCCGCACGTGACTGATGAGATCAAGCGCTTCGTCCGCACCCCGGCCTATGACGATGAAGGCAGGGAGGTGGACTTCGTTCTGGTCGAGATCGGCGGCACGGTGGGCGACATCGAGGGTTTGCCATTCTTCGAGGCGATCCGCCAACTTGGCTGGGAGCTTCCGCGCCACCACGCGCTCTTCATTCATCTGACCTTGCTGCCGTTCATCAAGACGGCGGGAGAGATGAAAACCAAGCCGACCCAGCATTCGGTGCGGGAACTGCGCGCCATCGGTATCCAGCCCGATATCCTGCTCTGCCGCTGCGAACAGCCGATCGCGGAAGGCGACAAGCGCAAGATCGCCCAGTTCTGCAATGTGCGGCCAAGTGCGGTGATCCAGGCGATGGATTCGGACTCCATCTATCAGGTGCCGCTCGACTATCACGCCGAGGGGTTGGACCGGGAGGTGCTGGACGGCTTCGGCATTACCGACGCGCCCGAGCCGGACCTGTCACGGTGGCAAGGTGTATCCTCGCGGATCGCCCAGCCCGACGGGGAAGTCACCATCGCCGTTGTCGGCAAATACACAGGCTTCAAGGACGCCTACAAATCGCTGGTCGAGGCGCTGGTGCACGGGGGCCTCGCCAACAACGTCAAGGTCAATCTCGACTGGATTGAAGGCGAGGTGTTCGAGGGCGAAAGCGCCGCCGTCACGGCACGGCTCGAGGGGGTCGATGGCGTGCTGGTGCCAGGCGCGTTCGGTGAGCGCGGGGCTGAGGGCATGATCGAGGCGGTCAGGTTCGCGCGCGAGCACGCCGTGCCCTACTTCGGTATTTGCTTCGGGATGCAGATGGCGATGATCGAGGCGGCGCGGAATCTGGCCGGGATCCAAGGCGCCTCATCCACCGAGTTCGGGCCGACCGATGAGCCTGTCGTCGGGCTGATGACGGAGTGGTCGCGCGGCAATCAGACCGAGACGCGCAAAGCGGGGGATGATCTCGGCGGCTCCATGCGACTGGGCGCCTATGAAGCCGCCTTGGCGCCCCTGTCCAGGATCGCGGACATCTATGGCGCCACTGTCATCTCCGAACGCCACCGGCATCGTTACGAGGTCAACGTCAACTATCGTGAGCGGCTTGAGCGGGTGGGTCTGTCGTTCGCCGGGATGTCGCCAAGCGGGCTCCTGCCGGAAACCTGCGAGCGCCCCGATCACCCGTGGTTCGTCGGCGTTCAGTATCACCCCGAACTGAAAAGCCGCCCCTTCGCGCCGCACCCGCTGTTCAAGAGCTTCATCGCAGCGGCGGTGGACCAGAGCCGATTGGTTTAGAGACGTCCTCAGTCGGTCTAGAGCATCCGCTTCATGCCGAGGTGAGAGCCGACGAACCCCTGCCGCTCCCAGAAACGGTGGGCGTCCTTGCGGGTCATGTCTGACGATAGCTCCACCAGCGTCACACCCGCTTCCCGTGCACGGCGGAGCGCCTCTGCGACTAGGGCTTCTCCGAGGCGCTTGCCCCGCTGGCTGCCAAGAATGCGCACGCTTTCAAGCTGGGCGCGCAGGGCCCCCCGCCGCGCGAGCCCCGGCATGATGGAAAGCTGCAGGCAGCCCACTACGATCCCCTCGTCCTCCGCCACGATGAACGATGTCGAGGGATCGGCGTCGATAGCCGCCAGCGCGCGGGCATAGGCAGCATCACCCAATTGCTCCCTCTGGGCGCCCAATGGATCGTCGGCCAGCAGGCTGACGATATAGGGCAGGTCTTCAGCCAAGGCGTCGCGAAAGATCATAGGGCTCCTCGTTCAGGCGAGCGTAGGATGGTTTGTCTCGCGCCGCCAGCAAGCGGCTTGAAACCACGGCGGATATTTGCCATACACGCTGCCTCACGCGGCGGCCCCATCTGGCCGCCGCTCGCATTTTCGCGGTCGCTCTGATTTCGGGCGACCCAACTCAAGAGACGACCATGGCCGTTCCCAAGCGCAAAGTATCTCCCTCGCGGCGGAATATGCGTCGCTCGCACCACGCCCTGAAGCCCAACAGCTTCGTGGAAGACAAGGACACTGGCGAGATGAAGCGCCCGCACCATGTCGACCTGAAGACGGGTATGTACAACGGTCGTCAGGTGATGACGCCAAAGGAAGATTAGCCCTAACCGGCTTGCTTCGGCTTTCGCATTCGCGGCGCGTGGGGTAACACCCGCGCGCCGTTCGCATATCTGGACCGCCCCTCCGACCCGAAGGACCTCCGATGCCCGAGATCGTCGATATCCTCGCCCGTGAAATCCTCGACAGCCGGGGTAATCCGACGGTGGAGGTGGATGTGCTGCTGGACGATGGATCGACGGGCCGGGCGGCGGTTCCCTCCGGCGCTTCGACTGGCGCGCACGAGGCAGTGGAGAAGCGCGACGGCGACAAGAACCGCTATGGCGGCAAGGGCGTACGCCAGGCGGTCGAAGCGGTAAACGGAGAAATCTTTGACGCGCTAGGGGGCCTTGAGGCCGACGACCAACGCCGCATCGACGCCGCCCTAATCGAACTCGACGGGACCAAGAACAAGAGCCGCCTCGGCGCCAACGCCATCCTCGGCGTCTCCCTCGCCGTGGCAAAGGCGGCGGCGGCCTCGGCCAACCAACACCTCTACAAATACGTCGGTGGGGTGAACGCGCGCGTGCTGCCCGTGCCCCTGATGAACATCATCAACGGCGGCGTCCACGCCGATAATCCCATCGACATCCAGGAGCTCATGATCGTGCCCGCAGGCGCGGACAGCTTCTCCGAAGCCCTGCGCATGGGCGCGGAAATCTTCCACAGCCTGAAGGGCGCGCTGAAGAAGGCTGGCCACAACACCAACGTCGGCGACGAAGGCGGGTTCGCGCCGAACATCGGCTCAGCGGAGCAGGCGCTGGCCTTCATCGTCGAGGCCGGCGAGGCGGCGGGCTATTCCGCAGGGAGCGACTTCTGGCTGGCCATGGACCCCGCCGCGTCCGAGTTCTTCAAAGGCGGTAAATACGTCATGGACGGCGAGGGCAAGAGCTTCGACGCCGAGGGCATGGTGGCCTATTATGAGAACCTGGTGTCAAAGTTCCCCATCCTGTCGATCGAAGACGGCATGGCCGAGGACGACATGGAAGGCTGGAAGCTGATTACCGAACGGCTCGGCGGCAAGATACAGCTTGTGGGCGACGATGTGTTCGTCACCAATCCCGAGCGCCTCGCCCAAGGCATCAAGCACGGAATCGCCAACTCCATCCTGATCAAGGTCAACCAGATCGGCACCCTGTCGGAGACGCTGGACGCCGTGGATATGGCCCAGCGAGCGCGCTACACCGCCGTGATGAGCCACCGTTCGGGTGAGACGGAGGATTCGACTATCGCCGACCTCGCCGTCGCCACCAACTGCGGACAGATCAAGACAGGGTCGCTGGCGCGCTCGGATCGGCTGGCGAAATACAATCAGCTTCTGCGGATCGAGGAAGCGTTGGGCGATCAGGCCGTTTACGCGGGCCGGGCGGCGATCCGGGCGGCATAGCTCGGAGATCAACCCCCCATTAACCCTGCGGCATCATCTTCCACGTGTTCAGTGATCCCCTCGTGGAGACTCGCGTGTTCGCGCGTTTTCGGCCCTATCTTCCGACCGCGCTTCTGGCGCTCCTGATCTTCTACTTCGGCGTCAATGCGCTGACGGGGGACCGGGGGCTGTTGCACGGACATCGGCGCAACGAGACCCTGGCCAGCCGCTCGCTTGAACTGAAGCGCCTCCGGGCGCGGCGGGAGGAGCTGGAAACCGAGGTGCGGCTCCTCTCCGACGACAGCCTTTCACGCGATCTTCTGGAAGAAAGAGCAAGAACCTTGCTTGGGTTTGCCGATCCGTCGGATTATGTGATCCGAAACCTGCGCTCGCGGTAGAAGCCTCTCCCTTCCGCTGCGTAAGGTGGCGAGGCGAAGAGGAAATCCATGGCTCCTGCATCCAAGAGGGCGACAAAAGCCCCGCCGCCTAAACCAGCGACGAAAAGCGCCTCGGCCAAAGCCGCTTCCAGTTTGCCCAAACACGCCTCCCCCAAACGCGGCAAGAATACGCCGGACAAGGACCAGCTTATGGCGTGGTACCGCGATATGCTGCTCATCCGCCGCTTCGAGGAGCGCGCGGGCCAGCTTTACGGCATGGGGCTGATTGGCGGTTTCTGTCACCTCTACATCGGCCAGGAAGCCATCGCCGTCGGTATGCAGTCGGTGAAGCAGGACGGCGATGAAATCATCACCGGCTATCGCGACCACGGCCATATGCTGTCGGCGGGCATGGACCCGAAGGTGGTGATGGCCGAGCTGACCGGGCGCGCCGCCGGGGCCGCCAAGGGCAAGGGCGGCTCCATGCATATGTTCGATGTGGAGCAGGGCTTTTTCGGCGGGCATGGCATTGTCGGCGCGCAAGCGTCCCTCGGCACCGGGCTGGCGTTGGCCAACTGGTATCGGAACGACGGGCGGGTGAGCTTCACCTACTTTGGCGACGGCGCCGCCAATCAGGGTCAGGTCTACGAGGCCTTCAATATGGCCCAGCTCTGGAAGCTGCCTGTGGTCTATGTGATCGAGAACAACCAGTACGCTATGGGCACGTCCATCGAGCGCGCCTCGGCCGAAACCCACCTCTACAAGCGCGGCGCCTCGTTCAACATTCCGGGTCTGGAAGTGGATGGCATGGATGTGCAGGCAGTACGCGACGCCGGAGCCATGGCCGCCGAGCACGCGCGCTCGGGCAAGGGGCCGTTCATCTTGGAGATGAAAACCTATCGCTATCGCGGCCATTCCATGTCTGATCCCGCCAAATACCGAACACGCGAGGAAGTCGACGCGGTGCGAAAGACCCGCGACCCCATCGACCATTTGCGTGAAAAGATGGAAGCCCTCGGCTTCACCGACGAAGACGCCATGAAGGCTCTCGACGCCGAAGTGAAGAAGATCGTCGCCGACGCTGCTGAGTTCGCGCGCACGACGCCCGAGCCCGATCCTGCGGAGCTTTACACCGACGTCTATCTGGAGGCGGCGGAGTGACCCAACCCGCTAAATCACCCAGATTGCGTTGGCTTTGGGCCGCATTCCAGTTTGCTTGGAAGTTACTCGTTTTGGTCGGCGCCTCAGCGGGAGCGGTCGTCTGGCTAGGCCATGAGGGGGGCCGTCTGTTACAGTTAGTCGCCCTAACGATGCTCGCGCCGTTCGCGATCGCACTTTTAGTATTTGG
Source organism: Caulobacterales bacterium (assembly GCA_038327995.1). Classification (GTDB taxonomy): domain Bacteria; phylum Pseudomonadota; class Alphaproteobacteria; order Caulobacterales; family Caulobacteraceae; genus CAIOYC01. The sequence continues at coordinate 78,471 of JBBQLP010000003.1, read as the reverse complement.
GCAAACTTTTCTGTTTGGCTGGAAATATGGATACACCAACCAAATTAGGCAAAATCTTACTATCGTTCAAACTGTGGTTACTTGGATCGTTCTCGCCTTTTTAACCGCTGGGTTGATTTTCGATCCCGGGACTGACCGCGTTTTGATTGGCCTTCTAGATGTAGTCGCGGCGGTTTCAGTTGGTCCCGTTGTCTGGTGGACCACGGGTTGGACCGGAAGCCGAATAAAACTCCGACCGTATCATGCTGGTCAACTGGATGGGGTCGCCTGAGATGACAGACGTTTTGATGCCCGCCCTGTCTCCGACCATGGAGGAGGGCACGCTCTCCAAGTGGAATGTGAAGGAGGGCGACACCGTGCGCTCCGGCGACGTGATCGCCGAGATCGAGACCGACAAGGCCACCATGGAGGTCGAGGCGGTGGACGAAGGGGTGGTTGAAAAGCTGCTCGTGCCTGCGGGCACCGAGGGCGTGAAAGTAAACGCCGTGATCGCCAGGCTAAAGGGGGAGGGCGGGGCTGCGGCCCCCTCACCCCAACCCTCTCCCCGTGGGGGAGAGGGTTGGGGTGAGGGGAATGAAGCCCACGACGCCAAGCCCGTCAGCGAAGGCACGGCCCCCGTCGCCAAATCCTCGCCGCTCTCCGATCCCGAAATCCCGGTCGGGACGAAGATGATCAAGACCACCGTGCGCGACGCCCTGCGCGACGCCATGGCCGAGGAGATGCGGCGCGACCCCGACGTCTTCCTGATGGGCGAGGAGGTGGCGCAATACCAAGGAGCCTACAAGGTCAGCCGCGACCTCCTGCAAGAGTTCGGCGACAAGCGGGTGATCGACACCCCGATCACTGAATACGGCTTCGCCCAGCTCGGCGTCGGCGCGGCCTTCGCGGGGCTGAAGCCCATCGTGGAGTTCATGACCTTCAACTTCGCCATGCAGGCCATCGACGCCATCATCAATTCGGCGGCCAAGACGCTCTATATGTCGGGCGGCCAGATCAAATCCTCCATCGTCTTCCGTGGCCCGAACGGCGCCGCCGCGCGCGTGGGCGCCCAGCACAGCCAGGACTATTCCGCCTGGTACGGCTCGGTGCCGGGGCTAAAGGTGGTTGCGCCCTACGACGCCGCCGACGCCAAGGGGCTTTTGAAAGCCGCCATCCGCGACCCGAACCCGGTGGTCTTCCTAGAGAACGAGATGCTCTACGGGCTGGAGTTCGATGTGCCCGAGGGCGACGATCACGTCGTGCCCATCGGCAAGGCGCGTGTGCGGCGCGAGGGGAGCCACGTCACCATCACCGCCCACTCCCGCATGGTCGGGCTGGCGCTGGAAGCCGCTGAAAGGCTCGCTGCCGAAGGGATCGAGGCCGAGGTGATCGACCTTCGCACCCTGCGCCCCCTCGACCACGAGACCATCGTTGAGAGCGTGAAGAAGACCAACCGGATCGTGTCGGTGGAGGAAGGCTGGGGCCCCTACGGCGTCGGCGCCGAAGTCTGTCAGCGGGTGGTGGAGAACGCCTTCGACTATCTCGACGCCCCGCCCACCCGCGTCCACGGCGAGGACGTGCCCATGCCCTACGCCGCCAACCTCGAAGCCCTGGCCCTGCCCACCGTCGACAAGATCATCGCGGCGGTGAAGGCGGTGACGTACAAGTGACTACGGGACTCACTTGGCATTCCGGCGGTTGCCACTGCGGTGCAGTGCGGTTCGAGGCGGCGCTGCCTCCCGTGGTAGAGGCTCAGGCCTGCAACTGCTCCATGTGCGAGAAGGTGGGCTTCATCCACATCATCATCCCCGAAAGCCGGTTTCGCATCACGGCGGGGGAGGATCGGCTGACGCGTTACGCCTTCAACACAGGCCTGGCCCAGCACCTGTTCTGCTCGACCTGCGGCGTGAAGAGTTTCTATCGTCCCCGCTCCAACCCCGACGGTTGGTCGGTAAACGCCCGCTGCGTGGACGATCCAGACAGCCTCGACATTCGCGTCGAACCCTTCGATGGGCGTAACTGGGAGGCCCACGCGGGCGGCCTCTCCCATTTGAGCCATGAACCCGTTCTTGAGGACGCAAGATGACCGACATCCTCATGCCCGCCCTTTCCCCCACCATGGAAGAGGGCACCCTCGCCAAGTGGAACATCAAGCCCGGCGATACCGTCAAATCCGGCGACGTGATCGCCGAGATCGAGACCGACAAGGCGACCATGGAGGTTGAGGCGGTCGATGAGGGCGTGGTCGGCGAGATACTGGTTCCCGCCGGGACCGAGGGGGTGAAGGTCAACGCCGTGATCGCCACCCTGAACGGGGAGGGCGAGACCTCAGCCAAAGCTGCGCCGAAGGACGGGCCGAAGCAGGAAGCCAAGGCGCAGACTGCAAAGGCGCCCGCCCCTTCGCCCGCCAAGGTCCAGGAGACGAAAGTCCCACCGTCGAAACCTGCCGACACTCCCACTGGCGAGCGCGTCTTCGCCACCCCGCTCGCTCGCCGCATCGCCTCGCAAAAGGGCCTGGACCTCAAGGCTGTGAAGGGCTCCGGTCCGCATGGCCGCATTGTCAAGGCCGACGTGGAGAACGCCTCGCCGTCCGCCGCCAAGCCCGCTGCGGAGCACCGTCCCGTGCTGTCGCTGGAGCAGATGGGCATCACCCCCGGCTCCTACGACCTGATCCCCCTCGACGGGATGAAGAAGACCATCGCGCGACGGATGACCGACAGCTTCCGCGACATCCCGCACTTCCCGCTGACCATCGACCTCGAGATCGACGGGCTGCTAACCGCCCGCGCCAAGATCAACGCCGCCCTCGAAAAGCGGGGTGTGAAGGTCAGCGTCAACGACCTCGTTATCAAGGCCGTCGCCCTCGCCCTAAAGATCGTGCCGGAAGCCAACGCCAGCTACACGCCCGAAGGCATCGCCATGCACCACAAGGCTGATGTCGCTGTGGCGGTGGCCATTGATGGTGGCCTGATAACCCCCATCGTGCGCTCCGCCGAAGATCGCAGCCTCGCCGACATCGCCACGGCCATGAAGGACCTAGCCGAGCGCGCCCGCACCCGCAAACTGAAGCCCGAGGAGTTCCAGGGCGGCACCTTCTCCATCTCCAACCTTGGCATGATGGGGATCAAGTCGTTCGCCTCCATCATCAACGAGCCACAGGGGTGCATCCTCTCTGTCGGCGCGGGTGAGAAGCGGGCGGTGGTCCACTCTAGCAAGGACGAGGGCGACGCGCTGGTTGTCGCCACGGTGATGACCGTCACCCTGACCTGCGATCACCGGGTGGTGGACGGCGCCATCGGCGCGCGATTCCTGCAGGCGTTCAAAGGGCTGATCGAAGAGCCCATCACCATGCTGGCCTGACGGAGAATCTCATGCCGATCACAGATTTCGAGGCCAGGACGCTCGATGGCCGCGACGCCCCGCTCTCTGAGCACAAGGGCGAAGTACTGCTGGTGGTCAACGTCGCCTCCAAATGCGGCCTGACCCCGCAGTACGAAGGGCTGGAGGCGCTGCAGAAGCAGTTTCTTTCCAAAGGCTTCAACGTGCTGGGCTTTCCCTGCAACCAGTTCGCGGGGCAGGAACCGGGGACCAGCGAAGAGATCTCCGCCTTCTGCTCCACCAATTTTGGCGTGGATTTCCCGATGTATTCCCGGATCGAGGTCAATGGGCCGAACGCCGATCCACTCTACACGTGGCTGAAGCAGGGTGGCCCTGACATCGAGTGGAACTTCGCCAAGTTCCTGGTGGGCCGCGACGGCGAGGTGATCCATCGCTTCGGCCCGCGCACCGAACCAAAAGACCTCACCGCTGACATCGAAGGCGTTCTGTAACCATGGACTTCGACCTTATCGTCATCGGTTCCGGCCCCGGCGGCTATGTGGCGGCGATCCGCGCCAGTCAGCTTGGCCTCAAGACCGCCATCGTGGAGCGGGAACTCCTTGGAGGGGTCTGCTTGAACTGGGGCTGCATCCCTACCAAGGCCCTTCTGAAATCGGGCGAGGTGTTCGAGCAGCTTTCGCATCTGGGCGACTATGGCCTCGGCGCCGTCAAGCCGACCTACGACTTCGCCAAGGTGGTGGAGCGTTCGCGGGGCGTGTCGAAACAGCTCAATCAGGGCGTCGCCTTCCTGATGAAAAAGCACAAGATCGAGGTGATCGAGGGTGAAGCGCGACTGGAGAAGGGAGCTTCCGCACCCAAAGTCATCGTGAAGCTGAAGGCGGGCGGGGAACGCACCGTTCAGGCCAAAAGCATAATCCTCGCCACCGGCGCGCGGGCGCGCGAAATCCCGACGGTGGGATTGAAGGCCGATGGCGACGTCGTCTGGACATATCGCGAGGCCATGACGCCGAAGGCGCATCCCAAGTCGCTGCTGGTGGTTGGCTCCGGCGCCATCGGCATCGAGTTCGCCAGTTTCTACTGCGCGCTGGGTTCGGACGTAACGGTGATCGAGGCGTTGGACCGTATCCTGCCGGTGGAGGACGAAGAGGTTTCAAAGGCGGCGCAGAAGGCTTTCGAGAAGCGCGGCCTGAAGTTCCGCGTAGGCGCCAAAGTGACCAAGCTCGAGAAGGAGAAAGCGGGCGTGGAACTCACTTTGGAATCAGTTGGTAAGGTAGAAATCCTGAAAGCAGATGTGGCCATAGTTGCGGTCGGCATCGACGGCAATGTGGAGAACCTCGGCCTCGAAGCATTGGGCGTGAAGGTCGACCGGGGCCACGTGACCATCAACGCCGACTGCGCCACCAATGTGCCCGGCCTGTATGCGATCGGCGATGTGGCCGGTCCCCCCTGGCTCGCCCACAAGGCGAGCCATGAGGGTATCCACTGCGTGGAGCATATCGCGGGAAAGGCCGGACCGACGATCAACGCGCCCATCCCCGGCTGCACCTACGCCCAGCCACAGATCGCCTCGGTCGGTCTCACAGAAACCCAGGCCAAGGAGGGTGGGCGCCAGATCAAAGTCGGTCGCTTCCCCTTCCGCGTGAACGGCAAGGCCATCGCCTCGGGCGAGCTTGAAGGCTTTGTGAAAACCATCTTCGACGCCAAGACAGGCGCCTTGATCGGCGCGCACATGATTGGCGGGGAAGTTACCGAAATGATCCAAGGTTTTGCCCTGGCTATGACCCTGGAAGCCACCGAAGCCGAGCTGATGGCCACGGTATTTCCCCACCCCACCATGTCCGAAGCCATGCACGAGGCGTCACTGGACGCTTACGGGATGGTGCTGCACCTTTAGTCAGGGCCGAGCGGTGCGGTAACGCTCCAGTTGCCGGGTCAATTCGGTCATCCAGGCGTTTCGTGCGACGTCCGTTTCTAGATGCGGCGCAGCGCCGAAATCGCTGCGCGGAAGGCAGGTGGAAATCTCCGCGCACACCGCCGCCAGCGTGTCGTCCGGCGCCGCCATGATCACCGGCGTCTTGATCCGTGCCAGAAGTGTCGGCGCCCGGGCCCGGTGCGCCGCACTGTCGTAGGCCCAGAGCCAGCCCCAGGTCGCCCCCTTCAACCGAAGGGCTGGGTCGGAGCGCCGCCACGCCGCCGCGAGGGCCGTCCGCTTCGGATCGGGCGAGCGGGCCGCTTCACCCGGCATGCCTAGCTGGCCGTCGCCCGGCAAGACGAGCGCGCCGAGGTGAAGCTTTTCGGCCCATTCGGCCACGGTCTCGGCCTGGTCGGCTGAGATCGGCGCATTAATTCCCGCGATCTTTAACTCAGGCCTTTGCAGCATGACCGCCGAGACCCCCGGCACCCCGCCTTCAGTAAGGGCTCGCATGGCTGCGGTCGCGCCAAGGCCATCGCCAACGAGGACCAGCGCCTGACCCGCGCGGGGCCGCACGATGTCGCGTATCATGGAGCTCAGCACGCCCTTGCCGGGATCGAGAGCTTCCACACTGCTCGCCTCCAACACCCAGACGGCATAGCCTTTGGCCATCAGATCGTTCGCCGTCTCGAACCAGACTTCCGCGGGTTCGGAGCGGTCAGACAGGATGAGCACAGAACCGCGCGGAGTGGTCGGCGGGCTGGCGACGCCGTAACGGATCGGCTTGCTCTCCCCAATTTTCAGCGATCCCCAAGTCCAGCCGCGGGGGGCATAGAAGAGTTCTGAGAGACCTGACGGCGCGTTCGGCATATCCGGCGCGGGTGTGGACTTTCCGCATGCACCCAGGAGGCCGACGCACGCCAGGCACGCCGCGATCAGTATGCAGCGAGCCTTGCCCGCACCAGACGCTTGATCCCAAGCCCCTGAAGGTCGATCTAATAACTGCCCATCCAGGGCCGAACCGGGTATCCGAAGACGCATGGCGACCATCATAGACACAACCTTGGCCGGAGCCTTGCGACATCCCGAAAAACGCGAGCGGCCGGAAACGCCGGTTCTGCGTAAGCCGGATTGGTTGCGGGTCCGTGCGCCCGGCTCACCGGGCTATCTGGCAACCCGCGCCATCGTCAGAGAGGGCGGCCTCACGACAGTCTGCGAAGAAGCGGGCTGTCCCAACATCGGCGAGTGCTGGTCACAGTCGCACGCCACCATGATGATCATGGGCGAGATCTGCACTCGCGCCTGCGCCTTCTGCAACGTCTCCACTGGCATCCCCCGGGCGCTCGACCCCACCGAACCGCAGCGCGTCGCCGAGGCTGTGCGTCGCATGGGACTGAAACACGTGGTCATCACCTCGGTAGACCGGGACGATCTCGAAGACGGGGGTTCCGCCCACTTCGCCGCCGTGGTGCGGGCGATTCACGCGGCGACGCCCTCAACGACGGTGGAAATCCTTACGCCCGACTTTCTGCGAAAACCCAAGGCGGCGCTGGACGAGGTGATCGATTCGCAGCCCGACGTGTTCAATCACAACCTCGAGACCACCCCGCGCCTCTATCTGAAAATCCGGCCCGGCGCGCGCTACTATCACTCTTTGCGCCTCCTGGAGCGGGTCAAGGAGCGCGATCCGGCCCAGTTCACCAAGTCGGGCCTGATGGTCGGGCTCGGTGAGGCCAAGGAGGAGGTGATGCAGGTGATGGACGACATGCGCTCTGCGGGCGTCGACTTCCTGACCATCGGCCAGTATCTGCAACCCACCCGCCGTCACGCCGCCGTGGACCGTTTCGTGACGCCGGAGGAGTTCGCGGGCTATGAATCTATCGCGCGCGCTAAGGGATTCCTGATGGTCTCGTCGGGCCCTCTGACCCGCTCATCCTATCATGCCGGCGATGATTTCGCGCAGTTGCGGGCGGCACGCGAGGCGCATCTGGCGCGCGCGGCGGGCTAGGGCAGGGGTGGCGCGTTACCACGTCGTCCGTGTTCTGCCCTATCCGCCGGAGGCCTTGTTCGAGCTTGTGGGCGATGTGGCGCGCTATCCGGAATTCGTGCGCTGGATCACCAGCATGGACGCAGGAGAGGTGCAGGCGCTTGAGCCGGGCGTGACCCAGCTCGACGCCGAAGCTGGGGTGGGATTCTCGTTCCTGCGCGAGCGGTTTTCCACCCGTGTGAAACGCGACAGCGCCCGGCGTCAGATCGACGTGAGCCTGCTGTCAGGCCCGTTCAAATATCTCTACAACCGCTGGAGGTTTGTCCCCCATCTCGATGGAACTGAAATCGTTTTCGATATCGACTTCGAGTTCAAGTCGCGCCTACTCGACGCCATGCTCCGGGCCAATATGGCGACGGCCGTTGACAAGCTGATCGGCAGTTTCGAAGCCAGAGCGCGGGCGCTTCATGGAGCACCGACCGAGCCGGGCTAGACCCGATCACGCATCATCTCCAGCGCGACCTTCACCGCTTCCAGCCTGATCCGGCCGCGCCCGAGATCGCCGAACCGTTCCACCCGGTGCAGGATCGGGCCGTTGGCGCGGGCGGTGGCAAAGTGGACCAGCCCGACCGGCTTCAGCGGTGTGCCGCCTCCGGGTCCGGCAACCCCCGTGATCGCTACTGCGATGTGGGCGTCCGACGCCTCCAGCGCCCCCTCTGCCATGAACCGCGCCACCGGCTCGGATACAGCGCCCGCGTCGGCGATCAGATCGCCCGGCACCCCCAGCAACGATTGTTTAGCCCGGTTGGAGTAGGTGACGAAGCCACGCTCCACCACGTCTGACGACCCCGCGATCTCGGTCAGCGCGGCGGCAACAAGCCCGCCAGTGCAACTCTCCGCCGTAACGATCCGCAGCCGCATCTCCCGGCAATCCTCCAGCAGGAGGCGGGCGAGGCTCAAGATCTCATCTGGGAAAAGGCTGTCCATGCCCGAGCCTAGACCGGCGTTTCGATGGTCGCCAGCGCTTGCGCCGCCAGCCCCTCGCCCCGCCCGGTGAAGCCCATGCCCTCGGTGGTGGTGGCCTTGACGCTCACCCTGTCCAGCGGGAGATCGAGCAGGCCAGCCAGCCGCTCCCGCATGGCCTGCCGGTGCGGTTTGATTTTCGGCTGTTCGCAGATCAGCGTGACGTCGATGTTTATGAGCCGGCCACCTCGCGCGCGGACAATCTCCATCGCATGGATCAAGAACTTGTCCGATGCCGCGCCTTGCCACTGTGGATCGGTGGGTGGAAAGTGGTCGCCGATGTCGCCCTCGCCGATGGCGCCCAGGATGGCGTCGGTGAGGGCGTGCAGCCCCGCATCGGCGTCGGAGTGACCGATCAAGCTGGCGCTATGCTGGATTTCCACGCCGCACAGCCACACCCGGTCGCCAGGGCCGAACCGATGGGCGTCGAACCCCTGTCCCACGCGGGTGATCCGGGCCTCGCCCGCCAGTCGCTCTATCATCAGCCAGTCTTCCGCATGGGTGATCTTCATCAGAATGGGATCGCCGGGAACCAGCACGACCCGCCCGCCCGCCTGCTCCACAATAGCCGCATCGTCGGTCGCTGCGGCGCCTTCCGGCCAAGAGGCGTAAGCCGCCAGCAGCTTTTCTCGCCCGAAGGCCTGGGGCGTCTGCGCACGCCAGAGGTTCTCGCGATCCGTCGTGCCAACGATCAGCCCCTCGGGGTCGGCCCGTTTCAACGTATCGCTGACCGGTTCGGCGAGGAGCGCGCCATCTGCGATCTCCAGCGCCGTCAACAAGCTCTCGATATGGTTGCCGGTGATTAGAGGGCGGGCGGCGTCGTGGATCATCACCGCCTCCACCTCGACGGCCTCAATGGCGGTGAGCGCTGCACGAACCGACGCGGTTCGGGTCTCGCCCCCCGCGACGATGCGAAGGCGGGGGGAGGGGGGCAGGGCCTGTCGCGCCATCTCGATCTGGTCGGCCGCGACAACCAACACGACCGCCTCGGCGCCCGCCGCCAAAAAGGTTTCCACCGACCAGGCCACCACCGGCCGCCCGCCTAGAAGGCGCCACTGCTTGGGCTCACCGCCCAGACGACTTCCAGATCCAGCGGCGACAACGATGGCGGCGTAACGCATTCCCGCTTGTGGCTTGCGCGGTCCCGCCTTGTCCAGAGCCTGATCTTACCTACTGTGCACGAAGTTTGTGCGTTGCGAATGGCGAAAAATTGTGCACTTGCTTGCGGCAGGAGCTTTTGATGCCGTCTTCCGCCCTCGCCAACCGGATCGCACCCGAGCGATTGCGAGCTTCAGCCTTCGATCTGACGCCGAACCCCACACTCGTCTTTACATCGGACGGGGTGCTTCAGGCAGCCAATGAAGCGGCGGAGCGACTGTTCGGTCAATCGCTGGGTCTGTTGCACAGGCATCGTCTGGCGGAAGCCTTGCCGAGCGACAGCGCCCTTCCAGGGATGATCATCCGTAGCGCGCGCGAAGGCGCGACGATCAGGGAACGCGCGCTGGAAATCGCCCTGCCAGACCTTGCGCCCTTTGAGGTCGACGCCGCATCGACCCCCATGCCGGACGGGCTGGTGCTGTTGACGCTCGCGGTAAAGACCTCTGGTCCGGCGCTGGACCGCACGGCTGACACTCTGCGCTCGGTCGCCGGGATGGGGCGGACGCTCGCCCATGAGATCAAGAACCCGCTGGCGGGGATCAGAGGCGCGGCCCAGCTTCTGCGCGACGGCGCGCCACCGGAAGACGCCGCCTTGGCGCAGGTGATCGTCGATGAGACCGACCGTATCCGCCGCCTGATTGATCGCGTGGAAGCCTTCTCCGACAATCGCGCAATCGAGCGCCGTACGGTCAACGTGCACCGCATTCTGGACCGGGTGCGCGTGCTTATGGCGGCCGGGGCCGGTGACCGACTTACCTTTCGTGAGGCCTATGATCCTTCTCTGCCACACGCTTGGGGCGATGAGGACCAGTTGATCCAGGTCTTCCTGAACCTTGTTAAGAACGCGGCTGAGGCGGCGCATAGTCGGGGCGATGGGCGGGGCGAAGTGGTGATCTCCACCGCCTACCGGCACGCCGCTCCCACCACGCCGCTGGAGGTGCGGGTGCAGGACAATGGCCCCGGCATCCCAGCCGACCTGCGCAAGCGGTTGTTTCATCCCTTCGTCACCACCAAACCGCAGGGCTCGGGTCTCGGCCTGACGCTGGTGGCCAAGCTGGTCGCAGATCATCACGGGCAGATCGAGTTCGATAGCGAGCCTGGCCGCACCACCTTTCGCGTTCTCCTGCCCCGCCGCGCCTTCAACACCCCCTCCCGCGATGCGAGTTCCCGCCCATGACGACGCCGCGCAAGGTTCTGATCGCCGACGACGACGCCTCGATCCGCCTGGTTCTGAGTCAGGCCTTCGTGCGGGCTGGGTTTCAAGTGCGCGCCACCGGCGCCGCCTCCACCCTGCTCAAATGGGTATCGGAGGGGGAGGGCGATCTCGTCGTCTCCGACGTCATCATGCCGGATGAGAACGTGTTCGACATCTTGCCTCGCATCCGAAAGCTTCGACCCAAGCTGCCGATCATCATCATGAGCGCCCAGAACACCCTGCTCACCGCCGTCAGCGCGGCGGAGACGGGGGCGTTCGAGTATATGCCCAAGCCATTCGACCTCGACGATATGCTGAACGCCGCGCGCCGGGCTCTGGCCAAGCCCGCGCCGCTCGATGCGCCGCAGACCCGGGCGCGGGCGGCGCGGGATGAACGGTTGCCGCTGATCGGGCGCTCGGCGCCGATGCAGGAGGTCTATCGCACCCTGGCGCGCCTCGTAGGAGCCGAACTCACCGTGCTCATCCTCGGCGAGTCTGGCACCGGCAAGGAACTGGCCGCCCGCGCTATGCACGATCTCGGCAAACGACGAGACGGCAAGTTCGTGGTGGTGCACCTGGCCGCCACGCCACGCGAGCGGGTGGAGTCCGAGCTGTTTGGACGGGACGGGGAGACCGGCAAGCTGGTGGAAGCGGACGGCGGCACGCTTTTCCTCGATGAGATCGGCGATCTGCCTCTCGACGCCCAGACCCGGCTTTTGCGCGTCATCGACGGCTCCGAGAAGGCCATTAACCCCAAGACGGGACGTCCCGCCGACGCCCGGCTGATTGCCGCCACCAACCGAGACCTGCGTGCGCTGATCCGTCAGGGCTTGTTTCGGGAGGACCTGTTCTTCCGGCTCAACGTCGCTCCCCTGCGTCTGCCGCCGCTACGGGATCGTCCGGACGATATCGCCGATCTCGCCCGCGCCTTTCTTCTGCGCGCGCACAAGGAGGGCCTTCCGGCCAAGAGCCTCGACGAGGCGGCGATCGACCGGTTGAAGCGTCACCCATGGCCGGGCAATGTGCGCGAGCTTGAAAACCTGATGCGCCGCGTCACCGCCCTCTACGCCGAGGATGTGATCACCGCACGCGTGGTGGAGCGCGAGTTTCAGGAGCACGCCGCCGCGGCGCCCGGCGACCAGCCCGCAACGCTGGAAATGCTCATAGAGCAGCGGCTTGCGATGGAGTTTCTGGGTGCGCCTGGGGGGCTGCCCCCACCAGGCCTGTATGACCGGATCGTCGAGGAAATCAGCCGTCCTTTGATCCGTCTCACGCTCGACGCCACCCGCGGCAATCAGGTGCGGGCCGCAGATGTTCTGGGTCTGAACCGAAATACCTTACGCAAGAAAATCAACGATCTGGGGCTTGAACCTGCTCGAGGCGGCCGGTCGCGGAGCTAGGCGTATCCCTTTAACGCCTGGGCCAAATCGGCGATCAGGTCGCCGGGATCCTCCAGACCGACATTCAGACGCAATAGCGGCCCTTCCGCGCGCCATCGGCTCGCGGTGCGCTTCATCTGCGGATCGCAGTGGATGGCCAGGCTCTCGTAGCCGCCCCAGGAGAAACCGAGTCCGAACAGTTTGAGGCGATTGAGCAGTGTGTGGACCGCTTGCTCGGGTCCGGGTTGCAACACCACGCCAAACAGACCCGCAACGCCGCTGAAATCGCGTTTCCACAGGGCGTGGTCCGGGTGGCTTTCCAGCGCCGGATGCAGCACACGCGCCACCTGCGGCTGCCCCTCTAGCCAGCGCGCCAGTGTGAGCCCACTCGCGCCATGCTGGCGCAGGCGCACGTCGAGGGTCCTCAGCCCCCGCAGGGCCTGAAACGCGTCGTCAGGAGAAACCGACGCTCCGGTATCGCGCACGAAGGCAGTGAGTTTGGCCGCCATCGCTGGGTTGTTCGTTGCGACTGAACCCATGAACACGTCGGAGTGACCGCAGACGTACTTGGTCAGCGCCTGGATCGAGAGGTCCACCCCGTGATCCAACGGTCTGAACAGAAGTCCCGCCGACCAGGTGTTGTCCACCGCGGTCAGTACGCCCCGCGCTCGTGCTGCGGCGGCGATGGCGGGCACGTCCTGCATCTCGAAGGTCAGCGAGCCGGGACTTTCCAGCACGATCAACCGGGTGTTCGGACGGATCGCCGCCATGACAGCTTCAACGCTGGCCGATGCGGGTAGATAGCGGACGCCTCCGCCGAACCGCTTCAGCACCCCGTCGCAGAACCGGCGCGTGGGGCCATAGACGCTATCGACTGCGAGCACCTCGTCGCCCGCACCGACCACGGCCATGATCGCGCCCGTGACCGCAGACAGACCCGAGGTGAAGAGCTCCACGTGCGCGGCGTGCTCCAGCGCCTTCAGCCCCTCAACCAAGGCGTCGTGGATCGCCAGGCTGTTCATCCCGTAGGTCGGGCGGCTGGTATCATAGAGCGCGGCGGCGTAAGGCAAAAGCAGCGTTGAGCCCCGTTGCAGCGGGGGCGCGACGGTGCGCGCCGCCTGTCCCTCCGTATGGCTGGCGCCGCTGCGGATCAGGCGGGTGGCGTCGGCGAGGGCGTGGTCCTTTTGATCAGACATCCAAGGGTTTTATCATGGCGCAGCGTCGGCGGTCAGCAGCAGGGAAACGCTCGTGCTCGGCGGCGATGATCGTTTGGATCGGCTGCGGCAGGTCCTGATCCGGAACGATCTCGAACCCCATTCTCTGGTAGTAGGGCGCGTTCCACGGCACGTCGCAAAAGGTGGTCAGCGCAAGGCCCGCTTGCTTATGGCGATGCGCGTAATCTCCTGCCGCGCCCATCAACTGCTTGCCCAAGCCCCGGCCTTGAAAGGGCGTCGATATCGCCAGTTCATAGACGAACAGCAGGTTCGCCTGCTCCCCCGCCGCCAGGAAGCCAACTGGAGTATCGGTCTCGTCCGTCGCAACCCAGAGGGTCCCGTTCTCGCAGATCGGCTCCCAAATCTCGGCGTTGGTCTCGCCATCGTCTGTAACATCGCCCATCCCGATGGTGCGGAAAAGCTCTCCCGCCGACCGTTCGATGGCTGGCAAAAGATGGCAATCGGCGTTGCGGGCGAGCCGTATGAGAGAGGGCCGGATCATCCGCTGACGATAGGTGCGTCCGGCAAGGCGCCCCATTCCGCCCATGATCCATCGTAGACGGCGGTGCGCCAACGCCCCAATCGCGCTAAGGCCAGCGCCAGTACGCTGGCGGTGATCCCCGATCCGCAGGTTGTGGCGACGGATTTGGTCACGTCGACCCCGGCATCGGCGAATATCTTGGCGAGGGCGGCGGCGGACTTCATCGTGCCGTCGGGTGCGATCACCTCTGGCATTGGCACATTCAGGGCGCCCGGCATATGGCCGGATTGCAAGCCAACGCGTGGCTCGGGCGCCGCGCCGGTGAAGCGGGCGGCGGGGCGGGCGTCGACGATCTGCTCGCGTCTGGAGTTCAGCGCCTGTCCCACTTGCCGGGCATCGCGGACAAGGTCGCTCATAAGGCGCGCGGTGAAGTGCCGCTCGCCTGGTGTTGAGGTGCGGTCGGTGGTCGCACGGCCCTCGGCAATCCATTTGGGCAGGCCGCCGTCTAGCACAACTACATCCTCGTGTCCCATCACGCGGAAGGTCCACCACACCCGTGCTGCGGAGCGCACGCCTGAGGCGTCATAAACGACGATGCGTGAGCCGTCGCCAAGTCCCATCTTGCGTACCCGCGAGGCGAACTTGGCGGGAGATGGAAGCATATGCGGCAGGTCGCTGGCCTCATCGGCGATCTCGTCGATGTCGAAGAAGACCGCGCCAGGAATATGCACGGCGGCGTATTCGCTCTTGGCGTCGCGCCCCTCGGCAGGCATCCACCAGCTTGCATCGACGATGCGGATATCAGGCGCATCGAGCCGTTCAGCCAGCCAGGCGGTCGTAACCAGAGGATCATCGGGCATCTTCGGCCTCTTTATAGCCAGGGCGGCGTCGGCAGGCCGCGTTCGGCGAGATACGCCGGGTTGAACAGTTTGGATTGATAGCGCGAGCCGCCGTCGCAGAGAATGGTGACGATGGTCTTGCTCGGACCAAGGTCGCGCGCCAGCCGGATCGCCCCCGCGATATTGATCCCCGCCGAGCCGCCAAGACAGAGGCCCTCGTGCTCCACCAGGTCGAAAAGCTGCTCCAGCGCCTCCTCGTCAGGGATGCGATAGAGGTGATCAACCTTCAGCCCCTCCAGATTGCCTGTGATGCGCCCCTGGCCGATCCCTTCGGTGATCGAAGTTCCTTCCGGCTTCAATTCGCCTTCGGTGTAGTAGCTGTAGAGGGCCGATCCATGCGGGTCGGCGAGGCCGATGGCCACGTCCGGATTTTTCGCCCTAAGCGCCGCCGCTACGCCCGCCAGCGTGCCGCCCGATCCGACCGAGCAGATGAACCCATCGACCTCACCACCAGTTTGTGACCAGATTTCCGGCCCCGTGGTCTCTTCGTGCGCCTGGCGGTTGGCGAGGTTGTCGAACTGGTTCGCCCATACGGCCCCATTGGGCTCAGTCTGCGCCTTCTCTTCGGCCAACCGACCCGAGACCCGCGCATAGTTGCCGGGGTTGGCGTAGGGCACGGCGTCCACTTCCAAGAGTTCGGCGCCGAACAGGCGAATGGCGTCCTTCTTTTCCTGCGATTGCGTCCGGGGAATAACGATCAGGCTGCGATAACCGAGCGCCTTGCCAACCATGGCGAGGCCGATGCCGGTGTTGCCAGCCGTGCCCTCGACGATCAGCCCGCCGGGCCTGAGCAAGCCCCTCCGTTCGGCATCACGGATGATCCAGAGCGCGGCGCGGTCCTTTACCGACTGGCCTGGGTTCATGAACTCCGCCTTGCCCCAGATCTCGCATCCGGTGGCGGCGCTGGCGCGGGTCAGCCGGATCAGCGGGGTATTGCCGATGGCGTCGATGACGCTGCGGGCGGCGCCATGTCGGGTATCGGTCTGTAGAGAAGGAGCGGCGTTCATGGACGCAGAGCTAGGTGAGGAGGAGAGAGGTTGCAATCCACCATCCCTGTCGCAGGGCTTAGCCCTTCAGGCTTTTCAACGCCTCCAGCGCCCGGTTGCGGGCGAAATCGTGGTCGACGATGGGTTTGGGATAGGTCTGGCCGAGCACCACGCCCGCGCGCTGCAACTGCTCGGGCGGGGCCTTCCAGGGCGCGTGAATCGCGTTGGGATCGAGCCCCGCCAGTTCTGGAACCCAGCGCTGCACGTAATCGCCTTGGGGATCGAATCGCTCACCTTGGCCCATCGGACTGAAGATGCGGAAGAAGGGGGCCGCGTCGGCGCCCGACCCCGCCACCCATTGCCAGTTGCCCGTGTTGTTGGCTTCGTCCGCGTCCACCAGCGTATCCCAGAACCAGCGCTCGCCTTCCCGCCAGTCGATCAAGAGGTGCTTGATGAGGAACGAGGCGGCGATCATCCGCACGCGGTTGTGCATAAAGCCGGTGGTCCAGAGCTGGCGCATTCCTGCGTCCACCATCGGATAGCCGGTCTGGCCGCGTTTCCAGGCGCTCAGTCCCGCAGGGTCGCTCCGCCACGGAAAGCCGTCGAAGCCCTGTTTGAAATTGGCGGTCTGCATATCCGGGTGATGAAACAGAAGCTGATGGTTGAAATCGCGCCACGCCAGTTCGGACAGGAACTTCTCCGCCGCGCTGGCCAGGGCGGGATGGTGGTGAGCCGCACCTTCCGCCGCGCGCCAGACCTGACGCGGCCCGATCTCTCCCCAGTGCAGATGGGGCGACAGGTTCGAGGTCCCGTTGACCCCCGGCACGTCGCGCGCGGTGGGATAGGCGGCGAGGCGGCGCTCCAGGAAGGCGCCCAGACGGGCGTGCGCGCCCGCTTCGCCAGGCGACCAATCGGCGAACCCGCCGGACCAGTCCGGTTTACGTGGATGCAGGCCCCAGCCGCCCAGATCATCGGATGCAGGCCACGCATCCGGCGCCGGGAGGGATGTCGGTGCGGAGTGCAGGGTGAACGCGGCGATCTCGCTTCGCAGCGTTCTCCAGAAGGGAGTGAACACCTTGAACGGCGCGCCCGCTTTGGTCTTCAGCAACCATGGTTCGGTGAGGAGTGAGGCGCTGAAGCTCTCGGTCTGGGCGCCGGCGGAGCGCAGGGCCGCCTTGAGTCTGGTGTCGCGGTCGATCAGATCAGGATCGTAGAGCCGATTCCAGACCACCCGAGTCGCGCCTGTATCCCGGATCAAACCCTCGATGATCTGCGCCGCCTCGCCCCGTCGCAAAACCAGTCTGGAGCCGCAGGCTTCCAGCGTTCTCGCCAGCGCGGCAAGCGACTTGTCGAGCCACCACCGCGACGCCGCGCCCGCTGCACGCAGGCCTTCCGTTTCGTCCAGGATGAACAACGGGATGACCGGGCGCCCGGTGCGCGCCGCGTTCAGCAGCGCCAGGTTGTCGGCCAGCCGCAGGTCGCGTCGGAACCAGACGATGACGGGCGCTTGCGGGGCGGTGGGGCGGCTCATCGGGTCTCCGGTTGCGCGACGCGACGCACGGCGCCACATCTGCCCCCAGTCGCCGCAGAAGGACAACCGCCTTGAACGCCTCAACGCCCAGTGCGGTTCAGCCCAATGCCGTCGTCGAAGTCCACGCGCCCGGATGTGAGCCTGTGCGCATAGGCAACGGGCTGAAGCTGTCGATCATCGCCGGGCCGTGCCAGATGGAAAGCCGCCAGCACGCGCTGGAAACGGCGCAGGCGCTGAAGGAGATGGCGGATCGGCTGGGCGTCGGCCTGATCTACAAGACCTCGTTCGACAAGGCCAACCGCACCTCGGCTTCGGCCCAGCGCGGCATCGGACTGAAGGAGGCCCTGCCCATTTTCGCCGAAATCCGCGAGAGTATCGGCCTGCCGACCCTGACCGACGTGCATGAGAACGACCAGTGCGCCGCGATGGCGGAGGCCGTCGATGTGCTGCAAATCCCTGCCTACCTCTGCCGCCAGACCGACCTTTTGCTCGCTGCTGCGCGCACGGGCCGCGCGGTCAACGTCAAGAAAGGCCAGTTCCTCGCCCCCTGGGACATGAAGAACGTGATCGCCAAGATCACTGGGGCTGGAAACCCCAACGTCATGGCCTGTGAGCGCGGGGTCTCGTTTGGCTACAATACGCTGGTGTCGGATATGCGCGCACTGGCCATCATGGCCGAGATCGGCTGTCCGGTGGTGTTCGACGCCACCCATTCGGTGCAGCAGCCGGGCGGGCAGGGGACCACATCGGGCGGACAACGCGAGTTCGTACCCGTGCTGGCGCGGGCGGCGGTCGCGGTGGGGGTGGCCTGCGTCTTCATGGAAACCCACCCCGATCCCGACAACGCCCCCTCGGACGGACCCAATATGGTGCCCATGCGCGAGTTCGAGCCCTTGGTGGCGCGCCTGCTGGCCTTCGACGCCCTGGCGAAAAGTCGGGGCTGACTGTCAGTTTTGGCGCCGGTGTTGCTCAGTCGGCCGCTGCAAAATGCGCCATCTGGTCTGCGTGCGCCTTGACGAAGGACGGGCGGGCCGTGGCGCGCGCGACATAGTCACGGCAGGCGAGATGTCCCGCCAGCCCGTCGAACCGGTCCACAAGGCGCAGCACATCCGACATGGCTATGTCGGCGACGGAGAAGGTCCCGGCCAGCCATTCGCGTCCCGCCAGCACCGGCTCCATGCGCTGCAGCCGGGCATCGAGGAACCCATCCAGTTGCTTGCGTCCCGGCGTTTGAACGGTGTCGCCGGAGAACTTGAACAGCGACCAGGGCACGCTCGGCATCTCGACCGAGTTGAGCGCGGCGAACAGCCATTCAATCACATCGCTGCGGCCGCGCGGGTCGGTGGGCATCAGGACCTCGCTCCGCTCGCCCAAATGAAGCAGGATCGCGCCGCTCTCGAAAATCGAGATGTCGCCGTCGGTCAGCCACGGCGCCTGGCCGAAGGGCTGATGCACGAAATGCTCAGGGCCCCGCGCGCGAAACGGCGTGCTCTCGACGCGATAAGGCAGCTTGGCCTCCTCCAGCGCCCAACGCACTCTTAGGTCGCGCACATATCCCCGCGGCGTCTCGGGGACCCAATCGAAGGTGGTGAGGATCAGGTCGCCCATTCGGAATCTCCGGCTGTTGATGTGATTTCAAGCGCTGCTTTCAATCCCGAATAGCCAGGCTGATCAATCCCTATCCGGGCGACGGCGCTAGCCCTCAGGTGGGCGATCAGAGCGGGGTCGTCGTCCGGGATTTGACCTGAGCGGATCAGGTCGCAAAGCTCGACCTCCAGTGCATCCGCCGTCCCGTCATGCCCGAGCAAGGCGGCCATCCTCGTACGCGCGTCCGCCTCTATCGCCACGCCCTTCTCACCCTCTCGTTTCACCGTGGCGAGGGCGTTGATCGCCACCCGGATGAGGAAGGCGTCGCGGTCCTTCATCTGCGGCGCGACCTGTTGTTCCAGAAAGCGCGACACCGCATCCAGGAGCTCGCCGGACGTGGGATGAGTAATCATGGGGCGCGTCTCAGAAGGTTCATCAGGTCGATCTCGGTCTCGCTCACCCGGCGACCGATCATCGCCCGTTCCACCGAGGCGTCGGCGCCGCTGGCGAAGGCGGCGTACATGATCAGGCACATGACGCCCCACTTCAGCGAGCCCAGGGTCTGCCAGTAGAGCACCCGTTCCAGCGCGATGGGCGCTCCACCCGCCATCTCATATCCCGCCAGCAGATCGGCGTAGGCGCCAAAGCCGCCCACGGGCTTGCTGTATTCCCCGAACCGCCATGAGTTGACGCACAGCCACCCCAGGTCCTCCGCCGGGTCCCCGATGTGGGAAAGCTCCCAGTCCAGCACCGCCGCCAGACCCGCCTCGGGGTGGATCATCAGGTTGCCATTGCGGAAGTCCCCGTGAACCAGGGTGCGAACGGGCGCTGGTCCGCTTCCCCTGCGCAGACGTTTGAACGCCAGCTCGAACACCGGGCGGTGGGCGTTGCTGGTGCGGTAGATCGCTTCGTATTTGTCGAGTTCGGCAGCGGCGTCGGACATGGAGAGCGGTGGCAGGCCCTCAAGCGGAACGGCGTGGATGGCCGCCAGCACCTCTCCACATTGCCGGGCCAGCCCCGGACGGGCCCCCGCAAAGACCGCATCGCGCACGATCCGCTTGCCCAGCGCCTCGCCGTCCACCCGGTCCATCACATAGGCTTCCCCAAGCCCATCCTCTTCAGTGCAGACGTGGGGGACGTTCGGAACCGGCGCTCCGGCGACCCCCGCCGCGCGGATCAGGGCGGCTTCAGTGGAGAGGGTGGCGGTGCGGCTCGTGTCGGTGGGCAGGCCATCGGGGCGGCGGCGCAGGATCAGGGGGCGGGTCACACCGCCGGGTCCAGCAACCTCGAACGCCCAGGTTTCCTGACTGGCGCCGCCGGAAAGCCGCCGGGGCTCGCCCGTCAGCGTCCCGCCGGGCGTCAAGTTTGGCGCCAGCCGGGCCAATGCTACTGCGAGTGTGTCGATCTCCATGGGCCCAGCTTGGCCCCGCGCGGGCGCTTCGCCAAGGCTATCGCTGCGTCACCCGGCGGCGGACCAGCCCTCAGTGGTGCGCCAGTCGAACAGGTCCTGCAGGATGCGGAGCGCCTGTCCCCGCGCGCTGGTCAGGTCAGGGTCCCGCGCCAGGATCAGCCGCGCATCGTCCGACGCCGCGCGGATCAGGTCGCGGTGCGCGACGGGGTCGACGAAGCGATAGGCGGGCAGGCCCGATTGGCGCAGTCCCAACGGATCGCCGCCGCCGCGCAGCTCAAGGTCCCGTTCGGCGATCAGGAAGCCGTCTTCGGTCTCCCGCAACATCTCCAGCCGCGCCTGCGCCGTCTTCGACAAAGGGGGGTCGTAGAGCAGAAGGCACGCGCTCTGCGCCGCCCCGCGCCCCACTCGCCCTCTAAGCTGATGAAGCTGGGCAAGGCCGAACCGGTCCGCGTGCTCGATCACCATGATGGTGGCGTTGGGCACATTGACCCCGACCTCCACCACGGTGGTCGCCACCAGAGCTCCGATCCGCCCCTCGGCGAAGGCGGTCATCACGGCGTCCTTCTCCGCGGGCGGCATCTTGCCGTGCACGAGGCCAACCGTGGACGACCCCAACGCCTCGCGCAGTTCCTCCGCCCTTGAGACCGCAGCGGTGACGTCGATCAGGTCCGACTCCTCCACCAGCGGGCAGATCCAGAAGGCCTGCGCCCCATCTGTTAGCGCCTTGCGCAGGCGCTCCACCACCTCCGGCAGGCGCGTGGTGGGCGCGGCGGTGGTGGTCACCGGCTTTCGGCCCGCAGGCTTCTCATCCAGCCGCGAGACGTCGAGGTCGCCGTAGAAGGTCAGTTCCAGTGTGCGCGGAATGGGCGTGGCGGAGAGCGCCAGCATATGCACGCCCTCACCCTTGGCCTGCAGGCGACGGCGTTCGGAGACGCCGAACCGGTGCTGCTCGTCGATCACCGCCAGAGTCAGGTTGGCGAACGCCACGTCGTCCTGAAAAAGAGCGTGGGTGCCAACGGCCACGGACGTGTCTCCCGCGGCCAGACCCGCCAGCTTTTCCGAGCGCGGCGAGCCCTTGTCGCGTCCGGTCAGGAGAATTGCTTTTATCCCCATATCTTCAAGAGGTCCGGCGATGGTCTCGAAGTGCTGGCGGGCGAGGATTTCGGTGGGCGCCATCAGGACCGACTGCCCACCCGCCGCCACATCCGCCATGGCCAGCATCGCCACCACCGTCTTGCCCGATCCGACATCGCCCTGAACCAGCCGTGACATTCGCCCGCCCGATCCGAGGTCGGCCCGGATTTGCGCCAGCGTTCTTATCTGCGCGCCGGTCAGGGTGTAGGGCAGGGCGGCCTGCATTCGGCCCGAGACGCTGCTGCCCGGTATGGATGTGGCGGGCTCTGCGCGGCGGGCGACCTTGCGCTGGGCCATAGCCAGGTGGTGGGCCAGAAGCTCGTCGTAGGCGAGCCGCGCGCGCACGGGCGCGTTCGGCAAAAGGTCGGCCTCTGATTGCGGGGCGTGCAGGGCAAGGAGGGCGTCCCTCCACCCCGTCCAGCCTTGGCGCGCCAGCCAAGCCGGGTCCTGCCATTCGGGCAAACCGGGCGCGCGGTTCAGCGCTTCGAGCGCCAGTCGCCGCAGAGTGCGGGAGGGCAGCCCCACCGTGGCGCCATAGACAGCCTCGAAGCGCGGAATGTCCGCAACCCGCTCGGCGGGAACCATGAAGTCCGGGTGGGCCATCTGGCGCACATCGCCGAACAGCTCGACCTTGCCGCTCACCGCGCGGGCCGCGCCGATAGGGTGGGAAGCGGCAAGATGCGGCCCGTAGCCCTTGAACCATTGGAGAAAAATAAATCCGGTGTCATCAGTGACTCGGATCACATAGGGGCCGCCGGATCGCACTGGCGGTTTGTGGCCGTCGATGTGAACAACGAAGGTCTGCACCGCCCCAAGCCGCGCGTCGACAACCTTGGCAGGCTGGCGGTCAATCAGCCCTTGGGGCGGAAAGAATACGAGGTCCCGCACGAGCGGCCCCGCCGCCCGCTCGACCAAGGGCGCGATCTTCGGCCCGACCCCCTTCAGGGTCGAGATCGGAGCGAAGAGCGGAAAGAGAATCTCCGGGCGCATGGGCCCAGCATAGCGTTTTGAGGCGCGGCGCGCGCTGGCGTCTGGCGGTGCGGCGCCCTATATCGCCAGCCTCTCATGACAGCCGACGCCTCGCCCGACGCCACCCGCCTGAAGAAGCTCAAGTTCCGCGCCTGGCGCCGGGGCTTTGTTGAGGCTGACCTGATTCTGGGTCCATTCGCTGACACCCGTGTGGGTGCCATGACGGCAGCGGAACTCGACGAGTTCGAGGCGCTACTAGAGACGCCGGATCAGGACCTCTACGCCTGGATTATGGGCGTGGCGCCTATCCCCGACGCGCACGACACGCCGCTGATGAGCCGTATCTGTGCGTTCCGCTTCCACGCACGCGCTTCGCGCACTGACATCAGCGGCTGATCGTGGATGTGACCGGGATCGCCAAGGGGCGTGGGCGGATCGACCTTGCGGGCGCGCCCGAAGGGTTCGACGCCATGGTGCTCGCCGACCTGGCCAGGGCGCACAAGGGCGTGGTGGTGTTCGTCGCCCGAGACGGTCAGCGCGCGAACGATTTCGCTGACGCGTTGCGCTTCTTCGACGCGGGGCTGGAACAGCTTCGCATCCCCTCGTGGGACTGCCTTCCCTATGATCGCACTGGTCCTTCGGCCAGCGTTGCGGCGACCCGGATGGCGGCGTTGAGCCAGTTGTCGCACCACAGAGGGTCTGAGCCCAAGCCGCTCGTGGTCATCACCACCGCTCCTGCCATGATGCAGCGGGTGCCGCCAAGAAGCGCCGTCGCAAAGGCCAGCTATCAGGCGCGCACCGGGCGCGACGTGGCGGTGGCCGACCTGGAACGCTATTTCGCCGTCAACGGCTACGCCCGCGCCTCCACCGTTTCCGAACGCGGCGAGTTCGCCATCCGGGGCGGGGTGATTGACGTCTTTCCCCCCGCCGCTGAGGAGCCGGTGCGGCTCGATCTATTCGGCGACACCCTGGAATCGATCCGGAGCTTTGACCCGGAAACCCAGCGCTCCACCGGCCAGATCGCCAGCGTAGATCTTCTGCCTGTATCCGAAGCCCTCATCGACGCAGAGACCGTCTCGCGATTCCGCGCTGGTTATGTGGCGGCGTTCGGGGCGGTGAACGACGATCCCCTCTACGACACGGTCAGTGAAGGCGGGCGCCGGGCAGGCATGGAGCACTTCCTGCCCCTGCTTTACGGGGGCATGGAGACCCTGTTCGACTATGTGGGAGAGGGGGTCCTGATCGCGCTGGATCATCAGGCGGTCGAGGCGCGGGACGAGCGCTGGGCGACGGTGACAGACGCCTTCGACGCCCGCATCGAGCAGATGAAGGCCCGCACCGCCAAGAGCGGCGGCTCGGTTTATCGCCCGCTGAAGCCTGACGCCCTCTACATCGCGCCGGAGGAATGGGACGCGGCGATGGCCCGTCATGTGGAGCGGCGCTTCACCCCATTCGTGCGCGAGGAAAACCTGTCGGTGGTCGATCTCGGCGCGCGAACGGGCCGCAGTTTCTCGCCGGAGCGCCAGCAGGACAGCATCAACCTGTTCGAGGCGGTCGCCGAGCACGCCAAGGCGCTCAGCAAAAAAGGCAAGCGAGTGCTGTTCGCTTCGTGGTCTGATGGCTCGTCCGATCGTCTGGGAACCATGCTGGCCGACCACTGCCTCGGCAAGGTGCGCTTCGCCCAGGACTGGTCCGACGCCCTGTCGTTCGGCGTGCCCGGCACGAAGCAGAAGCCGCCGCAACGGGTGGTCCTGCCGCTAGAAACCGGGTTCGAGACCGACGACCTCGCCGTCATCTCCGAAACAGATATCCTGGGCGACCGGCTGGCCCGACCCCGCAGGAAGCGCCGCGCCGCCAACTTCCTGGCTGAGGCCACGTCCCTGACGCCGGGCGATCTGGTGGTGCACATCGACCACGGTATCGGACGCTACGAAGGGCTGAAGACCCTTGATGTGGCGGGCGCGCCGCACGATTGCCTCGACATTCAGTACGGCGGGGAGGCGCGACTCTACCTGCCGGTGGAGAACATCGATCTTCTGACCCGCTATGGCTCCGAGAGCGAAGGGGTGCAGCTTGACCGCCTGGGCGGCGCGGCGTGGCAGGCGCGGAAGGCCAGGGCCAAGCAACGCCTGCGCGAAATGGCCGAGGGACTGATCCTGCTCGCCGCCCAACGGCAGATGAAATCCACCGAGGAGATCGACCCGCCCCACGGCCTGTTCGACGAGTTCTGCGCCCGCTTCCCATACGAGGAAACGGAGGATCAACTCAACGCGATTTCCGACGTCATTTCAGACCTTTCCGCTGGAAAGCCGATGGACCGTCTGATCTGCGGGGATGTGGGTTTCGGCAAGACCGAGGTGGCGCTCAGGGCAGCCTTCATCGTCGCCATGACGGGACATCAGGTGGCCATCGTCTGCCCCACAACGCTCCTGTCGCGGCAACACTACAAGACCTTCACCGAGCGGTTCGCGGGCTGGCCGGTGAAAGTGCGCCAGCTTTCGCGCATGGTGCCCGGCAAGGAAGCCAATGAGACCCGCGCAGCCCTGACCGCGGGCGAAGTCGAGGTGGTGATCGGCACCCACGCGGTCCTCTCCAAACAGGTCGGGTTCAAGGACCTTGGCTTGGTGATCGTCGATGAAGAGCAGCACTTTGGCGTCAAGCATAAAGAGGCGCTGAAGGCGCTCCGCGCCGACGTGCATATGCTGACCCTGACCGCCACGCCGATCCCCCGAACACTTCAAATGTCGCTCAGCGGCATCCGCGATATGTCGATCATCGCCACCCCGCCGGTCGACAGGCTGGCCGTACGCACCTACGTCACCCCCTCCGATCCCGTGGTGCTGCGCGAAGCCCTGTTGCGGGAGAAATATCGCGGCGGGCAGGCCTACTTCGTGGTTCCCCGCATCGCAGACCTCACCGGCGTCGAAAGGTTCCTGCGCGAACAGGTTCCAGAGGTGAAGTTCGTAATTGGTCACGGCCAGATGGCGCCGACCCAGCTCGAAGAGGTGATGAGCGCTTTCTACGACGGACAATACGATGTGCTTCTGTCCACCACTATCGTGGAGTCCGGGCTGGACATTCCGACGGCCAACACCCTGATCATCCACCGGGCGGATATGTTCGGCCTGTCGCAGCTTTATCAGCTTCGGGGCCGGGTAGGCCGGGCGAAGGCCCGCGCCTACGCCTATCTGACCACGCCGCTGGACAAGCCGATCACCGAGGCGGCGGACAAGCGGCTGAAGGTTCTGCAGTCGCTGGACAGTTTGGGCGCGGGCTTCCAGCTTGCGTCCCACGACCTCGACATCCGTGGCGGTGGCAACCTTCTGGGCGAGGAACAGTCCGGCCACATCAAGGAAATCGGCGTCGAACTTTACCAGCAGATGCTGGAGGACGCGGTGAACGAGCTTCGCGCCAAGGGGGCTGAGGAGCCCGCGTCGGATCGGGGCTGGTCGCCGCAGATCAACGCGGGCGCTGCGGTGCTGATCCCCGAGGCCTATGTGCCGGACCTGAACGTGCGTCTCTCACTCTATCGCCGTCTGTCAGAGGCTGAACGACCGGAGGACCGCGAAGCCCTCGCCGCCGAACTGATCGACCGCTTCGGGCCATTGCCGGAAGAGGCGGACCAGCTTCTGAAGGTGGTGGCGATCAAAGGCCTCTGCCGCCAGGCCAACGCCTCCAAGATCGATGTGGGACCGAAGGGCGCGGTCGTCACCTTCCGCGGCGACGCCTTCCCCAACCCGATGGGTCTCGTCCAGCTCATTCAGCGCCGTCCGAACGAGTGGCGGGTGCGCCCAGACCACAAGGTGGTGGTTAAGGGCGAGTGGGAAACCTCCGAAGCCCGCCTCAACGCGGCCGAGAAGATCCTCGCCCAACTCGCCAAGGTGGCGCTGGCGGCCTAAAGGCGGTCAGGGAACGTCCGCCAGCGCGGAGGGCGGCGCGGCTTTGGCGGACGTCAGCAACTTGTGACCTCTGAGCCCCATCTCGATCCCCCGCGCGACAAACAGACCGGCGCCCAGCACTGAGGGCAGAACATTCGCCATGACCGGACGAAGGGCGATCGAGGTGGCCTGGCTTTGCAGCAGATAGCTGAGACCGGACCTCGCCAGGATCAATACGACGATGAACACCATCGCCGCAGCCGAACCTTGGGCCAGAAGTCTGCCCGTCGTGGGGTCGACATTCATTTTGATGGACGCTCCGCGCAGGTAGCCCAGCACCAGTCCGACCACGAATGTCCCGATCACCCAAAGCCATTCCGGCCCGGTTGGTCGCGCAGTCGCAAGCAGAGCTCCGCTGAGGACTAGAAAGAGCAGCGGCAAAATCCACGCTCGATAGGGATCGAAGGGCGTCGCCTGCATCATTCGCCGCATTCGGAAGGCGAACAAGCCTATCACCAGAACAGCGACGACCGCGTAGACGATCAGTTGTGTGGAAGACGGATGCATCGCTCAAACTCCAATTGCCGCCCACCCCGAGCGACTATCTGATGGGTTAGTCGCCGCTGGCCCTTGCCTTGGATGCGGCCTTGCTGAGGGCGAGCAGATACCGCTCCGGCGATTGCGCCCCGGAAACGGCCATCTGGCCATTGAAGATGGCGAAGGGCACGCCGGTCACGCCCGCCTCGGCGGCGGTTTGATATTCGTTGGTGAGGGCGACGATATCGTCCGGTCCGGAGAGGCGGTTGAGAACAGCGGCGCGGTCCATGCCCGCTTCTTCGGCGATGTCTGCAAGCACCCCCGGATCGCCGATGTCCCGACCTTCACGGAAATAGGCCGCCATAAGGGCGTTCAGGACCTCCTCCTGCAATCCCGCCGCGCCTGCCCAGCGGATCACGCGGTGGGCGGCCAAGGTGTTGGGAGAGACGGCGATGCGGCCAAGGTCCATCTCGATCCCAAGCTCCGCACCCATAGCCTTGATGTTGGCTTGGGCGTCATCGAGGCGGGACTGGTCGGGGAACTTCGCCGACATATAAGCACGGCGGTCGACGCCGGTTTCGGGGATGCTCGGGTCCAGCAGGAACGGGCGCCAGGTTATTTCTGTGAGCACATCTGGCGCACGCTCGATGGCGAGTGAAAGCGCTCGCCAGCCAAGATAGCACCAGGGGCAGACCACATCGGCGACGAAATCGACCTTCACCATTTCAGTGCTGCCCGGGACGCTCATGCGGCGCTCACGGTCAGACCGCCTGCCGGGTCGAGGCACTGGCGGCAGCGCGTTCCAGGGTGTGCGCAGCGGACTCTCCAGCCTGCACTTCGGAAACGCCCACGTCGAACTCCACGGTGAAGGGGGTGCGGCCTTCTCCGGCGTCGAAGGCGGTGCAGGCGATCACCGCTGCAATCCGCTCCGCCGCCGCCCGGCCCGCCGTGGCGCCCGCAGCCGGAAGGGCGAGGGCGAACACGTCGGGCGCCAGCCTGGCCACCGTATCTTCCGCCCGCACCAACCGCCCCATCATCGACCCGATCTGGGGAATGGCGCGGTCGAGCCACCCCTCGGCCCGCATACGAGGCGTATCCGCTGTATCGGCGATCCTTAGCACCGCGACCGAGAGCTTGCGCTTGCGGGCGTGCATGGCGGCGGCGAGGCGCGCGAGATGCGCGGCGAAGAGGTCGCGCGTGAACAGCCCCGTGGCGGCGTCCATCAGCCCTGAGCCCCGCGCCCGTTCCAGCGCCGCCCGGATCGAAGCCTCACGGCGATAGGTCCGCGCCAGGGCTGCAACGCGCCGAGCGGTTTCCGTTTCGGGGGTATCGGCAGTGGCGATGTCGGTCAGCCCGCGGGTATAGACGGCCTCCTCGCCGATATCCTCGCCCGACTCCAGGTAGAGAATGGTCGGGATATGAAACAGACGGGTATTGCGCCGCATCCCGGTGACGATTGACATGGCCTCGGTCTGGCCCTGACCGCCCCACAACACCACGGCGTCAAAGGCGCGGTCGTGCAGATAGTCGAAGGCGGTATAGGCGGTAAAAGCGCCGGTGGTCTCGCCGCCGATCCCCCGAAGCGCATGGGACAGGGCGAGGAACTTGGGCGCCGGTTCGCCTATGGTCAACACCTGCAACGACGCGCGATCAGGCTCGGGTGGCTCAAGGCGGCGACCCCGCTCGGCGAAGGTCTTGGCGCGAAGCTCGAACTCGTCCTCCGCAACGGCGGCGCGTACAAGGCTCTCCAGCCGCAGAGCCATCTGGGTCGGGTGTGCCGGTCCGCTCATCACCAGATCGAACGGCCCGGAATCTATCGCCCCGCCTGCCTCGCCCAGCGCAATGACCGGCAGGCGGCGGGGGGCATAAGCCGCCTTCAGTCGGGCGGCGGCGGTGAAGCTGTCGATCTCTCCGTCTGTGAGATCGAGGATCGCCACATCGACTTGCAAATCTACCAGCGCCGCCAGCGCCGAATTGATCCCACGCGCCGTGACGGTGCGCCAGTCGAGGCGATCCAGCCCAGCGGACAAGGGGCCCGCCAATCGGTCGTCCTTGGCTAGGATCAATACGCGCGCGTGGGGCAACCCGATCTGTTTATCCCCGATACTCACGCGCGCCTTCCCCTACGTCCGGCTTGAGGCCCCTCGGAGTCCGGGCTATTCGCCAACAGGCCGGGCGATTTCCGGGCCGGAATCGTCTCGCCGACCATAAGCTTTGGGCGCGAAGTCGCAAGCAGATCAAGGGGCTGCCGATGACATCCAAGCCGCTGCAGGATCGGGTCGCCGTGGTGACGGGCGCGACCAGCGGGCTAGGTCGCCGCTTCGCCCATGTGTTGAGCAAGGCGGGCGCTTCGGTCGCCCTGATGGGACGGCGCCAAGACCGGCTAAAGCTCGAGGTGGAGCGGATCGAGGGCGCAGGGGGACGGGCCGTGGCCATTGCGCTCGACGTTTCAGATCCCGCCGCCATCGGCCCGGCGCTCGATGCAGCAGAGGCGGCGCTCGGCCCGATTTCCATCCTGATCAACAACGCCGGGGTCGGCGGGGAGGGGATGGCGCTCGACCTTACCGTTGAGACCTGGGACGAGACCTTCAACGTCAATGTACGCGGCGTGTTCTTTGTGGCGCGGGAGGCCGCCCGGCGAATGATCGACAGCGGCGTTGCCGAGCGCGGTGAGGCGCGGATCGTCAACATCGCCTCCATCGCCGCAACCACCGTCTTGCCGGGACTCTCCGCCTATTGCGCCTCCAAGGCTGGCGTCGCCATGCTGACCAAGGCTTTGGCGCGGGAGTGGGCAAGGAAGGGGATTGCCGTAAACGCCATCTGCCCCGGCTACATCGAGACAGAGATCAACGCCCACTGGTTCGTAACCGAAGGCGGAAAGAAACAGATCGCCAGCTTCCCTCGTCGCCGCCTGATGAACGAGACCGTGCTGGACGAGACACTGCTCCTGCTCTGCGGCGGCGCGGGCGCGGCGATAACCGGCTCGCTCTTCACCATTGACGACGGACAATCGCTCTAACAGCGCCGCTCAAACCACGATACAAATTGGGAGAAACGATCATGGCCTCAGGTCCCCTGTCTGGATTGAAGGTGGTGGAGTTCGCCGGGATCGGCCCGGGCCCCTTCTGCGGGATGCTATTGTCGGACCTTGGAGCCGACGTGGTGCGTATCGACCGCAAGAGCGGACCTGTTGGCGGATCGCGTACGACGGTCGACCGGTTTTCCGTCACCCAGCGGGGACGACGCTCGATTGCGCTCGACCTCAAAAACCCGGCCTCCATAGAGACCTGTCTGAAGCTGATGGAGAACGCAGACGCGGTGTTCGAGGGGTTTCGGCCCGGCGTCATGGAGCGGCTGGGGCTTGGCCCGGACGCAGCACTCGCTCGTAATCCGAAGCTGGTTTACGGGCGGATGACCGGCTGGGGACAGACGGGTCCTCTCGCCAACGCCGCCGGACACGACATCAACTACATCGCACTCTCTGGCGCGCTTCACGCCATCGGGACGAAGGACAAGCCGATCCCGCCCCTCAATCTCGTCGGCGACTTTGGCGGCGGTGCGCTCTATCTCGCGTTCGGTTTGCTGGCCGGGGTGATCCACGCCCGAGCGACCGGGCAGGGTCAGGTGGTCGATGTGGCCATGACCGACGGTGCCGCTTCGCTCCTGTCGATGTTCTACGGCTTCAAGGCGCTGGGTATGTGGACGGGCGAGCGGCGCGACAACATGCTGGATGGCGGAGCGCACTTCTACGACACCTATAAATGCGCGGACGGCGAGTGGATCGCGCTGGGCTCCATCGAACCCCAATTCTACGCGCTGCTGGTTGAAAAGGCAGGGCTTACCGATCCGCAATTCCAGAAGCAGATGAGCCGGAGCGATTGGCCCGAACTGCAAACCAAGCTCGCCGCAATCATCGCCGCCAAGACGCGCTCGCAGTGGTGCGAGCTCATGGAGGGGACCGACATCTGTTTCGCTCCGGTGCTCAGCCTGGATGAAGCGCCCAGGCACGCCCACAATGTGGCGCGCAAGACGTTCGTGGAGATCGAGGGGGTGGTTCAACCCGCTCCCGCGCCGCGCTTCTCCGTCACGCCCGGAGTAGTTCAGGGACCGCCTCCGGGCATCGGCGCAGATACGGAAGCGGCCTTGTCGGACTGGGGGTTCAGCGCATCGGACATTGCGGAGCTGCGCGCCAGCGGGGCTGCAGCCTAACCGGCTTTGCGCACTCGAAACCGCCAACCGGCGTCTTCGATCTGCACCGAGATCAGGGCGTGTCCCGTCTGATTGAGGAAATGCGGCACATCGATCCGGGCGAGCGGGTCGTCGGCCAGTAGGTCAATCGTCTCGCCCGCCGACAGGTTTTCCATCGCCCGGCGCAGGCGAAGCGTCGGCGCAGGGCAGCGATGGCCGCGCGCATCCACAACCACTGGCGCGTCAGGCATCGGCGGCTTTGCCCGACTCGAGCGCTTTGAGAAGTTTCTTCGGCGCCGAAGCGCGCCATTGCCGCTCTATGAGGTGCGAGACCGTGGGCTCGTCCAGCATGGCGAGCCGGGCCAGAACGGCGGGCCAGCCCCTGTAGTGATCGGTCTCGTAAAAGGTGGCGGGGTCGGCCTCTATCAGAAACGCTTTCTCGTCCAGACCCATGCGAAACACCACGTCCTGGCCGTCTTCCTTTAGCCGCACCAGAAGCTTCTTGCCGACGAAGAAGGCGGCGGTCCCGTAGCTGGTGCGCTCCTCAACCCCCGGCAGGGCCAGCGCGATGCGGCGAATGTCGTCGAAGATCATGCCCGATCCCATCACGTCTAACCACATCAGGCCATAGGGTCGCGCCACGAAAAAGACCGCCCGGCGAACCGGACGGCCTTCAATGATCTATGGACCGGACCCTCTAGCCCGGGGGCGAACTCGCTGCAGGCGGCGTAACCGGCGCCGGGGTGGTTATAATCGGCGGCGCGGCTTCCGTTACTGGGGCGGGCGTCGACTGGATCGGCGCCGGCGTGAGTGTCAGCGGAAGGTTCGACGCGTCCGGGATCGCCGGGGCCGTGCGCGCTGTGGGTGCGGGGGTCCGGGCGATTGGCGCAGTAGCTCGCGCTAGGGGCGCCGTTCGCTTGACGGTCGTGGTCGTGACCGTAGCGGCTCGCTTGACCGGAGTGGTGGTCACGATGTGCTGAACCGCAGTGGTCCTTATCTTCTGCGTCACGACCGGCGTGGTCGCGGCGGGCGCCGCCAAGACGGGAGCAGTCGCTGCGGCCGGTGTAATGGTGGTGGTGCTAAGGGTGTGGATCGCGCCATGCTTGGGCGCCGACGTCGCCAGGACAACACCGCCAGCGATAACCAGCGCCGCAAGGGGCACGATCACCAGCCAAGGTGAAGTCTTGGTCTTACGGCTGCCCAGGCGGCTGTAGAGTGCAGAGCTTTGAGCGAACATATCTGAGGCGTCGTTATTGACGACTGGTTGGTTGATGTCGAAGGTATTGGTGACCATGTCGGCCTCCCGTTGTTTTTAAATAGTGGGATAAGAACGACTTCGATCAAACACGGTTCCCTATAAAAATAGCGACCAGCTAATAAGGCGAAAATTAGACATTCATGCACGGTGATTATAGTGGCGCTGTTGAGGGTTTCTTTATTGCGCTCTTACAAACCAAAGCGAGGCTCACAACAGAAGGTATGCCTAAACCGCGGGCAGGTCTGCCACGTCCAGCGCCGGGCGAGCGGGTCCTAGCTCGCGCTCCCAGCGGGCGACGGCGGCGGCGGCGACGGAGTTGCCGATCACATTTGTGGCGCTGCGCCCCATGTCGAGGAAGTGGTCCACGGCAATGATCAAAGCCAGCCCGGCTTCAGGAATCTTGAAGGTCGGCAAGGTCGCGGCGATCACGACCAGTGAGGCGCGCGGCACTCCGGCGATGCCTTTGGAGGTGACCATCAGTATCAAGAGCATGGTCGCCTTCTGCCCCCAGCTCAGATCGATCCCGTAGGCCTGGGCGATGAACAGCGTGGCGAAGGTGGTGTACATCATCGATCCATCCAGATTGAACGAATAGCCCAGCGGCAGGACGAAGCTGGCGATGCGTTTAGAGACACCGAACAGCTCAAGCTCCTCAAGCGTGCGCGGGTAGGCGGCTTCGGAACTGGCGGTGGAGAAAGCCAGCAGCATAGGCGGGCGAATGGCCCCGATCAGGCCGCCGATGCGGCGTCCCACCACCAGGAACCCGGCCAGAATGAGCAGCGCCCACAGGATCGCCAGCGAGCCATAGAAGCCCCCCACAAAGGCGGCATAGGTGGTCAGGATGCCGAGGCCTTGCGTCGCTACGGTCGAGGCCAGCGCCGCGAACACCGCAAACGGGGCGAAACGCATAACGTAATTGGTCATCTTCAGCATGACCTGCGCCAGTTGCTCTACCAGCGACAGCAGCCCTGCCGCCTTCTCGCCCACAGCCGCGATGGCTGTTCCGGCGAACACGGAAAAGACCACGATCTGCAGGATCTCGTTTTTGGCCATGGCGTCGACCACCGAACTTGGAAAGACGTGCGCCAGGAAATCCTTCAGCGACAGGGTGCTTTGAACCCCGCCGGCAGCGGCGACAGGGGCGGCGGGGATGGCTAGGTGAAGTCCTGATCCTGGATGCAGCAGCGTCACCATTCCCATGCCCAGCACCAATGAGGTGATCGACGCCAGGAGGAACCAGCCGATAGTTTTTGCACCGATCCGCCCGATTGCCTTGCCGTCGCCCATGTGGGCGATTCCGGAAACCAGGGTGGCGAACACCAGCGGCGCGATGATCATTTTGATTAGCCGAAGGAAGATGTCGGTGATCAGCGAGAAATAGCCCGCCGCGTCCTTCAACTGCGCCGGATCGTGGATCGTGACGTTGCACAGCGCGCCCGCGACGATCCCCAGCACCATTCCCAGCAGGATGAAGAGCGTGAATTGACGCGACATGGACGGGCCTCTGACTTGAAAGAGGGCGACCTTTGCCGGATGCGCCCGCCAAAGCAAGCCACCGGTGGGTGACGGGCGACGCGGATCGCCTTACAGCTTTGCGAGTTCGACGCCCGCTCTGTGCCGCAATCGCAGTTCACGCCAGCATTGAGTAAGGAGAACCGTATGAGCGGCAGAATACTGGTGGTCGAAGACGACGCCGACACCGCTGACTACATCGCCAAGGGGCTGCGCGAGGCGGGGTTCACGGTCGAGCACGTGGCCGACGGGCGCGACGGGCTCTATCTGGCTTCATCCTCCGCCTTCGACGCGGTGATCATGGACCGGATGTTGCCGGGCATGGACGGGCTTTCGGTCATCAAAGCGCTCCGGGCAGGAGGGGTCGAGACGCCGATCCTGATCCTCTCGGCGCTGGCGCAACTGGATGAGCGGGTGATCGGCCTGCGCGCGGGCGGCGACGACTACCTGACCAAGCCGTTCGGCTTTTCGGAGCTTCACGCCCGGCTGGAGAACCTGATCCGTCGGCGGGGCGGCAAGTCGGTGGAGACGGTGCTGCGCTGCGCCGACCTCGTGATGGACCTGTTGTCGCGCAAGGTGACGCGCTCGGGCAAGGCGCTCGACCTTTTGCCACGCGAGTTCAAGCTTTTGGAATATTTCCTGCGCAACAAGGACCGGGTCGTCACCCGCACCATGCTGCTGGAACAGGTGTGGGACTACCGATTCGATCCGCACACCTCGATCATCGACACCCACATCAGCCGCTTGCGTAAAAAGCTCGACGACGGTTTCGCCATGCCGCTGCTACACACCCTGCGCGGCGTTGGTTATCGCCTGTCCGAAGCACCCTAGTCGTGGCGGAGGCGGGGAGGGGAGATGTGATCCGTGCGGCGTTAGGTGAATTGCGGCGCCTAAAACCCTCAGCCTTTATTATCTTTGCAGTCGTGCTGGTGCTGGGCGCCAGCGCCGCCGCATTGGTCGTGGTCTATCGCACGGGTGAGCGGATCATTCTCGAACGCGAACGCGCCGAAGCCCTGGCCGAACGTGATCTTCTGCTTGAGCTCGATCAAGAGCAGGGGCTGGCCAGTCTTACCTCCTCGGTGGCTCGACGCTCGCGCTTTTCTACGGGGGGGGAGCGCTATGGCCTGTTCAGCGAGCACGGCGCGCCGCTTGCTGGCGACATCGCGGTATATCAACGCGAGTTTGTAGACGCAGACTGGTCCGTCGTGCGCCTGAAAAAGCCGCGTCCCGCCGTACTGCACGTGGCGACCACGATCATGCCGGATGGATCGATCCTGGTGGTCGGGCGCGATCAGTCGAACCTGCGTCAGTTCGAGCGGTCGATCCTGGACGGGTTCCTGGCGGCCCTAGGCATCGTGGTGGTGGCGGGTCTGATCGCTGGATATATCCTCAACGCGAGGATGCTCCGCCGGGTCGATGCTATCGCCGCCACGGCGGAGAGGATCGCTGGCGGCGATCTTTCGGCCCGCACATCCATCGCCGATCCGCATGACCCGTTCGGGCGCGTGAGCGTCTCTCTCAACGCCATGCTGGAACGGATCGAAGAGTTGATGACTGGGATGCGGACGGTGACGGACAGTCTGGCTCACGATCTCAGATCGCCCTTGACCCGCATGAAAGGGGCGCTGGCCCGAGCCCTGCATCCTGGCGCCAGCGAGGACGAACGTCTGGACGCCATTGAGGACGCTCACGGGCAGATCGACCGCACGCTCGCGACCCTCTCCGCCATGTTGGACATCGCCCGCGCCGAGACCGGCCTGTCGCGCGAGATGATGCGTAACGTCGACGTCTCCGCTCTCGTCGCCGACACTGCGGAAGTCTTTTCGCCGATCATCGAGGACGCGGGCCAGAACCTGACGGTCGTGGAGGGCAAGGAACCGGTGGTCGCTCAGGTCCACGAGGCTCTGCTTCGGCAAGCGGTCGGAAACCTTTTGCACAATGTCGCGATCCACGCGGGTCGGGGCGTGGAGGTCCGGGTGCTGGTCGAGGATCTCGGCCCAACCATTCAAATCACCGTAGCCGATACGGGAATCGGAGTGCCCGACGATCAGAAGGGGCACGTTCAGGAACGATTCGTGAGACTCGACCCCGCGCGCGGGCCGGGTGGTTCGGGGCTCGGGCTGGCTATCGCCGTCGCCTGCGCAAAGCTTCACGGGGGAATATTGAAGCTTGACGACAATCGCCCCGGACTTGCTGTACGAATGGAGATTGCCAAGGGCTAGGCGATTTGATCGTCGCTTTGAAAGACGCGTTCAGGTCCAAGATCGCGTCGCTCATGAGGCGAGCAGTATTTCACAATTTACACGCGCGCCGTTTATCTCGTTGCCATAGGCGCATTCTGCTGCTTCATATGCGCGCAGTTGAAGCGGTAAGCCTAATCGATGGATTTGTTATCACCGCCCGCAGTCGGCTCTGTATGCTCCGGCTTGAAGGTCCTATTCGAGGACGTTGTGACGTCACCGATGCCTGGTCAATGGGATCTGCTAACCGACGCGCTGGAACAGGCTCTTGCGAACGGGGAACTCTTTCTCGACGCCTGAGATTACCCACACGCCCGATTAGGAACGTCAGACCTAATCGACCTTGCGCCGCGCCCCTTGCGACGCCTCTCCACCTTTTCGGCCCGCGGCCGCCGCCAGACTTCGATCCTGCGAAAAGCTGCGTTTCTCGTTAGGGACGCTTTCACCGCCCTTGCGCGCGATTTCCCGTTGTTTCTCGCGGTCCATCGAGGCGAAACCCCGGTTAGATTTACCAGTGGTGCCTGAGGCGTTCGATTGTTGAGCCATGGTGTCCTCGCTCCTGTTGCTAATTCGCCTGAGCTTGGCGGCGTTGAGGGTTAAATGGCCCGCGCCTCGCAGGGTTCCCCCTCCATCGCGAATACAGTTCCAGTCAATGGAGGGAATCGCGGGATCCTGGCAGGGCCACGGACGCCGCTCGGCTCAAGGAGTGCACTTCATGGATATTCTCCGATACCGTTTGCGAGACATTGTTGCGGCGATCTTCGGGATTGTGGCGGGCGGCGCGGCGTCTTCACTTGGAGTCATGCCTGGCGCATCGGGTCTGATCGGGTGGGATGTCGCCGCTATCGCCTTTCTCATGCCGACGATCTGGGCCTTTCTCGTAAACGATGAGGCCAAGGTTCGCGCCCGGGCCAAGCAGGAGGACGAGAACCGAGCGGTTCTAATGAGTCTTATCCTCGCCTGTGTAGTGGCCAGCCTTGGCGCCATCATCATGGCTCTGCGTGAAGCGAAAGGAGGCCATCACCACACTGCCCCGCTGTGGCTCGCCGCCCTGTCGGCATCCACGCTGGTGTTGAGCTGGCTGGTGGTGCAGGCCCTGTTCACGCTGCACTACACCCACCGATATTTCGGTGATCGTGACGAGGACGGGGAGGAAGACGGTGGTATCAAGTTTCCCGGCGAACGACCGACCACCTACCGCGATTTCATCTACGTGGCGGTTTGCGTGGGCGCGACCTGCCAAGTTTCGGACTTCAACATCATGTCCAGCCGGTTTCGCAACCTGATCACGGTGCACGCCGCAATTGCATTCTTTTTCAACACGATGATCATCTCCCTGGGCATCAACATCATTGGCAACGTGATGGGCCAATAGACATCGCGCGCTAATCGCCCTGCGTCGGAAGGCGCGGGGACGCCGGTCTTGGCCTTGGCTATGGTCGGGTTGCAGCGACTACCTGATCTGGGCTGCGGATGTAGAACAAGGGCGGAACTTTGAAGGGACTGGACCGTTTAGCGACGTCCATCGGCGTCAAGCGGTCCAAGGGTTCCGCCGCGCCAGTGGTGACGCGGGAGCCCGGGGGAGCCATGCCGAAACAGATCGCAAGGCAGGCGCCTTATCTGAGACGCTACGCGCGGGCGTTGACGGGATCTCAGGCCGTTGGCGATGATCTTGTGCGGACGGCGATGGAAGGCCTCCTTG
This sequence comes from Caulobacterales bacterium, assembly GCA_038327995.1. Lineage (GTDB taxonomy): Bacteria > Pseudomonadota > Alphaproteobacteria > Caulobacterales > Caulobacteraceae > CAIOYC01. The sequence continues at coordinate 40,972 of JBBQLP010000003.1, read as the reverse complement.
GCGGCGCGCTGCACCTCGATCCCAAATTGCCGCTTCGCGTGGCGCTCTATCGCACGCTGCACAAGGTCTGGACCGGTACGGCGGCCGGTGTTCCCGAGGAATCGGGCGCGGATCGCCGATTGCAAGGTTTGCAACCCTTCCGCCGCGCAGCCCTCCTGCTTGTGGGAATGGAGGGGTTTAGTTCACCCGAAGCGGCCCAGGTACTCGATGTATCCGCCGCCGTGTTTGCCCAGCATCTCTCTGACGCCGAAGAGGACATCGATCAGCAACTTCTGAGCAAGGTCCTGATCATCGAAGACGAACCCATCATTGCCCTGGACCTGACGCGGGTCGTTCGCGAACTTGGCCATACGGTAGTTGGAACCGCCGCGACCCATCAGGAAGCGGTCGCCCTCGCCCGACAGAGCGAGCCCGGGCTGGTGCTTGCTGATATCCAGTTGGCGGACGGCTCAAATGGCATCGAGGCGACGCGGGAAATCCTGAACGATTTCGATATTCCGGTGATCTTCATCACAGCCTTTCCCGAGCACCTGCTAACAGGCGATAAACCGGAACCGGCCTTTCTGATCACCAAGCCTTTCCGCGAGGAAGCGGTGAAGGCCCTGGTGGCGCAGGCGCTGTTCTTTCACACGCCAGTCGAGCAGCATCGCCAAGCGTCCTGAAAAGATAGGAACCCCGGCGGCTCTCCGGTATTCACAGCATGAACTTGGCGCTGCATCCAGCCGTCATTCCCACTGTGGAGAGAGCAATGAACGAAGCCATGGACGACGCCGACCAGTTTGTCAGCGAGGCCGCGCAGGCGGCTGCGGATCGGGCGGCGGAGCTTCGGCGAGCCGTCGAGGAACGGGCGGCGGCCGCGCGCGAATGGGCGGTCGATCAGACCGACGTGCTGCGCGATACGGTGCAGACCAAGCCCTTCATCGCCATAGGGGTCTCCGCGGCATCCGCCTTCGCCGCCGGTCTTATCCTGGGCATTCTTCTGGCGCGGCGTTAAGCGTCAGGGGCGGCGCTCGCTTGGCGGGTGCGCCGCCCGACGCTTGGCCAACTGCTCCAGCGCGTTCTGGATAGGGGTCTTTGGCAGAGATGCCAGGGTAAGTGTTCCCGTGCCCTTGGCGTTCAGCACCGCGAAGCGTCTATCAGCGGCGGCGAGGAACTCACTCAGCGTGATCTTGCCGTTGAAATCGGCGTCTGAAGCGCTGACCGGCTCCGGCTCATTCAGGAAACCGAACAGTCCCGCGCCCTGGGCTCGCCGATCTCCTGCCGTGTCAGGACCTCCACCCCCCCGGACAGCACCGATTTCCGGGCCACCCCGACCTCGACTGCCCCGACCTAGAGCCAGGTCCATTCCCTCGCCCGCACCCAGCCCCTCGATCCGCGGAAGGATTTCCGGGGCGATCTTCTGTTCGTACTGTTGCGCCTCGAACCCGTCGATTAGCCCGTCGTGGTTGGCGTCGAGTTCATTGAAGAAAGCCGTGGCGTCGCGTCGAAACTCGTCCAGCGACAGCTTGCCGTCGTGATCGGTGTCCGCTTCGGCGAACCAAAGGGCCACGGGGTAGGGATCGCCGTCCTTGGCGCGATAGGGCTTTCCAGCGGGACTGATGAAGGTGTTGGGCAGGCCGCCGTCCTGGGCGGAATCTCCACCCCCGCCGTGACCAAAGCCGCCGCGTCCCACCGTTTGATAGCCCGGCTCGCTGGCGCAGGCGGCGAGGCACGACGTTGCCAGCGCGGCGAAGAGTGAGAGCAGGGTTTTCGCCGCGCCCCGCATCGATCAGAGCGGCAGTTCGGCGCGGGCGCGAAGACCGCCCTCGCTACGATTTTGCAGGGTTGCGTCGCCCCCATGGGCGCGGGCTACCGAGCGCACGACCGCAAGACCAAGCCCCACGCCGCCGGTTTCGCGCGACCGGGAAGGCTCGCTGCGTTGAAACGGCTCGAACAGGCGTTCGCGTTGGTCTTCCCGAATACCGGGCCCGTCGTCATCGATCTCCACTACCGCGATACCATCCTGCTCATAGACCCGCGCGCGCGCGCTGCCCGCAAACTTGACGGCGTTGTCGATCAGGTTCGTCACCAACCGGCGCAGGCCGACCGGATCGCCTTCGATGACCACTGGGCCATTGCCTTCAGCGGTGACATTCAGCCCCGTTTCGGCCATCTCGTCGGCTATGCTTTCCACGAGCGACACCAATTCCAGCTTGCGGCGCTCCACGGGGTCAGTGGCGTCGCGGACGAAGGCCATGGTGGCGGCGATCATGGCCTCCATCTGGTCGATGTCGGCGCTTATTTTCGCACGAAGAGGCTCTGGGACGGCTTCGATGCGAAAGCGAAGGCGGGTGAGGGGCGTGCGTAAATCGTGCGCCACGGCGCCGATCATGGCCGTACGATCCTGCACGTAGCGACGCAAACGCTGTTGCATTTCATTGAGCGCAGCCGCGGCGACGCCCACCTCGGCTGGCCCCTTCAGCGCCACCAGGGGCGCGTTCGGATCGCGGCCCAGCCGTTCCGCCGCCCGTGCAAAGGCGGTGATCGGCGAGGCCAGGCGCCGCGCGAAGAGGTAGACCAGCGGGATCAGCAGGATCGCACTGATTGCGAACCAGATCAGCACCCGCTCCTGCCATGCCTTCACAAACCCGGACTCCGCCACCTTCAACGTCAACCACTTGCCGTCGGCTTTCTGCACGGACGCTTCAAAGGGCGCGGTGACGAACTGCTCCTGAAAACTGGGAAGGGTTCCTCGCGGCGGCAGATTGCCATCGAATCGGAAAGTCCTCGGTCCCCCCCGACGTGCATTCGGCGTGAGGTGGCGGATTGCGGCGGGAGGAGGCCGCTTCAGAAACACAATTCTCGCCTTGTCGATCGGCACGCGCAAATCGTCGGCCAGGCTTCGCGCCAGGACGGTCTCGCGAAATCCAGCCCGCCCCCTCGCGAAGGGAGTCACGTGGCTTTTTACTTCCGAGGTGAAGGTGCGTTCGTTAGACGCGCGCACCGTCTTTCCCTCGGCCTTCAGCGCCTCCGCAACTTCGCTCAGAGGAAAAATTTCCGCGGCGGGCGGCGGCAGGTAGAAGACAATGGCGACATTGATTGCTATGGCCGCCACAAGGCTGACCAGCACCAAGGCCAGCAACTGTACGAACAGCGGCAGACGCAGGGTCCTGGCCAGGCGCGCGTCAAGGGTCAACGGCGCGTGACCTTGGCCATGAACATATAGCCTTCATTGCGGACAGTGCGGATCAGTTCGGCGCCTGAACCGCCATCACCCAACTTCTTGCGAAGGCGGCTGATCTGTACGTCGATGGCGCGGTCATAGGCGTCGCTGTCGGGGCCACGCGCGAGATCGAGCAATTGATCGCGGGTCAGAACCCGTTCCGGGCGCTCTACAAGCGAGCGCAGAAGCGAAAACTCCCCGCCGGAAAGGTTCACCATCACCCCGTCGGGCGTCTTCAGCTCGCGACGCACCAGATCGAGGCGCCATCCAACGAACTCGCATTGCGCCCCAAGCGCCCCCTCGGCAGGACGCGGCTCACCGCGACGACGCAGGACGGCCCGGACCCGGGCCAGAAGCTCGCGCGGATTGCAGGGTTTTGGCAGGTAGTCGTCGGCGCCGAGCTCAAGCCCGACGATGCGGTCGGTCTCCTCGCCCATTGCCGAAAGCATGATTATCGCTGGGCCATCGCTGGCCGCGAGACGGCGACATATCTGCAGCCCGTCTTCGCCTGGCAACATGACGTCCAGAATCACGAGGTCCACAGGAGCGCTGGCCAGCGCGCGGGCCAGTCCCGCTGCGTCAGCCGCAGCCTTGACCTCGAATCCATGTTTTCCCAGAAACTCCGACACGAGTTCGCGGATACCGGGATCGTCGTCGATCACGACGATGCGCGCGGCGGTCACGACCACCTCGGCGGGTTCTTCAAGCAAGGTTCCCATATGTCGGCTCATGGCAGAAGAGCATGGCGCAGGCGTGTCGCGATTGAAATAGGTCAGACACGGATGGCGGCCTATGGCCGCGCCGCCTCCAGTACTTCGTCGGCGACGTAGGGGTTGGTCCGGCGCTCCGCTCCGAAGGTCGACATGGGACCGTGACCGGGAACGAAGGCGATGTCGTCGCCGAAGGGCCACAGGCGCGTGGTGATGGCGTTGATCAGGTCGGCATGATTGCCGCGCGGGAAATCCGTTCGCCCAATGGAGCCCTGGAACAAAACATCGCCGACCTGAGCGAAACGAGCGTGCTCATTAATGAAGACCACGTGTCCGGGGGTGTGACCGGGGCAGTGGCGCACCTTCCAAGTCGTCTCGCCCAGAGTTACGGTGTCTCCGTCCTCAAGCCACCGGTCGGGGGTGAAGCTCTTGGCGCCGGGCACTCCGTACTGCCGTCCAGCCGCCTCAATCCCGTCGATCCAGAACTGGTCATCGCGGTGAGGCCCCTCGATGGGCGCGCCAGTGGCGGCTTTCAGGTCAGCAGTCCCGCCTGCATGGTCCATGTGGCCGTGGGTGATCCAGATCTTCTCCACCGTCAGGCCGTTGTCAGCGATGGCCTTCAGCAGGCGAGGGACCTCGCCGCCCGGATCAATGATCGCCGCTTTGTTGGTCTTCGTGCACCAGACGATGGTGCAGTTCTGCTGTAGCGGCGTCACGGGGGCGACGATGGCGCGTATGGGAGAGGCGTCGGTCATGGGGTTGATCTGGGGACCGGCGGCGGCGACGCAAGGCTGCGCCGCCGCCGCGGTCGCTTACGCTGGTGGTTGGCCCGTGGCGCTGTCGTCGAGGTCCACGTCCTCTTCATAGCCGGTTCGCACATTCGAGTTCCAGAACCCGAAAGCGAAATAGAGAACCAGCCCGATGACGGTCCAACCGACGAAGACCATCTTTGACTCGATGCCCAAGCTGAAGAACAGCAGGATGCAGCCAAGGATCGAAAGCGGCGCCACGACGAACAGGAGCGGGGTCCGGAACGGGCGGACCCGGTTCTTGTCGGTGAAGCGAAGGATCATCACCCCCAGCGACACGGCCGCGAAGGCGAACAGGGTGCCTGCGTTGGAATAGTCCGCCAGGCTGCCCACGGGCAGGAAGGCCGCCGCGATGGCGACGATCACGCCGGTGACGAGGGTAATCACCCACGGGGTCCTGAAACGCGAGTGAACCGCGCTCAGTCGCCTCGGCAGGAGCCCATCGCGCGCCATGACGAAGAAGATGCGGGTCTGGCCATACATCATCAACAGGACGACGGAGGGCAGGGCGATGGTCGCCGCAAGGCCCAGCAGATTGCCGAAGAACGGCTGGTTGACCTCGCGCAGCACGTGGGCCAGCGCTTCCTTGGAACAGACCAGCGGCGCGTGCAGGCTTTGACAGGCGGCGTTGGCGTAGAGTTCGGGCGAACCTTCCGTGAAGAACTTGCCGTCCGGCCCCATGAGCGGTTGCGCCCCGAAGGAGCCGATCACTCCGCCCGCCACCAGGAGGTAGAAGACGGTGCAGATGAGCAGGGACGCGATAAGGCCAATTGGTACGTTGCGTTGCGGGTTCTTGGTCTCTTCGGCGGCGGTGGAGACCGCATCGAATCCCACATAGGCGAAGAAGATCGACGCGGCGGCGCCCAGAACCCCAGTCCCGGTGGAGTCGAAGGGGTTGCCCCATCCACGCGGGGTGAAGGGGTGGAAGTTGTTCATATGCCCAGACACGAGCGGCAGGGTGATGACCACAAACAGCGTCAGAGCTGCAACCTTGATCGCCACCAGTACGGCGTTAAACGTCGCGCTTTCCTTGGTGCCGATGACCAGAAGCGCGGTCACAGCCGCCGTCACCAGAACTGCCGGGAGGTTGAACAGTCCGCCGACTTCGCCGCCGTGGACGAAGCCGATGGAGAGCTTCGGCCCGACTGTAAGCGCGTGAGGCAGATGTATTCCCACTGCATCGAGAAGCCCGGTGATATGGCCCGACCAACCCACGGCCACCGCGCTGGCCCCCAGCGCGTATTCGAGTATCAGGGCCCATCCGACCAGCCATGCGACCAGTTCGCCCATTACGGCGTAGGAATAAGTGTAGGCCGAGCCCGCCACCGGCACCATCGAGGCCAGTTCGGAATAACAGAGAGCGGCGAGCGCGCAGATGACGCCCGCGATGATGAAGGAGACCATCATGCCTGGCCCGGCCTTCTGCGCCGCGGTTGCGGTCAGCACGAAGATGCCGGTGCCGATCACCGCGCCGATGCCGAGCAAGGTCAGTTGAACCGGACCCAGCGACCGCTTCAGCGACTTCTTTTCGGCTGTCGCCAAGATCGCATCGAGCGACTTAACACGCCACATCGTTCCCCCATCGCCCGTTTCGGGCTTGTCCAAAATTGCTGCACGCACCAGACCCGCACCCTATCGCCCGGTCAAGGGTCAAGGTTCATCCGGTTGTCGCAATGATTCAATTCGCCGCGCTGCCCATTCTGGAGGCGCTTGATCCTCTGAAGGCGGCCTTGGCGTCGCGGGAGGCAGCGGTGCTGGTCGCGCCGCCTGGAGCCGGAAAGACCACTGTGGTCCCGCTGGCGCTGATGGACGAGCCTTGGGCGGTAGGCCGCAAGACCATCATGCTGGAGCCCCGGCGGCTGGCGGCCCGGGCGGCGGCGGCGCGCATGGCGCAGACCCTGAATGAGCTGGTCGGCGAGCGGGTCGGCTTTCGCGTGCGGATGCAGTCGCAGGTTTCAGCGCGGACCCGGATCGAGGTGGTGACGGAGGGGGTCTTCACCCGGATGATTCTCGACGACCCCGGTCTCAAGGGTGTGGCGGCGGTGATCTTCGACGAGTTTCACGAACGAAGCCTCGACGCCGATCTCGGTCTCGCTCTGGCCCGCGATGCGCAGAAGGTGCTGCGGGATGACCTCAGGATTGTCGTGATGTCGGCCACCCTCGACGGCGCGCGGATCGCGCGGCTGCTGGATGATGCGCCAGTAGTGGAGAGCCTGGGGCGAAGCTTTGAGGTTCAAACCCGCTACCTCGGGCGCGATCCGGCGCTCAGGCTGGAAGCACAGATGGTTCGCGCCGTTCGCAAAGCCCTGGCCGAGGAGGAGGGCGGTGTTCTGGCCTTCCTGCCCGGTCAGGGAGAAATCCGCCGGACGATGGAGCAGTTGGCGGGGCTCTTGCCTGCAAATGTGATCCTGGCGCCCCTCTACGGCGCCCTGCCGCCTACCGATCAGGATCGCGCCATCGCGCCCGCCCCGCCGGGATCGCGCAAGGTGGTGCTCGCCACCTCCATCGCAGAGACCAGCCTGACCCTTGAAGGAGTGCGTGTGGTGATCGACTGCGGTCTTTCGCGTGTTCCCCAGTTCGATCCGGCCAGTGGTTTGACCCGGCTCGAGACGATTCGCGTTAGCCGCGCCGCCGCAGATCAACGGCGTGGGCGTGCGGGGCGTACCCAGCCGGGTGTCTGCTACCGCCTGTGGGAGGAGGCCGAAACCCGGGCGCTCACGCCCTTCGACCGACCCGAAATCCTGGAGGCTGACCTTTCCGGCCTGGCCCTCGACCTCGCGGTCTGGGGCGCCCGGAGCCCCTCCGACCTCGCCTTCCTCGACCCGCCGCCCGCGACCGCGTGGCGAGAAGCGCGCGCCCTGCTCACCGACCTTGCGGCTCTGGATCCTGCTGGAGATCTTACACCGCACGGACGGGCGCTCGCCCGTTTGCCGCTTCCGCCGCGACTGGCGCACATGGTGATGGTTGGAACGGAGCTGGGCGCAGGCAGCCGAGCCGCGAACATAGCGGCCCTGCTCGGGGAACGCGGCCTTGGCGGAGTGTCTGCCGACCTGAACGACCGCCTTGCAAATTTGAAGCGTGATCGGAGCGAGCGCGCGGGGCAGGCGAGGGCGCTGGGCGACCGGTGGGCCAGGGCGGCGGGCGCGTCCAAGGTGGATACAAGCGATGTTTCCGTCGCTCGGTTGCTCCTAGCCGCCTATCCCGAGCGGGTCGCCAAAAAGCGGGGCGCGGCGGGGGAGTTTCGGCTCACGACCGGTCGGGCCGTATTTGTTGAGGCCACCGACGGTCTGGCGCGGGAAGACTGGCTGGTCGTCGCCGAACTCGGCGGCGGCGGCGCCCGCGACCGCATCCTTCTCGCCGCGCCGATTGCAGAAGATGACGTAATGGAGGCGCTTGCGGATCGCCTGGTGACAGAAACGGCGGTAGATTTTGACCCGGCGGGGCGGGCGTCAGCGAAGGCGACCACCCGACTTGATCGTCTCATCGTATCCGAGCGCACTGTCGAAGCGTCTGCTGGCGCCATTCATTCCGCCCTGATGAGCAAGCTGGCGAAGGAAGGGCTCGGTCAATTGCCGTGGAGCCCCGCGACCCTGGCCTTCCGGGCCCGCATCGCGTTCCTGCGCGAGGTCGAAGGCGATCAATGGCCGGACTTCTCCGATGTGGCCCTCATTGAGCGTCTTGAGGAGTGGTCCACGGTGTTGAAAGACGCCCGGAGCCTGGCTCAAGTATCTTCCGGCGCACTCGACGCCGCCATTCGTGATCTCTTGCCATGGGACCTGCAGCGCCCTCTGGAAATGAACGCGCCGCCGCGCTTCACCGCGCCTACCGGAGACACATACGCTATCGACTACGCGGCAGAAGGCGGCCCCCAAATCGAGGTCCGGGTGCAGGCGCTGTTCGGTCTGGCGACGCATCCCATGATCGCGGGCGGCAAGGTTCCGTTGACCCTCGCGCTCACTTCGCCCGCCCATCGCCCCGTGCAAGTGACGAAGGACCTTCCGGGCTTCTGGGGCGGGTCATGGAAGGCGGTGCGGGCCGAGATGCGGGGCCGCTATACCAAGCACCCGTGGCCGGAAGACCCCCTCACCGCCCCGCCCACCATCCGGGCCAAGCCGCGGGGGACTTAAGGATCGTCGTTCGTGACGGCGTAAATCATGATCCCGGTCGCCACCGACAGGTTCAGGCTGTCGGCGCGTCCCCGCATGGGGATTTTCACGTTCACGTCGCAGGTGGCGGCGAGTTCCGGCGGCAAGCCCTGCTGCTCGTTGCCCATCAGGATCAGGGTGGGTGTCTGATATTCCGCCCGGCGGTGATCGACTTCGGCTGTGAGCAAGGTGCCGACCACCGACCCCGGCCATTCCCGACGCCAGCTCAGGAACTTGGCCAACGAAGCCTTGTAGAGGGGGACAGCGAAGATAGAGCCCATGGTCGCCCGCACCGCCTCCACCGAATAGGGGTCGCAGCACTCGCCCACCAGAATCACCCCGCCGCATCCCGCAGCATCTGCGGTGCGGATGATGGTTCCGAGGTTGCCGGGATCGCGCACAGCCTGCAGCGCCACCCAGGCGCTGGCCGACGATGATTGGATGTCGGCCAAAGACGCGAATACCTGGTCGAACACAGCGACGACGGTTTGCGGATTATCTCGGCGAGAGATCTTTTCGAGAATCTCCCGTGTCACCTCGATCACGTCCCCGCCCGCCGCGATGCAGGCGGCGGCGACGCGGCGCAGGACCGGATGATCGCGTGCATCGGGGCCAAACAACAGGATGCGAGGCGCGTGGCCGAGCTCCACCGCATCCGCCGCGATCTTCAACCCTTCCGCCAAGAACTGCCCGCTCTCCTCGCGGTCCTTGCGCTGATGCAGCGATCGGGCGCGTTTGACGGTTTCGTTAGTCAGCGAAGTGACTTGTCGGGGAGAAAAGGGCGCCATCTCAGGCTCCCGAGGTCCAGCGGGCGAAGAACGACAGCCCGATCTCGCGTCCCGCGCTTTCCTCGACCAGCGCCAGTTCGCCCCAGTCGATGTCGCCCCGCCGCCCCGTCAGAGCCTCCGCCATCAAATGCGCCAGAGAGAGCCCGGAAATCCGCGTCGCGTATCCATTCAGGAGCAAGAAATCTGCATCGTCCGACAGTAGCGCCGCGCAATCGGTCAGGAGGGCGGGCAGGTCTTCAAACAGGCGCCAGACCTCCCCCGTCGGCCCCCGTCCGTAGGTCGGGGGGTCGAGTATTATTGCGTCATAACGTGAGCCCCGCTTCACCTCGCGCTGCACATAACGGCGGGCGTCCTCGACGATCCAGCGGATCGGGCGGTCTTCAAGCCCGGCCAGCGAAGCGTTCTCCCGCGCCCAGCTCACGGACTTTTTGGAAGCGTCCACGTGCGTCACCTGCGCGCCAGTCGCCGCAGCCACCAGGCTCGCCACGCCGGTGTAACCGAAAAGGTTCAGCACGCGCGCGGGCCGACCAAACGCCCTCAGCCGCGCATCGATCCAGGCCCAGTTCGCCGCCTGCTCGGGAAAGAACGCGAGGTGGCGAAAGGGCGTCAGCTTGGCCATGAACCGCGCCTCGCCCCACGCCAATGTCCACTGCGGAGCCAAGCCCTCGCGGGTCTTCCAGCGCCCTTCGTCTTCATCCTCCCCCTGTTGTCGCGCGGGGTCGAAGACGGCGTCGACGGCGCCCCAGTCGGTGGGTGAGAGGGCCGGTTTCCACCAGCATTGCGGCTCGGGCCTGACCACGCTTACCTTGCCGTAGCGTTCAAGCTTTCGCCCGCCGCCGGAATCGACCAGCGCGTAGTCGGCCCAAGGCAAGGTGCGAGCGACTAGCGGCGTCTTGGCGATGAGGGGGCGGTTCGGGGGGCTCACGCCGCCCGGCTTACCCTTGCTGGCGCGGGTGCGTCCAGTCTGACGGGTTCAGGCTCACCCCCTCGGCTGGCGGAATGAGGCACATGATTGGTCTTGTCCCAGTGAAATGGGCTGTGGATGAGCTGGGTAACTGCGAACAAGAAGGCCAGGGACTGCAAGGGCCAGTAAGCGGGGGCGGCGAGGCCGTCTACCAGCCTCATCCTCAATCCGGCACGCCGCGCGCCCATGGCCTTGACGATGATGGCGGAGCCCCAGGCGGAGACGAGAAGCGCCGTGTCTGGCGCGCTGAAATACGGATTATGCCCCGAACAGACATCGATGAGCGCCGACGCCATCAGCAAAAGGACAAACGGGCCGTGGAACGCTGCGCCGAGAATCCCCAGCCCGAGGGAAAGCTGCATTCCCATGACTGTCGCCAAGCTCGAAAGCCGCACCCCGCGCGTATGCACGCCCCAGGTCTGCATATAGCCCTTGATCCATCTTGTCCGCTGGGGAAGCCAGTCATCGAGATGGATGGGAGCGTCCTCATAGGTCGGGCGACTGATCGCGCCACCTCTGAAGCCTCGCGCCGTAAGTCGAAAGCCCAGATCAGCGTCCTCGGTTACGTTGTAAGCGTCCCAGCCGCCGACCTTGCGAAGCACGTCAGTACGGAAATGCGGCATTATGTAGGAGATGGGACTAAATCTCAGACCCTTGTTTCGGGGGTCCGGGGGTAAATTGGCGGGATGCAACGCGCCCGCACCGACACCTTTGAACACGCCATCTCCGCGCTTCTCAGCAAGCGGATCGACATGATGGAAGAGACGGGCGAGCTACGCGAACGTCTGGCGGTGATCTCCAATGACATTGAGAGCTTAGACCGGGTTCTGGAAACCCTCGGCTATCAGGGCAACGTCCCGCTTACTCCGCGCGTCCCAAGAATCGTCCTGTTCTACCGGGGAGAGCTTCGCCAGTTTCTGCTAGGCCAGCTTCGCGAGAACGGCCCCATGACGTCCAGAGCGCTCGCTACGGCCCTTGTGCAGACGGAGGGCAAAGACGCGCGCGACCGGCGCATGATGAACGATATCGTCAAGCGTATGGGGAAGGCCCTGCGTCAGATGGTGGATAACGGGAGCGTGACGCGGACACCGCAAAAGGTGCGGGGGGAGTTCGTTTGGGGCGTTGCTTAGAAAGACAGGAGGACGAGATTATCGCTGCCTGAGTAGGTCATGCGACATTGGCGCAGAATATCGCGCCCCAACAACCCGTCGATACCTTGTGCTGAAAAGTTTGAGCCGAGAACCGGTATATTTGGGACCCAATGGGCACCCGGCTGACCTACAGGAGTCTGTCCCATGATTATCAAACCGACATCATAAACCTGCTGAGTTACCGGCACGGTGCCGGTCGAAGGCGTATGGACCGGCATACTCCCCGTCGGTTGAAGACCCAGAGACGCGACTAAAGAATTGTCGATGCATGTGCAGCCAGCGCCCGTGTCTATAAGCAAGTTCGCTGACACACTCTGAGATGCTGCCTGTCCCGCTTGCGCCAACGCCATCTGACGGGCTTGGCTAACGGTCAGTGTGACGCGAATTAGCGGGCCAGCAGGAGTGATTAGGCAGGTAGCGTGCATTCCGAGCCAAAATCCCTAGAGAAGTAAGCGACCGTCTCCACGGCGGCGACCTTCTTAACTAGGAAGGGCTCCAGTTTGCGCTCCTTATAACCAGCGGTCAGCGCATCGTTATAGCTGTCATACACACCGAGAAGGCTCTCGCCTGCGATCAAGGCGTAACGACCATCTTGGCCAGCCAGTTCGGCGTGGAGAAGTTTATGATAGGTTTCCAGTTCCTGTTCCAATGCCATCTGCGCCTCCGACCCCATTAGAGGTCCCCTCGGATTAACTCCGAATTACATTATGAGTTTCGGCTTGACGAGGGGTTACCGCTCATATCGGCAGTGTAGCACCCGCTCGAAGCCCCAAGTGTGGCTGCGGCCACACGAATTGTTACCATGCGTTACGCTGCCAAGTGGCGGTCCCAATACCCTTTCCAGCGCCGCGACACCGGATGCCCCAGCGCAGCGCCGGTAGCGGCTAGGAACTGTTCGCCATTGGACACGCGGCGGCGATCCTCACGCCACGCCATCTCGCCCGCGTAGGCGTCAAGGTATTCGCCAGCGATCCGGTGATGCACGCCCTGTTCGGCCTTCCGCAGCCGGGAGAAGAAGCTCTCCGCCATATTGGTGCAGGCGTTGCCGTCGCTGTAGCATTCGGAGTGATTGATCCGGCGGGTGGCGTAATGGCCGGCCAGAACGTCCCAGCCCGACGCCTCGTCCGCGTGGACGATTGAGCCCTTGACGACCTTGGAGAGGATATGGGGCACGCTGGACGCCTCAGAGCGGCCAACGTGGGTGTAGGTGTCACCATTGCGCTCGCGCATCACGACCACCACCCGGCGCTTGCCGGTGCGGTTCTGAGCGAGGCGGCGATCCACCCGCGCGACCTTGTAGTTGGCAGGCTTCACGTATCCGCCGAAGTAGGCGCCATCGATTTCCACTTCACCGCTGATCTCAGCGCCAGCCTGTTCGGCGGTCATGGCCTCGCGCAGCTTGTGAAGGAGGACGAAGGCCGTCTTGTATTGGCAGTCCAGATCGCGGCTCAGTTGAAGCGCGCTATGGCCCTTGGCCCCATTCACGAAGATGGCGATGGCGCCGAGTATGTCCCGAAGACTCATCTTCCGGCTGGCGAAAATCGTTCCCGACGTGACGGAGAACTTGTGGAGGCAACCCGCGCACTTGAAGCGGCGGTTATCCGACAGGTTATAGATGTCGATGCAGCCGCAGCGCGGGCACACCGGGGCGCCCTCCGTTTCAGCCCAGCGGATCGCCTTGAACGTGGCGAACGCTTCCTCGTCGGTCTGACGCAGCACTTTAGCGAGACTGAGTGTCCGCGCCTTTGCTGAGAGGAGGAAGTGCTGTGACAAGTCATATCCGTCTGCTGACAGTCAGATATGTATGATATTCAGCAGTCACTTGCAATAGGAAAAGCGACAGATATGATTGTTTTCTGCGCGGAACTGGAAAGAGCGATATGGCTGGCAAAAGCGACGAGTGGGCGGAACTGGCGAAACGCCATCTCAAATCAGAGATGGTCCGCGCTGGCGTCAAGAATGCCGAGCTTGCCAGTCGCCTCACCGACATGGGGTTGCCTGAAACCGAAGCCTCTGTTCAGGTGAAGATCAACCGGGGGGCGTTTCCAGCATGGTTCCTAATGGCGACGCTAAAAGCCATCGGCGTTACCTCGCTGCGACTGGACTAGCGGCGGGACTCATTGCGGTCGCTGGCCTGACTTGGACGTTTCCTACCGCGCCGGATTTATCTCGGGCCAATCAGCCAGAAGCCAGCAATCAGACCGACTATCGTGCTGGTGGCGCCAAATGTGATCCAGCGGCGCTCCAACACCTTGTCGATGGTCGCGCCCGCATTGACCGCCGCGACTACTGTGCCGAGAAAGCCGAAGAACGTGCACAGAATACCAACAACTTCGCCGTCGCCAAGGCCGGGGTTGAGGCGACGCAGAAGGCTGATCGGATATCGTATCAGCAGGTCAAAATCGGCTGGTTTCAAACTCTTTTGGTAATGTTCGCCTTCGGAGCTTCGGCCTGGGCCGCTTGGGCGGCCAGCCGCGCTGCTCGCGCCGCTGATGACACCCTCAATCACGCTCGCGAAACGGCTGAACGGCAACTCAGAGCTTATATCAGCCCAAGCACCCCCACATTCATTTATCCCCAGCCGGGCATTGATGGCAAAACGGTAGTCAAAATTGTTAACGATGGGGCTACGCCAGCGCGTGATGTAGAGATATTCGGCGGATACGACTTTCGAGACTATAGCCGATCTCCCGTCCTTACACTCAATACCGATATGATTGTATCCAAGTTTGACTTGGGGCCGGGTCAAAGCATCAATAAAATTGATGTTATTCCGCCGCTCAATCCCCAGCAGGCCCACGAGTTTTCTTGTGGGATTAAGGCCATGTATGTCCACGGAGAGGTAAGGTATCGGGATGTTTTTGACGTAAGTCGCGTCACCTACTATCGCTTCATTGCTGGCGGTGACCACTTGCCGCACATGGTCCATGACCCTTCCACGGGCGTCATAGTCGTTGCCTTGGATGCTCACCCCGAGGGCAATCACTCCACCTAAAAGCGCGCTATTCAAAGGCCCCGCCTAACGGGACGCTTGTCCCATCTCCTACATAATGCCGCGGAAATGGTTGCTCGTGCCGCCCAGCGGAAACGACGCGCCAATCCGGGCCAGCGCCGGCAACACCACCTCGAATTGCCCTGCGTATTCAAAGGCGAACTGGCGCGCCAGAAAGCTTTGATCGCCGTTTGTGATCCGCAGCGGCGCCTGGAGATAGCTCAGGCCCGGATCGACGGCGAACCTGGCGGCGGCCTCCTGCAACTGATCCGGATGCGGTCGGTCTTCAGCGTCATAGACCACCAGAAGCTCACCCGTGGCGCGGGCAAGGGCGGCGTTCAGCGCATTGGGCTTGGTCCGGGGTCCGTCCTGGTGCTTCACGACGACGGCCACGAAGTAGGGCAGGTTCAGCCACGCCAGGGCGCTAAGTGTTTCGTCGTCATCGTCTTCCAGCGCAACGATGATCTGTATTCGGCCTGCAGGGTAGTTGAGACGACGCAACGCCTCGATCAACTCGCTGACGACAGATCCCTCATGATAGAGCGCGACGACAATCGTGTAACTGGGGAGCGCCGCGCGTTGCAGGGGCGCGGGAAGTGCGGGCGGTCTCGAAATGGCGGCGGCAGTCAGTTTCCACAGCGCCGAAAATGCGAAGACTGACAGAAAGACGATGTGACCGGCGTTGAGCGTAGCGGCGCGATAGACTGTCAAGGACGCGAGAAAGCCGCCGATCAATACAGTCAGCAGCGCCCACTGCACCAGTGTCGGCCCGCGCTCGGCGCTGGCGGACGCGACGCGTCGCGGCTTGATGGTCGTCGCAATGACGCCAGCCCCGGCCATCGCATCCCCCGATCCGGCGCGGACATTGAGCAGAGACGCTGGCGCCCGATAGAAACCGGGAGTTGTTTGACCATTACCTTCAACCCGAAGGAGGCGCCGCGCGAATCAGTTGCGTCTGGTTTTCCTGATGATGGGTTGTTAGCGTCGGGTCCGTGACTCGGCGTGCCAACGCCAGAGAAGGAGATCCGTGGACGTCGTTTTGACTAAACCGTTGCGCTCGGCGCGAAAAGCCAAGGGGTCTGGCCATTTTCGGCGTGCGGAAATCCTCGCTGCAGCTGAACGTATCTTCCTGGAGTGTGGATACGAGGGCGCCACGATCCGCAAGATCGCGGACGCCGTGGGAGTATCATCCACCGCCTTATATATGCACTTTAGAGACAAAAATCAAATACTTGTAGAGATTTGCGAAGCTGCGTTCGGGAAGCTTCTGGCGCAGAACACCGAGATTGCCGCGTTGCAGATGGACCCTGTGGCGCGGGTGCGGCGGATGCTGGACGCCTACATGAGTTTCGCGCTGGAGAACGCCAACGCCTACCAGCTCGTGTTTTGCTCTACCCATCCTGTCTTGGCTGACGGCGAGCAGGAGTCCGTACGAGCCTTGAGTGCGCGTTGTTACGAGTTGTTCAGCGGCGCTGTGGCCCAAATCCAGACGGCAGGACGGCTGAAGGGCGGCGTCGACGCCAGTTCCCAGGTTACATGGACGGCGACCCATGGCTTGGTGGCGCTGTTGATCGCAAGGCCGGAGTTCGAGTGGGAGGAGCGGCAGGTTTTAACCTCGCTGATGCTCGACAGTCTTTTTGACGGTCTCGTCACCCCTTGAGACAGCCGACCTTCGCCGACATCGAGGACGCCGCTCGCCAGATCGAGGGCGCCGCCGTGCGAACGCCTCTCCTGCGCGCCGACGCTCTGGATGAAGCGACCGGCGGTAGACTGTTCGTCAAGGCCGAACCCCTGCAACGCACTGGCTCGTTCAAGTTTCGCGGCGCTTACAACCGGATCAGCCGCCTGACCGAGGCCGAGCGGGGCGCGGGCGTCGTGGCCTTCTCTTCTGGCAATCACGCGCAAGCGGTCGCCAAGGCGGCGAGCATGACTGGAACGACCGCTGTTATCGTCATGCCCGCCGATGCGCCGCAGATGAAAATCAGGGCCACCCGAGCCTATGGCGCGGAAGTGGTGCTCTACGACCGCCACACCGAGGCGCGTGAGGCGATCGCCGGGGCGGTGCAGGCCGAGCGTGGCGCGGTCCTCGTGCCGCCGTTTGAAGACCCCTTCATCATCGCGGGACAGGGGACGGCGGGCCTCGAAGCGGCGCAGGAACTTGAGAGGCAGGGCCAGAGCGCTGACGTGGTGCTTTGTCCAACATCGGGCGGCGGCTTCATGGCGGGCATGGCGCTGGCCTTTGGAGCCATGACGCCGGACGCGAAGTGTTATGCAGTCGAGCCCGAAGCGTTCGACGACTATGCTCGCAGCCTCAAAGCAGGCTTTCGGGTTTCCAACGAGGCGACTGCGGGCGGGCTCTGCGACGCCCTCCTGACGCCTACTCCTGGAGAACTCACCTTCTCGATCAATCAGCCCCGTTTGGCGGGCGCGCTGACGGTGAGTGACGAGGAGGTGATATGCGCCATGGCCTTCGCCTTCCGCTGGCTGAAACTGGTCATCGAGCCGGGTGGAGCGGTCGCGCTGGCCGCCGCGCTGGCGGGCAAGCTCGACCTGACGGATCATACGACGGTTATCATAGCCTCCGGCGGCAACGTCGATCCAGCGGTGTACGCCCGCGCGCTCGCGGTGGCGGAAACGCTCTAGCGCCGGGTGGGGCTATAGGCGGGCGTTGTAGCCGGAACGTACGGCGATGGAGATGGCGTGTAGGGTTGACCTGTCGCTGGAGACGAACCGCCCGGCGTCCACGCGCCACGCTTCAGGTCCGCCGTCAGTTGCAGCGGAGCAGAACCTCCGTTCAGGCGCGCCCGATAAACCTGTGTCGTCTCCAGGATGCGCATCACGTAGTTGCGTGTTTCAGGGATGGAGATGCACTCGATAAAGTCCGCCGGGTCGATCGATCCGCTCTTGGGATCGCCGCAATCACCCATCCATTGATGAGCGCGACCCGGTCCCGCGTTGTAGGCGGCAGCGGCGAGCACATAGGAGCCGCCAAGCTCATCGATCAGTTGGCCGAGGAAGGTGGAGCCCAGACGCACGTTGTAGTCTGGATCGGTCAGACGGGAGGCGGAATAGCCGACACCAATCCGCCGGGCGACCGCCGAGGCCGTACCGGGCATGAGCTGCATCATGCCCCGCGCCCCCGGCCCCGAGCGTTGACCGGGGTCGAAATTGCTTTCTTGGCGAATAATAGCCAGCGCGAAAGCCGGTTCTGGCAACCCGCCGCCCTGAGGAATTTCGCGCACGGGATAGCCCCGCGTCGGCATATAGAACCCCCGCTGGGCGCCCGCCCTCACCACGCGCATGGAAAGGTCCTGGTCGCCGTATTGGCGGGCCATATCGACAAGCAGCACCTGCTCCTCCGGCGATGGCAGCACATCGTCGATGGAGAGAACGAAGGCGCGCATCGTATCCCGCTCGCCCGCGTCAGCCAGAAGCCGGGCGGCGCGGATCAGATCGCGCGCCTCGAATCGCTCCCGGTCAGCCGCATTGGGAACCGGGTCGGGACCGAGGGTGATGGTTTGTTGGCCGATCTTCTCCGCCGAAAGCTGGCCGTAGAAGGCGGTGTAATACTGTGCGCCTTGGGTCCAGAATCCCGCCGCTGCGCCACTGTCGCCACGGGCTTCTGCGGCCCGTCCGCGCCAGTAGAGCGCTCTCGACAAGGTGATGGGAGAGGAGCCTGCCGCCTGAAGCTTAGCGAAATGCTGCTCCGCCAACGCCGCGTCATGCAGCTTGGTGAGCGCGATCCAGCCAGCAAAGAACTCCGCCTCGGCGTAGTCCGCGCCCGGCGCCAGACCATGATTGACCACGGCGGCATAGGCGCCCGCTGTATCGCCGCTCCTGAGGGCGGACGTCATCAGCGCCCGTCGTTCCGGCCATATCTGCGCAGCGATCTCCGGCGGCAGATCGCTTGGGAAGCTGCGCAGATTTTGCACCGCCACCACGTCTAAGCTGCGTTTGCGGTAATAGCGCGCGCGCTCGAACGAGAGGCCTGGGTCCGACTGCAGGGCCTCCGGGACGCGCGAGATGTAGGCCGTGGCGTCGTTCCGATCGGCCCGCAGCGCTATGCGCGCCTCGCCCAGCGCCCGCTGTTCGGGGCTTACAAGATCGAGCATCGCCTTGGCCGCCGGACCCTGCGATCCATAGAGGAGAATATCGAGGCGGTGGGCGTTGTCATCGGCGGTCAGTATCTGGCCGTAGCGACCGAGCATTCGCGCCTGAACGTCAGCCTCGAAGGAATGCTCGCGCCAGAACCGTCGGATCAGCGTTTCGGCATCGCTCTGCCGACCGAGTGACTGATAGGCCGACGCCAGCGCCATCGCCCCTTCGGCAGTGGTGGGGTCCTTGCCGTCAAACCAGTCCACCACCCGCTGCGGCGACATCGAAGCGGATTCCAGCGCTTTCTCCGCCGCCGTCGCTCGGCGCGCAGCGCGCGGCCAACCCCACAGGTCGCGCTTTCCGGCATCAAGATCGAAGAAGGACAGGCGCGAGGCGGCGCTATCGATCATCGCCCAGTCGACGATCCGGCGAGCCACCGGATCGGCCAGCGTCGCCTGCACTGATTTCGCCCGATCCGTATCGCCGGACTTGGCCGCTTCAATCGCGTCGCGCAGCTTGGACGCTTCACTGCCGTAGCTTGGGACAGGACCGAGTTCGGCGGGTGGCGTCGGCGTATCGCCGAGACTGGAATAGGGCACAGGCTCGGCGCTTGCGGTCCACGCCAGCGTCAGGACGGCGAGGGCGCTGAAACCAAGCTTTGTCCGAAGCGTCGTCATATCGTATTCCTCATCGCCCGCCGCGATTAGCTTTCAACGCCTCGGTCGTTGCAGGCAAGCGTTGCGCAGCGATATTCTACACCCAGATGGCATGGTCCGGCGCATCCCGGCCAGCTTCCTCTCACCGCGAGCCGTTCACGCTTATGTCAAAGCCAATGTTTCACGGAGTGATTCCCGCCCTCGTCACGCCATTCAAGGATGGCAAGGTCGATGAGGCCACGTTCGCACGGCTGATCGAGCGCCAGATCGATGGAGGCGTGCAGGGGGTCGTACCGGTCGGAACAACGGGTGAGACGGCGACGCTTTCCAGCGCGGAACACAAACGCGTCGTGTCGCTCTGCGTCGAAATCGTCAAGCGCAGGGTGAAAGTGATCGCGGGCGCGGGCGCCAATGCCACGGCGGAGGCGATCGATCTCGTGCGCCACGCGAAGGCCGCGGGAGCGGACGGGGCCCTTGTAGTCACGCCCTATTACAACCGCCCGAGCCAGGAGGGGCTCTATCAGCACTACAAGGCGATCAACGACGCGGTGGATTTGCCTGTCCTGATCTACAACGTGCCCTCACGCACGGGCAGCGACATCGGTAATGAGACCGTGGCGCGCCTCGCTAAGCTTTCGAACATGGTGGGCGTAAAGGATGCGACCGGCGATCTGGCGCGGGCAAGCCTAATGCGGCTCCAGTGCGGCGAAGACTTCATCATGCTTTCCGGCGACGATCCCACTGCGGTTGGATACGTGGCGCACGGCGGTCACGGCGTGATCTCCGTCACCTGCAATGTCTCCCCCCGCGGATCCGCCGAACGCATGAAAGCGGCCATCGCTGGCGACTTCAAAAACGCTCTGGAGTGGCAGGACAAGCTGATCCATCTCGACAAGGCCCTGTTCCTTGACGCTTCGCCTTCGCCAACGAAGTTCGCCCTGGCGCACCTGAAACTCTGCAGCGAGGAGACTCGCTTGCCGATCATGCCGTGCGCTGACGCGGTGAAGCCGCTTATCCTCGAAGCCATGAAGATGGCGGGCGTTCTGACATGAGCGCCGCCAAGGAGCCCGGCCGCAAGCTGATCGCCGAGAATCGGCGCGCGCGGTTCGACTACTTCCTCGAGGACAACCTGGAAGCGGGCCTGATACTCACCGGCACGGAAGTGAAGGCGCTACGTCTCGGGCGCGCCAACATCGCCGAGTCCTATGCCTCGGCCGAGGGGCGTGAACTCGTGCTGATCAACAGCTACATCCCCGAATATGGCCCTGCCAACCGTTTCAACCACGAACCTCGCCGCCACCGCAAAATCCTGCTTCACCGCAAGCAGATCGACAAGCTGATCGCCGCTGTTCAGCGCGAGGGCCGCACCATCGTGCCGACCAAGCTCTATTGGGACGAAAAGGGTCGGGCGAAGTTGGAACTCTGCCTCGCCAAGGGCAAGAGCGCGCCGGACAAGCGTCAGGTCTCCGCCGACCGCGATTGGGCACGCGATAAGGCGCGGCTGCTAAAGGATCATAGCTAGGCGCCGCTAAAGCTCGTCGTTGTCGCAAGGACCGCCCGAAGCATCGTCGTCGGCCTCGCCTCGTGTGGCGAAATAGGCGAAGGCGGCAGTCACCGTCAACAGGCCGCCCGCCAGCACGAATGGCGCTCCAGACGCCGCAGGCGAATGCCCGGGCGTGACGAAATAGGCGAAGGTGAGCCCGAAGATCGAGGGGCCAAACAATTCGGCTATGCCCATCATGCTGGCGTTGGCGCCTTGAAGCAGCCCCTGTTCGTAAGGCTCCACATGGTGGGTCATCATGGTCTGGACAGCGGGACCCGCAAGGCCCCAGAAGGCGATCACCGGAGCGGCCAGCCAGAACCAGGGGCCGGTGGGGGCAAGTCCGACGATGTAGAGCCCAGCCGCACCGAACCCTAACCCGGTGGTGAGGGCGACCCTGTTTCCAAAGCGCTTCACAAAACGCCCGACCACGCCAACTTGCACCGTCGCCAGAGCAACACCGACCACCGTCAGCGCGGTGCCTAGGGCGATGGGCGACCAGTGGTAGCGATACATGGCGTAGAGGACGACAGTCGTCGGCAGCGATACCTGGGCCAAGGTCGAAAGGAACTGGGTGGACGCCAGCGCCAGCAAGTCCGGGTGGCGGCGCAGCAGCACCAAAGCCCCGAGCGGGTTGGCCCGTTTCAGACTTAACGCCGAGCGCACGTTTTTGGGCAGGGACTCAGGCAGGACGAAGAATCCGTATGCGGCGTTGAGCAGGCTGAAGCCTCCCGCCACCCAGAACGGCGCCCGCGCGCCAAAATATTCTCCCAACGCGCCGCCCAGGGATGGGCCAATCATGAAGCCGACGCCGAAGGCTGCTCCGAGAATCCCGAACGCTCCGGCGCGTTTCTCGATCGGGGTGGTGTCGGCGATGTAGGCGGAGGCGGTGCCGTAGCTGGCGCCCGTCACCCCGGCAATCACACGTCCCACGAACAACCACGCCAGGCTGGGCGCCCATGCCATCAGAAGATAGTTGAAGCCCAGTCCCAGGTTGGACGCCAGGATCAGCGGCCGCCGCCCGAACCGATCCGACAGAGCGCCGATCAAGGGCGAAAACATGAACTGCATGAAAGCGAATGCGGTGTTGAACAAGGTGTAGGTCAGGGCCGCCGTCGCCGCGTTCTGGCTCACGAACTCTGTGACCAGCTTCGGCAGCACAGGCGCCACCATGCCAAACGCCATCATGTCCAAAAGAACGGTGATGAAGATGAACGACACAGCCGCTCGCCCGCTCGGAGGGACGGATGGCTCAGCCTGTGGAACGGTATCGCTCATGCCTGTGACTCGTCGCCGGACTGAAGCTTGCCCACGAACCTAGAGGCGATTTGACGAAGACCACCATGCGTCATGCCGCGCCTCCGTCCAGATGCGTACGCACCCGCGCGAACACCGCCTCGAACATGGCGGGGGTCAACCTGCCGGTATTCGTGTTCAACCTCGAGCAATGGTAGCTGGAATAGAGGCGGTAGGGCCCCACATCGGTCTCCACCCCGTGTCCCGGTTCCACCAGCCCCGGCTTAGCGCCGAGTGCGCGCAGCACATTTTTGCGGGCGACATCGCCCAGGACAACGATGGCTTTCACCCTTGGCAGTTGCCCAATGCGGGCGACGAGGAAGGGGCGGCAGGTCGTTTCCTCGACCGGAAGCGGTTTGTTGCCGGGAGGCGCGCAGCGGACGGCGTTGGTGACCATGCAGTCGGTCAGGGTGAAACCGTCGTCCGCCCGCGCAGCGTAGGTTCCGCTGGCGAACCCGAACTTTTCCAAAGTGGCATAGAGAAGATCGCCTGCGTAATCGCCGGTGAACGGACGCCCTGTCCGGTTGGCGCCGCGCCGACCCGGGGCTAGGCCCACGACCAGCAGGCGTGCGTTCAGATCGCCAAAAGACGGGGCGGGACCGTTGAACCACGTGGGCTCGGCCGCACGGTTCTCCATCCGATACGCGAAGAGGCGCGGACAGAGGGGGCAATTGCGATCCGGTTCAGCGACGGCGGCGGTGAGGTGCATCGGCAAGCCTCAGACCACGTCCACCTCTCGCTCATAAGCTCCCTCATGCGGGCGAGGGGCCATGCGCGGACGCCCGATCATATTGGACAGGTCCGCCAAATCGACGAACGCATCGGCTTGTCGGCGCAGATCATCCGAGGCCATCGGCGGCTGGGACTTTACGGTGGACACCACCGTCACCCGGACCCCCTTGCGCTGCACCGCCTCCACCAGACGCCGGAAGTCTCCATCGCCGGAAAACAGCACGACGTGATCCACGTGCGGACAGATTTCCATCATGTCGATGGCGATCTCGATATCCATATTGCCCTTGGTGCGGGTCACGCCGGTCGCTTGGTCGGTGTACCGCTTGGCCGCCTTGGTCACCATGGTGAAGCCGTTGTAGTCGAGCCAGTCTACCAGCGGACGCAGCGGCGAATATTCCTGATCCTCCAGGATCGCCGTGTAATAGTAGGCGCGGATGAGGACGCCGCGCGTGCGGAACTCTTCCAACAACTTGCGGTAGTCGATATCGAAATTAAGCCCCTTGGTAGAGGCGTAGAGGTTGGCGCCGTCGATAAAAAGGGCGATCCGGTCTTGCGGGTAAAAGGTCACCTGAAAAAGCCTCTGGTCAAAATGAGTTTGGGTCAAAAACTGGCGTTGGACGACGCTATTGTGATCGCCGTCGGCGGCAATATGAGCCGCGCCGGAGAGTCTGTGGAAATCACCTTGTCGCTATCGCTGGACGCCCTTGCCGCGAACGGGGTGTCGGTGCTGAAGCGCTCATCGTTCTGGCGGTCCAAAGCGTGGCCCGATCCGGCGCAGAACGACTATCTCAACGCCGTGTGCCTTGTCGAGACGGCGCTGGGTCCCGCCGCCCTGCTCGAGCGGCTGCACAGGATCGAGCGCGACTTTGGCAGGCGGCGAGGGGAGGGGGATGCGCCCAACGCGCCCCGCACCCTGGATCTGGACCTGATCGCCTATGGCCGGCGCGTTCAGGAAGGGCCGCCGATTTTGCCGCACCCGCGAGCGGCGGACCGCCTGTTCGTGATGGGGCCCCTGGTCGAGATCGCGCCCGATTGGACCTTTCCCGGCCTTGGCGAGAGGGCGTCCGCCCTTGCCGCGAGGGCGAGCGTCGGCCCGGACGCCGCGCCCGTTTGATCGCAGTCTCTTCGGCATTGCACCAAAGCCGCGAAAACCCTATGTAGCGGAGTTCAGCGATACCTTGAGGATTGAATGGCCCGCGTCACCGTCGAAGACTGCGTCGAGAAGGTTCCGAACCGCTTTGGCCTCGTGCTGCTGGCGTCGCACCGCGCGCGGGCGATCTCCACTGGCTCGCCGATCATGATTGATCGCGACAACGATAAGAACCCGGTCGTGGCGCTGCGCGAAATCGCTGATGAGGCGGTTGAAGCCGATGGCCTGAAAGAGGCGATGATCGTCTCGCTGCAACGCGTCGACGAGCGCACCGAAGCCGAGGAAGAGGCCGACATCGTGGCCCTCCTCGCCGATCCGCAACATATGCACATGAGCGAGCAGGAACTGGTCCGCGCCCTGCAAAGCGATCGCGATGGTGGGCAGGAGGAGCGTTACTGACGCCCGCGGGCGCAGAACCGCTTACCTTCGAGGCGCTCCCGACCACAGACATCGGGGACGCCCTCTCCCTTAATCCGGCTCTTTCGGCTGGCGCACAGGCGCCCAAGGCCGAACGATACCTGCGTCAATTCGAGTTGATCGACCGGGTTCTCGCTTACGATCCAAGCGCGGACGAAGCCCTGCTCAACCGCGCCTACGTCTATGCGATGAAGATGCACGGAGCTCAGCTTCGGGCGTCCGGCGACCCCTATTTCGCCCACCCCATCGAGGTGGCGGGGATCCTGACCGAATACCGCCTCGACACCGCCGCCATCGTCACCGCGCTATTGCACGATGTGATCGAGGACACCGCTGTCACCCGCGCCGACATCGCTGGGCTGTTCGGCGACGAAATCGCGGAATTGGTGGAAGGCGTGACCAAGCTTTCCAAGCTGGAGCTGGCCGCCGAGCACACCCGTCAGGCCGAGAACCTGCGCAAGTTCATCCTGGCGATTTCCAAGGATGTGCGGGTGCTGATCGTCAAGCTGGCCGACCGGCTGCACAATATGCGCACGCTCTACTTCATCCAGAAGCCTGAGAAGCGGGAGCGCATCGCTCGCGAGACCCTGGACATCTACGCTCCCCTGGCGCGCACCATCGGGATGCATCGGATCACCTCCGAGCTTGAGGAACTGGCGTTCGAGCACCTGAACCCCGTGGCGCGGGACGCCATCGTGCGGCGGCTGGAGTCGCTTCGCTCCTCGCAGGGCCAGGCGGTGGCTACGGTCCCCGGCGAGGTCGAGAAGAGTTTACGCGAGGTGGGCCTGACCGCGCGGGTCTATGGCCGTGAGAAACAGCCCTATTCGATCTGGCGCAAGCTGCAGCGCAAGTCGGTGGGATTTTCGCAATTGTCAGACATCTACGCCTTCCGAGTGCTGGTTGAGGGCGAGGACGATTGTTACCGGGCGCTGGGCGCCATCCACCGCGCCTGGCCATGCGTGCCCGAGCGGTTCAAGGACTATGTCTCCACGCCCAAGCGCAACAACTACCGCTCGCTGCACACGACCGTGGTTGGGCCGAGGGGTGTGCGCATCGAGTTGCAGATTCGTACCGAAGCTATGGATCGGGTAGCCGAACAGGGGGTCGCCGCCCACTGGCGCTACAAGGACAAGAGCTATGGCTTTGACGCGGACGCGGCGGTGGCCGATGGCGGACGCGATCCCCTGCGCGGCCTGACCAACCTGGTTCAGGTGCTGGGCTATGGGGGCGACCCCGAAGAGTTTGTCGAGCACGCCAAGCTGGAGATGTTTCACGACCAGACCTTCGTCTTTACGCCTAAAGGGCGCTTGATCAGTCTACCGAAGGGAGCGATGCCTCTGGATTTCGCCTACGCTGTCCACACCGATGTGGGCGACACCACGGTGGGGGTGAAGATCAACGGCGAGTTGAAGCCCCTTCGCACGCCGCTGGCCAACGGGGACGTCGTGGAGGTGATTCGCGGCGCCAAGCGCACCACCCCGCCAGACTGGCGCTCGCTGACCGTCACCGGGCGGGCGCGCTCCGCCATCCGCCGCCACATCCGCACTACCGAGCGTGAGGAGTTCATACGCCTGGGCCGCGCCGGGCTGGAGCAGGCGTTCAAGCGGGCGGGCAAGTCGATGACTGATATTTCGCTGCGTCCGGCGCTGGACCGGTTCGCCGTCGCCAGCGAGGATGATCTGTTCGATCAGGCCGGTCGCGCCCGCATCGCGCCGGAAAGCATTCTGGAAGCCCTGTTCCCCGGCCTGAAGATAGAGGAACGCGCCGCCGCCTTCGCCCGCTCCCGCATCGAAGACGGCAAGGCCGCCAGGCTCTACGTCAAGGGCGGCGGGTTAACGCCGGGGGTCTCGCTGCATTTTGCGGCCTGCTGTTCCCCGCTGCCCGGCGACCGAATCGTCGGTATCCTGCAGCCGAACGAAGGGCTGGCGGTGCACGTGATCGACTGCCCGCGTCTGGCCGAATACGAAGACCAGGAAACGCTTTGGCAGGACCTGCACTGGACCCCGGAAGCGGAGCGTTCCACCACCTCCCGGGCTCGCCTCACCGCCACCATCCGCAACGCGCCAGGCGTGCTGGGCCAGGCTTGCACCCTGATCGGTGAGGCGGGGGGCAATATCGTCAACCTCAGAATGCACCACCGGCAGGAAGACTTCTTCGATGCGGACTTCGACATCGACGTCAACGACGCCAAACACCTGACCCACATCGCCGCCGCCCTGCGAACCTGCCCCGCGGTGGAAGAGGTGGAACGCGCTAGCGGATGAAGGTTCTCAGCCCCTCGACCATCGCGAGCGGGTTCGCTAGGTAGCCCCCATGACCATGACCTCAGACGATGTGCTTGCCGAGTTTCGTGCTGCCGGAGCCCTCCGCACGGGGCATTTCGTGCTGTCTTCCGGCCTGCACAGCCCCGTTTTCCTGCAGAAGAACCTCGTCTTCATGCACGCCGACCGGGCCGAGCGGCTCTGCAAGGCGCTGGCGGCGAAGATCAGGGAGATGGTGGGGCAGGTGGATATCGTGGTCTCCCCCGCCGTGGGGGCCATCATCCCGGGCTATGAGACGGGCCGTCAGCTTGGCGTGCCTTCGGTGTTTGTCGAGCGTCAGGACGGGGCGTTCAGGCTGCGGCGTGGCTTTCACCTCGAACCCGGAGCCCGGGTAGCCATGGTCGAAGATATCGTGACGACGGGGCTATCCTCGCGCGAGTGCATCGAGGCGATCCGTGCAGCGGGAGGCGATGTGGTCTGCGCCGCCTGTATCGTCGACCGTTCCGGCGGACGGGCGGACGTGGGCGCGCCGCTGGTGGCGCTGGCGACGCTCGACGTGCCCGCCTATCCGGCCGACGCCTTGCCGGCCGATCTCGCCGCTCTACCGGTCGAGGACCCCGGCAGCCGGAGGCTTTCCGCTTGAGCGAGCGCCTGCGTCTCGGCGTCAATGTCGATCATGTGGCGACGGTGCGGAATGCGCGGGGCGGAGCTATGCCTGATCCGGTGCGCGCGGCGGCGATGGCGCTGGACGCCGGGGCGGACGGGATCACCGCCCACCTGCGCGAAGACCGCCGCCATATCCGCGACGACGACATGGCGCGTCTGGCCGACCTCTGCCGCGAACGAGGCGCGCCGCTGAACTTCGAGATGGCGGCGACGGACGAGATGATCGCGCTGGCTATCGCGCTCCGTCCCCACGCCGTCTGCCTGGTGCCCGAACGCCGTGAGGAGCGCACCACCGAAGGCGGCCTCGATGCGGCGGGTCAGCACAATTCGCTTGCGCCCCGTATCGCTGCGCTCACGGACGCGGGGTGTCGGGTCTCCCTGTTCGTCGCGGCCGACGCTCGGCAGATCGAGGCCGCACGCGCCCTCCGGGCGCCGGTGATCGAATTGCACGCCGGCGCCTACTGCGACGCCCTGGTGGAAGGCTCCTCCGACGCTGATCGGCATCTGAGAAACCTTTGCGACGCCGCCCTGCACGCCGACGCCTTGGGGATCGAGGTGCACGCCGGGCATGGCATCGATTTCGACAGCGTCACGCCCATCGCCCTGATCCTGGAAATCCGCGAGCTGAACATCGGCCATTTCCTGATCGGAGAAGCGATCTTTGTCGGCCTGCCCGGCGCCATCACCCGGATGCGCACCCTGATGGACGCCGCGCGGATGGAGCAGACGGCGTGATCATCGGCATGGGCTCTGACCTTTGCGACATCCGCCGCATCCAGCGCTCCCTCGACACCTACGGCGACCGCTTCGTCCAGCGCCTGTTCACCGAGATCGAGCAGAGCCGCTCGGAACGCAAACGCGACCGCGCCGCCAGCTACGCCAAGCGGTTCGCCGCCAAGGAGGCCTGCGCCAAGGCGCTCGGCACCGGGATGCGGCGGGGCGTCTTCTGGCGCGACATGGGGGTGGTGAATATGCGCTCGGGCCGCCCCACCATGGCGCTGACCGGAGGGGCCCTGGAACGGCTGAAGGAGATGACGCCGGACGGGACCGCCGCGGTCATCCACCTCAGCCTCACCGACGAGATTCCCTACGCCCAGGCCTTCGTGGTGATCGAAGCCTTACGGGAAGATAACTTGCCCGGCGTCCGTTGAGGCTTTACCCAAAGCGCAACGGGTTTGCACCCGGGCTGAGTTCGCAACGTCGAGAGACCCCGGTTCCATGAGCATCACGACCACCGAAGCCGCGTCCGAGGAGGCGTCCTCCACCGAGGACTCGCCAAAAGTCGTCTCGCCGTTCGGAGAGTATTTCGAGCTTGGCAAGACGGTGGTCTATGCGCTGCTGATCGCCTTCGTGCTGCGGGTAATCCTGTTCCAGCCTTTCACTATTCCATCCGCCTCGATGGAGCCGACCTTGCTCGAAGGCGACTATCTTATCGTTTCCAAGTTCGCCTATGGCTGGAGCCGCAATTCAATCCCACTCAGCCCGCCGCTGTTCAAGGGCCGGGCCTTTGGTCATGACCCCAAGCGCGGCGATATCATCGTCTTCAAGCTGCCCCGAGATGGCCACACCGACTACATCAAGCGGTTGGTGGGCCTGCCGGGCGACCGCATTCAGGTCACGCACGGCCTCGTCAGCATCAACGGCCAGCCCATTTCGCACCTGCCGATGACGCCTGAGGTGGTGGACAGCGCCTTTGGCGAACCGCGCCAGGTGGGCCGGTTCAACGACACTCTCGGCAAACACAACTTCACCTCCTATTCCCTAGATCCCGCCAGCACCGCCGAGAACACCGGCGTCTACACCGTGCC
The DNA here is from genome assembly GCA_038327995.1 of Caulobacterales bacterium. Taxonomy (GTDB): domain Bacteria; phylum Pseudomonadota; class Alphaproteobacteria; order Caulobacterales; family Caulobacteraceae; genus CAIOYC01. The sequence goes on along the minus strand of JBBQLP010000003.1, from coordinate 11,587 downwards.
GAAGGGCTGTTATTTCATGATGGGCGACAACCGGGACAACTCCCTCGATAGCCGCTTCATTTCCGGGATCGACCAGAGCACCACCTGCGCCTCGACCCCCGGCGCGGCGTCTCCGCCGTTCCTGACTGACCAGCTTGGCGTCGGCTTCGTTCCCGCCGAGAACCTCGTGGGCCGGGCGGATATCATCCTGTTCTCGTGGCATGACGCATCGCTGTTCAAGCCGTGGACGTGGTTCCTGAATGCGCGGCTCGGGCGGTTCTTCCATCCCCTCAAGTGACCCTTCTGTCGTGAGCGCTGGCAATGCGCGCAGCCTCGCTGTGGCGCAGTTGCAGACCCGGCTTGGCCATCCGTTCGCGGACCCGGAGCTTCTGGAGCGGGCGCTGACCCACGCCAGTGTCGGCGACGGCGCGCGGCGGGTGGCCGACAACGAACGGCTGGAGTTTCTCGGCGATCGGGTGCTGGGGCTGGTGATCGCCGAGCACCTGACGCGCACCTATCCCAAGGAACGCGAAGGCGACCTTTCCAAGCGGTTGCACGTGTTGGTTAGCCGCAAGGTCTGCGCCGCCGTGGCCCGCGATCTGGATGTCGGCCCGGCGTTGCGTTTGCCGGGCGGGGAGACCAAGCGCGGCGCGCGGGAACAGGACACCATCCTGGCCGACGCGCTGGAAGCCTTGCTCGCGGCCCTCTACCTGGACGCCGGTCTTGAGCCGACGCGCGAGATCATCATCCGGCTTTGGGAGCCGCAGGTGGCGGCGGTGGAAACCGAGGGTTTCGCCAATCCCAAGTCCGAATTGCAGGAATGGGCGCTGGGTCTGAAACGCGCCACACCGACTTACACCCAGATTGACCGCCAAGGGCTCGACCATGCCCCCATCTTTACCGTTCAGGCCGTGGTAGAGGGGTTCGCGCCGGAGACGGCCAGCGGACCTTCCCGCCAACAGGCCGAGACGGCGGCGGCGCGCGCCCTTTTGCGCCGGGAAAGACACGTATGAACGACCAGCCTTCCACCCCCCGCGCGGGCTTCGCCGCCGTGCTGGGCGCGCCCAACGCGGGCAAATCGACCCTGGTGAACCGGCTGGTAGGGGCGAAGGTCTCCATCGTCACCCGCAAGGTGCAGACCACGCGCTTTCCCGTGCGCGGCGTTGCCATGAGCGGAGAAAGTCAGATCGTGCTGGTGGATACGCCGGGGGTTTTCACCCCGCGCCGCCGCCTCGACCGTGCCATGGTGCGTTCCGCCTGGGCCGGGGCGCAGGACGCCGACGCGGTGGTGCATCTGGTGGACGCCGAGGGCGAGATCGCCGTCGCCGAAAAAGCCGCCAACGCCGCCCAACACCGCTCCGCCGAAGACACCCAGACCATCCTTAAGGGGATCAGCGAAACCCTCTCGAAGGGCGTCGGCAAGTCGGTGATCCTGGCGCTCAACAAGGTGGATGCGGTTAAGCGCGACAGCCTTCTGGCGCTGGCCGAACGGATGTTCGCCTGGGGCGTCTATTCGAAGGTCTTCATGATCTCCGCCGAGACGGGTTCGGGGGTGGAGGACCTGAAAAAGCGCCTCGCCGCCCTGATGCCGGAAGGGCCGTGGCTCTATCCGGAGGACCAGACCGCAGACCTGCCGGTGCGCCTTCTCGCCGCCGAGATCACGCGGGAGAAGATCTATCTGCGCGTCCACGAAGAGCTGCCCTACGCCGCCGCCGTGGAGACCACCGCCTTTGAGGACAAGCCCGATGGCTCGGCCCGGATCGAGCAGACCATCTTCGTGGAACGCGAAAGCCAGCGTCCCATTGTGCTGGGCCAGGGAGGCCAGACCCTGAAATGGATCGGCCAAAAGGCGCGGGAAGACCTCGGCGAAATCCTTGGCCGGACCATCCACTTGTTCCTGACTGTGAAGGTGGTGGAAAACTGGCAGGACAAGCGCGACTTCTACCGCGACACCGGCCTCGACTTCGACGCCTGATCCGCGCGAGAACCCCCCATGGAATGGGATGACGACGCCTATGTGCTGTCGGCGCGCGCGCACGGGGAGACCGGCGCCATCGTCGAGGTGCTGACCGAACGCTATGGCCGGTTTGCGGGCCACGTGGCGGGGGGCGCATCCCGCCGGATGAAGCCGTTCCTGCAGCCGGGCGCGCGGGTGATGGCGGCCTATCACGCACGAACCCCAGAACAGCTTGGCTCGATCAAGCTGGAGCCGGTGGGGGAGGGGCCCGCCGCCCTGTTCGACGATCCCCTGGCGCTGGCGGGGCTCTCCGCCGCCGCCGCCGTGGCGTCCGGCGCCCTGCCTGAGCGCGAGCCCCACCCCGGCGCCTTCGCGGCGTTCGAGGCGCTGACCAACGCCTTCGCCAATGAGGACGTCTGGCCCGCCGTGTTCGTGCGGTTCGAGGCGGGGTTGTTGGAAGAACTGGGCTTCGGCCTTGACCTGTCGAAATGCGCCGCCACCGGCGCGGTGGACGATCTGATCTACGTCAGCCCCAAAACCGGCCGCGCCGTCAGCCGCGCGGCGGGGGAGCCCTATAAGTCGAGGATGCTCGCCCTTCCCCGGTTCATGCTCTCATCGCAGGGGGGATTGTCAGAAGGCGACGTGCGCGCGGGCTTTGATCTCACCGGCCACTTCCTCGAACAGTTCGTCTTCGCCCCCCTGAACCGCCCACTCCCTGCGGCGCGAGTATGGCTGCTCGACAAGCTAGGGGATGCGGGTCGGCTTTAGCGGGAGGGGCCGTTTCATGCTGTCTGATGAAGGTCGCGTTTCAGACTCCGTGCTGACGACTGCTATCGACCTTAAGCGGACAGTGGGCACGCGGGTCGAACTGTGAAGGTTTCAGGTTATTCACGATTCGAGACGTCCGTTTCGACCCTGGGTCCGTAACTGGCGACAAAAGGTGGCGCTTGGCTGCGCCTTTGGGGAAGTCCGATGGACATCATTATCGACATTTTGATCGGCTTGTCTGTGGTCGCCGTGGTCGGCTCCTTCATCCTCGGCATGGTCGCATTTGCGCGAAATGGCGATGTGGCGGCGGCGCGAGCGAACGGGTGGATGGCGTGGCGGGTGCGGACACAGATGATTTCCGTAGGAGTCCTGCTTTTGGCGAGCTGGTGGAAGGCGGCGCATGGCTGAACGCGATGTTCCGGAAGGTCGCCGAATTGCGGTGGTGGTTGGAGCGTCGGGCGGCATAGGAAACGCCCTCTCAGCGGCCTTGCTCAGGCGCGGCGATGCCGACCATGTTGTAGGACTGTCGCGCCGGCCCACCTGGACTGACGATCCACAACGGACCTGGATGGCCGTGGATCTCCGGGATGAGGCCAGCATTGAAGCGGCCGCCGCGCGGATCGCTATAATGGGCGCTCCTTCGACCGTGATGGTGGCCAGCGGCATGCTGCATGGACCCGGTGTTACGCCAGAAAAGACCTATCGAGGCCTCTCACAGGACGCATTCGCCGCCCTGTTCGCCATCAACGTCATCGGACCAGCGATGGTGTCCAAGCACCTCTTGCCATTAATGCCGCGCCGTGGGCGAAGCGTGTTCGCGGTCCTGTCGGCGCGGGTGGGCAGCATCGGCGATAATCGCCTGGGCGGATGGTACGGCTATCGGGCGTCCAAGGCGGCCCTGAACATGCTCGTTCATACCCTAGCTGTCGAGCACGGCCGCACGCATCCTGAGGCCGTCTGCGTGTTGCTTCATCCCGGCACCGTACGAACGCCGCTCAGCGAACCCTTCGCGCCAAAGCTCGAAGCGGGCGCGCATATTCTTGACCCCGCCCAATCGGCCGAAGCTCTGCTGGACGTGCTGGCCCATCTAAACCCGAACCAAAGCGGCGGTTTTTTCGCGTGGAATGGCGCTCCGATACCCTGGTGAACCCATGACGGGCCAGAATCCAACCGCACTTCACCCTCCAAACGACATTCGTCGTGTCGGCTCTCGGGATCGTTAAAGTGGGGACAGGCGGCCATCTATGCAGCGCTGTCGATGCTTGCGTCCCAGCGAAAACGAGGTCGAACACCTCAACTTATCCCCGGCGTTCAGGACAGCCGCATATTAAGCGGATGACGTGCGCTTTTGGCTACGAAACCCGGTCTGTGTTCACCCTTGGGAACGCCAGGCGGTCCACGGTCTTACGCGCGGGCGCCGAAGGGAGCCGAGATGGGAGTGTCCGGATGTCCGGCGTGTCCGCGACTTTTCAAACGGACAGGATATGGTGGCGCCTGTACTCGAAATCGGTTTTTGGCGGACAGAACTAGCGAGAAGGGCCTCAACCCATGCCCCGACTCTGATAACCACGGCGGATGACCACCCACGTTCCACCACCTCCACCGCCCGAAGAAGGCGGGCGCATCGTCGATGAGCCGCTGACCGAGGCGCTGTCGAAGCGCTATCTCGCCTATGCGCTCTCCACCATCATGAACCGGGCGCTGCCGGACGTGCGCGACGGGCTGAAGCCGGTGCATCGGCGGGTGCTCTACGCCATGCACGAGATGCGGCTGAACCCGGGCTCTGCGGCGCGCAAGTGCGCCAAGGTGGTGGGCGAGGTGATGGGCAACTTCCATCCCCACGGCGACCAGTCGATCTATGACGCCCTGGTTCGTCTGGCGCAGGACTTTTCCCAGCGTTATCCGCTGGTCGAGGGCCAGGGGAACTTCGGCAATATCGACGGCGATAACGCCGCCGCCATGCGCTACACCGAGTGCCGGATGACGGACGCGGCGGTGATGCTGCTGGAGGGCATCGACGAGGACGCAGTCGACTTTCGCGCCACCTATGACGGGCAGGACGAAGAGCCGGTGGTGCTGCCCGCCGCCTTCCCAAACCTTCTGGCCAACGGTTCGGCAGGGATCGCCGTCGGCATGGCGACCTCTATTCCGCCCCACAACGCGGGGGAGCTGATCGACGCGTGCCTTCTGATCCTGCAACGCCCGGAAGCCACCACCGCCGACCTCATGGAGCGGATGCCAGGGCCGGATTTCCCGACAGGAGGCGTGATCGTGGAGACCCGCGCCAACCTGCTCGACGCCTACACGACGGGGCGAGGGGGGGTGCGGCTGCGGGCGCGCTGGGAGGTGGAGAAGTTCGAGCGCGGGGGTTGGCGCATCGTCGTCACCGAGGTGCCCTATCAGGTGCAGAAGTCGCGTCTGGTCGAACAACTCGCCTCGCTGATCGAGCTGAAGAAGGCGCAGTTGCTGGGCGATGTGCGCGACGAGAGCGCCGAGGAGGTTCGGCTGGTGATCGAGCCCAAGTCGCGCACCACCGAGCCTGAAGTTCTGATGGAGAGCCTGTTTCGGCTGTGCGATCTGGAGACCCGCTTCCCGGTCAATATGAACGTGCTCGACAAGACGGGCACCCCCGGCGTGATGGGGCTGAAGCTCGCGCTGCAGGCGTTCCTCGACCACCGCCGCGAGGTGGACGGGCGGCGCGCGCGCTGGAGGCTGGGCAAGATCGACGCGCGGCTGCACATCCTGAACGGCCTTCTGATCGTCTACCTCAACCTCGACGAGGTGATCCGCATCGTGCGGTTCGAGGACGAGCCCAAGGCGAAACTGATGGCCACGTTCGGGCTCGACGAGCTTCAGGCCGACGCCATCCTGAACACCCGTCTTCGCCAGCTTGCGAAGCTGGAAGAAATGGAAATCAAGCGCGAGCATACGGCGCTGACTGAAGAACGCGCCAGCCTCGCGGGACTTCTCGCGTCGGACAAGAAGCAGTGGGAAAAGGTGGCGAACGACCTGCGCAAGGTGCGCGAGGCCCTGGCGAAAAAGCCCGCCATCGGGCGGCGGCGCTCCACCTTCTCCGAGGCGCCCGCCGTCGATCTCGCCGCCGCCACCGAAGCCGCCATCGTGCGCGAGCCGATCACCGTCATCATCTCCGAACGCGGCTGGATCAGAGCCGCCAAGGGCCGGGTTGAAGACCCGTCGGAACTCAAGTTCAAGGAAGGCGACCGCCTCGCCTTCCTCGTGCCCGCCGAAACCACCGACAAGATCGTCATACTTGCGTCGGACGGACGCGCCTTCACCCTGCCCGGCGACAAGCTGCCTTCTGCGCGGGGGCAGGGGGAGCCTCTGCGTTTGATGATCGAGCTTGAGGACAAGACTGGGCTGGTGGCAGTCTTCCCGCATCGTGTGGGCGCGAGGCGGGTGATCGCCTCCTCCGCCGGCTATGGCTTCGTGGTTCCCGAAGACGAGCTTCTCTCCCAGCGCAAGGCGGGCAAACAGGTGCTGAACGTGGATGTGGACGAAACACGCATCTGCCTTCCCCTCGACGGAGACCACCTAGCGACCCTTGGCGAGAACGGTAAAGCGCTGATCTTCCCCCTCGCCGAACTGCCCGAGATGGCGCGCGGCAAGGGGGTGAAGTTGCAGAACTTCCGCGAGGGGGGCCTGCGCGACGCTATGATCTTCACCGCTGACCAAGGCGCGAGCTGGATCGACAGCGGCGGGCGAAACAGGGAGTGGCCGAACTGGAAGGACTGGCTCGGCAAACGCGCCGGATCGGGTAAGCTCGCCCCCAAGGGCTTCCCGGCGTCCAAACGCTTCAGGCCGAGATAGCGGAGACGATTATGCGCCTATTGATCTGGACGATGCTGGCGGCGATGATGCTCGGCTCTTCGGCGGCCCCAGCACAGACCCCGTCAACCCATGTCGCCCTGACGCCGACCGAGGGCGACTATGTGGTGAAGGATTTCCGCTTCCATGACGGCGAGACGCTGGGGGCGTTGAAACTACACTACACCACCCTCGGCCAGCCGCGCAGGGACGCGTCGGGTCATGTGGCCAACGCGGTGATGGTGCTCCACGGCACCGGCGGCACAGGGCAGCAGTTCTTCCGACCCCAGTTTGCGGACGTGCTGTTCAGGCCGGGCGGCCTGCTCGACCCCGCTACGCACTACATCATCCTGCCTGACGGAATCGGTCACGGGGGCTCGTCCAAGCCGTCGGACGGGATGCGGATGGGCTTTCCGAAATACGACTACGACGACATGGTGGCGGCCCAGCACGCGCTTCTGGTGGATGGGCTGCACGTGGACGGTTTGCGGCTGATCGTGGGCACGTCGATGGGCTGTATGCACGCCTTCGTCTGGGGTGAGATCTATCCCGATTTCGCCCGCGCCCTGATGCCGATGGCCTGCCTGCCGGAGCCGTTGGTGGGCCGTAACCGTTGGTGGCGCGCCCTGCTGATTCAGTCGATTGAGGGCGACCCGGCCTGGAAGGGCGGCGACTATCAAAGCGAACCCGTCCAGGGAATGCGCGCGGCCGCCATTCTCCTTGGCGTCGCCGGAACCGCGCCGATCCAGATGCAGAAGGAATTGCGGACTCGCGCCGCCGCCGACGCCTCCGCTGCGAAACTGCTGGCCGGCGCGCCGACGGCCACAGACGCCAACGACCTGATCTACCAGGTCGACGCTTCCTGGAACTATGACCCTTCCGCCCGCCTCGGTGAGATCAAGGCGAAGGTTATGTGGATCAACTCCGGCGACGACTTTATCAATCCGCCCGAACTTGCCATCGCCCAGCGGGACGCGCCGCGCCTGAAGAATGGGAGCTTCGTGCTAATCCCCGCCAGCGACCAGACTCACGGTCACGGCACCCACACCTGGGCGGCGATCTGGCAAGACCGGATGGCGCAGCTTCTGGCGGCGAGCGCGCCGTAGGTGCGGAGGGTCAGGCGTCGCCTGGCGTATTTGCTTCCGTTCGCTCGCGAGCCGACAACAGCCGCCAGCCGCCGGGTTTGAGAACTTCCAACGGCGAATAGCGCGCCTTGTAGTCCATCTTGCCCGATCCCGTGACCCAATAGCCGAGGTAGACGTAGGGCAGGCCGAGCATCTTGGCCTGGCGGACGTGATCCAGGATAATGAACGAGCCTGGGCTACGCTTTGCCAGCGCCGGATCGAAAAAACTGTATACGAGCGACAGGCCGTCGCCGATCTGGTCCACCAGCACGCACGCAACAAGATCACCCGGTCCGCGATCCTTCGAGACGGTCCGATATTCTATCAGGTGGGTGCGAACCGCCGTGTCCTCGATCATCGCCACGTAGTCGAGCCAGGTCATCTCCATCATGCCACCTTCGGCATGGCGGGTGGAAAGGTAGGCGCGCAGGAGGTCGAACTGCTCCATCGTCGCCTCGGCTTCCACCAGGTGGCGAGCAAGATCATCGCCCTTGCGCAGAACCCGCTCCTCCGATTTGGAGAAAACGTAGTCGGCTACCGGAATGCGCGCCGAAACGCAGGCGTCGCAGGCTTCGCACGCTGGCCGATAAGCAATGTTCTGGGAGCGGCGAAACCCGACCTCGGTCAGGATGTCATTGACTGTGGGCCCATCGGACAGCGGTAGGTGCGCGAACACCTTCCGCTCCTCACGGTCCGGCAGATAGGGACACGGCGAGGGCGCTGTCAGAAAGAACCGAAGACGACGGGTGGCGAAATGCTGGGTCACGGGTCCGAGTCGGTATTCAGGATCACACCTTGACGGTGATTAGCGCCGATGCGGCCCCCTCGTGCAAGCCTCCTGCCGCACTCTGATCAGGGCGCGTGGCCAGGGGGAAGAACCGGAGCCTCCTTCAAGAGCACGATAGCGATCCGGCGATTGCCGGGCAGGGTTGGGTCGTCAGCGTATAATGGGTCGGAATTGGCCTTGCCAGAGACCTGATAGACCCGGTCAGCCTGCACGCCTGCCTCTTGCAACACGCCCCGCGAAGCGTTTGCACGAGCTGCCGAAAGCGCCCAGTCATCGCCGCCCTTCTGGCCGCCTGGGGTAGCTGAGGTGTGGCCCGAAACCGTAACGCGGTTGTGAAGCTGATTGACTACCTTGGCTACGGCGCGAAGCAAAAGGCGCGCCCGGTCGTTGGGTTTGGCAGATGCTGGTTCGAACATCGAACGGCCCTCCTGGTCGATGAGTTGGATGCGCAGGCCTTCTGGTGTCTGGTCCACCAGAACCTGTTTCGACAGTTCAGCCAGTTCGGGCATGGACTGCATGGCTTGGCGAAGCGACTGGGCGGCGCTTTGAAACTGGTCGGCCTCGCGCTTGGACGCTGCGTCTTTCATGGCGGCCTGCGCGTCGGCGGCTCCGCCGGTCTTGGAGGATTTGCCGTCCTTGGCGTTGTCTGGCGCTTCGGGAGCGAGGGCCTGGATCACAGTCTGCGAACCATCGCTCTTTGCGCCCTGGTCTCCGAGCGCCGTGCCACCCAGGATGCCGCCGGAGCCAGAAGTGGTTTCCGAGACGCTGGCGGGGGCGAAATAGTCGGCGATGCCGCGCTTCTGCTGAGGACTGGTTGTGTTGATCAGCCACATCAACAGGAAGAAGGCCATCATGGCGGTGACGAAGTCGGCATAGGCCACCTTCCACGCTCCGCCATGGTGCGCATGAGCGGCAGACTTCTTGATCTTCTTGATCAGGATCGGCGCGTCGGCGTTGTAGCCCATCGGTCTCACACTCTGTTCGACACCATGCTTAACGACGACACGGTTAAGACGAGGTTGCGTTGAGGCGAAACGGAGCTTAACCCGCCGACGCTTGGACAGGGAGAGATGCGGGATGAAGGTGGGTTTTGTCGGCCTCGGGGTGATGGGTTTCCCGATGGCAGGGCATCTGGTCGCGGGAGGCCATGAGGTGCGGGTTTTCAATCGCTCACCCGGCAAGGCAGAGGCCTTCGTCAGCAAGTTTGGCGGGGCGAAGATGGGCGCCAGCGTGGCCGAAGCTATCGCGGACTGCGAAATCCTGGCGCTCTGCGTCGGCCGCGACGACGATGTGCGGGGGGTGCTGGACGAAGCCCTCGAAACCCTAGCGCCCGGCGCAGTGATCGTCGACCACACCACCACCTCCGCCAAACTGGCGCGGGAGATGGCGGAGCTTGCCGCCGCATCCGGCCGGGCGTTCGTCGATGCGCCCGTTTCGGGCGGGCAGGCGGGCGCGGAAAAGGGCTCGTTGACGGTTATGCTGGGCGGTGAGGAAGCCGCCTGTGAGCGTGTCCGCCCCGTGATCGGCACATATGGCAAGACAATCCAGCGCATCGGCGGGTCAGGCTCGGGCCAGCTCGCCAAGATGGTCAACCAAATCTGTATCGCTGGCGTGGTGCAGGGGTTGGCCGAAGCGGTTCATTTCGCCAAACGGGCTGACCTCGATACTGAGGCTGTCCTCGCCGCCATTTCCAAGGGAGCCGCGCAGAGCTGGCAGATGGATAACCGCTGGCCGACCATGGTGGACGGCAAGTTCGAGTTCGGTTTCGCCGTAGACTGGATGAGAAAGGACCTCGGCCTCGTGCTCGATGAGGCCCGCGCCAACGGCTCGCGCATTGCCCTGGCCGCGCTGGTGGACCAATTCTATGCCGAAGTGCAGGCCATGGGTGGCCAGCGTTGGGACACCTCCAGTCTGGTGGCGCGGCTGGAGCGAGGGTAGGGACCCTTCAAACGGGTCATAACCCCGCAAGCGAAAGGGCGACCTCCTGCTCTTTGATGGAGAGGCAGGAAATGCATCTCAATAAATGCCTCGCAACGCCCGCCACGTTTGAAGGCGCGCGCGGCTTGCTCTACAAGGCGCAGCGTACATAACCGAGGATGCGATGAACGCCTTCCTGCTGCAGTATCTGCCCATCGTCATCATGTTCGGTATCGCCGGGGTGATTTCTGTCGCGCTGATCGGCGCGGCGTGGATATTCGGCCCGCACAAGCCCGACCCCGAGAAGATTTCTGCCTATGAGTGCGGTTTCAACGCCTTCGACGACGCTCGGATGAAGTTCGACGTGCGATTCTACCTGGTGGCGATCCTGTTTATCATCTTCGACCTGGAAGTGGCGTTCCTGTTTCCCTGGGCTGTCAGCCTGATGAAGCTGCCGCACGCGGCGCAGGTCTATTCCTTCTGGTCGATGATGGGCTTTCTTGGCGTCCTGACCGTGGGCTTCATCTACGAATGGAAGAAGGGGGCCCTGGAGTGGGAATAGTCACGACAGAGTCCGAAAGTTCTATGCTGGTTCCGACCGCATCGCCCGCGTTTGGAATGGCGGCGCGCTCATCCGTCGAGGGCTACGATCCGGCCATCCACGACCCCTATTTTGACCGGGTGACAGGCGTGCTGGCCGACAAGGGCTATGTGACTGCAGCGCTGGACGATGTGGTGACATGGGCGCGCACGGGCTCACTCATGTGGATGACGTTCGGACTGGCCTGCTGCGCCGTGGAAATGATCCAGGCCTCGATGCCGCGCTACGACCTCGAGCGATTCGGCGCGGCCCCCAGAGCCTCGCCCCGACAGTCCGATCTGATGATCGTAGCCGGCACCCTGACCAACAAGATGGCCCCGGCGCTGCGCAAGGTCTACGACCAGATGCCGGAGCCGCGCTATGTGATCTCCATGGGATCGTGCGCCAATGGCGGCGGTTACTATCACTATAGTTACAGCGTCGTGCGCGGCTGCGACAGGATCGTACCGGTAGATGTGTATGTGCCGGGCTGCCCCCCCACGGCGGAGGCGCTGATCTACGGCATCCTGCACCTGCAGAAGAAGATCCGCCGTACCGGGACCATTGATCGATGAGCGCCGCTTCATCTTTTGAGGTCTCTTCGGAAGACCTGGAAGCCCTGGGTCAGGCGATCAAGGCGGATGCGGTGG
>JBBQLP010000002.1:0-107249 GCA_038327995.1 Caulobacterales bacterium | reverse complement strand
TAGACCCGCTCGGCGGAGAAGGCGACGACGGCAGTCCGGCGCGGCAGGCGGGTAAGCTTTTTCGAGCCAGCGTAAGTAAGGGTGGAGAACCGCTCCCGCGTCACGAACTCAATGTCAGGTACGAGGCGGCGAATTAATTGCGCCATGGAAGCCGAGCCCAGGAACATGGTCTCGTAGCGGCCCCGGGCGTGCAATAGCCTGTCGGTGAACACGTGCCCCCGCGCGGGGTCGGCGCAAAGCTGGATTTCGTCCACCGCCAGGAACTCGACCTCGCGGGTCAGCGGCATGGCCTCCACTGTGCAGACGAAATATACCGCCCGAGGCGGCACGATCTTCTCCTCGCCGGTGATCAGCGCCACCGAACGCGCGCCGCGCAACTTGACGATGCGGTCATAGACCTCGCGCGCAAGCAGCCTGAGCGGCAGGCCGATCATGCCCGAGGCATGGCCAAGCATCCGCTCCACGGCAAGATGCGTCTTGCCGGTGTTGGTGGGACCCAACACAGCGACGATGCGGGACGCCGGCTGGCCGGAGGGTCGGTCGCTCATCCCGTAAAGGTGGGAGAGTCGGAGTGCCGGGGCAAGCGGGGCCTTGCTGGTCCGCGCCGATAGCAGACGCTTCCGATGACCGCGTTGGGTGGGGAGCGGTCATTCCTTCGCTCAATCATCTAACTGAGCGCAGGTGTAATTTCGAACAATAAAATGCCAACATTGTCCAACGTCTGGGGGTCACATAACCTATGTGGTAAGTCACAGCCGAATTGTGAGAGAAGATGACGCGGAGGTTGCCTTCCCCCTCGCAGTTTATCGGATAACTGGCTTCAAACTTTTCCAGCGTGTCGCATCGGTGTGTCGGCACCGCAGACTGCGACCACCGCCGACGTCGCCTGCGCATCGACATCGTCAACAGTAAAGGTGTCGCGGAAGATGTGACCACAACAGCCTGGGAACAGCAGAGCGATGACCATCGGCTTCATTGGCAAACCATAACGTTCCGCCGAAAGTCCGCAATGGGTCGGCAACGGTCAGTCCCTAATCTCCGCGTTTCGGACTTCCCTCACCCCTCGTGCACCACCTTGCCTGCCACAATGGTCATCGTCGCATGGGCCTTGGGGATGTCGGCGTAGGGGGCGGTCATCAGGTCGGTGGAGAAGACTGAAATGTCGGCGCGGCGGCCGGGGGCGAGGATGCCCATCTCCTTTTCCCGGAACCCGGCGTAAGCGGGGGCGGCCGTGAGCATATGCAGGGCCTGGGGGCGGGTCAGCGCCTCCTCCAGATGCCAGTCCGGGCCTGCGAAGCCGTTCAGGGCGTGGCGATAGGCGGCGGCGTAGAACTCGATCAAGGGATCGCCCTTCTCCACCGGCGCGTCGGTGCCGCCGCAGACCACCGCGCCCGACTTCAATAGGTCGGCCCAAGCGTAGCCCTCCTTCAGCCGCGCCTCGCCGAGGCGTTTGGGGGCGAAATAGAGGTCGCCGATGGCGTGGCTGGCCTGCATTGAGGCGATGACGCCGAGCTTGGCGAAGCGCGGGATGTCGGGCGCGGATACTATCTGGGCGTGCTCGACGCGCCAGCGCCGGTCGGCCCTGGTTCCAGCGAACGCCTCCTGATACCAGTCAAGCACGCGGCGGTTGGCGGCGTCGCCGATGGCGTGGGTGGCGACCTGCGCGCCCGAGGCCAGGGCTTTGTGCAGGATCGGCAACGTCGTGTCGTGCTGTGCGCGGAACAGCCCACTCGTCTCCGGCGCATCCGAATAGGGCTGTAGCAGCGCCGCACCCCGCGAGCCCAGCGCCCCATCCATGTAGATCTTCACGCCCCGCGCGCGGATGCGCCCCTCGGCGTCGGACGAGGGGCCATGGGTCAGCACCTCCTCCGCTTCTGGCATGTCGAGATAGAGATCGACGCGAATCGGAGCGCGGCCCGCACTCGCCAGACGGTTCAGAATGGCGAGGTTGCTCCGGTTCGCGCTCATGAAGTGTGCCCCGGTCCAGCCACGTGCGGCGTAGAGCTTCACCGCGCGCTCCAGCGCCTCGGTCTTCACCTCCAGCGTCGGCGGCGGGATGTTGCGCTCGACAAGACCGAGCGCATTGTCGATCAGCATTCCGGTCGGCTTGCCCGCCGCGTCCTTCAGGATGCGCCCGCCGGACGGATCGGGAGTAGAGGCGGTGACGCCGCCGAGTTCCAATGCTTTGGTGTTGCCCACCGCCGCGTGCCCGTCCGAGCGGCTAAGCCAAACGGGGCGGTCGGACACCACGGCGTCGAGATCGGCGGCTGTCGGGAATCGGCCCTCCGGCCAGTGCGTCTCGATCCATCCGTCGCCAACAATCACGCCCATAGGATGGGCGACTGCATAGGCGGCGAGGCGCTGTTTCAACTCCCCTAGCGAAGCCGTGCCGGTCAGATTGAGCCTGAAGTCCAGCAGGCCGACCTTGCTCAGGTGACAGTGGCTGTCGACAAAACCCGCAAACGCAGCGGCGCCCGCGAGATCGATCCGCTTTGCGTGTGGCGCGCGCGACATCGCTTCGGCCCGCAACCCGACGAAGAGGATATGCTCGCCCCGGATCACCATCGCCTCAGAGGGCGGCTGGCCCGCAACGCCGGTGTAAATCGGCCCGCCAGTGAGAAGCATGGCGTCAGGCTCCGCCGCCCAGGCGCGCCCCGCCATCAGCGCGCTGGCGCCGACCATTGCACCGCGACGATTGATCGAAATATGGCCCATCCGAAACCTCCCCGTTCGGAGAAGACTAGAACGGTAGGGAGCGCTGCGGAACCCGTTTGAATGCGGAAGGGCGGGGAATTCTGGAGCGTTAACAGCTTCGGGCTGACTCGCGGAACAGGCGCGAAACGAATCAGGACCGAATCGGCGATGCGCGCCGATTCAGCCTTTGTTCCCTACAAGATATGGTGTGGGATTTGCAGGTCGGTCACAAGAGCGGGTCAGAGAGCGGCGCGGGCTTCTGGCCGCGGGCCGCTCATCGAGGCCTTCACGAGGTCGATATCCGCCTCGCCAAGGAAGGTTCCGGCGCGCACGTATGAAATCACCCACGGGCCTCCGGCGCCCATCCGTCCAAAGCCCACCAAGACGTCCGATGAAACACCTTGGCCGCGCTGATCCGCCGGCTTCTTCTTGAAGCCAGCGACCTCGTGATAGTGAATGGTGCAGCGGGCGACAGTGACGATGCCGAGCTTTTGCTCGCGAGCGTCCGGCCGGGCCTCACCCTTTGGCAAATATTCCACGTCGTAGCGCTGCTTGCCGTCGTAGAACTGGCTGACGCCCTGGCAGGGCCGCGCGCCGGTGGGCATGACGGTCATGCGGGTCAAGATGGTGAGAGGATCGGCCGCTTCCAGGCGTTGTTCGCGGCTCGCCGCCGGTTCGCCCATGCTCTTGAAGGCGGGGGCGGATTGGGTGGCGACGTCGGTAGCGGTCCATGTCGCGCTGACCTTACGGTCTTTCTTGCCGTCGGTGTTGAGGTAGTTGAACTCGCGCGGTTGGGCGACGCCGCGTTCAAACCTACCGTTGGTCGAGGCCTTGAGGTTGATCTTGCGGAAAAGGGCGAGCACGCCCGAGGTCTTGATGTGCGCCGCAGCATTAAATCCGCGCGGATCGATGGTCTGGTCCACATGCATATCCAGCACCTTCACATAGAGGCTGCCGGAGTAGTCCAGGGAGAGCTTCAGGGGATCGGCATCGGCCTCCGCCGCCACGCCGCTCCACATACAAACCCCAGCAAGGAAGGCGAAGGCGGCGCTCAATAGCGGAGTGCGGGCAGGCATCAGTCGCATCAGTTGGCAGCGCTCCATACGGGTTCGCGGTCAGATAGGGCGGCACGCCCGCCTCCGCATCCCTTTTCATCCGCCAGCAGAGCCGAACGGCGACCCGTTCGCTCTTTAGGACGACCCGGATGGCTTTTCCTTGACCGCGGGCGGACCTCTGGCCTATATGCGCCCTCCCGTGCGGAGAGCTCTTTCCGCGCGCGTTTTTTTCATTGCGGACTGTCTTCTCTTTGAGCAGTCAGCCAAGGCCAAGGTCGTTCATATGTCGCGCCGCTGCGAACTCACGGGCGTCGGCCCCATGGTGGGCCACAACGTGAGCCACTCCAACATCAAGACCAAGCGTCGTTTCCTGCCCTCGCTGGCGGAGATCAATGTGCCGTCGGACGCCCTGGGCCAGAGTTTCAAGTTGAAGATGACCAACGCGGCGCTGCGCACTCTCGATTTCCGGGGCGGCCTCGACGTGGTGCTGCTGAACTCCCGCGACGAAGTGCTCTCCCCCAAGGCGCTGAAGATCAAGCGTCAGGTGAAGGCCAAGCTGGCGTCGCAGGAAGCCGCAGCTTAAGCGTCAGAGTTCTGTTTATTGAAGGGCTTCGCTGGTGACTGCGAGGCCTTTACCACGTCTGCGATCAAGCGAGGAAGGTGCGATCCAACGCCTTCACATCAGTGCAGCCGGTCAGCGCCATAGCCACGCGAAGCTCGGCGCGCATCCGCTCCAGCATCCGCGCCACGCCTGCCTCGCCGCCCGCGCCCAGCGCATAGGCCCAGTTGCGGCCGATCAGGCAGGCGTCGGCGCCGAGCGCCACGGCCTTCAGCACGTCGAGGCCCGAACGGACGCCTCCGTCCATCAGCACCTTGATCCGCCCCTCCACCGCCTCGACCACTGCAGGCAGCGCGCGGGCTGATGACAGCGCGCCATCGAGTTGGCGACCTCCGTGGTTGGAGACGACGATTCCGTCCGCCCCCGCCTGCACCGCCAGTTTCGCATCCTCGGGGTCGAGCACCCCCTTGACGATGATCGGACCCTTCCAGGTCTCGCGGATCCAGGCGATGTGGTCCCAGGTCAGAGTGGGGTCGAAGTTGCGGTGGATCCACTGGGAAAAATCGCCCATCTGTCCGTCGGGCACGGCGTCGACGATATTGCCGAAGTGATGCGGGCGACCGCCGAAATAGACGTCGCGCATCCAGCGGGGCTTTGAGGCCACATCCGCGATGCGCCCGAGCTCTGCCAAAAACGGCAGCTTGCCGGAAAAGCCGCTGCGTATGTCCCGATAGCGCGTTCCGCCCACCGGAAGATCGACGGTGAACAACAGCCCCGGCACACCGGCCGCCTCGGCGCGGGCCAGAAGCGCGCGCATATAGTCCCGGTCTTTGATCATGTAGAGCTGGAACCAGATCGGCTTTTGCACCGCTGCGCGCACTTCCTCCAGCGGGCAGATGCTGAGGGTGGAAAGGCAGAACGGAACCCCCGCCGCCTCCGCCGCCCGCGCGCCCTGGCGCTCACCCCGGTGCGCGAACATCCCGGAAAAGCCCACGGGGCCGAGCATCACGGGCATGGACATGGCGTTGCCGAACAGGCTGGTGGAGGTGTCGAGGCTGGAGACATCCCGCATCACCCGCTGGCGCAGGGTGATGGCGCGCAGGTCCTCCACGTTCCGCTTCAGCGTCACCTCGTCGTAGGAACCGCCGTCGATGTAGTCGAACATCATGCGCGGGAGCTTGCGTCTGGCCGCAAGTCGCTCGTCTGCTGCATTGGCGATCACGGTCACGCCAACTCCCTCACGGCCGCTGTCTTCCCATAAGTCACCGGCGGCGGGGCCAGGGCCGCATTGGCCCTTTGCGCGCGCTTGACC
Organism: Caulobacterales bacterium; assembly: GCA_038327995.1. GTDB lineage: Bacteria > Pseudomonadota > Alphaproteobacteria > Caulobacterales > Caulobacteraceae > CAIOYC01. The sequence continues at coordinate 101,629 of JBBQLP010000002.1, read as the reverse complement.
TCTTCGTCGAACAGGGCGGCGAGTTGTTCGGTGATGGCGCCGCCGAGTTGCTCCACATCGACGATTGTCACGGCGCGGCGATAGTAGCGGGTTACGTCGTGGCCGATGCCAATTGCTATAAGCTCTACGGGTGAGTGGTTCTCGATCTCTGAAATGACGGTTCTGAGGTGGCGCTCCAGATAGTGTCCGGCGTTCACCGACAGGGTGGAATCATCCACCGGCGCCCCGTCTGAGATCACCATCAGGATTTTACGCGCCTCGCTCCGCGCCGCCAGCCGCGAGTAGGCCCAAAGCAGGGCCTCCCCGTCGATGTTCTCCTTCAGGAGCCCCTCGCGCATCATCAGGCCGAGGTTGCGCCGCGCGCGCCGCCACGGCATTTCCGCACCTTTGTAGATAATGTGGCGAAGATCGTTCAGACGCCCCGGCTGGGCCGGTTTGCCGGCCTTGATCCAGGCCTCCCGCGCCTGCCCGCCCTTCCAGGCGCGCGTGGTGAAGCCCAAGACTTCGGTCTTGACCCCGCAGCGCTCCAGCGTTCGCGCAAGGATGTCGGCGCAGACCGCCGCCACCATGATGGGGCGCCCGCGCATGGAGCCGGAATTGTCGATCAGAAGGGTGACGATGGTGTCGCGAAACTCCGTATCCTCCTCCTGTTTGAACGAAAGGGGGGCGGTGGGATCGATAATGACGCGGGTAAGGCGCGAGACATCCAGCACCCCCTCCTCCAGATCAAAGCTCCACGACCGGTTCTGCTTGGCCATCAACTTGCGCTGCAGCTTGTTGGCGAGCCGCGACACCACGCTGGAAAGCGCCGCAAGCTGCTGGTCGAGATAGGCCCGAAGGCGCGTCAATTCCTCGGCGTCGCAAAGCTCTTCCGCTTCCACCACCTCATCGGACTGGGTGGTGAAGACCTTATAGGCGGGCTCGGGGCGGCCGTGATCCTTGATGTCGGGGCGGGAGGGTTGGGCGCCGTCGGCCAGTTCCGGGCTCTCGTCCGACATATCCGCATAGTCGGCGTTCTCAGTCTCCATCTGTTGATCGTCGGAAGCGCCTTCGTCGTCCGATCCGTCGGTGCTTTCGGAGGAGGAGCCTTCAGGGGTTTCCCCGTCGCCTTCCTGATCCTCGGTATCCCCCTCGTCGGGCTGTTCCGTCTGCTCGCTGTCGTCGCCCGAAGCGTCATCGGCGCTGTCCGCCGCGTCATCGCCCATTTCGAGGTCGCGCAGGATGGAGCGGGCGATGCGGGCGAAGGCGGTCTGGTCTTCTGCGGCGGCGGCGAGGCGATCCAAATCCTTGCCCGCCTTGGCCTCGATCTCGGGACGCAGCGCCTCCACCACCGCTCGCGCCCCATCCGGCGCCGCATCGCCGGTGAGTCGCTCGCGCACGATCAGGCCGAGCACATCCGCCAGAGGGGCGGCCTCCACCGGGGTCCGCGCGAAACCCTTTCGTTCAAGAGTGGTCTCCAGCACCGTCCTAAGGTTCTGGCGCACGCCGCCGAGGTTGTTGGCGCCGATGGCCTCGATGCGAGCCTGTTCGATGGCCTCGAAGATAGCGGCGGACTGCTGGTCGAAGGGGCGGAGCCTGGCGTGAGAGGCGGCGTCGTGGTGGGCGAGGCGCAGCGCCATCTGGTCCGCCAGCCCCCGGATGCGCGAGGCCTCGCGGCTGTTCAGGTCGCGCGGCGGGTGCGGCAGGGTCGCCCGATGCCCGACCAGCGAAGGCCCGTCGCCGGAGAAGACGATCTCCAGATCAGGCAGTTCGGCGAGCGAGCGCGTGGCGTGGGCCAGGGCGCGCTTGAACGGTTCGGTCGGAGCTTCGGGCTTGCTGGCCATGGGAGTGTCTTAAACCGCCGAGGACGCAGAGTGAAAGCCCAGGCGCACTACTTCCCAGCCCCCAGATAGGTCTTCGCCTGCGCCCGCACGTCGCTGATCAGATTGCCCATGGCGAGATTCATGTCGATCAGGTGCAGGCCCCAATCCTTCAGCACCGAACCCCCAACCACCACGTCGCCCGAAATCTCGTTCGTGCGCTTGCCAGTCTCGGCGTTGATTGAGATCGACAGATAGGTCCCGTGTTCGTTCTTCGCGCACTCAGCGGAGAGCAGCCCCGGAACCTCGACGAATGGGGTGGTGATCGCAGTGGGCGGCGTTGTCCAGGGACGTGCCTTCTGGGCGTCGGCCGCGACAATCGCTTCGGTTCCGCTGGGCAGATAGGCGTGCAGCCTGCCCGAGCCGCCCGCCAGAGCCGCCGGGTTGACGCAGGCCGCCTCGAGGCTGGGGCCGGAAGACAGGCCGAAGCGGGTGTTGGCTGGCGGTGGGCTGGAAGCCCGGAACGAAGCGAAATTGATCGCGCAGCCCGTCTGTCCGAACGTCTTGCAAAGCGGGATCGACTTGAAATCGCCGCCCACTCCCTTGCCCACCGGCACCTGAAGCCGGGCGCCAGCAGTGATCACTGACAGGATCTGCTTCTGCACTGGCTTGCCGTCGACCTCGTGCTTGACCAGTTCGATCAGCACGCCCGACCCCTGGCTGTGCCCGATCAGAACAACGCCCCGACCTTTGTTGTCGTGGGCGAGGTAATAGTCCCAGGCGTCCTTCACATCGTTGTAGCCGAGCGCCCGGTCCGCCTGCATCGGCTTGCCGAGCATGGTTGCGGTGAGCGCCGTCAACGTCACCTGGCGATAGAGCGGCGCGTAGGGCCGGCAGACCGAGGCGAAACGGGCGAACTGCTGCTTGATTACCTGCAATTCTTCCGGCCCGGCGTTCATGTCGGAGTTCGGGGTCGGGTCGCGCGAGACGGTGGGATAGACATAGAAACAGTCGACCCGGGGGTCTTCCGCCGCCTTGAAGGGCTCGAGCTTGGTTGAGCCGTCGGTGTGCACGACGGTGGCGTCTTCATTGACGGCGCAAGCATCTTGGCGGCCCGGACGGCAGAGCCAAGTCTTGCCATCGGCATAGTCGTTGCGCGGCTGGACGGAAGCGGCGGCCGCGGTCTGGGCGCTGGCGTGCGGTGCGGCGGCGAGTGAGAAGGCGCTGAGCAGCACGCCCGTGAGCAGGCGAAGGGCGGGAGCGGGCATGGGGCGTATCCTCGAGAGTCTGATGATCGAGGCCAGCATCGCCGTTTTAGAACATCGGGTCTAGCGGGAGCTTGCACGCCGCCTTCGCGGGGATGAGCGAGAGTAAGGGGGCGTTTAACTCGATCCCGTGCTGCCTATCTATGGCAGGACGGAGGGCGCTATGATCGGATTTGTGTTGAGACTTATCGCGGTGGGCCTTGGCCTGTGGCTGGCCTCGGCCGTCGTGCCGGGGGTCGCCATTCGCGATTTCGAGAGCCTAGCGCTCGCCGCCCTCTTGTTAGGCCTTGTCAACGCCTTCGTCAGGCCGACCCTGATCCTCGTCACCCTGCCGCTGACGCTGGTGACGCTGGGGCTATTCATCCTGGTGATCAACGCGGCGATGGTGGGGCTGGTGGGTCATTTCCTGCACGGATTTGTCGTGCACGGATTTTGGGCCGCCTTCTGGTGCGCCATCGTGGTCGGACTGGTGAGTTGGCTCGCCTCTGGCTTCATCGGCGGGGCGGGCAAGATCGAGCGGATCGCCCGCCGGACCTGAGCCCTACTTCTTCGAGGGTGGCGTCAGGAAGGGCGAGGGGCCTGCCGTCGCGGAACTCTTCGGCTTGTCGGCCTTGGGCTTGCGCGTCTCTTTGTTGCTCTTCTTCTGACCCTTGGCCATGTTCGTCTCCGCAAGTTGAGTTGAGGTCAGTCGTCCTTGGACGGCGAGCCGCGACCACGGCCTGAACCCTGTTTGGGATTGGCCACCCCGTCCGAAAGGGTGCGTACGGGCTTGGCGGGCGGCTTGGTCGCAGTCTGGGCAGAGGGCTTGGGGGGTGTAGTCGCGCTCATTGTTTGGCCTCGGGGGAACGGCGGGTAATGAACGCCACGATCCGCCGCCACGGGGTCCAGAGTATAACCGGTATGCGGTCTAGCGGGCCAAGCGCCGCCTCGCGACGCGCCTCCGCAGCCTTCAGGGTAGTCATTGTTTCCTCATTGAGGGGCTCGCCTGGAAACAACGCGGAACGCGCCGCCCAACCGAACAAGCAGCCTCGGGAAGAGGCTGGCCCGAACCTATCACGCGAACGAAGCGAACGCCCGCGCAATCGGCGGCGGGCGTCGAACCCCTAAACCACCTTCACCCGCGCGGCGCTCTCCGGCAAATCGGTCCCGAAGGCACGCTGATAGAACTCGGCCACGGTGGGGCGTTCCAGTTCGTCGCACTTGTTCAGGAAGGTCAGGCGGAAGGAGAAGGCGATGTCGCCCGCGAAAATCTCGGCATTCTGAGCCCAGGTGATCACCGTGCGGGGGCTCATGACGGTGGAGATGTCGCCGTTCATGAAGGCGTTGCGGGTCATGTCGGCCACACGCACCATGGCGGCGATGGTCTTGCGCCCCTCGGGATTGTCGTATGTGGGCGACTTGGCGAGCACGATCCCCGCCTCCACGTCGTGGGCCAGATAGTTGAGTGTCGTGACGATCGACCAGCGGTCCATCTGGCCCTGATTGATCTGCTGGGTGCCGTGATAGAGGCCGGTGGTGTCGCCAAGCCCGATGGTGTTGGTGGTCGAGAACAGCCGGAAGTAGGGGTTCGGCTTGATGACCCGGTTCTGGTCCAGAAGGGTCAGCTTGCCCTGCGCCTCGAGAATCCGCTGGATCACGAACATCACGTCTGGTCGCCCCGCGTCGTATTCGTCGAACACCAGCGCGATGGGCCGCTGGATCGCCCAGGGCAACATCCCCTCGCGGAACTCGGTGACTTGCTTGCCGTCCTTCAGGACAATAGCGTCCTTGCCCACGAGGTCGATACGGGAGACGTGGCTGTCCAGGTTCACCCGCACCAAGGGCCAGTTCAGCCGCGCGGCTACCTGTTCGATGTGGGTCGATTTTCCGGTGCCATGGTAGCCCTGCACCATCACGCGCCGGTCGTGGGCGAACCCCGCACAGATGGCGATGGTGGTCTGCGGGTCGAACTTGTAGGCGGTATCGAAGTCCGGCACGTGGCTGTCCGCCGTGGAAAAGGCGGGCACCATCATGTCGCTATCCACGCCGAAGGTCTCGCGGATCGAGACCATCCGGTCAGGGACGTGGGCGAGAAGCGGGTCGGGGATGTCGATTTGCAGGTCCATGGCGGGCCTCGATTAGCGTGTTATCGCCGTTTAGGAAACGGAGTTTTACACCTGCCGTAGCGGCAGCCTATTCAGACCAGTTTCGCTGCTCTCAGCACCTTGTAGGCCTTCAGCACCCGCTGCAGCTTGTCCTCCGCCGAGCGGTCGCCACCATTGGCGTCGGGGTGGCAGCGTTTGACCAGATCGAGGTAGCGCACGCGGATGGTTCCGGCGTCCGCTCCCTCGTCGAGATTGAGTTCGATCAGCGCCCGGTGCTCCAGCCGTCCGAGCTTGCGCATTGGTCCCGCCGCCTGCGCCGCCGCCCGCGCCGCAAACACGCCGAACGGGTCGCTGAAGCCCTTGCCGGTCCCCGCCCGCGCCGCGAACGAGGCCGCTTCCCGCGACAGGCGAGAGGCCCGGAACTGCCAGGTGGGGCGCTCGCCGGTGGCGCGCGCGGCCTGCGCCGCAGCCACATCGCCCTCTGTCATGCCGGTGAAATAGTCCCAGTTCTTGTTGTACTCCCCTGCGTGGCCCTGACAGAAGCGGTAGTGCTCGTTCAGCATCTCGCGGGATTTCGGCGCGCGGGCTGTGGCGGCCTTGCGGCAGTCCGGCCACTCGCAACAGGTCTCGCCGGGCTTCAGCGAATAGACGTCCTTAGGGTCCTGCTCGTCCTCCTTGGGAGGGCGAACGCGGATATCCTTGAATCGGGGTTTGTATTGGAAGGCGCCGCTCATTGGATGCAGTATGAGGGCGAAGTCTTACCGATCAAGGATTGACAGGAGTTTTTGATGGGCGCCGTCACCGAGACCATCCGACGCAAGCTCGAAGTCGCCCTCGCCCCAGAGCGGCTGGAGGTGGTGGACGATAGCGACAAACACGCGGGCCATTCCGGTGCGCGCGAGGGCGGGGAGAGCCATTTCACCGTCACCATCGTTGCAGCCTCCTTTGCTGGGATTCCTCGGCTGGCGCGCCAAAGGCAGGTCTACGCGGCGCTTGCCGAGGAACTTGCGGGACCCATCCACGCCTTCTCGTTAAAGGCGCTGGCGCCGGGGGAGGGCTGAGAGGAGGCCGTAAATTGCGAGGACTAGATCGAGGATAGATGGTGGACGCGACAGGGATCGAACCTGTGACCCCCTCGATGTCAACGAGGTGCTCTCCCGCTGAGCTACGCGTCCGCCTCGGGAGGCGCTCTCATAAAGCGGCGGGGCCGGATCGGCAAGCGCCGTCGCGTCAGGCGGCGATCATCCGCTCCACTTCGGCGACGATCTCGCGCAGGTGAACGGGCTTGGCCAGCACCTTTGCCCCGGCGGGCGCGCGCGCTCCCGCCGACAGGGCCACAGCCGCGAAGCCAGTGATGAACATGATGCGGGTGGTGGGCGAATGGGCCGCCATCTCCCGCGCCACTTCAATTCCGTCGGCGCCGGGCATGACGATATCGGTCAGAAGCACATCGAAATGGCCCTCGTCGTTCAGGGCGTCGATCGCCTCGTCCCCGTCGGCGCAGGCGCGCACCTCATAGCCCGCCCGCTCCAGCGCGCGCGACAGGAAGGCGCGCAGGGAATCGTCGTCTTCGGCGAGCAGGATGCGGGTCATCGAGGCGGCTTCCGGGCAGTTGATGCAAAAGCCTACACCCATGATGGTAAATCAGCGCTAAACCACATCGCCGCGCTCTCTGCGGCCTTCCGGGCGTTGACCCGCGCCGCGCCGGACGCAATTACTGACGGATGGACGCGCGAGATTTCCCCGGCACGGCGATAGTGAGCGAACCTGGCGCAAGCGGCTCCCCGCCCTTCGTCGTAGACACACCGCCCGCCTTTGACATTGTCCGTCCAGCGATCCTGAGCACGCCCTTGGTGTTCGCCTCGCCGCATTCGGGACGGCTCTATCCTGCCGACATGATGGACGCCTCTGTGTTGGACGCCGCCGCCATCCGCCGCTCCGAGGATGTGCTGGTGGACAGCCTGATTGGCGCCGCCCCTGCGCTGGGCGTGCCGCTCATCAGCGCCCGTTACGCTCGCGCCTACATTGACGTGAACCGCGAACCCTATGAGCTGGATCAGGCCATGTTCGCTGACGTCCTGCCTGCCTTCGCAGCGGCGCGCACGGCGCGGGTGGCGGCGGGGCTGGGCTGTATTGCGCGGGTGGTCTCCGAAGGGCAGGAAATCTATCACCGCAAGCTCACCTTCGGCGAGGCGACAGGGCGGATCGAGACGGTGCATCGCCCCTATCACGCCGCCCTGATGGGGCTGGTGGAGGAGGCGAAGGTCGCCGCCGGGGTCGCCATCCTGATCGATTGGCACTCCATGCCCTCCGCGGCCGCCGCCGGATGCGAAGGGCGAGGGCAGGGGCGCGGCGCGGGCGACGCTGCCGATTTTGTGCTCGGCGACCGGTTCGGCGCCGCCTGCTCGTTCCGCATCACCCGAACGGTGGAGCGCGCCTTGCAGGCCAGAGGATACCACGTCGCCCGCAACGCTCCCTATGCGGGAGGCCACACCACTGAGTTCTACGGACGCCCCGCGCGCGGCGTTCACGCCCTGCAGATCGAAATCAACCGCGCGCTCTATCTGGATGAGGCGACCCTGCTGCCGGGCGCTGCATTCGAGGCGTTCAAGGCAAAGCTTCGAGCAATTATCGCCGAACTCGCCGCCGCCGACTGGAGCGCCCTCTAGCGCATAGGTTTGTTCGCCGCTTATCCCGCTTCCCGGATCAGACGATGATGCGGTTGCGAAAAGTCTCCGTCGCCGTTATGGATCGCGCCCTCGCGCCCGACCCCGCGAGCGTTCCGGCCTGCCGGGACTGCGCCTGGAGAGGTGGCAGAGTGGTCGAATGCACCGCACTCGAAATGCGGCATACCCGCGAGGGTATCGTGGGTTCGAATCCCACCCTCTCCGCCATCGTCTTTTATCCTTATTACACAATAACTTAAGCGGTATTTTGGCGCGGATATCGCCCGCCTATATGGCATGTTTCCGGTGTAGATTTGGATATTCCCGCCGTTTCTGAGGCTTCATCCGCGCCTTTGGGGCTTGCCGTCTATGGCGGTTCGCGATTCAATCAGGTTCCCCGATAACAGGGTATTCAGCAGCGACTTTCGCCGTTTCGGGGGGTTTTGCGATGCGGCTGGCGCAGCCGGGTGCCTTCAGAAGGCTGATTACACGAGGGATTTTCGAGCTGTCGGCGGCTTTTCCCTGGAAGGGCGTATCACGGAGTTAATTTCGGCGATCAGGGCAAAGGCGGCGCACGAACAGCGAACGTGCGGGATGCTCGCAGGGAGCAACCCGCTCCCGTTTAGCTCAGTATGGCTAGGCGTTGGTCGGCCTATGCGAGCGGGAGACCCATCTGCATCAGCCGTTCCAGATTGAGGCCTCAGGGGGTCCCTGATGTCTTCGTGAGGCCGCCCGCATTCCCGCGACCGCTTCATATGCAATTTGTTCTAGAGCGCTGTCGCAGTTCGGCCAAAATTGCTTCTGTATCGGAGGAGTAAGATACGAGGACGATCGGTCGCAACAAGGTTAACGTCCCATAAATCAAATTAATCTGTCCTATCCGATACGGTCAGTAAGGATGTGACAGGAGTTTCGGATGCGAGTTCTCATCGTCGAGGACGACCCCGTGCAGGCGGGGGTGCTGGGGTTCCAACTTCTAAAAGCAGGTCATTCAGTCTCCACCGCCAGCGGCGGCATCGAGGCCATCGACTTTGTTCGGACCCAGGCATTCGAGGTCATACTTTTGGATTTGAATATGCCTGGAATGTCTGGTCTGGATACCCTGGGGTATTTGATGACGTTGCCCGAGTGTGGCGATACGCCTGTCCTGATGCTCACAGCTTCGAGCGACGAAGACTCTGTTGCACGCGCTCGCAATCTCGGTGCCGCTGGCTATATTGAGAAGCCTTTCACGCCCAGCGTCCTCATTCAGAAGATCGAGCGGGTGGTCTATGCGCGAGACACTCGCTGGATCGACGACTATCACGCGGTCCTGACCCCCGATGCAGGAGCAGTAGCTTCCGAAATCGCTACGCCTCGCATCATGGCAGGCAAGGGAGGATCGCGCTCTTGAATGAGAATGCCACGTGCCGAGTTCTCGTCGTAGAGGATGTGGCCGCCAACCGCGAGCTTGTGCGCCTGATGCTGGAGCCACACGGCTTTGAAATCGATATCGCCTGCAACGGAGAGGAGGCGATCGAAGCTGTGGCCGCACGTCGCTTCGACCTCGTGCTGATGGACATGCAGATGCCGACTATGGATGGCCTGCAGGCCACTCGGATAATCAGGAAGATGGGCGGTGCTTACGCTACCCTGCCGATCATTGCTCTTTCCGCAAACGTGAGGCCCGATCAGATCGGGCTCTGCCTAGGTGCGGGGATGTCGAGTCACCTTGGCAAGCCGTTTACCTCAGCAAGCCTTCGCGCCGCCATCCGTCGCCTTTTGCCTGAGCTGGACGGCGTTTCGGCAGTGAATCTTGTGCTTCATTCACTGGCCAGAAAAACCGGGGACCAGGCGATTGGCGGGCTTCTCCTGCTCTTTGTCGAACAGCTCACAGCTTTCGAGCGCGCCGATCCGGCCAGAAGTGAATCTTTGCAGGCACGAGCACACGCCATGCGGGGGTCGGCCGCAGCCTTGGGCTTCAGCGCTCTGATGCGCGCCTGCCGAACGGTTGAAGACGATTGTCGCATGGGGCGGGACCCACTCCCGAGCTTCACTGCCGCCCAAGCCATTGCAGGCGTCGCGCGTTCCGAAGTCGGCGCGGTGATAGCGAGGGCGGCGTGAAGACTTCACGTCCAGATGACGCCTCCAAACCTCGTATTTTGTTAGGGATGTCGACTTCCACTTGTGGCGCTAAACGGAAGTCAGCGGTCCCACGCCGCGTAGTCCATTTTACAAATGTGGGTGGCGCTTCGTTAGCCTCTGTGCGTCGCCCCCAATCGGTCGCGTAGGTTAAACGCCTTCTCTTGAATGGCGCTACGATCGTCTGGAGTCATTTTCGCCAGCGACCGATAGGGCATAGCCAGACGAGGATTGGTCGCCAGTCGGGCGGAATAACGATCAAGGAAATCCCAGTAGAGCGCGTTGAACGGACAGGCCCGCTCGCCCAACCTATCTTTCACGTCGTAGGCGCACCTTACACAGTAGTCGCTCATTCGATTGATGTAGGCGCCGGACGCGGCATAGGGCTTAGAGGCCATGATCCCGCCATCTGCGAAGGTCGCCATGCCGTGGGTATTGGGCAACTCCACCCATTCGAACGCGTCGGCATAGACCACCATGTACCAGTCGTTGATTTCGTCCGGATGCACGCCCAGAAGCATCGCCAGATTTCCAGTCACCATCAATCGCTGGATGTGGTGGGCGTAAGCATGGTCACGCGTAGTCTCCACCACATCATGCACGCAAGCCATGTCCGTCTCTCCCGTCCAGTAGAACGAGGGAAGTTTCCGGTCGGCACTAAGGGCGTTGATCTGCTTGTATTGCGGTCCCTTCAGCCAGTAGACGCCGCGCACGAACTCACGCCAGCCGATAATCTGGCGAACGAAGCCCTCAACCGCGTTCAGCGGTGCGCGTCCTTCACGGTAGGCCAATTCGGCTCGACGGCAGGCATCGAGCGGATCGATCAGACCGACGTTCATGGCGGCGGAGATGTGGGCGTGCCACATCCAGGGTTGGCCCCCGACCATGAAGTCCTGCCAGTCGCCGAATTCAGGAAGAAAGATGGTAATGAAGCCGTCCAGCACCCTCTCCGCCTCCTCGTGATTGGTCGGAAAATTGAAACTCGACAAAGTCCCGAAGTTGTCTGGAAATCGCTGCATCTCCGCCATCACCTTCACCGTGGTCGGATTGGGCTTGATGAACTGACGGGTCGGCGGCTGCTTCCCTTTGGGAAGTCGCTTCCGGTTTTCAGGGTCAAAGTTCCAACGGCCTCCAACGGGCTTGTCGCCATCCATGAGAAGCCGGTCCCACGACGCATCTCCCTGTAGAAAAACTCCATGCGAAGTTCCAAACGGCCCTCAGCCCAAGCCATAAACCTGCCGCGCGAACAGATGAACCGGTCGTCCGGGCGAATTTCTATGGGTATGGGCGCCACATGAGCGAGATCTTCGAAGTCTTGCGCTAGCCGCCACTCTCCCGGCTCGGTCACAACCACCCGCTCAACCGAATGGCGTTCAAGCGCACGCAGAACCTCGCCGCTCAGGGTCTGGGTATTGTCTGGATCGTCGAGATGCACATAGCGCACGACCGCGCCGGCTTCACGTAGTCTCTGGGCGAACTGGCGCATGGCCGAAAAGATCAGAACGAACTTCTGTTTATGGTGACTCACATAGGTTGCTTCACTCATCACCTCAGCGATGAGCACCACGTCCCGTCCGAGATCGATGTCTCGAAGAGACGATAACTGTTCGCTAAGCTGGTCACCGAGAACCAATCGCAAACATCCCTCATCTGGCTCAGTACGCAGCACGGGCACAATCCATCTTCAAAGGGCCTCGCTCAGGGGGCGGTGATCAGTTTCCGAGAAAAGTGTAGCAACCCCTCGGAAGCGTGCCGCAAAATAACTGATCCAGCAGAGCGGTGGTCATCTTGGGATCACCGAACGCGGTCGGCCATTCGCCGAACGCGAGGTTGGTGGTGATTATCACCGAGGTGCGTATGTGGCTACGAGCGCATGCCTGTTCTGATTCCCGCAAGGTTCTCTAAGATAACGCCATAACAATTGCACCGGCTTCCGTTTTAGGAGAAAACTTGTGCTGCATTGGATATAAGGTGCGCCGATCATCGGGGTCGTGACTCAGATGATCGCTCCCCGAAATCGAGCGCAAGAGGCGCAGCGATTCAGGCCAGCGCATTGGTTTGACAATAACCAACGGAGCAGCATGTCTCTCTCCATCACACTTACACTCAACGGTCATCGGCGGACAATCGTGCTCGATGACGTTCGCACCACACTGCTCGACCTTTTGCGCGAGCGGCTCAGCCTGACCGGCGCCAAGAAGGGCTGCGACCGCGGGCAGTGCGGCGCCTGCACGGTGCTGGTCGACGGTCGGCGCATCAATTCCTGCCTGGCGCTGGCAGCGAGTTGTGACGGCGCCGAGATCACCACGATCGAAGGTGTCTCGAACGGCGAAACCCTGCACCCAGTCCAAGCCGCAATCATCGCGCATGACGGCCTACAGTGCGGTTTCTGCACACCCGGCCAGATCATGAGCGCCATCGGCCTTATTTCGGAAGGCCACGCGGGAGAAGACCCGGAACGGGTGCGCGAGCTGATGAGCGGCAACATCTGTCGATGCGGCGCCTACCAGGGCATTACCGCTGCGGTTCTGGAAGCGGGTAAGGCTTTGTCGGAGCGAAGCAGGGACCATTCGGAATGAAGAGCTTCGACTATATTCGCGCAGCTAGCGTGGCGGAGGCGGTGGCCGCAGCAAAGACGCCAGGTTCGGCATACCTCGCCGGCGGCACCAATCTACTCGATTTGATGAAAATTGGTGTCGCAAGGCCGGACAGGATCGTCGACATCAGCCGCGTGCCAGGCCTGGGCGCTATCGACTGGCTGCCGAACGGCGATGTCCGGATCGGAGCCTTTGTCCGCAATTCCGACCTTGCTTACGACGAGCGCTTCTTGCGGACCTTTCCTGCGGTCGCCGAAGCCCTGCTCTCCGGCGCGTCGGCGCAGCTTCGCAACGCCGCCACGGTCGGCGGCAACCTGGTGCAGCGAACCCGCTGCGCCTATTTCCAGGATACGGCGAGCGCCTGTAACCGGCGCGTTCCGGGCTCGGGGTGTGATGCGCTCGAGGGCGAGAATCGTCTCCACGCCGTGCTCGGCTGGAGCGAGCATTGCATCGCCGTCCATCCCTCCGACTTCTGCGTGCCGCTTGTCGCCTTGGATGCGGTGGTCGAGATCGAGGGATCTCAAGGCGCCCGCGAAATCGACCTTGAGTCGCTCTACGCCCTGCCGGGCGATCAACCGGAGCGCGAAACCGAGATGTCGCAAGGCGAACTCATCGTCGCCCTACGGCTGCCAGCGGAGGCAGCGGCTGTCCGGCTCAACGCCCGTTATCTGAAACTGCGCGAGCGCACTTCCTACGCCTTCGCCATGGTCTCTGCAGCCGCAGGGCTGGAGATCGGGCGGGGTGATCCGCCGGGCGCGTATAGCGCTTGGAGGCGTCGCGGCGAAGCCCTGGCGCGCCCGCGACGCGGAGGCCGCCCTCGAAGGTGGCCCGGTCTCGCCGGAAACCTTTGCACGGGCGGCCGATATGGCGCTCGCGGCGGCGAAGCCCTCCGGCGACAACGGCTTCAAGATAGAACTGGCTCGCCGCATCATCGTGCGCGCTCTGCAACTTGCATCGGACGGGACACCGCCTGCGATGCCCGCTCTGCCAGCCTCGGTGTTTTCCACCGCGCCGATGGGAGGCGATCATGCCGCTTGAGCCAACGTCCGCCACCCCGCAGCGCCGCCATGGCTCCAACGCTGGCCAACCGCTGACCCGCAGGGACGGCGTGCTCAAAGTGACTGGCCGCGCGACGTACGCCGCAGACAACCATCCTGAAGGGATGCTCTACGCCGTAACAGCCGTCAGCAGTGTGGCCCGCGGTCGGGTCACTGCGCTCGATGTGGCGGCCGCCAAGGCCCACCCCGGCGTGGTGGAAGTCCTCACCCCGTCCAACCGCCCGCCGCTAGCGCAGGACCCCGACCAGAAGATGGGCCCCTTCGGATTTCGCGTTGAGGTCCTACAGAACGACCGCGTGCGCTACGTCAACCAGCCGATCGCGCTGGTCGTCGCCGAAACATTGGAGGCTGCGACGCAGGGAGCAGCCTTGCTTAACCCGCAGTATGAGGTGGAGCCCGCCCGAACAGGACTTCAAGACGGTGAGCGTTTCACGCCGAAGGCCGTTGGCGTCGGTGGCCCGCCCAGCTCCGCCCATGGTGACCTCAAAGCCGGCTTTGATGCAGCGGCCCGGATCGTGGAGGCCGAATACACAACACCCTCACAATACCACAACGCCATGGAGCCCCATGCGGTCGTCGCACAATGGGACGACGAATATCTGACCCTCGATATGCCTAATCAGGCCTTAGTGATGAGCTGCGCGGCTTATGCCGCCTACTTTGGCGTCCCCGCCGAGAATGTGCTGATCCGCTCCCCTTTTCTCGGCGGCGGGTTCGGGTCGAAGGCCATCATCAACGGCCCGCAGCTCCTTGCCATCCTGGCGGCGCGTATGCTCCGGCGTCCAGTCAAGTTGGTGCTCTCCCGCGCGCAAATGTATGGCCCCGTCGGACATCGCGGCCGCACGTGGCAGTCGCTGCGCCTGGGCCTGGATGGCGAGGGGCGCCTCACGGCCCTACATCACCGCGCGCTTTCCGCCACCTCCAGCTTCGATGAGTTTCTGGAGCCGGCGGCCAACGCCTCGCTCCCGCTCTATGCGAGCCCCGCGATCCTCGTCGAGCACGAAGGGCTGCGGCTGGACATCGGCACCCCCGGACCCATGCGTGCACCCGGAGAAGCCTCGGGTTCAGCGGCGCTCGAGGTGGCCATCGACGAGGCGGCGGCGACTTGCGGCATGGATCCGCTCGCCTTCCGTCTAAACAACTATGCCGAAACCGATCCGGCAGATGGCCGGCCGTTCTCCTCGAAGGCGCTGCGCGAATGCTACTCCAAGGGCGCAGAACGCTTCGGCTGGGCAGGCCGTCCGTTGGCGCCGCGGCTTATGCGTGACGAGAACGGGCTGCTGGTCGGCTGGGGCATGGGTACGGCTGTCTTCCCCTGTCCTCATTTCCCGGCTCAGGCCCGCGCGACGCTGCGCGCCGACGGGACGGCGCTGGTCGAAACCGCTGGCGTCGACATGGGACAGGGCGCGTGGACGGCGCTGGCCCAGATCGCGGCGGAGGCGCTCGCTCTCGACCCCGATAAGGTCGAGCTTCGCTCTGGGGTCTCTAGCTTGCCCGATGGCGGCGTCGCGGGCGGTTCCGGCCACACCGCCAGTGCGGGCCTTGCGCTCCACAACGCTGGCGAGGATGCGATCGCCAAGCTTGCCGATCTGGCCATCACCAATCCGGCGTCCCCGCTGTTCGGCGCGGGCAACGTCGGCGTCGTAGCCCGTTCTGGCCGGCTTCACCGCCTCGACGATGAGGCGCGCAGTGAGAGCTACACGGATATCCTCGCGCGTTCTGGCGGCGCTGAGGTGGTCGGAACCGGTATCATGGCGCGGGACGAGGCGACCGTAGCCGCCTACGCCATGTACTCGCATGGAGCGGTGTTCGCTGAGGTAAAAATCGATCCGGATCTCGGCCAAGTGCGCGTGACCCGTCTGGTCGGGGCTTTCGCGGCTGGCCGGATCATCAACCCCAGGCTCGTCCGGAGCCAGTATTTGGGCGGGATGATTTGGGGGATTTCCTTCGCCCTCTTGGAGGAGGCGATCGCCGACCGCAGGACAGGCAGGATTATGAACGCCGACCTTGCCGAATACCATGTGCCGGTCAACGCAGACGCGCCGTCGCTAGAAGCGATCCTGGTTCCAGAAGACGATCCCTACGTTAATCCGCTCGGCGTGAAGGGTGTCGGCGAGATTGGCGTCACCGGCACAGTGGGCGCAATCGCCAACGCCGTCTGGCACGCCACCGGCGTCCGCGTCCGCCGCTTTCCCATTCGCGTAGAGGATCTCTTGGCCAGGGACGACGCGGACTAAGAGCCACGGTGTCAGCGCAGTAGCCCAGCGAAGTCCGCACACTGCACAGGGTTGGTACATATTGATCGCCCGTAGACTATCGCCTTTGAGTTGGGGTTGGCGAGATGGCTGTGACGATTGTAGACCTCGCACCGTCGCCGCACGCCGGGCGACTTTACGCTTTTGCCGTCGGTAGATGAGCTATGACCACGGAGCCTGATCTAGTAGCGCAGTGGGCACAGTGTCCGTCTGGGATGGCGTGCGGGCGTGTTACGTGTCAGCAACACCCGAAAACCGGAAATCGGCCGCTGGGCCAACAACCGATGTGAGAACGCACCCAGCCTTTTCGATGACTAGAGCGGGCGATGCTGCGATTTCGGAGTGTGAAAACACTCCAAAAGTTTGCTGCGGTCCACGCCGCCTTCTGCAATCATCTTAATCAGCAACGTCACCTCGCCTGCTGGGACATCTACAAAGGAGACGCTCAGCCGCCCTGACCGGGTGGCAGTCCCTCATGGCCTGAACAGCGGTGGGGGCCCCTGCGACCGACCGGAGACAAGTTGCGCCTGAACTGACAACTCCTCTTCGCTCGCCTGACGCGTCCGGGTGGGCGACTACATCCGCTCGATGATGATGGCGGGGGCCATGCCGCCGGCGGCGCACATGGTGACGAGGCCGCGCTTGAGGTCCCGCCGTTCCAGTTCGTCCAGGAGGGTGCCGATCAGGATCGAGCCGGTGGCGCCGATGGGGTGGCCGAGCGCCATGGCGCCGCCGTTGACGTTGACCTTGGCGCGGTCGAGCTTCAGGTCGCGGATGAACTTCTCGGCCACGACGGCGAAGGCTTCGTTGATCTCCCAAAGGTCGATGTCGTCCACCGTGAGGCCCGCCTTGGCGAGCGCCTTCTTGGCGGCGGGGACCGGGGCGTTGAGCATCAGAGTGGGGCTGTCGCCCATGTTGGCCATGGCGACGATGCGCGCGCGGGGCTTCATGCCATGCTTCTCCGCATATTCTTTCGACGCCAGCAGCACCGCCGCCGCCCCGTCCACGACGCCGGAGGAATTGCCCGCGTGGTGGATGTGTTCGATCTTCAGGTCCGGGTGCACCTCACGGATCAGTCCACCATAAGTCGTGCCCTTCTCGTCCAGCGGAAAATCGGCCATGGCGGCGAACGCTGGTTTCAGCGCCGCAAGGCCCTCCGCCGTGGTTTGCGGGCGGGGGAACTCTTCCTTGTCGAGGGCCAGGGTTCCGTCCTCGCGATAGACCGGGACTAGGCTTTTGTCGAAACGGCCCTCGCGGATTGCCACATCGGCGCGCTGCTGGCTGACCAAAGCGAGCGCGTCCACGTCCTCGCGGGTGATGCCTTCCAGGGTGGCGATGGCGTCGGCGCACACGCCCTGGTGCGATTGCGGGTGCTTGGCGCGAAGCCGCAGGTTGCCGCTATCCATAAAGGGCGGGTTCTTAGGATCGGCGGTCGATGAGGTGTAGCTCATCATCTCCGTCCCGCCCGCGATCACCAAATCCTCCATCCCTGACATGATAGAGGCGGCCGCAAGGTTCACCGAAGTGATGCCCGAGCCGCAGAAGCGGTCGAGCGTCGTGGCGCTGGCCTTCACGTCGTAACCAGCGTCGAGCGCGGCCATGCGCCCGAGGTCGCCGCCCTGCTTGCCGCGCTGGGAGGAGGTGCCCCAGATGATGTCGTCCACCTCGGCAGTGTTGAGGTTGTTGCGCTCGGCGATGGCCTTGAGCACGCTGGCGGCCAGTTGCTGCGGGTGGATGTCGGCGAGAGCGCCCTTGCCGACCTTGCCGATGCCGCGCGGGGTGCGGCAGGCGTCGATGATGTAGGCTTCGGCCATGGGGTGTTTCCTCGGCGTGCTAGTTTTTTTTGCGACGCCCAAGAGAACGCCGGGCGCCGTAGTGTCAGTCAACCGTTATTTCAGGCCGTCAGCATGACGGCGGACCTTTCAAGGACAATGACCGTGACTAGCTTCTGTGACGACCAGCGGCGACGCAAGTATTCACCGGCTGTAATTTTGCGGCGCTATGCCAAACCGGCGCCGGAACGCAATGGCGAACCGCGGGCCGTTCTTCAATCCCACCGCCGCTGTAATATCGGACAAGCTAAGACGTGTGTCGCGTATGAGAGCGCCAGCCTGCTCCATCCGCAACATCGACAGATATTTGTGGGGGCTGAACCCGGTCGATTGATAGAAGGCGCGGAAGAATTGCGCGCGGCTCAACCCTGACACCTCGACCAGCGCCGCAAGACTGAGATCCGCCGCGAGGTTGGCGGTCATGAAATCAACCACCCGCCGCCGCCGCCACTCGGCAAGGCCTCCTCGCGCACGAGACAAGGGTTCGATAGCCGACTTCACGCCGATGTGGCGACCTACCAGCGTTGCGGCGATGACCGTGACAAGACTTTCCGGATAGAGACGCCCGCCAGAATGACGGCGCTCACCGAGGCGCAGCAATTCTAGCAGCATCCAAGCTATTTCCGCGTCGCGTAGGCCCACGGCGGCATGCAGTTCCCACGCGCCGGGCGGGTGGGCGAACTCCTCCAGCGCCAACTGGTCCAGCAAAGCTGGCTCAAGGGTAAGGTGGACGTAGTCGACCGGGCCTTGCGTCACCCAACTATTTGCCTGACCGGCGGGCATGATGGTCAGCGCATGGTCAGCTACGTCGAAATCGTCGATCCGCTCGCCTTGCAGTCGTCTGACCCGCTTATCGCCGCCCAAGTGAAGACAAAGGACGTGCTCAGTCAGTGCGGGCTGTTCCATCTGCGCACCCGTACCCCTGAACCGCACTAGGCTGACGCCGCTGACGTCAACTTTCATTGCTGTAACGGGCGCGGGGAACGAGGCGTGCCATTGTCGCGAAGCGATTGGGTCAGAGAGCGCCAAGCCAGCCATCGGAGTTCGGTAGTCCTGTCTTCGAGACGCATCGGGGCGTCACGAGACTAACGGCCAGAAAACCAAAAAGTCTCACAAAGCAAAATGCTGGAGAAACGCAGCGACTGCCCAGCCGTTTGCCTGCCAGTCCAAAAGCTAAATCGGGAGATATCAAATATGCCGGAATCAAACAGAGCCCTATTGCTATCGGCGGTCCTGGCGTTGAGCGTCAGCGCTTTCGCTTCGGGGGCCAGCGCGGCGAATATCGTCGAGGCCGCCAAGGCAGACGGACACTTCACCAAGCTTCTGGCCGCGAACGAGGCCGCCGGAACCAGCGGGTTATTGCAAGGTCCGGGACCTTTCACCGTATTCGCGCCCAATGACGACGCCTTCGCCAAGGCGCCTCAGACCAAGCTCAATAAACTGATGCAGCCCGAGATGAAGACGATGCTCAAGGTGACGCTGGCCAATCACGTCGTGACCGGCTTCGTCGATCAGGCGGCGCTTGAAAAGGCGCTGGACCAGTCTGACGCGGTGGTGGTGATGGCGGCCAACACCATGCCGCTCGTGTTTAAGCGCGAGGGCGGCGGGATCACCGTCAACGGAGCGCACGTCATCAGAGGTCCGATGAAGGTCGACAACGGCCTCGTCTATGTCATCGACGCCGTGCTGATCCCCGCCATGCCGCTTCAGCCACACTATTGAGGGAAACGCCATGACCATTGAGAGCACCAACTACACCACCGATACGCCGAGCGGCATAGCGACCGTCCGTCCCGGCCTGAACCGGGGCTTCATCACGGAGGTAGGCCGCTGGGGTGCGAACTACGCCCTCGCGTTGATCTTTCTCTGGTTCGGTTGCCTGAAGTTCACCGACTTTGAAGTCTCTGGCATCGCGCCCTTGTTGATGAACAGCCCGCTGGTCATGTGGTGGCACGGGATACTTGGCATAGCCGGGACCGCCAAGATGCTTGGGTTCTACGAGATACTGACGGCAATCCTGCTCGCGGCCCGACCGTTCGCCCCTCGCCTGGCGGTGCTCGGAGGCGCCTTGGGGGCGCTGTGTTTCCTCGTCACCCTCAGTTTCATGTTCACCACACCGGGTGTGGTGCAGGCGGGAGGCGGTAGTGTGTTCGCCCTATCCCCCATGCCGGGCCAGTTCTTGTTGAAGGACGTGGCGCTGTTGTTCGTGTCGATCTGGATTCTGGGCGCATCCCTGACCGAAGCGGAAGAACGCAAGGCTCTAGGCTGACTAAAATGGGAGGCGGTGCGGTTAGTCCCGCGCCGCGCCTATCACCCGGTTCCGACGCCGTCGTCACCAGGGAACCTCACTTCCCGACCTCTGTTGAGTACTGATCGGTCACGCACATTGCATGGCCGCGTCCGTCAGCCTGCGAGCAATCCGATGAAGACCTATCCCAAGGCCGCTGAATTCAAGGGCCAGAAGCTGCCCTATCCCGCCAGCCAAAAGGATCTGAAGCCGGAGCCCGACACCAGTTTCTCGGAATACAAACCGGCGGGAAAGCTGAACGGAAAGATCGCCCTGATCACCGGGGCTGACTCCGGCATCGGCCGCGCTGTCGCGTTATGTTTTGCGCTCGAGGGCGCGGATGTGGCTATTCTGTACAACGAACACGATGACGATGCTGCGGAGACGCGCCACCTGATCGAGCAGGCCGGCCGCCGCTGCAAGGTCATCAAGGCTGACGTGCGCCAGTCGCAGGCCTGCCGTGACGCGGTGAAGGCCACCATCGACGCTTATGGAAAGCTCGACATCCTGGTCAACAACGGCGCTTTCCAGATGGCGCAGAAGAAGTTCGAGGACATTACCGAAGAACAGCTCAGGCGCACCTTCGAGACCAACATCTTCGGCTATTTCTTCATGGCTCAGGCCGCCCTCCCGCACCTGAAGGAGGGCGCGGCGATCATCAATACCGGCTCCATCGTCGGGTTGACCGGCATCCCGCTCCTGATCGACTATTCCTCCAGCAAGGGCGCTATCCACGCCTTCACCAAGTCGCTTGCGCTGAATCTTGGCGAGCGCGGCATACGGGTGAATTGCGTCGTGCCCGGCCCGGTCTGGACCCCCAACATCCCCGCCACCATGCCCATCGAAGAGGTCGAGAACTTCGGCCACGAGGTGGCGCTGGGCCGCCCGGGACAGCCGGAGGAACTGGCCCCCGCCTATGTGCTGCTCGCCTCGTCCGACGGCAGCTTCATGACTGGGGCGCTGATCGAGGTCACAGGCGGCCGCCTGTCGAGCAGCAAATGATGAACTCCCAATCGCTTAAGCCCGGCGCCATTGCGGCGGTGCTGAACACAGATCATGTCACCGAGGCGACCCGCGCGGCGCTGAAGACGCGCCTGGCCTGGTCGCCGCCTGCTGAACCCAAGTGCTTTGGCCCGGAAGATTTCGCTGTCCTCACCGCGGTTTGCGAGCGGCTGGTCCCCCAGCCTCACCCTGACCGCCAGGTCGCGCTGGCCGCCCGGCTCGATGAGCGACTGGCTGGCGGCGTCGGCGACGGCTGGCGCTACGACGCCCTGCCGCCTGACAGAATTGCCATTGCACAGGGGATCATGGGCATAGACCAGACTGCGCGAGCCTTGCTGCACAATGGGTTCTGCGATCTTTCTCCCACCGAGCAGGATCAGGTGTTGTGCGCCGTCCAGCAGGGTTCCCCTCCCGGCGAGGTCTGGAAGACTCTGGATGCCAAACGGTTCTTCGAGGACCTGCTCGCCCAGGTCTGCGAGCTTTACTACAGCCATCCCTACGCCCAAGAGCGGATCGGCTACATCGGCATGGCCGACGCACAGGGGTTCCACGCTCTGGGTCTGAACCGCCGCGATCCGGTTGAAAACGAGGCATACGATGCGCCGGTTTGACCACAGCGAGACCGTCGACGCGGTGGTGATCGGCACCGGCGCGGGCGGCGCGCCAATCATCACCCGGCTGGCGCAGGCAGGAATGAGCGTGGTGGCGCTCGAAGCCGGGCGCCGCTGGAACCCAGCCAGAGATTTCGCCACCGACGAGGACGCGCAAACCCCCCTGTTCTGGAACGACGAGCGGCTTTCCGCCGGAGGGGACCCGTTGGCGTTCGGGGCCAACAATTCCGGGACTGGCGTCGGTGGCTCGACCCTGCATTTCACCGCCTATACTCCCCGCGCACAGGCGGACGATTTCCGGCTGAAGAGCGACTTCGGCGTGGCCGTGGATTGGCCGTTCGGGGTGGAGGAGATCGAGCCCTACTACGATGAACTTGAGCGCTTCCTTGGGGTCGCGGGACCGGAGAACTATCCGTGGGGTCCGGCGCGCGGACCCTATCCGCTGCCCGCTCATATGCCGAACGGAGCCGCTGAACTGATGGCGAGGGGATGCGAGCCGCTTGGTATCAAGACCTCGCTGGCCCCCAACGCCGCGCTTTCGGTCAGGCGCGACGGCGATGGTTATGGCGACCGGGGCGTCTGCACCAATCGCGGATTCTGCCAGGCGGGCTGCTCCACGGGCGCCAAGGCGTCCACCGACGTCACCTTCCTGCCGCTCGCCGAAGCCGCAGGGGCGGAAATCCGCGAGAACGCCTACGTCACCAAGCTGGAAACAGGACCAGACGGCAGGATCACCGGGGTCGTCTATCGCAAGGACGGCGTTGATCACCGCCAGCCTTGCCGCACCGTCTTCCTCTGCGCTGGCGCTATCGAGAGCCCACGCCTGCTGCTCCTGAACGCACTTGGTAATTCATCAGGACAGGTCGGGCGCAATTTCATGGCTCACACCGGGATGCAGGTCTGGGGCGTGTTCTATGAGGAGGTCCGACCCAACAAGGGCATCCCCGGCGCGCTGATTTCCGAAGACACCCATCGCCCGAAAGATGCGGACTTCGCGGGGGGCTATCTCCTGCAAAGCATCGGCGTCATGCCCGTTACATACGCCACACAGGTCGCGCGGGGCCGGGGCCTGTGGGGCGAGACCCTGACCCGGCACATGGAAAACTACAACCATATCGCCGGGATCAACATCCTGGGCGACTGTCTGCCCTCGCCGGGCAATTTCATGGAACTGTCGGAGGAACTGGACGGACAGGGTCTGCCCAAGCCGCGCATCCATTTCACCAATGGCGATAACGAAAAACGGATGGCCGCACACGCCGAAAAGATCATGCGGGAAATCTGGAGCCGGGCGGGGGCGCGCGACCTCTGGAGCTTCCCGCGAAACGCCCACATCATCGGCACCTGCCGTATGGGGACAGGCGCTGGCGAGGCGGTGGTTGATCCCGAATGCCGCAGCTTCGACGTGCCCAATCTTTACGTGATGGACAATTCGGTCTTCCCCACCGCACTCGGCGTGAACCCCGCCCTTACTATCATGGCGCTCAGCCTCAGAGCCGCCGACCGCTTCATCGCCCGCGCTGCGCGCGGAGAAACCTGACCCATGGCCAACGATTTCCTTTCAATCATCCGTGATGTCTATGGTGACGGCGACTACGCCGGGGATCAATACGGCGGCGCGGGCGGGCAATCGGGCAGTGGACTTCCCGTAGGCGGTCCAAGCGAGTTCATGTTCGCTACCGGGATCGAATGCTCCAACCCGACCATCGATAATGGCCGTATCCGGCGGGACTTGCTGGAGGAGTGCGGCCACTACACCCGCTGGCGCGACGACCTCAGACTGACCAAGGACCTGGGGCTGAAGGTGCTGCGCTATGGCCTGCCCTACCACAAGACCCACCTCGGGCCGGGCAAGTATGACTTCAGTTTCGCCGATGAGGTGATGGCGGAGATCAAGCGGTTAGGCATCACGCCGATCCTCGACCTCCTGCATTTCGGCGTGCCGGACTGGCTTGGAAACTTCCAGAACCCCGAACTGCCGATCCACTTCGCCGTCTATGCCGAAGAGGTGGCAAAGCGCTACCCGTGGGTGCGCTTCTATACCCCCGTAAACGAAATCTACGTCACCGCCCGCGCGAGCGCCAAGGACGGCCTCTGGAACGAGCAACTCAAGACCGATCGCGGCTTCGTCACGGCGATGAAGCACCTGGTGGCGGCCAGCATTATGGCCACACAGGCCATCGCCAAACACCGCCCGGACGTGATCATCGTTCAAAGCGAGAGCGCGGAATATATCCACGAGGCCAAGGCGCTGCAGTCCAAGGAAATCCGGCTGGCGAACCAGCAGCGGTTCATATCGCTCGACCTTCTCTACGCACACGCGCCGGACGCCGACACCTACATCTACCTCGCCGACAACGGGCTCACCCGCGACGAATACGACTGGTTCATGAAAGGCGAGCCGCCCTGGACGGAACGAACACATCCTCCTGCCCGACGGAAGTATGTTGCCCGCCGAGGATGTGATGGGCTGGCATCAGATCACCCACCAGTACTACGCCCGCTACAAAAAGCCGGTGATGCACACCGAGACCAACACCTTTGACCCCATCGCGGCGAAAAGCTGGATCTGGAAGCAGTGGATCAACGTCTTGCGGATGCGCGCGGACGGCGTGCCGGTGCTAGGCTTCACCTGGTACAGCCTGATCGACCAGATCGACTGGGACATTCAACTCGCGGAAAAGAAAGGCACGGTGAACGCCTGTGGTCTCTACGACCTCGACCGAAATCCGCGCCCGGTGGCGACCTGCTACCGCTGTCTGCTCGAAGAGTTCGGCCAGATGACCATCGTGCCGCACGGGGAGATGCTGGAACTGACCGACCGGCCGGCGCGCCTGAAGGTTGAGGTCTAGAGTGCAGGACAGCACGTACCCCAGGTTGGTGTTCGCCCACTATTTCGGCGGATCGGGCCGGTCGTGGGCGCCGCTGATCGAAGCTTTGGGGCCGGAGTTCCAGTGCGCCGCACCAAACCTTGCGGGATTTGGCGGAACGGCGGCGACGGGCGATCTCGATCTGGACACCTACGCCGGATTGCTCCTCGCGCACGCGGGAGAGCGACCCTTTGTCCTCATTGGTCACTCTATGGGCGGTAAGATCGTGATCGATCTTGCTGCGCGCCGACCGCCGAACCTTCTGGGCCTGATCCTGATCGCCCCGTCCCCGCCGACCCCCGAGCCGATGGAAGAGAGTGAGCGGCAAAAGACCATCGACGACTTCGCCGACCGGGACGCCGCGAAGGCCCACATCGAGAAGATCACCGACCATTCTCTCTCGCCGGAGGTTTTCGACAGCTGTGTCGATGACGAGGTGAGCGTAGATCGCCGCGCCTGGATTTGGTGGATGCAGGTGGGCAGCCGCCAGGACATCTCAGCCCGTTCAAACGGTCTCGATCTGCCGACGCTGGTGATCACCGGCGACAACGACAAGGTGCTGGGCCTGACCACGCCGTTCGATGTTGCCCAGGGACTCGGTAGGGCCGAGGTCCGGGTGATCCAGGGCGGCGGGCACCTGGTTCCCCTCGAAAAGCCCGTGGAGGTCGCCGCGGCGATGCGGGCCTTCATCGCTGATCTCGCCAGGGCGGAAGGCTGACAGATGCAGATCGTCAACGTCAATGACCTCAGAACCGTGGCCAAGCGACGCCTGCCGAAGGCGGTGTTCGAGTATGTCGATGGGGGGTCCTACAGCGAGCTTACCCTGCAGCGAAATCGCGCCGACCTCGACGCCCTGGCGTTGAACGAGACGGTGATGCGCGATGTGTCCAAGCTCTCGACGGCGACGACCATGGCGGGAGACAGGGCAAGCATCCCGCTGGCTATTGGCCCGGTGGGCATGGCGGGCCTGACTTGGCCGAACGGCGAGGTCGAAGCGGCCAAGGTCGCCGAAGCATTCGGGATTCCCTTCTGCCTGTCCGGCTTTTCCATCGCCTCTATCGAGGATGTGGCCAAGGCGACCACGACGCCCTTCTGGTCGCAGCTCTACATGATGAAGAGCAGGGCCGTGAACGAGAGCTTGATCCGCCGCGCGGACGAAGCGGGATGCTCGGCGTTGGTCATGACGCTCGATGTTCATGTGCACAGCCAGCGGTGGGCCGACACCCGCAATGGTTTGTCCTCGCCGCTCAAGATTATGCCCGCCGCCGTCTTCAACATGATGGGCCACGTCCCGTGGGCTCTGCGGATGCTGGCGAGCAAGCGGCGCACCTTCGGCACCATGCAAGTGGAGCACCCGGAGGCGCGGAACGTGCTGGAACTGGCCGCTTGGGTGAACGCCAACCTCGACGCCTCGATCGACGTGGAAACAATCCGCTGGGTGCGGTCGTTGTGGAAGCGGAAGTTCATCCTGAAGGGGATCATGGGCGTGGACGACGCAAAAATGGCGGTCGATCTCGGCGCGGACGCGATCATCGTTTCCAACCATGGCGGGCGACAACTCGACAGCGCGCCCTCCACGATTTCAGTCTTGCCTGAGATCGCCCGTGCGGTGGGCGACCAGGTGGAGGTTCTGTTCGACGGCGGGGTGCGCACCGGCTTCGACATCGTCAAGGCCATGGGACGCGGCGCCCGCGCCTGCCTCTCGGGGCGGGCCTGGACCTATGGGCTGGCGGCTGAGGGCGGCAGGGGCGTCGACAAGGCTCTGTGCCTGATCCGGCAGGAGCTTAGGGATTGCATGGCGCTCTCCGGGTTCACGGACGTTCGCAGCCTGCCAAGGGGACTGGTGACAACCCAGCCCGCCCTATGACCGACATCCCCACTATTGGCGACGCCACGATCTATCTCACCACCGACACGCCGCTTGGCAACGGCGCCTTCACCTCCGACGGCAGGCTCGTGGTCAGTCACCACCCCATGTACGGCACGCCCCATCGCGTCTCGATTTTTCAGGCCGACGGATCGCTTGCGCCCTATCCCAACCTCGCCTGGAACACGCCCCGCAAGGGCGATGAAGCGTGGCTGGATGCGGTCCTGGGTCTGCACGACGACAGCCAGGGCCGAATCTGGATGGCGGACATGGGCACCCGCTCGAACATCCAGGCCAAGTTTGTAGTCTGGGACACCCGCGCCGACGCGCTGTGGCGGGTCATCCCTATTCCGCCCGAAGTGCTGACCCCGTGGTCGGAGCCGAATGACTTCGTGGTGGATGAGGCGCGCGGCAAGATCTACATCGCCGACGAGGGTGCGGGGGGCGGCGGCGACGGTTCGCGCGCGGCCCTGATCGTCATCGATATCGAGACCGGCGCGGCACAACGACGGGTGGAGGGCTATGAAGGCATCCGCGCCGAGGCGCGTCCCTTGCTGATCGACGGCCAGAAGGTTGAGCGGAACGGCCCGGACGGATCGCGCACGCCGCTCGGCGTTGGCGTCGATGGCGTCTGCATGGATCACGCCGGAGAATGGCTCTACCTGTCGCCGCTGAACGGACACAGCCTGTGGCGGGTTCGGGTGGAGGACCTGATCGACCCGGCGTTAAACGATGCGGCCCTCGCCCTCCGGCTGGAGCGCTACGCCCCCAAACCTAACTCTGGCGGGATGTGCATGACCGCCGAGGGTGACATCTACATGACCGTGATCGAGACCAACGCCATCGGTCGCATTTCGGGCAAGGACCGCAGCTACGACGAGCCGGTGGTGCGGCCGGATATGTTCTGGCCGGACGGGATCATGCAGGGGCCAGACGGCGCTCTCTACATTGTAGACACCCAGCTTCCGCGATCCCCCGCCCTGGCGAGGCCGGGGGAAGCACCCGTGCTGCCGTTTAAGGTGTTCCGCTTCGATCCCCGCCCGAAAGGCGCCCCATGACCCGACGATCCGATCCTTCCGACCTCATGGAGGCCGCCGTCATGGGCGCGGCGGCGGGGATCGTGGCGGCGGCGGCCACGTCCCTGTTCCAGACCCTGTGGACCTACGCCCATCTGCCTCCGACCGATAAACCGTCATCTACTCCACCCCCCACGGAAAAGCTGGCGGACGAGATATCGCTGGCCGTCAACGGAAGTTCGCTTTCCAAGCGCGAGAGAGGCCCCGCTGGCTCTATAGTGCACTACGTGATGGGCGCGGGGCTCGGCGCCGCCTACGCCGTGCTCGCCAAGCTCTATCCGGACGTGACGGAGGGTCGGGGCCTCCTCTACGGCCTGGGCATTTGGGCGACGGTGGAGGAGATGGGTCTGGCCCTTACAGGACTTAAACCGCCCCCTTGGGAAGTTGAGCCCGCCGAACACGCCTTCGCCGCGAGCTCTCACGTCATCTTCGGCCTCTCGCTCGACGCCGTGCTTTCGATCCTGCCCGGCGCGCCCGCGCACCGTCCTCTACACGCTTACAAGGAGCTTTTCCGATGAGCCAGACCGTCGGCGAGTTCTTTGTCAAACGCCTCGAGGAATGGGGAATCACCACCATTTTCGGCTACCCCGGCGACGGCATAAACGGCGTGCTGCGCGGCTTCGAGCAGAAGGGCCAGACCTTTCAGTTCGTGCAGGCCCGGCACGAGGAAATGGCCGCCTTCATGGCCGTGGCCTACGCCAAGTTTACCGGCGAGATGGGCGTCTGCCTCTCCACCGGCGGGCCCGGCGCGACGCACATGATCACCGGCCTCTACGACGCCAAGATGGACCATATGCCAGTGCTGGCCATAACCGGTCAGGCGCCCCGCTCTGTCCACGGCATGCACTACCAGCAGGAACTGAACCTCGACCGCGCCTTCTCGGACGTGGCCGACTACGTGGCGCAAGGGCAGACATCCGCCCAGGTTTCCGGCATCCTCGACAGGGCCATCCGCACCTCCAAGGCCCGCAACGCCGTCGCCGTGGTGGTGCTGCCGAACGACCTCTCAGACTCCAAGTACGAAGCGCCCCCCCGCGCCCACGGCTACGTCCGTTCCGGCACGGGCTACACTAAGCCCAAGGTCGTGCCTTATGAGGCGGACCTGCGCCGCGCCGCCGAGGTGCTGAACGCTGGCAAGAAGGTGGCCATCCTCGTCGGCGCGGGCGCCATGCAGGCGACCGATGCGGTGATCGCCGTCGCCGACAAGCTTCAGGCGGGCGCCGCTAAGGCCCTTCTCGGCAAAGCTTCGCTTCCAGACGACCTGCCATGGGTGACGGGGACCATCGGCCTGCTCGGCACCAGGCCTTCGTCCGACCTGATGGACGAATGCGACACCCTCCTGATGATCGGCACCGGCTTTCCGTGGTCGGAGTTCCTGCCCAAGACGGGTCAGGCGCGGGCGGTGCAGATCGACATCGACCCCACCATGCTCGGCATCCGATTTCCCACCGAGGTCAATCTGCACGGCGACGCGGCGGAAACGCTTTTGGCCCTGCTCCCGCTACTGGACCAGAAGACCGACACCACGTGGCGCCAAGGCATCGAGAAGGCCATGACCGACTGGTGGGTGCTGATGGAGAAGCGCGCCCTGGCACCCGCCAATCCGGTCAACCCCCAGCGGGTGACATGGGAGCTTTCCTCACGCCTTCCGTCCAACGTGATCGTCACCTCGGACTCGGGAAGCTGCGCCAACTGGTATGCCCGCGATCTGAAGATCAAGCGGGGCATGATGTGCTCGCTCTCCGGCGGGCTGGCGTCCATGGGCGCGGCGGTGCCCTACGCCATCGGGGCCAAGTTCGCCCACCCTGACCGGCCGGTGATCGCCCTCGTCGGGGACGGCGCCATGCAGATGAACAACATGGCCGAGCTGATAACGGTGGCCAAATACTGGCGCGGCTGGGCGAGCCCGAAATGGATCTGCTGCGTCTGGAACAACGAGGACCTCAATCAGGTCACGTGGGAGCAGCGCATTGTCGAAGGTTTCCCGAAGCTCCTGACCACCCAGTCGATTCCCAATGTGCCCTACCATCGCTTCGCCGAACTGATCGGCCTGCGCGGCATCTATGTGGACGACCCGGAGAAGATGGGCGCGGCGTGGGACGAGGCGCTGGCGTCTGACATTCCCGTCGTGATCGAGGTCAAGACCGACCCCGAGGTCCCGCCTCTGCCTCCGCACATCACCTTCGAGCAGGCCAAGACCTTGATGAAGACGCTGGTGCAGGGCGATCCGAGCGAAGTCGGACTCATCAAGGGCGCGCTGGATCAGGTCCTGGCCGCGATCCTGCCGAGCAAGTCCGAATAGGGAGCCGCCCCACCGCGCCACTTGTCAATCCGCATGGGGAGGATCATTCTCTCCGCTCAAAGGCCCCCTGCCGGAGAACCGGTGCGGGGCCTTTTGTTTTCTGGAGGCGCATCCGCGCGGCGAACTCGATGTCTGTGAATCGCACCACCCATATCCGCCTGACCTCTCATCCGGGCGCCGGGGCGCCCTCGCGCTTTCCGCTGCATTGGGGCGCGCCCACCATCGCCGAGCGGGGCCCCGTGATCGCAACTCCCAATGCGGGCGCGGACCGCAACGCCATCGGCGCGCATGGCGGGGCCTATTCGATCTACCGGTCACTCGCCATCGCTGCTGGCACCCTCAATCCTCTGGTGCGGCCAGACCTGACCGACACATCACCGGTGGTGGAGGTCGGGCCCTTCAAGCAATGGATAGACCCGGCGAAGATCGTTTCGCTGGACCCCTGGGGCCACCGGGTGGCCAGCGACTTCGCCCGCGAGATCGCCGAGGGCGTGGACATCCGCCCCACCATCGCCATCACCAAAGCGCGGCTCACCCTGCCCGAGATCGGTGACGCCATCGCCAAGGGCCGGTTGAAGGTCGATGGCGAGATCATCCGCGCGTTGGGCGATGTGGCCGTGACCAAGGCGGCGCTCGATCCCGTCTGGTATCTGCCAGGCATAGCCGAGCGCTTCAACGTCTCCGAAGAGACCTTGCGCCGCACCCTGTTCGAGCAGACCGGCGGGATGTATCCGGAACTGGTCACACGCCCGGACATTTCGGTCTTCCTGCCCCCCATCGGCGGCATCACCCTCTATATCTTCGGCGATCCGGCGGCGATTGCGGACCCCAAGCGGCGTTTGACCTGCCGGGTGCATGATGAGTGCAACGGTTCGGACGTGTTTGGATCGGATATCTGCACCTGCCGCCCCTACCTGACCCACGGGATCGAGGAGTGCATCCGCGAGGCGCAGGACGGCGGCGCGGGGCTGATCGTCTATAACCGCAAGGAAGGGCGGGCGCTGGGCGAAGTGACCAAGTTCCTCGTCTACAACGCCCGCAAACGCCAGCCCGGCGGCGATCAGGCATCCACCTATTTCGAGCGCACGGAGTGCGTGGCGGGGGTGCAGGACGCGCGGTTCCAGGAACTGATGCCGGACGTCTTACACTGGCTGGGCATCACCTGCATCGACCGTTTCGTGTCCATGTCCAACATGAAGTACGACCCTATTGTCTCGACTGGGATCGAGATCGTCGAACGCGTGCCGATCCCGCCGGAACTCGTGCCGCCCGACGCTGCGGTGGAGATCGAGGCCAAGAAGGCGGCGGGCTATTTCAGCCCAGACGTGCCGCCCACCGAGGCGGACCTGACCCGTGTGGTCGGACGGCGGCTTGATGACAACTGAGGCGAGGCGCGCGCAGCCCGCCGATCCACGCGCCCTACTCTCCGCCGCCGCTGTGCGTGACGCGTCAAGGGCCATGCTGGCGCTGGCATTGGAGGGCAAGCTGGCCGAGTGGACCGTCGATCTGAACCGGCTCCCCGCGACTGCGGATTTCGTAGCCGAGACGATCCGCGACCAGTATCCGACGCTTGAAGTGCCCTTCCATGCCCGCTGGCGGCATTTTGTGGTAGGTGGCCGCGACCTGTGGGTCGAGTTGACGGCGAAAGCGGCGTGGCCGGGCCGGGCTGCAAAGGCGCGCGCCGCGTTCGATCTGGCCATTGTTTCGGTGCTGCTGGACGCGGGCTCGGGATCCGGCTGGCGCTATCAGGACGCTGCGACCGGAACCGCGACCACGCGCTCTGAAGGTCTTGCGGTCGCCAGCTTGCGAATGTTCGAGGCGGGGGCTTTTTCCAATCATAAGTCCGATCCGCTTCGGGTTGACGCCGCCGCGCTTTCGGCGCTCACCGCCGATGCACTGGCGCGGGGATTTCAGGTTTCCGGGGCTAATCCGCTGGTCGGGCTGGAGGGGCGAGCGAGCCTCCTGAACCGGCTCGGGGATCAGGCGACCGCGCGGCCAGACCTGTTCGCAGGCGTGGACCTTGCCCGTCCGGGCGGTCTGTTCGACGTGCTGTCGGCGCGAGCAGAGACCGGAAAGCTGCCCGCCCCCGCGATCCTTGACCTCTTACTCGAAGCCCTCGGCCCGATCTGGCAGGGTCGCCCCATGCTGGACGGCGTGGCGATGGGCGACTGCTGGCCGCATCCGTCCCTGGGGTTCGTTCCCCTGCACAAGCTCTCGCAATGGCTGAGCTACTCCCTGATCGAACCCTTGCAGGACGCAGGTATTGAGGTAGTGGACATCGACGGGCTCACCGGGTTGGCCGAATACCGCAACGGCGGGCTATTCATCGACATGGGCGTGCTTAAGCTGCGCGACCCGGCGGATGCGGCGCGCGAGCATCAGGTTTCCTCGCCCCTCGTGGTCGGTTGGCGTTCCCTCACCGTGGCCATGCTCGACTGCATCGCGCCTCTGGTGCGAGAGCGGCTGGGGCTGGCCGAGGCCGATTTCTCTCTGGCGCGAGTGCTGGAAGGCGGCACATGGGCGGCGGGGCGGCGCACAGCCAGGGCAGCGCGGGCCGATGGCGGGCCGCCGCTCAGGATCATTTCGGACGGGACCGTATTTTGACAATGAAGAAGATCCCCCAACCCCTTCAAGGCGTGACCGTCGTCGATCACCCCCTCGTGCAGCACAAACTGACCGTGATGCGGATGAAGGGAACCTCCACCAAGACCTTTCGCGCCCTGATGCGCGAGGTGGGCGCTTTGCTCTGCTATGAGGCCACGCGCGATCTGCCGCTGGAGATCGTGCAGATCGAGACGCCATTGGAGACCACTTTGGCGCCGACCATCGCAGGCAAGAAACTCGTTCTGGCGGCGATCCTGCGCTCGGGGGTGGGGTTGCTGGACGGGATGCTCGACCTGATCCCCTCGGCCCGGGTGGCGCACATCGGCCTCTACCGCGATCCCCGCACGCTCGGGGCGGTGGAGTATTATTTCAAGGCGCCGGACGACATTGGCGAGCGCCCGGTTATCGTGGTCGATCCCATGCTAGCGACCGGCAACACCGCCATCGCCGCCGTCGAGCGGTTGAAGGAACGCGGCGCGACGCATATGCGCCTCGTCTGCCTCCTGTGTTCGCGCGAAGGGCTGGAAAGCTTCCGCAGCGCCCACCCCGACGTGCCGGTCTGGACCGCAGCCATCGACGAGCGCTTGAACGAGTACGGCTATATCCTGCCCGGCCTCGGTGATGCGGGCGACCGGATGTACGGGACGCGCTGAAGCTAAGGCGCTTTCGCCCGCCGAGCGCGGTGTGCGCTTGGGCGGGCGCGCCGAGGTCTACTTCAGATGCTTGGCCAGATGCTTGTTCATCTCGAACATGCTGAGCTTGTCGGCTCCGCCGAACACGGGCTTCAGCTTGGCGTCGGCGATGATCTCCCGCTTGTTGGCGGGGTTCTGGAGATTGTGCTTCTTGATGTAATCCCAGATCTTCTTGACCGCTTCACCACGGGAAACGTCGCCCGTGCCGATCACGGCGCCGAGTTCCGCCGATGGCTTCAGCGGCTTCATTAAACCGCTGGTCTTCTTTTCCGTTGTCTCAACCATCGCGCAATTTCCTGTGCGTTAAGTGTCTAGTCCCAACGACCCTGCGGCAAATGCAACGGTCGTAAAAGATGAATCGACGCCAAAACGGCGTGATTCGCAATGTTTGGACGAAAGTGGACCCCAACGGAAGGCCTGAAGGGGCACGGGCGTCCGCTCAGCCTTGCCCATCGCCGGGTCGGATAGCCCTCCACGCTTGCAGGATGGCGTCGCAGGACCTGTCCGCCTCGGCCTCTGTGGTCGCCGCCGAGGTCACGGAAATCCGCATCACCCAATCTCCGCGCCACATCGCCGGGCCGACAAAACAGATGGCGTCGTCCTGAACGCGTTGCACCGTCTCCAGCGTCAGGCGGTCGGCGTCGGGACCTGTGCCGAAACGCACGATGAGCTGGTTGAGCACCACCTCGTTGACCACCGTGACGCCGGGCTCGGCGCCCAACAAGCGCGCCATTCGCTGGGTGATCGCACAATGCCGCTCGACGATTTCCGCGACGCCGCTCCGGCCAAGATGCTTCAGCATCGCCCATGTCGCGAACCCGCGCGCGCGCCGCGAAAGCTCGGGAACGTATTGCGAGGGATTGCGCTCGGCGTCGCTTGCGGTCGGCAGGTAGCTGGCGCTGATGGTCATCGCCCGCCTGTGCGCCTCTGCGTCGCGCACAATAGCGAATCCGCAATCGTAGGGCGTCTGCAGCCACTTGTGCCCATCGGTGGCCCAGGAGTCGGCCAGTTCCAGCCCGACCCCGAGGTAGGCGCGGGTTGGGCAGGCGCGAACCCAAAGTCCGAAGGCGCCGTCCACGTGCAGCCACCCTCCGCGCTGCTTCACCAAGGGCGCCATCTCCGCCACCGGATCGAAGGCGCCGGTGTTGATCTGCCCGGCCTGGGCGATGGCGATCACGGGACCGGTGCAGGCGTCCAGCCCACGGGCGAAATCGTTGGCCAGCATCCGGCCCTGGTCGTCCACGGCGATGCGGCGCACGCGATTGGCCCCGAGCCCGAGGTATTTCAATCCGGCGAACACGGTGGTGTGCGCGTCTTCGCCGATCAGCACATCAATCGGCGGCGCGCCAAACAGACCATCAGCCTCTACATCCCACCCCACCCGCCGCAGGACTTCGCTGCGCGCCGCAGCGAGGCAGACGAAGCTGGCGACTGTCGCTCCCGTAACGAAACCGATGGAAGCTTCGCGCGGAAGATCCAGAAGGTCGAGCAGCCAGCGAGTTGAGATCGCCTCCGCGGCGGCGGCGGCCGGGGCGGCGGCCTGATTGGCGGCGTTCTGACCCCAAGCCGAGGTCAGCCAGTCCGCCGCGACGCCGACTGGATGGGACTGGCCGATCACCCAGCCGAAGAAACGCGGTCCGGTCATGGCGCGCAGGCCCGGCGTCGCCGTCTCAACGAGCTGCCCCATGACACTTTCGCCGGTCTGGCCGGTTTCGGGCATCGATCCGTCGAACGCGGCGAGCATCTGGGCATAGGAGACCGTCGGCGTTCTATCCGCCGTCAGCAGATCGCGCCTGTAGGCGATGGCGCTCCGAGCCGCCTGTTCGAGCGCCTTGAGCGGATCGTCAGTGTTGCTCGTCATGTTCCAGGTATCCCCGCCGAAAGCCGCGTCGGCGGCTATGCTCGCAAAAAAGGAAAGCTGCTATAGCGCGATCCATCGGTGACGCGCCGGTGTTGATCAGGGGTAGCGCATTGGCCAACTTCAACCCGATTCGTGCACTGAGCGCGCGGCCTCGCCTGGTGGCGGGCTTTGCGTTCGGCGCGGCGGTGGCGTTGGCCCTGCAGTTGACGCCGGGGGGCATAAGCTGGAGCACCCGGGCGATCGTCTCGTGGAATGCGGGGTGCCTGTGGTTCATCACCGGGATGATCCTGCTGATGCGCCATCAGAACACCGACGCCATGCAACGACGCGCAGCGCAACAGGATGAGGGGCAGGGGTTTATCCTCGCGCTCGTTCTGGTGGCCGCCATCGCCAGCATCGGCGCGGTAGCGGCGGAGCTATCTATCGCCAAGAACCTGCACGGCCTATGGAAGACCCTGCGGATCGCGCTGGCCTTCGGCACGGCGGCGATCTCCTGGTTTCTGGTTCAGCTCATCTTCGCCCTGCACTACGCGCACGAATATTTCTCGCCGCCAGACGAGGGCAAGCCCGGCGAAATCGCCCATGGGCTGGGGTTCCCGAAGGACGAGGTTCCCGATTTTTGGGACTTCCTGCACTTCTCCATCGTGATCGGCGTCGCGTCGCAAACCGCCGACATTGCTTTCACCAGCAAGGTGCTGCGCCGCATCGGCACCGTGCACGGGGTGATCGCCTTCACCTTCAACACCGTCGTCCTGGCGCTGGCCATCAATCTGATGGCCGGACTGTTCTAGTCACAAGCGTCGTCGTGCCAGCTTCGTCCGGTGCGCTCGATGAGCGAGACTGCGTCGGAGGGACCCCAGCTTCCCGCCTCGTAGGGACGCACTGCCTGACCCACGCCCTCCCAGGCTTCGGCGATCCCGTCTATCCAGGCCCAGGAAGCCTCCACCTCGTCGCGGCGCACGAACAGGGTTCGGTCGCGCTTGATCACATCGAGCAGCAGCCGCTCGTAAGCGATCCGGCGTCGCCCGCCGCCGAGCGCTTCGGTCAGGCTGAGGTGCACCGGCGACAGGCGCATCCCCGCCTCGTCAAGGCCCGGCGTCTTGTTCATCAGCAGAAGCCGGATCGCCTCGTCCGGCTGCAGGTCGATCACCAGCCGGTTGGCCTGCAAATCCTGCCCGCCCTTGCCCGCGAAGATGGAGTGCGGCACCGCCTTGAACTGGATGACGATCTGGGTGCGTTTTTCCGACATCCGCTTGCCGGTGCGCAGAAAAAAGGGCGTCCCCGCCCAGCGCCAGTTGTCGATATAGGCGCACATGGCGACGAAGGTCTCGGTGTCGGTGGCCGCCCCGCGCTCCTGCACATAGGCGCGGTATTGTCCGCGCACGGTGAGTTTCTGCACATCGGCGCGCGATAGAGGGCGCAGGGACCGAAGGGTCTTCACCTTTTCGTTTCGGAGCGAATCCGGGTCGAGGGTGGCGGGAGGCTCCATGGCGACGAGGCACAGAAGCTGCAGCATATGGTTCTGCAGCATATCGCGCAGGGCGCCGTATTCGTCGTAATAGGGCCAGCGCTCGCCCACCCCCTCAGTCTCGGCGACGGTGATCTGCACGTGATCGATGCTAACGCTGTTCCACAGGGGCTCGAACAGCACATTGGCGAATCTCAGCGCGATCAGGTTCTGCACCGTCTCCTTGCCGAGGTAGTGGTCGATGCGGAAGACCCGGTCTTCCGAGAAGGCCAGCCCCACCGCCGCGTTGATGGCTTCGCTGGTCTCGGCGTCGCGACCGATGGGCTTTTCCAGCACCACCCGGTTGGGCGCGCTCGTCAGGCCCGCCGTTCGCAACGCCCCGCCGATAGCAGCGTAGAGGCTGGGGGAGGTGGCGAGGTAGAAGACGGCCTCATTCGCGCCGATCAGGGCTTTCGCCGCCTTGGCTCCCTCCGGGCTGGTCAGGTCGGCGGAGAGGTAGTTCAGCCGGGCGCAGAATCTGGCCCAGACCTGCTCGTTGATCCCGGCCTCTGAGCGCGCGCCGATCGCGGTTCGGGTGTGAGCCAGGAAGCCGTCTTGATCCAGCGCCTGTCGCGAGAC
Organism: Caulobacterales bacterium; assembly: GCA_038327995.1. GTDB lineage: Bacteria > Pseudomonadota > Alphaproteobacteria > Caulobacterales > Caulobacteraceae > CAIOYC01. The sequence continues at coordinate 64,694 of JBBQLP010000002.1, read as the reverse complement.
ACCAATGATGGTCATCTCCGGCGCCAGCAAACCATCCTGCTCGAGGAAATAGAGCGCAGGCAGCAGCATCCGCCCCGCCAGATCCCCCGTCGCCCCCACAATCACCAGTGTCGTCATGCGCTGAAGATAGCCCCTTGAGGCGCGCCTGTCCTTGGCAAATCCCTTCCGCGGCTTGACGCCCATCGCCCACGGGCGCAGCCTTTCATGAACAACGATAAGTCACGGGAGAAGACGCTCATGGCGCAGCACGCCTACGATCTGGTCGTGCGTGGCGGATCGGTCGCGGACGGCTCGGGCGGCGGACTCTTCGAGGCGGACGTGGCGATCTCGGGCGGTCGGATCGCGGCCGTAGGCAAGATTGCTGGACGAGGCCGAGAGGAGATCGACGCGCGGGGCAAATTGGTGACGCCGGGCTTTGTCGACGTGCACACCCACTACGACGGGCAGGCGACCTGGGACGGACGAATGCAACCTTCGTCCTGGCATGGTTGCACCACCGTGGTAATGGGCAATTGCGGGGTCGGCTTCGCGCCGTGCCGGGTGGAGGACCACGACCGTCTGATCCGGTTGATGGAGGGCGTGGAAGACATTCCCTTCCCGGTGCTCACTGAGGGTCTACCTTGGAACTGGGAGAGCTATCCCGACTATCTCGACGCGCTTGCAAAACGCCGGTTCGACATCGACATCGGCTCGCAGCTTCCCCACGCGGCGCTGCGCGTCTTCGTCATGGGTGAGCGCGGCGCCAACCGCGAACCCGCCACGCCTGCGGATATCGCCGCGATGGCTGAGATCGCGGAGGCCGCCATGCGAGCCGGGGCGCTGGGCTTTTCCACTTCCCGCACCCTGAACCACCGCACTTCGGACGGACAGCCAACCCCGACCCTCACCGCGGGTGAGGACGAGTTGCTGGATATCGCCATGGCCATGAAGGCGGCGAACGCGGGCGTGTTGCAGTTCGTCTCCGACTTCGCCGACCCCAAGGAAGAGTTCGCCATGCTGCGGCGGCTGGTGGAGCGATCCGGGCGGCCCTTGTCGTTCAGCCTCCTGCAATCGTCCCGCGCGCCGGAAAGCTGGCGGATGCTGCTGGCGGGGATCGCTCAGGCCAATGCCGACGGCTTGCCGATCAAGGCGCAGGTAGCCGGACGCCCCGTAGGGGTGTTGCTCGGGCTTGAACTAACCATGAACCCGTTCAGTCAACACCCGGCCTATCGCGAGATCGCCGCCCTGCCGCACGCCGAGCGGGTAGCTGCCCTGCGAGACCCGTCCTTCCGTGAGCGTCTTCTGGCCGCGCCGCCCGAGAACGAGCCCGGCTTTGCGGTCTCCACCCTGAACAACTGGGCCGAGATGTTCGTGATGGACGAGGCCTTCGACTACGAGCCCACGGCGGACCAGAGCCTTGAGGCGCGAGCGGCAGGAGAGGGCAGGGCGCCGCAAGCCCTCGCGCTGGACGCCATGCTGGAGAACGGCGGGCGGGGAATGCTCTATGTTCCCTTCCTGAACTACGCTCAGGGATCGCTTGATCCGGCCTACGCCATGCTGACCCATCCGAACACCATCCCCGGACTGTCCGACGGCGGCGCGCACGTGGGCATGATCTGCGACGGCTCCTTCCCCACCTACAACCTCAGCCACTGGACGCGGGACCGCACGCGAGGACCGAAGCTGACGGTGGAGGAAGTGGTGCGAATGCAGTGCGCAGACACCGCCGCCGCGCTTGGCCTGGGCGACCGGGGCCGGATTGAGTCGGGCCTGCGCGCCGATCTCAACGTCATCGACTACGACCGACTGAAACTGCGCCCGCCCGAGGTCGCCTACGACCTGCCCGCCGGAGGGCGGCGGTTGATCCAGAAGGCCGACGGTTACGTCGCCACTATTGTTGCCGGCGAGATCACCTATCGGGACGGCGAGCCCACCGGGGCTCTGCCAGGGCGTCTGGTGCGCGGCGCGCGGCCGGTACCCCATTTGATGGCTGCGGAGTAGGCCGATGACAGAGATGAGCGTCGATCAGGCCGTCAGGCACGCCCACGCACCGGTACTCTGCGCCGTACTCGCCCACCTGACCGGTGACGGAGACGCCTGGCTGCGGCCCGAATGGAAACCGACCTACAATACGCTGGACCGCCAGGACATCGGCCTGTCGGACGCAGTGCAAGCCGACATCCGCGCCCGCGCCGCCATTGCGCTGAAGCCCTTTGTTGACGCCCGGCCCGCGCCCCCACCGCCCGCGCCTGACCTGATGCGCCGGATCATGATCTTCGTCACCGGCGCTGACGAAATCCCGGACGAATACGCCGGGTTTCTAATCGACGAGATGGCGCTGGAGGGCAAAAGCTCGCGCGATCCTCAATGGGCGAGCCAACTAGAGCCCGCCGCGCGCAAGATGAAGGTCGTGGTGATCGGCGCGGGGATGTCGGGTCTTCTCGCTGGACTACGCCTGAAGCAGGCGGGTGTGCCGTTCGAGATCATCGACAAGAACCCGGAGGTGGGCGGCACCTGGCTGGAGAACACCTATCCCGGTTGCCGGGTGGATAGCTCCAACCACATCTACAGCTACACTTTCGAGCCCGCCGTCTGGCCGCAGCATTTCTCCACCCAGCCCGTGCTGCTGAAATACTTCCAGGGCGTCGCCGACCGGCACAGCTTGCGTCCGCACCTTCGCCTTTCCACCACGGTGATCGAGTCCGTCTGGGACGAGGCGCGGAGCCTGTGGAAAGTGCGGGTTCGCAAACCTGATGGTTCAGAAGAAACCATCGAGGCCAACGCTGTCATCACCGCCGTCGGCCAGCTTAACCGTCCCCGCTTCCCCGACATTCCGGGCCGGGCCAGCTTCACGGGCGCCTCGTTCCACTCCGCCGAATGGCGCCACGACATCGACCTGACCGGAAAGCGGGTTGTGGTGATCGGCACCGGCGCCTCGGCCTTCCAGTTCGTGCCGGAGATTGTGGACAAGGTGGCGCACCTCACCGTCTTCCAGCGCACCCCGCCGTGGACCTTCCCTGCGCCCAACTATCACGAGGACGTAGAGCCCGGCGCCAAATGGGCCATCGAACACGTGCCGACCTACGCCAAATGGTGGCGGTTCCTGTTGTTCTGGATCACGGCGGACGGACTGATTCCGGCCGTCACCGCCGATGACGATTGGCAAGGTCCGCCGACGGCTGTGGGCGAGGCCAACGCCATGTTCCGCGAGATGCTGGCCATGGCCCTGCGCGCGCAAACCGAAGGGCGGCCCGATCTCGAAGCCGCCGTGGTCCCTAATTACCCGGTGGGCGGTAAGCGCGCCCTCCTGGACAACGGGGTGTGGATAGCGGCGCTGAGACGCGAGAACGTCGATCTTGTGACTAATTCCATCGCCGAGATCACTCCGCAGGGCGTCCGCACCAAGGACGGCGTTCTGCACGAAGCCGACGTCATCATCTACGGCACCGGCTTCCAGGCCTCAAAGTTTCTGATGCCAATGAAGTTCAAGGGGCGCGGCGGGATCGACCTGCACGACCAATGGGCCGGAGACGCCCGGGCCTACTACGGTATGATGACGCCGAACTTCCCCAACCTGTTCATGGTCTATGGGCCCAACACCAATATCGTCGTCAACGCCTCGATCATCTTCTTCTCCGAGTGCAGCGTGCGTTATGTGCTGGGCTGCCTGAGGCTGATGGCCGAAACAGGTGCGCCGTCGCTGGAGGTGAAGCAAAGCGTGCACGACGCTTTCAACGTGAAGGTCGATGCCGAAAACCTGCGCATGGCCTGGGGCGCGCCGCAGTCAACGAGCTGGTACAAGAACGAGACCGGACGCGTCAGCCAGAACTGGCCCTTCTCGCTGCTGGACTACTGGAAGGGCACGCTTGCGCCCAACCCCACCGACTTCGTGTTCGAGCCCCGGATGGCGAAAGAGGTCGCCTGACCTGCGGACCTCCGGCGCTTGCGGTGCGGGCGAAAGGCGGCTAGGAGAGCGCCTCCCCGAACGGGGCCGGATTTCCGGGTGCATAGCTCAGTTGGTAGAGCAGCTGACTCTTAATCAGCGGGTCGTAGGTTCGAATCCTACTGCACCCACCATTTCCATATCGCACCGTCCTGGAAGCGCTGAGACTAGGTCAGTCTTTGGCCACCAGCAACACGGCGGGCGTTACGGGTCGGCCCGTGGCTTCGGCGATCAGTTGGGCGGTGCGATCTTCCACTGCGGCTTCTAGGGCGGCCATGAAGGCGTCCTTGTCTTCGCCAGGCATGATGGGATCGAGGAACTCCAGCACCGCGGTTCCGGGGCGTTTGGTCTTCTCTTCTTGGGGCCAGTAGAGGCCGAGGCTTGAGGCGACGGGCACGACTGGCAGGCCGAAGTCGCGGGCCATGTGATAGACGCCGCTCTTGTAGCGGTATTTCGCTCCCACGGGAGCCAGCCGCCCTTCGGGATAGATCAGGATGCAGCGCTGTTCGGCGCTGGCCTCCGCCGCGCTGCGAGACAGGGACTGGCGCGCTTCGGTTCCGCCGCAGCTATCGACCACGATCGCGCCGAGCTTTTTCAATACCGTCTTGAACAGGGGAAACCGCTCCAGGTGATCGCCGGTGACGAAGGCCAGATCGTCGAACTGGGCGTAGACGGTGAAGCCGTCGCCATAGGAGGCGTGCTTGGGGGCCAGGATGTAGGCGCCCTGCGGCAGGCGCTCCTTGCCCCGGACCTCGATCTCTATGCCTGCAAACAGCCGCATGGCCCAGACCATCCGGCGGACGTAGCGGGCGATCACTGCACGCACCTGATCGCGTCCCGGGGCCAGGGCGGCCAGCGCCGCCCACAGGGTGTAGAAGATCGAGATCAGCCCGAAGGCGATATTGAAGGCGAGGCTGCGCATTCAGGGAGCCTCGCCCGACTTGGACTGCGATGCAAACCGATTAACCTTCACCCTGTAGTCTGGTAGTATGTCCAGACGCGATATCACGGGCGCGGTCGATTTCGCGCACCTCGAACGGTTCGCCCTGAACGATGCGGCTGTGATCGACGAAGTGTTGGTCCTGTTTCGCGAGCAGGCGGAGATTTGGCTCAGGTTGCTCGACCCGTCTGGGCCAAGTGATGTCTGGCGCGATGGGGCGCATACGTTGAAGGGCTCTTCTCTGGGGATCGGGGCGCATGATCTTGGCCAGGTCTGCGGCGAGGCGGAAGTCGCCGCAGACCAGAGCCCGACCTACAAGGAAGCGCTGCTCGGGCGCTTGCAACACGCGCTCGACCTCGCCCTCGCCGACATCGCCGCCTATCGCCACGAGCAGACCCTTAGGGCCTTGCGCTAGACGTCATCCGTGGCGGATGCGATCCCAAACCTCGAACTCATAGGCGATGCAGCGGTCTATCAGTGTGCGCCAGACCGGCTCGGCGATGGCTTCGGAAAGGCCCGCGCCGCGCGCCGTGGCTTTCACCTTCGACACCACATCCTCGATCCGCGCTTCGTCGCGCACCACGGCGCGGTCGGTCTTGATGCGGGCGGCGGCGTCCATGTAGCGCTGGCGCTCGGCCACGAGGTTCACCAGCGCCCGGTCCAGCGCATCAACGCCGACCCTCACCTCCGCCATGGTGTTGCAGGCCTCCGGCGCCGGTCGATGATCGATGGGAACGGAGGAGGGGGCGGCGGGGTGGGTGGTCATGCGCCTAAATCCCCGCCCCGTTGTCCATGGTCAAGAGCGCCGCTTCGTGTGCTTCCGCTTCCACCTTCAGCCAGGCGGTGAAGGCCTTGACCTGCGACAGGCGACCCTTAGCTTTCGGGTGCACGACGTAATAGGCGAAGTCCACCGCCGTTGAAATGTCGAAGGGCGAAACCAGCCGCCCCGCGTCGATATCGGCCTGCGCCAGCGCGCGCTTGGCGAGGGCAACACCGCGCCCGTTCATGGCGGCCTCGATCACCAGGCTCGACTGGTTGAAGCGGGGCCCGCGCGCCCCGTCCACCCCCTTCACCCCCCGTGCCGCGAGCCACATGGCCCAGTCCGGGCAACTGTCGTCCGCGTCGGGCGATCCGTCGTGCAGCAGGATATGGCCCGCAAGGTCGGCGGGGGTTGCGATGGGGCGCTCGGCCAGCAGGCTCGGGGCACAGAGCGGCAGCACCGTCTCGCTCATCAGGCGTGTGACTTCGAGCCCCGGATAGTGGCCGGAGCCATAGCGGATGGCGATATCCACCTCCCCAGTCGCGAAATCGACCAACTCCATCCCCGCCGTCAGCCAGACATCGACCTCGGGTCTGGACGCCTCGAACCGGCCCAGGCGCGGCACCAGCCATTTGGCGGCGAATGAGGGCGCGGCGGAAACTGTGACGCGCCGTCCGTCCACGGCGGCGGTGAGCAGGCTTGCAGCCTCCGCGAGCCGGTCGAAAGCTTCGCGCAGGGCGGGCAGAGCCGTCTGCGCAGCGTCGGTGAGGAGAAGGCCGCGAGGGGTCCGGCGAAACAGGGCCGCGCCGATGTAGTCTTCCAGATTCTGGATCTGCTGGCTCACTGCGCCTGGCGTCACCGAAAGCTCGTCGGCGGCCCTGGAGAAGTTCATGTGGCGGGCGGCGGCCTCGAACGCGCGCAGGGCGTTCAGCGGCGGCAGGCGGCGGCGTTCCATAGATTTCCTAAACAGCCCGGCAGAACAGATGGTTTGCGAATTGGAGGCTCAGCGCCGATTTTGCAAGCACGCTCTACCGTAAACGGCCCTTTCCGGTGGGACTTGCGGGGCGGGCCTCGGTGTCCGCCCCGCGCATTTTATCTCCATGTAGGAGTTTGAGCCATGGATCGCCGCACGCGCGGCCTTGTCGTGTTGCGGGGAAGTGCTTCGCCTGAAGCTCGGCCCCTAGGCAAGGTGTGGCTGGTCGGCGCCGGGCCCGGCGATCCCGAGCTTTTGACACTCAAGGCGGCGCGCCTGTTGGCGGAAGCCGACGTGGTGGTGCATGACCGGCTGGTCGCCCCCGAAATCCTCGATCTGATTCCGCCTCATGTGCGGCGCCTCTACGTGGGTAAGCAGAAGGCGCGTCACGCGCTGCCGCAGGATGACATTAACGCCCTTCTGGTTGGACTGGCGAAGAACGGCTTGCAGGTGGTGCGGCTGAAGGGTGGAGACCCTTTTGTATTCGGTCGAGGGGGCGAGGAGATGCTGGCCTGCCGCGCGGCGGGCGTGGACTGCGAAATCGTGCCGGGCATCAGCGCCGCGCTGGCGGCTTCGGCGTCTGTCGGCGCGCCACTTACCCATCGCGGCATGGCGCAGGCCGTCACCTTTGTCACCGGCCATGCGGCGGGAGAAGGCGGCGAACCCGATCTCGACTGGAGCGCGCTTGCGAAAGCCAACCATACGGTCGCGATCTATATGGGTCTCTCCACCTCGCCGTTGATCGCCGCTCGGCTGATCGAAGCGGGACGTGCGGCGTCCACGCCGGTCGCCCTGATCGAGAACGCGAGTTTGCCGACGGAGCGGCGACTGACCGCGACCCTGGCGAGCCTGCCAGACGTCGCCGCAGACCTCACGGGTCCGGCGATCCTGATCATCGGCGAAGTCGCCGCGTTGGCGCTCAGTTCCCTCCCAGCGATCCTCAAGCCGGAGCCGAGGATTCGCAGGGAAGGATTTTCGTCGTGACCCTCCAGACCCTCACCGCAAACCGCCTCGACGACGGCGAGGTCGTGTTCTGGTCAGGCTCGGAATGGGTCTACTCGTTCGGCGAAGCGCAGTTGTTCGATGCGCCCGAGCCTGGCGAAGCGGCGCTCGCCGCGGCCAGAACGCAGACGACACTGCTGATCGATCCCTACCTGATCGACGTGAAGCGAGAGCATGGCCTGCCCGCGCCGGTCAGCTATCGCGAGCGCATTCGCGCACTCGGCCCCACCGATCACCTTGAGCTTGGCAAGCAGGCCCTGGGCGGGGCGGTGGTCGAAGCAATCCAGCACGCCGAGGGCGCCGCCCGCTCTACCGGCCGTCTCAGCCTGATCAAGAGAAAGTAGCCCGCGCGTGTCCCTCTACGCATATGACCAGATTGACCGCGAGATGCTGCAGGATCGCTCCGCCGAGTTTCGCGGGCAGGTGACGCGGCGGATGGCTGGCGACCTGACCGAAGACCAGTTCAAGCCGCTTCGGCTGATGAACGGTCTCTACCTGCAACTGCACGCCTATATGCTGCGCGTGGCGATCCCCTATGGCTCGCTCGACAGTCGCCAGATGCGGGCCCTGGCCGCTATCGCCCGGGAGTATGACAAGGGCTACGGCCACTTCACGACGCGCACCAACATTCAATACCACTGGATCAAGCTAAAGGACGCGCCGGACATTCTGGACCGGCTGGCCGCGGTGGATCTGCACGCCATCCAGACCTCAGGCAATTGCATCCGCAACACCACTTCGGACCCTTATTCGGACGCCACGGCCGAAGAGGCGGACGACCCTCGCGTCTGGTGCGAGGCGATCCGGCAATGGTCGACCTTCCATCCCGAGTTCACCTATCTGCCGCGCAAGTTCAAGATCGCGGTGACGGCCTCGGCGAAAGACCGCACGGCGGCGCGGGCGCACGACATCGGGCTGAAGCTGCGCCGGGGCCGCGACGGGACGCTGGGGTTCGAGGTGATGGTCGGCGGCGGCATGGGGCGAACGCCCTATCTCGGGGCGACCATCCGCGAGCATTTGCCGGTGGCGAGCCTGCTCTCGTATCTGACCGCGATCCTGCGGGTCTACAACCGGCTCGGACGCCGCGACAATATCTACAAGGCGCGGATCAAGGTGCTGGTCGCTGCTACCGGCGCGGATGAGTTTGCGCGGCTGGTGGAGGCGGAGTGGCGAGCGCTGGATCAGGCCGCCATCGACCTGCCCGATGTGGAGTTGGCCCGCATCCGCGGCGCGTTTGGCATTGTCCCGTTCGAGAGCTTGCCCGCCCGCTCCGAAACCTTTGAGGCCGCGAAAGTCGCCGACCTGCACTTCGCCCGCTTTGTTCGCAACAACGTCGCGCCGCACAAGGTCCCCGGCTACGCCATCGTCAACGTTGCGCTCAAGGCGCCCGGCGAGACCCCAGGCGACGCCACTGCCAACCAGATGGACGTGATCGCTAACCTCGCGGAGCGCTATGGCCACGACGACATCCGCGTCACCCACGCCCAGAACCTGGTTCTGCCGCACGTGAAGCTGGACGACCTGCCCGTGGTGCACGCGGAGCTTCAGCGTCACGGGCTGGCGAGCCCCAACGTCGATCTCGTCACTGATATCATCGCCTGTCCGGGCCTCGACTACTGCGCCCTCGCGAACGCCCGCGCCATTCCCATCGCCCAGGACATCGCCCGCCGGTTCGCCGATCCTGATCTTGCGGAAGACGTGGGCGAGTTGAAGATCAAGATTTCGGGTTGCATCAACGCCTGCGGTCATCACCACGTCGGCCACATCGGCATCCTCGGGGTCGATAAAAAGGGTGAGGAGTTCTACCAGCTTTCGCTGGGCGGCTCCGGGGCGGAGGACGCGTCGCTCGCCTCCATTCTCGGCCCGGCCCTGAAGGCCGATGCGGTGGCTCCGGCTGTGGAGCACCTCGTCGCCGCCTATCGCCGCGAACGACGGGAAGGCGAGCGATTCCTCGACACCTATCGGCGCCTCGGGCCAGCCCCTTTCAAGGAGGCGGTCTATGCCGACGCTTATACGATTTAGGGACGGCGGCTTCAGCCAGGAAGACGGCGCCCTGCGCCTTCTGGCCGACGACGAAGCGACGCCGGAAAGCGGCGCCATGCTGTTGACGCTGGACCGGTTTCAGACTGAAGGCTGCGCGCATCTGGACGATGGCCGCCGGGTCGGGGTCCTGCTCCAACCCGATGATGATCCCCTCGCGCTCGCGTCAGACCTCAATCGCCTCGCTGTGGTCGCGCTGGCGTTTCCCAAGTTTCGCGATGGTCGCCCCTACAGCGCCGCCATGCTGCTTCGCACGCGCTGGGGCTATGCGGGCGAGCTTCGCGCGGTGGGCGATGTGCTGCGCGAACAGGCGCGGGAAATGCTCCGCTGCGGCTTTGACGCCTTCGAGCCCGCTGACGGATCGACCAGCCAGGAATGGACCGCCGCAGCGGGCCGCTATCGCCACACTTACCAGCGCGCCGCCGACGCCAGGGCGCCAGCTTTCATCGAGCGGGAGGCGCAGTAATAGCCATGCCGTTCGAATCCGAAACCGCGAGCGCCGCAGATCTCGACGCACGCCTGCGCCACGCCACGCCGCAGGAGATCATCCGCGAAACCCTAGCCGCGATGCCGCGCAGCAAGGTGGCTCTGGTCTCCTCCTTCGGGGCGGAATCGGCGGTCTTGCTGCACATGGTGGCGCAGATCGATCCTGCGATACCTGTGCTGTTCCTCGATACCGGGATGCTGTTCGCCCAGACCCTGGACTATCGCCGCGCGCTCGCCGCCAAACTTGGCCTGACCAATGTGCGCGATCTGCGCCCCGCCTTCGCCGATCTCGCTACGGTCGATCCGCGCTCGGACCTGTGGAAAACCGACACCGACGCCTGCTGCCACATCCGCAAGGTGATTCCGCTGGATAAGGCGCTGGAAGGGTTCGACGGCTGGATCACCGGGCGCAAACACTATCAGTCCACCTCCCGCGCGGCTCTGCCGGTGATCGAGGCCGGGGACAAGATCAAGATCAATCCCCTCGCCAACTGGTCGAAGGAACAGCTCAACGCCTATGTCGCTGAGCACGATCTGCCAGCGCACCCCTTGGTGCAGCACGGCTATCTCTCGATCGGCTGCTGGCCCTGCACCAAGCCGGTGACGGAGGGGCAAGATGAGCGTTCCGGTCGCTGGGCGGGTTCCGAAAAGATCGAATGCGGCATACATACGCCGGGTCAGGCGACCGCCGTGCCGGTCGTCCCCTTCGACGCCATCGGCGATGGCCTCTAGTCTGGAACACGCATGAGCGATATCGCCGCCCCCGAACGCGCCCCCGCCGCGCAGGCGCTGACCAGCACCACCCACCACGTCGAGACCGTGCTTTGGGTGAAGCACTGGACCGACCAGCTTTTCTCCTTCGCCATCACCCGCCCCGCGAGCTTCCGCTTTCGCTCCGGCGAGTTCGTGATGATCGGCCTGCCTAACGAAGCGGAGGGCGGCAAGCCGATCCTGCGCGCCTATTCCATCGCCAGCCCGCACTTCGCCGATGAACTGGAGTTCTTTTCCATCAAGGTGGCCGACGGCCCGCTGACCTCGCGACTGCAGAAGATCAAGGAGGGGGATCAGATGTTGATGGCCAAAAAGCCTACCGGCACCCTGGTGCTCGACGCGCTGCAACCCGGCAAGCGGCTGTTCCTGATCGGCACGGGCACGGGCCTCGCGCCCTGGCTTTCGGTGGCGCGCGACCCCGACGCCTATGATCGCTACGAGCGGGTGGTGATCTGCCACACGGTCCGCAACTCCGCCGATCTGGCCTATCGGGGTTTGTTCGAGAGCGAGCTTGTGGACGACGAGATGATCGGCGAACAGGCGCGCACCCAGTTCACCTACTATCCCACCGTCACCCGCGAACAGGGTGTGAGCGGGGTTCGCGAGGGCCGGATCACCGACCTGATCACCTTCGGCCAACTGTTCCGCGATCTCGGCCTTGAGGGCGACCGGTTCAATCCCGAGGAGGACCGGATCATGCTCTGCGGTTCGATGGCCATGATCAAGGATACCGCCGCGATCCTGGAAGCGCAGGGGCTGATCGAAGGCTCCAACAACGAACCCGGCGATTTCGTGCTGGAACGCGCCTTCGTCGGATAATAACGCCGGTTCGGGGCGTTTGGGCTGGAGATACCTGATGACTGCGCGCGCCTATGAGCCGATCCCGTTCGAGGACGGGCTGGACTATCCCGTTGCGGAAATGCTGGCTCGTGCCGAAGCTTTCCGGAGCGACATCACCCGGCGTCGCACCATCCGCAGCTTTTCCGACCGCCCCGTGGATCGCCGCATTATCGAAGACTGCATCGCCGCCGCGGGCTCCGCGCCCAGCGGCGCGAACCACCAGCCCTGGCATTTCACCGTCATCGGCGACCCGGCCGTAAAGCGGCGCGTGCGTGAGGCCGCGGAGGTGGAGGAGCGCGCCTTCTACGGCGACAAGGCCGCCAGCGAGTGGATCGACGCCTTGCGTCCGCTCGGCACCGACGCCGAAAAACCCTACCTGGAAATAGCGCCCTGGCTAATTGTGATCTTCGGCCAGAGGCGAGGCGGGGCCTATCCCGGCGACGACATGAAGAATTACTACATCCACGAATCGGTGGGCATCGCCACGGGCATATTGATCTCGGCCCTGCACCATTCGGGGCTCGCCACCTTGACGCATACGCCCAATCCGATGAGTTTCCTGACCAAGCTCTGTGGGCGTCCGGCGAGCGAGAAGCCCTATCTGATCCTGGTGGCGGGCCATCCGGCGCCGGGCGCCACCATCCCGCGTCACTCCCTGGTGAAAAAGCCGCTGTCACAGATCAGCAACTGGCTCTGAGAGTAGAGGGAGCAGGCAATGCTGACCATCTATGGCGACTCCATCTCGGGCAATTGCCTGAAGGTGATGTGGGTCGCCGATCACCTGAACCTTCCCTACGAGTGGGTCGAGGTCGACGTGGTGTGGGGCGAGACGCAGACGGACGTGTTCCGCCGCCTGAACACCGCTGCACAGGTGCCCACAGTTCTGATGCCGGACGGGCGTACGCTGGCCCAATCCAACGCCATCCTGATCCACCTTGGGGAGGGCTCGACGCTGATCCCCACCGATCCCTATTGGCGGGCCAAGATGTATGAGTGGCTGTTCTGGGAGCAATATAGCCACGAGCCCTATATCGCGGTGCGCCGGTTCCAGATGCGCTATCTCGGCAAGCCCGAGGCGGACCTTGATCCGAAGCTTCTGGAGCGGGGAAACGCGGCGCTCGCCCGGATGGAGACGTGGCTCGAGGCCTCGCCTTATCTGGTCAATGGCGAGATGAGTTTGGCCGACATCGCCCTTCTCGCCTACACGAGGGTGGCGCACGAGGGCGGTTTCGACCTCTCGGCCTTCCCTGCCGTGAAGGCGTGGGTGGCGCGCATCGCGGACGAGTTGCGGCTGCCGGTTCTCTAAGCCGCCGATTGCCTTAGGGGCTCCGGGCCGTTATCGCGGATCGACACACGCCGGACGCATAACCGCGTCAGGGTAAGCTCAGCAATTTTCCGTCGAGAGCATCATGACCAGTTCTTCCCGCGACTTGTTTCGCAGCACCGCGCTGCTCGCCATTGTTCCAGTGGCGGCTCTATTGTTCACGTCGGGCGCGGCGGGCGCCTGGGGTTCGACCGGACACCGGCTGATCGGACGGCTGGGCGTGGCGACCCTGCCCGCCGACCTGCCAGCCTTCCTGAAACAGCCCGGCGTGATCGCCAGCATGGGTGAGCTTAGTCGGGAGCCCGACCGCTCGCGCGGGGCCGGACAGCCGCACGACGAGGACCTCGATCCCGGCCATTTTGAGGATCTGGAAGACAATGGCGACGTGCTGGGCGGCCCGGCGATCACCGATATGCCCGCCAACCGCGACGCCTTCAGCGCGGCGGTGCACGCCAAGGGGTCGGACCTGCACAAGTCGGGTTGGCTCTACTACAATCTGATCGACGGTTATCAGCAACTGGCCAAGGATTTCGCGTACTGGCGCGTGGACGTGGTGGGCGAAAAACGCGGCGCGACGCCTCAGGAGCGCCAATGGTATGCTGGCGACCGGCAACTACGGGAACTGATCACTGTGCGCGATCTCGGCTACTGGTCGCATTTCGTGGGCGACGCCAGCCAGCCCATGCACGCCTCGATCCACTACAACGGCTGGGGTCATTTCCCCAATCCGCACGATTATACCCAGGACAAGATTCACGGCCCGTTCGAGGGGCCCTTCATCCACGACTACATTACAGAGGATGCGGTTCGCGCAGCCATGCCCGCTCCCGCTCCCTGCAAGGCTGAGATCGGCAAGTGCATGGCGCAATACCTCCTGACTACGCAGAAGAAGGCCGAGCCGCTTTATGCCTTGTGGACCAACGGCGGTTTCCATCCCGGCGACAAGCGGGGCGTGAGCTTTGCGACGGAGACCGTGGCGGCGGGCGCGGCGGAACTGCGCGATCTGGTGGTTCGCGCCTGGAACGAGAGCCGCGACCAGACGGTCGGCTATCCTGGTATCAAGGTCTATGACATCGAGGGCGGCGCGCACCTGCCGTTCGGCGCGCTCTACGGCGACGATTGATCCCTATCGTGAGGGCGTGTGCAGCATCTGGCTGCCGCCCGTAGCGATCAGCCGTCCGTCCTCGCTCCAGATGTCGCATTGGCCTGAGACTAGCCCACCGCCCGCCACATCTGCGTGTGCATCGGCCAGCAGCCACTCCGACGCTCCGGGCTGGTCGTGGAACCAGACGGTGAGGTCGAGGCTGGGAGCGATGTAGTCGATCTTGCCGACGCCCTTGCCGCGATGGTGGGACGGCCAAAGGATGGTGTCGATCATCAGGAGCGCCCGCCCCGCATCGAGGAATCGGTCGCCGCCGGGGTTCTGATAGCCGACGTAGCGATACCATTGCTGGGTCTTAGACCCATCCGGGTTGACCGCGCCATAGGGGATGAAGGCGACGGGCTTTACGGCGATATTTTCCCAGAACTGATGCTTGGGCGCGTCCTTCGGCAGGTAGGTTTCGGCGAGCGGCAGGTCGGCGGGCCTTGGCACATAAGGGTGTTCGCGCTCCAGTCCCACGGGACCTTCGGTGCGGCTTGTGGTCCACACCTGCGCCTGCAGGATCGCCTTGCCGCCCTGGCGCATCACCACGTTCAGGCACCAGGCGCTGCGTCCGGTCTTGATCGGCTCCACTGTCAGGTCCACGTCCGCGAAGGCGGCGACCGACAGGTATTGCACCGAAATCGACACCGGCTTGTGATCCGGGGGCGCCGCGATACCCGCGGCCCGGAGCGCGATCGCCGAGACGTAGCCGCCGTTAGGCCCCCAGATTTCCCAGTCGCGGGACAACGTGGCTCGATAACCGCCATCCGCGACGACCACCGCCGTATCGTCGTGAAATAGCGACACCCAGTGTCCCTCGTGCTCGCGAATCCCTGGCCATTATAGGCGAAGGCCGCGAACTCAGGACATGTGTTTGCGGCTCTGTTCGGCGGAGGTGTGGGCGATGGCCGGGCGGCGGGGTTGACCGAAGGCGAGGCCGAGATCGCGCAGGGCGGCGGGCATCAGGAACCACGGCTCCACCAGATAGCGACTGAACAGTCGCCGGGGGTCTGACACGAGGCGGAAGGCCCATTCCAGCCCCAGTTTCGAGAGCCAGCGCGGCGCCGCCACCTGCACGCCCGCTTCATAGTCGAACGCCGCGCCTACGGAGAAGGCCACCGCAGGCTGTGCCAGAAGATCGGCGTTGCGGCTGATCCACAGTTCCTGACGGGGCATTCCCATGCCGACGAACAGGACGTTCGGCCGGAAGGCGTCGATATCAGCCAGCACCGCAGCGTTCTCGTCCGAGCCGGGCGCCGCGTCGAAATAGCCATGGTGGCCACTGATGAGGGCGCCCGGATGACGCGCCCTGATCCGCTCCGCCGCCAGTTCCGGCACCCCCGGCGCGCCGCCGACGTAATAGACCCGCCAACCGTGTTTCACCGCCATCCGCCAGAAATCGTGCCGCCAGTCCAGATAGGTGCAGCGGTGCGCGCGGCTGACCGGCTTTCCGGTCAGCTTCCCCCAATAGACCAGAGGGATGGAGTCGAGTTCGATCAGGTCCGCCCGACCATAGAAGTCGCGCATCTGCGGCTCTTTGTGCAGCAGATAAAGGCTATGGGTGTTGTGGTTGGCGATCACCGCGCTTTGGCCCGAAGCGACCTTGCGCGCGGTGAAGCTCATCACCTCGGCGGGGGTCGTCAGGTCGACCGGCTCGCCCATCAGCCGGATGCGTTGCGGGCGAATGCGTGACATATCCATGCCCGCATACTAGGCGAATGACATTGAAAAGAAGTAGATAGACTAGGTTAGCGGGCATTCACCAAGTTTGTAGTTAAGAGGAAGTAAAAATCTGTATTGATTTTATATCGGTAAACCGACGGACCTGTTTCTGGTGACTTGGCGCTAAGCTTGATAGCGTCGCGCCAGCACCCTCACCCTCAAGTCTTCGCACCATTCGCGAGAGCCCCTCCCTCTCCCGCAAGCGGCTGGGGAGCGAAGAAGGACGCCGATGTCGACTTAGGATCCTAGTCGGAACCTTTATGGCGTCCGGTCTTGGGCCATCGGTCAACGTCGACTTTCGGGGTTATAGCGATGATGGCGGATAACCAGGGCGGACCTAGTCAGCCGGCGGCTCCCACAATTCCACCTGATTTCCCTCCGGGTCATGGATATGGGCGAACCGGCCTGTCTCGGGCGTGTCCCAATCAGGGTTGGTGATGACCGCTATCCCGGCGTCGCGGAGCGCCGAAAGAAGGCTGTCCAGCTCCGTGACCCGAAAGTTGATCATCCACTGCTTGCCCGTGGGAAAGTAGTCGGTGTCTCTGGGGAAGGGCATGAACATGGTGGGGCCAGCGGCCTGTTCCCAAGGCGTGTAGCCCTCGCCTCCGACGCCGAGATGGGTTCGATACCATTGACGCAGCGCGTCAGGATCGTTCGCCCGGAAGAAGACACCGCCGATACCTACCACTGACATGAGAACCTCCCGCCAAGCATCGGAGCATAACCTCCGCAAACCGCAGAACCAAGCGCCGCAATTCACCCGAGGCAGTCTTTTGGGGGCGCGCTAGCGCACCAACTCCCGCATCGCCTTGTCGAGTCCCTG
Organism: Caulobacterales bacterium; assembly: GCA_038327995.1. Lineage (GTDB taxonomy): Bacteria > Pseudomonadota > Alphaproteobacteria > Caulobacterales > Caulobacteraceae > CAIOYC01. The sequence continues at coordinate 47,947 of JBBQLP010000002.1, read as the reverse complement.
GATGGTGAGGGGATACATCCGGTCGTTCATCAACTGCTTCATCACGCCGATGGAGGGGGTGTAGTCCCAGTGGCGTTCGGCGGTGGGGTTCAGCCAGACGGCGCTCTCGTAGATCTGCAGCAGCCGATCCAGCCACACCGCACCCGGCTCCTCGTTCCAGTGCTCCACCGACCCGCCCGGATAGGTGATCTCATAAGGGCTCATGGTGGCGTCGCCGACGATCACCACCTTGTAATCATGGGGAAACTTGTGAAGCACCTCCCAGGTGGGGATCTTTTCCACGGCCCGGCGGCGGTTGTCCTTCCACATGCTCTCGTAGAGGCAGTTGTGGAAGTAGAAGAACTCCATGTTCTTGAACTCGGTGCGCGCCGCCGAGAACAACTCCTCGCAAAGCTTGATGTGGCTGTCCATCGAGCCGCCGATGTCGAACAGGATCAGGACCTTGATCTTGTTGCGGCGCTCCGGCTGCATGACGATGTCGAGATAGCCCTGGCAGGCGGTGCCCTTGATGGTGCCGGGCAGGTCGAGCTCGTCCGCCGCCCCTTCGCGGGCGAACTTGCGCAGGCGCCGTAGCGCCACCTTGATGTTGCGGGTGCCAAGTTCGACCGAGTCGTCGAGGTTCTTGTACTCGCGCTTGTCCCAGACCTTCACCGCCTTGCCGTGGCGGCCCTTATCCTGGCCGATCCGCACGCCTTCGGGATTGTAGCCGTTGGCGCCGAAGGGAGAGGTGCCGCCTGTGCCGATCCACTTATTGCCGCCCTCGTGGCGTTCCTTCTGTTCCGCCATCCGCTCCTTGAGGGTCTCCATCAGCTTGTCGAAGCCACCCAGCGCCTCGATCTCGGCCTTCTCCTCGTCGGTCAGGAACTTTTCGGTGAGCTTCTTCAGCCATTCGGCGGGGATGTCGGCCATCAGGCTCTCGTCCACCTTCTCGAAGCCCTTGAAGACGTGGCCGAACACCCGGTCGAACTTGTCGAGGTTGCGCTCGTCCTTCACCAGCGCGGCGCGGGAGAGGTAGTAGAAGTCGTCGGTCGATAGGCCCGCCACCTGCTTGTCCATCGCCTCCATCAGCATGAGGTACTCCTTCAGGGAGACCGGCACGCGGGCGTCGCGAAGTTCGGTGAACAGACGCAGGAACATGGGGTGGCTCGACGCTGGGCGATCTCAGTGATCGCCGTTCAGTCAGGACCGTATGCGCCGGAAGCGTCCGGTGCAAATGGAGCTTCGCGCTAGCAGATCAGTCCGGCGCAGTAGAGGCGTCTCTGGTCCAGCGCAGCCACGCCACGCCGACCCGTTGATCGAAGGCGGGATGGGCCTGCGGGTCCGACCTGATCGTCAAATGATCGCCTTCAACATCGACGTGCCGAACCTGCTGGGTTCCGACCCAGGCGGGGAACCACGAGATGTCGACGTCCGTGACGATCGTCCCCGGTTCGGAAAATCGGAAGACCCCCGAATAGGCCAGCATCGAGCCGAACGCCGCCGCCGTTTCCTCAGGCGTTTCGGGCGACTTGCGACCGTTGGCGGTGATCAGGACAATCATTCTGAACTCGGGGGCGAAGATGGCGCGGCCAGTGGGACCGGGGCCGTAGATATCAATCGCGCCGCCCCCGTCCTGGAACTCGAAGTTGGCGGATTGCAGGGCCCAGACGCCGAAAAGCGCTTCGTGGTTCATCGCGGTCCTCTCCTAAAAATGAACTCCCGGTCCCGGACGCTCCCGACGGGAAACTCGTATTCTCCGGCCTTGGTGAAGCCCTGGCGCTCGTAGAGCCGCTGGGCCCTCAGGTTGCCGGACCATACGCCGATCCACACCCTTTTGTCGCCGTGCGGGTCCATGTGATTCAGGCAAAGCTCGAGCAGAGCCCGCCCAAGGCCGGTCCCCTGCGCGGCGCGGGTCACATAGATGCGCTTAAGCTCGCGGTCGCCGTCTTGCGCCTCGGGATGGGGCAGGGTGTTGGCGCCGACGTGGGCGTAAGCGATCATGACGCCGGTCTCAATCTCGGCGATCCAGACTTTCTCAGTCGGGTCGGTGATCCACGCGCTAACGCGGTCAAGGGCGTAGCTGTCGGCCAAGAACTGCGTGAGGTCCGCAGGCGGATAGCGAATGTCGAACCCTTCCGGTCCGAAGGTCTCGCTGAAGGTCGCTTCCGCCAATAGGCTCAGGGCCGGGACGTCATCGAGCGTAGCGGGGCGTATCAGGTGCGGCATGGCTTGCTTCAAGCCGAGCCGCGCGTCAGTTTCAAGGGTATGAGCCTTCCCGTCTTCACTCACGCCGCCATGGCCGCCCACCACAACTGGGACGGCCACGCCGAAAGCCCCGAGCGTCTGGCCGCCGTGATGGGCGCGCTGACGAGCGCCGGATTGGCGAGCGATCTGCGCAATGCGCCGATGGCCGAACGCGTGGCGCTGGAGCGGGTGCACACCCCCGTCCTGATCGACGCCTTGTTCAACGCCTCCCCGAAAACCGGCTCGGTCCGGCTAGACGAAGACACCGCTCTGTCGCCTGGCAGCATCGAGGCGGCTCTTCGCGCGGCGGGGGCGGCAGTTGAAGGGGTGCGGGGCGTGGCGGCGGGGGCGTTCGACCGCGCCTTTTGCGCCGTGCGGCCTCCGGGACATCACGCCGAGCCGGGTCGCCCGATGGGTTTCTGCCTGTTCTCCACCGTCGCCATTGCAGCGCGGGAGGCGCAGGCGCTGGGGTTTGCGCGGGTGGCAGTGGTCGATTTCGACGTGCACCACGGCAATGGCACACAGGCCGCGTTCGAGACCGATCCCTCCCTGTTCTTCGCCTCGGTGCATCAGTCGCCCTGCTATCCCGGCACCGGAGACGCCAGCGAGCGCGGCGTCGGCAATGTGCTGAACGCCCCCGTGCCGCCTGACGCCCCGCGCGAGGTGTGGCGTAGGAGCTTCGAGAGCCTGATGGACGGGGTGGAAGCGTTTGCGCCCGACCTGATCCTGATCTCCGCCGGGTTCGACGCCCACGCCCGCGATCCCCTGGCCCAGCAACGGCTGGAGGCCGAGGATTTCGCCTGGGCCACCCGAGCCATCGCCGCTGTCGCACGCCAGTCATGCGGGGGCCGTATTGTGTCCTCGCTCGAGGGCGGCTACGACCTTGAGGCGCTGGGCCGCTCAGCCGTCGCGCACGTAGAAGCCTTGCGGGCGATCTGACCCGCACACATCGTCCTGGACCCCCACCGATGCGCAGCGCTTCCCCGACGACAGACGCGCCATCACCGCCCGAAACGCACAAATGCGGGATCATCTCCATCGCCCGCCATGGGGAGCCCGCCCTGTCGCGGCGGATCAAGCTTTCGGCGGCGGGCTATCGCCGTTGGTGGGCGGCCTATGAGGAGGGCGGCATCCTGGACGCCCACGCTCCGCCCGCAGGGCTTCTGGAAATCGTGCGTTGCGCAGACGTGGTCTTCGCCTCCTCGCGGCGCCGGGCGGTGGAGACGGCGGAAGCGGTGGTTAAGGGCAAGCATTTCGTGCGCGATCCGATCTTCTTCGAGGCGCCCTTGCCGCCGCCGCGCCTGCCGGAGTTCATCAAGCTCAACCCCCGCACCTGGGGGGTGATCGCCCGCATAGTCTGGTGGCTCGGGCACACTGAAGGGCAGGAGAGCCGCCCCCAAGCTCAGGCCCGCGCCCAGATCGTAGCGGAGCGTCTGGCTGCCGAGGCGAAGCAGGGGCAGAATGTGGTGCTGCTCGCTCACGGCTTCTTCAACCACATGGTCGGCACGCGGCTGATGAGACTGGGCTGGACCAGAACGTCGGGCAAAGGCCACAAATATTGGTCCAGCCGGAGATATGAGCGGGTCTGAGAAACCCCTCCGGGAACCAAGGGAGAGCGACAAGATGCCGAAGATTAGCCCGATGCTCTGGTTCGACACTCAGGCTGAGGAGGCGGTTCGGTTCTACGTCTCGGTCTTTCCCGACTCGCGCGTCACCCACATCGTTCCCTATGGCGAGGGGATGCCCGGCAAGGCGGGCAGCGTTATAACCGTGGGCTTTGAACTCTGTGGCCAGCCCGCCACCGCGCTGAACGGCGGGCCGATGTTCAAGTTTCCGAAGCCATCTCCTTCGTCATCGACTGCAAGGATCAGGCGGAGATCGATTATTACTGGGAGGCGCTGACGGCGGGAGGCGGATCGCCCAGCCGCTGCGGCTGGCTGAAGGATCGCTATGGCCTGTCCTGGCAGGTCGTGCCGGAGGGTTGGGCCGCGCAAGCCGCCGACCCGGACAAGGCCAAGGTCGGTCGCCTGATGGCGGCGATGATGAAGAGGGACAAGTTCGACATCGCCATCCTGGAAAAGGCGGCGGCGGGTTAGGCGCTGGCTCCCGTCTCTGGTGTATCTGGCGCCGCCTTCCGCGCTGCGACCACAACCAGCACGATGACCACCACCGCCAGCACCAGGGACGCGTTGAACGTCCCCAGATCAAGGCCGCCCTTCGCGTGGGTCTTGGTCAGGGTGTCGCCGAGCGTCGCACCCAGCGGCCGCGTCAGCACAAAGGCCATCCAGAATAGGGCCGTGCGCGAGACCTTGGTGAAGAAGTAAAGCGCGGCGATCACCGCCAAGGCTGCGCCGAACACCAGCGCTCCGCCCTGATAGCCGAGGCCTGCCCCGGTGCTGTCGGCCATGAAGTCGCCGAGCGCGGTGCCGAGGGTGTTGGAGAACAGGATCGTAACCCAGTAGAAGGATTCCACCTTGCGATCGACCACGTGGTCGAAGCTCAATTTTCCCAACGTCAGCCGCCAGGCCGTCAATATCGAGATCAGGATAGCGATCAGCACGACCGAACCGCCAATGTAGCCAAAATGCGCGGTGCGATCGAGGAAGTCCGACATGGTGGTGCCCACTGTCGTCGTCGACAGGATCACCGCCCAGTAGAGAAAGGGATTGTATTTCCTCACCGCCAGTTGCCCGGCGAGGGTCACTAGGAACACGCCGAAGAAAATCGCTGTGGCGACCACGTAACCAAGCTTCAGCGTCATTGAGACGGCGTCGCCGCCGGTCTCACCAAGGGTGGTGGCGCAGATCTTGATGATCCAGAAAGCAAGCGTGACCTGCGGAACCTTGTTCAGGACGGCTGTGGTTACGCTTGGCTGGGTTGTGGTGCTCACTTAGTGGGCTCGACGACGATCACCGAGAAGCTTCCGGGGATCATGGAAGGGCGACCGCCTGCGGCAGGGGGCGGACCGTATTGGGCTGAGGGCAGATAGATGCGTCCGGTGGTGGAATCGAGGGCGGCGGTGCGCGCGCCCTTGGCGGTCGGCACGATGGCCACAACCTCCGCCTTGGCGTCCAGGCGAATGATCGACAGCGTGCCGTCGCCGCCGGAAGGCACGAAGGCGAGGTGACGGCGTTCGTCGTAAACGGCACCGTCGGGACGGGGCCCAACCTTCAGGCTGGCGACCAGATCGCCGTCCGGCTCGGAGACAATCGCGACCCCGTTGGCGCAGGCGGAGAGGATCAGCTTGCTATCCGGGGTATAGGCGATGCCGGTCGGGCCGTCGCAACCCTTCAGGGCAAAGCGGCGAACGATCTTGCGGGCGCGGGTGTCCAGCACCACCACCTCGTTCTTGTCCTCGACGTTCACGAACATCCGGCCCTTGCCGTCGGCGACGCCGAGCTCCAGCGAGCCGGGCACGGCCACGGTGTCGATCACCCTAGCCGTCGAGGGATCGATTACGCTGATGTCCTGCGAGCCGGGGTTCATTACCCAGACTGTCTTTGTGGCGGGATCATAGGCGATGGCGTCGGGATTCTTGCCCACGGGAATATCGGCGATAACCTTGCCTGTGGTTCCCTCGAACAGGGTCGCGGCGCCCGAGCCGCCGTTGGTGGAGATTACCAGCCCCGTGCCGGGAATCGGCAGGGCGCCGTGTCCACGCGCGCTTTTCACCAGATCCGGCGTCACCTTGCCGGTGGCCAGATCGACCGCCATCACCCCGCCGCTGCGCGCCACGTAGAGACGCTGGGAGGCCGGATCGACGCCCAGAAGGTCCCAGCCTCCGTCCGGTCCGGCGATGCGTGCAGCCACGCTGTAGGCGGGAACGGGAGTCTTCGCCGCCGCCGCTCCGGCTACGCAGCAAACGGAGAGCGCCGCCAGGGCGATGGTCAATCTGGCCAAGGTGATTTTCCTTCTGCGCAACGGGGCGCTGGTGTGCTTGAAGTCCGATTGTGCCAAGCGGTTGTGAAGGATTAAAGGCCGCAGCGAATATTTCAATCTGGCGGAGACTGAATTGGCCCCACAATCTGCGCGATTGACGTCAAGGGCTGGCTGGGCGGTTGGGGTCGGCATCGCTGCGTCGCTGCTGGCCGTTTCCCCCGCCTGGGCCGGACCGCCCTTCGTGAGCGACGACCCCCAGCCGACGGACACCAGCCATTGGGAAATCTACAATTTCGTTGGCGGAACACACACGCCCGGAGTGACAGCGGGCGCCGCGGGGATCGATCTGAACTACGGCCCGATCAGGGACATCCAACTGACCGTCGTCGTGCCGCTCGGGTTCGAGACAGGCAAGGCGGCGGGTCTTGGCGACATCGAACTGGCGGTCAAATATCGTTTCCTGCACCAGAGCGAGGGAAGCGCCGCCCCAGACCTGGCCTTCTTCCCGCGCCTGTTCACGCCGACGGGTGGGCATCGCTACGGCACGGGCCACGCCAGCCTGTTCCTGCCGATCTGGGCGCAGAAGGACTTTGGCAAATGGTCGCTGTTCGGCGGCGGCGGCTACACGATCAATCCTGGCGCTGGTCAGCGCAACTACTGGCTCACGGGGGCGGTCCTGTCGCGGCCCGTCTCCAAACGGCTGACGCTCGGGGTCGAAATCTATCACCGTACCCCTGACGCCATCGACGCCAAGACCTTCACCGGGTTGAACCTCGGCGCGCTCTACAAGCTGACCGATCACTGGTCGCTAATTGGCGCGGGCGGTCCCTGCGTAGACCACGCGCGGGAGCAGGGACAGTACGCCTTCTACTTCGCGTTGAAGGCGGATTACTGACGCGCCGTTGCTCCCCTGCAATCGGCTCGCTAGGTTGGCTCCATGACCGACGCCGCGACCCCTTCTTCCTCCGTTTCGAGCAAGCCCGCGCCCGACATTGCTGGTCTCTCGTTCGAGGCGGCGCTGGCGGAGCTTGAGACCATCGTCGCGGAACTGGAGTCTGGCCAGGCGCCGCTGGAGGCCTCCATCGAGCGTTATGAACGCGGGGCCAAGCTGAAGGCGCATTGCGAGGCGCGGCTGGAAGCGGCGCGCCTGCGCGTCGAGAGGATCGTGGTCGGCGCCGCTGGAGAGGCCGTGCGCGCCGATCCCGCCGAGTTCACCTGAGGTGTCGCTGCTGGCCGCCGATGCGAACGGGGCCGTGGGCCGCAGAATCGCCGAAGCGGCAGATCTCGTCACCGTGGCGCTGGACGAGCTACTACCCCGCGCCGATGGTCCCGAAGGCCGTCTGACCGAAGCCATGCGCTATGCGGCGCTGGGTCCCGGCAAGCGACTGCGCCCCTATTTCGCGCTGGAAGCCGGACGGCTGTTCGATGCGGATGAACGCAGCGTGCTTCGCGCCGCCTGCGCGCTGGAATGCATCCACGCTTACAGCCTCGTGCACGACGACCTTCCGGCGCTGGAAGACGACGACATCCGCCGGGGGCGACCGACTGTGCATCGTCAGTACGACGAGGCCACTGCCGTGCTGGTCGGCGACGCCCTGCAGACCGCCGCGTTTGAGATCATGTCCCACGCCGACACGCATGAAGACGCAGAGGTGCGCTGCCAACTGGTGTACCGGCTGGCCATGGTTTCGGGCGCCAAAGGGATGGCGGGAGGGCAGATGATCGATCTCCTCGCCCATGAAGCTTTGAGAGAGGGCGGGTCCGATCTCGGCGCCGTGGCGCGGATGCAGCGGATGAAGACCGGCGCCCTGTTCGCCTTCGCCTTCGAGATACCGCTCATCATCACCCGCGCCCGCGAGGCGCACCGTTACGCCTTGCTGGCCTTCGCGCAAGATTTCGGACTGGCCTACCAGATCATCGACGATCTTATGGACGTGGAGGGCGATGCCGAGGAAATGGGCAAGGCGGTGAACAAGGACGCTGAGCGGGGCAAGGCCAATTTCGTCACCTTGCTCGGCCGCACTGCCGCGCGCGAGCGGGTGGAGCTTCTCACCGCACAATGTCGCGCGCATCTGGATACTTTCGGTCAGGACGCTACGTATTTGCGGGAAAGCGTGGAATATGTTCTAGACCCGCGCGCCTGACGGATCGATCCTACACACATGCCCCATATGCCGTTGCATACACCGCTCCTTGACACCATCGCCTCGCCCGCAGACTTGCGGAGCCTGTCCCTGCCGCAGTTGCGCCAGGCGGCGGACGAATTGCGCGCCGAGACCATCGATGTGGTCTCCGTCACCGGCGGGCATCTGGGCTCTGCGCTCGGGGTGATCGAGCTGACCACCGCGATCCACCATGTTTATGACACGCCGGATGACATCGTCATCTGGGATGTTGGCCATCAGGCCTATCCCCACAAGATACTCACGGGTCGACGCGACCGGATTCGCACCTTGAGACAGGGCGGGGGCCTCTCCGGTTTCACCAAGCGCACCGAGAGCCAATACGACCCCTTCGGCGCGGCGCACGCGGCCACTTCCATTTCCGCAGCACTGGGTTTCGCCGCGTCGCGCGACCTGCAAGGACGCTCCAACCGTGTGGTGGCGGTGATCGGCGACGGCTCCATGAGCGCGGGCATGGCTTACGAGGCGATGAACAACGCTTCGGAGACCACCAAACAACTAACCGTCATTCTCAACGACAACGATATGTCCATCGCCCCGCCCGTGGGCGGCATGAGCGCTTATCTGGCGCGGCAGGTCTCGGGCGGGATGTACCAGTCGATCCGCCATCTGGGAAAGGCCGTGACCTCGATCCTGCCCAAGCCCATGCGCGTCGCTGCCAGGAAGGCCGAGGAGTTCACCCGAGGCATGGTGACGGGCGGTACCTTCTTCGAGGAGTTGGGCTTCTACTACGTCGGGCCGATCGACGGGCACAATCTGGACCATCTGGTGCCAGTGCTGAAGAATGTGCGCGAGATTACCGACCGCCCGGTGCTGGTCCACGTCGTGACCACCAAGGGCAAGGGCTACGGCCCTGCCGAGAGCGCCCCGGATAAATACCATGGGGTGCAGAAGTTCGACGTGGTGACGGGTCTTCAGGCCAAGGCGAAGGCCAACGCCCCTTCCTATCAGAACGTGTTTGGGGCCGAATTGGTGAAGCGCGGCGAGCTTGACCCTACGATTGTCGCCATCACCGCCGCCATGCCGTCGGGCACCGGCGTCGATATCTTCGCCAAACGTTTTCCCGACCGCACCTTCGACGTGGGCATCGCCGAGCAGCACGCGGTGACGTTCGCGGCGGGGTTGGCGGCGGACGGGATGAAGCCCTTCTGCGCCATATATTCCACCTTCCTCCAGCGCGGCTATGACCAGGTGGTGCACGACGTGGCGATCCAGTCGCTGCCGGTGCGTTTTGCGCTGGACCGCGCGGGACTGGTGGGCGCGGACGGGGCGACGCACGCGGGCTCGTTTGATATCGGTTATCTCGGCGCCCTGCCCGGCATGGTGCTGATGGCGCCCTCGGACGAGGCGGAGCTTGCGGGCGCCGTCGCCACCGCCTGCATCATCGACGACCGCCCGTCCGCCTTCCGCTATCCGCGCGGGGAGGGGACCGGGGTGGACATCCCGGCGCGGGCCGAGCCGTGGGAGATGGGCAAGGGCCGCATCGTACGCGAGGGGACGACCATCGCGTTACTGTCGCTCGGCACCCGGTTGGGAGCCTGTCTCGAAGCGGCGGACCTGCTGGCGGCGCGAGGTCTTTCTGCAACGGTGGCCGACGCCCGGTTCGCCAAGCCGCTGGACGAGGAATTGATCCTGCGACTGGCGCGTGAGCATGGCGCTCTGGTCACGGTCGAGGAAGGGGCCAGGGGCGGCTTCGGCGCCTTCGTCCTGCATCTTCTGGCCGACAAGGGCGCGCTGGACAGGGGGTTGAAAGTGCGCACGCTTACGCTGCCTGACATCTTCCAGGACCACGACAAGCCCGAGGTGATGAACGCGCTGGCCGGGATCGACGCCGCCGGAATCGTCAATGCGGCTTTGGCGGCGTTGGGCGTTGAGGGCGAGAAGGCTGCACGGGCCTAACCTCCAAAGCCAAACGCCCGCTCGCTAGGTGCTCTTGAAGTCGAAGGCGATGGGGAAGTGGTCCCCCGCCAGCAGCAGCCGACGGATCAGATCATCGCTGGCTCCGGTCGCGTCGCTGGCTTTTTTCAGGCTGTCGACCGCTGTCACCGTCATTGCCGGGGAGGCGAGGGCGAAGTCGATGAAGCCCTTGTCGTTGGGCTTGCACTTCTTGCCGCTGGTTCCTGGGATGGCGAACGAGCCATAGTCATCGGCCTTCCATTGGCTGAAGGTGAAGGCGCCGATGACCGGGCGCACCGCCTTGGCCTTGGGCAGCGTCGCCGCGAGGACCGTGTCGGCGTCGGTGGGCGAGGCGTTGAAGTCGCCCATGAACACCGCGTAGTTGTCCTTCAACGCTGGCGCGACAAGCGCGACAGCCGTCTTGCCGCCTTTACCGCTGGCGTTGGCGTGCAGGCACCACAGGTTCAGCGTCCTTGCGTTGCCGGCCTCGCTAAGCTGGATGCGCGCCAGATCGCGGATCGTCCCGTCGGTGTTCCAGGCCTCGGTGGGGATGCCGACAGCGCAGGTCATCTTCACCGAGCCGTCCTTGACGAACACGATGGTGTTCAGGTGATAGCCGGGATTGATGGTGATGGCGGTCGGGGTACAGGCGTAGCCGTCCTTGTTGATGAACTTGGTGGCGAAGGCGGTGGCGGTAGCCGTGTCGCTGATCTTGAAACTGACCTCGTCGAGACAAACGATGTCTGGGTTCACCCGCCGGATGATCTCGCCGATCAGGTTGCACTTGTCATCGGCGAAGACACTGTCGGTGGTCCCGCTCGGCGCGGTGCAGTTCCAGTACAGTATACGCATTACAAACCTCCCCAGAGTCGGATTGCGACCTTGCGCATAGGGGGCTGATCGAAATTTTACAACCTAAAAGAGTATATTGTGGACCTCTTACGGCTACCGTCTGAAGTGCAGAAGCTGCTCGAACAGCGTCTCCTCCGGCACGAGATTGACCAGGATGCGCTGCAGTGTGGCGCGCAAGATACGCTGGTCGTGTTCGGAAACGTCCTTAAGCGCCCGCAGGTTGTGGTGTGTCAGCACCTCGACGGCGCGGGCGAAAACGTCCTGCCCGTGGTCCGACAGCTCCAGACACACGAGCCGCCGGTCCGTAGCCGACGCCTTGCGCACCACCAGGTCCGAGGCAACGAGATGATCCACCGTGCGGGTGAGCGTGGTCCGATCAACATTGGTGAACTCAGCCAGTTCGCTCATCAAGCAGCCCCCGAGCCGGTTGATGGTCGAGAGCGCCCGCCACAGGGGCGGGGTCAGGTCGAGCGCGGAAAGGGGCGAGGCGAAGTCGCGGTTGCGGCGGCTCGTCACCTGATAGAGCAGGTAGAACAGATACTCATCAAAGCCCTCGCCGACCTCGCCGGTCAGCGCGCCTGTCTTCAATTCCCCCAACACAACCCCTTTTGCACTTATCTACAAATGCAACAGGTGCATTTGCACATTTAATTTGACCTCAGCTAATAGGTCGTTTATCGCCCTGTCAACTCCGGGTCCGTCAGTGACCCCGTCCGCGCGCGCCCCAATGACGCACAGCCGCGCTTATCGAACCTTCTCGGGCGTCACAGGCACTACGGAACTATGGAAAACCAAACTTCGCCCGAGGCGGCGCCGGTCTCGGCGCTGGCTGCGGGTCTATCGGCGTCTGACATCGATGTGCGCTGCGCTCTCATGTTCGCCCGCGTAGCCTTGCAGGTAATGATCGAGGCCAACCCCGAGACCCTCATTCGCGTGCAGACGGCGCTCGACAGCGAGATCGAAGGGGCGCGCCTGGAACAGGGCGACAGCGCCGACGCGGTGATCGGCATCGTGTCGGAGTTCAAGGCCAGCCTCGCCGGGACCTCCGACAATATCTGGTATATCGAATAGTCGGGTTCAGGCAGGCTTGCTGTTTTCGCAGGCGCTGAAGAACTGCTCGACGCCTGCGCGCTCATCGGCGGTGGCGACGACGCCGTACTGCGTGCCGGCATAGGCCACCTGCATCCGGCCCGAGCGGCGGAAGGCCTGCAAGGGCGCTTCGGTGCTGCGGGTGTGGGCCACTAGCAAAGTCGCCCCCTCGAACGACTGGGTTTCGGTCTTCAAGGTGGTTTGCACGCCGCTGGAAACCAGGGTCAACGTCGGCGAGGGCGTGGCGCGCACCGCGTCGGTCACGTCGATTAGGCGCGAGCCCTTCTGGCATTGCAGCATCAGGCCGACGTTGTCAGAATTGGCTTGACCGTAGGCCAGCTTGGCCGAGGCGCCTTCGTCCATGTAGAACAAGCCGTAGCCGGGCACGGTTTTCGTCTCGAACGACGCCTGTTTCGAGCCGCCCTGCATACAGGCTGAGATCGTCACGCCCGCGACGGCGGCGAGGGTGACTGCGGCGAAAATCTTCAATGTCTGGAGCGACATGACCGGCTCCCTTCCCAACGGCTGCATCAGCCCTCGCTGGAGATAAAGCGCGGAAAGCGGTCGGGTTCCCTGGACTTGAGAGACGTCAGCTCTCCCTCGCTACGCAAGGGAGGACCCTTCGTCAGAACGGCGAGAACTTGTTGATCAGGGCCTGGCCCACAGGCACGTTCTGCACGGTCGCCACCGAGCCCTTGCCGCCGTAGGAGACACGAGCTTCGGCGATCTGGGTGTGCTGGATAGTGTTGGTGGAGGTGATGTCCTCCGGCCGCACGATCCCGGCGATGGTCAGCTCCCGCAGTTCCTGGTTGATCCGCACCTCCTGCCTGCCCTGGATCACCAGATTGCCGTTGGGCAGGACCTGGGTGACGACAGCGGCGATGGTCAGGCTGATGGCTTCGGAGCGGTTCACCGACCCCTGTCCGTCGGAGCTGGAATTGCCCGCCGTGGAAATGGCGGCCGAGGGGTTGAACGCCTTGGGCAACAGGCGACCCAGGCTGGATTCAAAGCCCAGCAGATTGGGAATGCCGAGCGTATTGGCGGTCTTGCGGTTGGCTACCGTCTCGTTCTGCAGCTTGGCGTTGTCGTTGATGTTGATGTTGACAGTCAGGATGTCGCCGATGTGGCTGGCGCGCTGGTCGTGGAAGAAGGCCCGCGCGCCGTTGCGCCAGAGCGAGTTGGCCGATGCCGGACGCGGCGAATCCGACGGAATCACCACGGTCTGCTCCGAAGCCACCAGCCGGGCCGGGTAGGCGATGTCGGACATCTGCGGGCCAAGCAAAGTCTCCTTCACCGAGGCGCAGGCCCCCAGCGGCAGCAGGACCAGCGCGGCGAGGATCACAGGACGGGTGTTGCGCATGGCGGCGACTTTCAACGGAGGGAGGCGGTCTGGACGGCGCCGGGCTGGAACTGCTGCGCCTTTAGGGCGTCGGCGCGGGGTCCCACTACGGCCTGGCCGGGACCGGAAACCACCGTCTCGACAATCCGCTTGGAGGCCGGGTTCATCACCTGCAGCGTGTCGCCGATCGATCCGTCGGCCATGGCCTTGCCGTCGAGGACCAGGCTCACACCATCGGCCTCGAACGAGACCTTCACCGTCTCATCGCGCTTGACCACCCGCGGGGAGAGAAGATCACGGATGCTGGCGGCGGACCCGGCGCGCAGGGCGTGGCGCGCGGCCTTGCCGATGGCGGTATCGGGATCGACCAGACTGTCTGACGAGGCGACAGCATCGTCGCTCCAGATCAGGTCAGCGGCGCCGAGGATTTCGCCAGTCTGGATGTTGCGGGCGTAGGTCAAGGTCTGCTGGCTGCGCCGGGCGCGGGCTGCGGCGCGGGACCCGTTGGCAAGAGGTCTGGCCGCGTCGCCGCCGAGAGACGCCACGATGATCCGGCGCTGGCCGTGGGGGTTGTCCCATTCGAGACCCGCATTGTGCGCGGCGGCCTGAACGAGAGAGGCGGACAGCACGGTGTCGCTGCCGACGGGCGCGGCGCGGCCGACGAAGGTCTGCGCATTGGTTCCGTCGAACAGGTCGGCCAGGGTGATGGATACGCCGTGCGAAGTCGGGTGATCGCGCAGGTCCACCGGGGTCGCGGCGAGGGTAGGCAGGGGCACGGCCAAAACGACGAGCGCGAGGGCGAGGGCGATCCGTTTCATGACCTAGGACTTCAACTGCGAGGTGGTGGAGAGCATCTGGTCGGCGGCGTTGACCACCTTGGAGTTCATCTCGTAAGCGCGCTGGGCGACGATGAGCTGGGTGATCTCGGTCACGGCGTCGACGTTGGAGGCTTCGGTATAGCCCTGCTGCAGGGTGCCGAACCCGGTCTGGCCCGGCTGGCCCACGTTGGGCGAGCCCGAGGCGCCGGATTGCAGGAACAGGTTCCCGCCCGTAGCCTCAAGCCCGCCCTCGTTGAAGAAGCTGGCGAGTTGAAGCTGGCCAACCTGGCTGGTGGTGGTCTGGCCTGGCACCGTGATCTGCACCTGGCCGGTTTTGGAGATGGTGATGTCAGAAGCGTTCTGCGGGATCGTCACCGCCGGAAGCACAGGATAGCCGTCCGACGTCACCACCTGCCCCGTGTCGTTGACCGACAGATTGCCCGCGCGGGTGTAGGCGGTCTCGCCGCTGGGAAGCTGGACCTGCAAAAAGCCGCGCCCGTTGATGGCCACGTCAAGCTTGTTGCCGGTCTGGGTCAAAGAGCCCTGCTCGCGGATCCGGTAGACCGAACCGGCTTTCACACCCGAGCCGATCTGGATGCCGGTGGGCACCACCGTCCCGGCGTCCGAGGATTGGGCGCCCGCCCGCTCGACGTTCTGGTAGAGCAGATCCTGAAACTCGGCCCGCTGCCGCTTGAAACCGACGGTGTTCATGTTGGCGATGTTGTTGGAGATGGTTTCGACGTTGAGCTGCTGTGCAGCCATCCCGGTCGCGGCGGTGGAGAGAGCTCTCATCTATTGGACTCCTAAGCGGCCTTGCCGAGGCGCTGAACGGCGCTCGTCGACAGGTCTTCGGTCTGGGACATCATCTGGCTGATGCGCTCGTAGGCGCGGGTAATGGCGATCAGATTGGTGATCTGCAGGATCGGCTGGACATTGGATTTCTCCACCATCCCCTGGTGCAATGAGACGTCCGTTGCGGCGGTGGGCGTCTGGCCCTGGGCGTCATAGAGGTTGTCGCCCTGCTTCTTCAGGCCCCCCAGATTGGCGAAGCGGGAAGCGGCCAGCTTGCCGATCTTGGTCGCGCCCTGACTGATCGTGCCGTCCTTGGCGATGGAGAGCGCGGCCTTCTGCGGGTCGACGGTGATCGTCGAGCCGCCATCGCCCTGCACTGGATTGCCGCTATGGTCGGTAAGCTGGTTCTGCGCGTCGATGGTGAAGCGGCCATCTCGGGTGTAGCGGGGGCCGTTCGCCGTCTGCACGGTGAAGAAGCCCTCTCCCTCGATCCCCACGTCGAGGGGGTTGGAGGTCGCCTCCAGCCCGCCCTGTCCGAAGTTGCGGGCGAGGCCGTTGTCCAGCACGTATTTGATGGGCTGGGTGTTAGGCAGGCTCCGCGGGGTTTCCGCATCGGTCTGCACCATCAGGCTCTCAACCTTGAACCCGGCGGTGTCGACGTTGGCCAGATTGTTGGCGGCGACGTCGAGCGAGCGTTGCAGCGTCACCTGCCGCGACAATCCGACATAAAGTGCGTTGTCCATGCGCCCTGCGCTCCTTCCGCGGGAGCCGTGCAACAGGCGGGCCACGAAAAAGAACAGCAAAATCATGGAAATAGAAGGTTAACGACGCGGTTTTGCCGAGCGCCTTCCCGGCAGTTTCTGCCGTGCGGAAGGCTGACAGGGAGCCGCAAGGCGATTTCCAAACTGATCGTTAACCATAAACCGTCTTTATCCACCCTGAGGCGGGCTGCATCCCGCAGGTCCGGGGTTGGCGAGATGTTCAAGGGCAAGGGCAAGAAGAAAGACGCCGAGGCTCCGGCCGAAGCGGAAGCGCCTGCGGTCGAGGGCGCCGAGGGCGATGTGCCTCCCGCCAAGAAGAAGCCACCGCTGATGATCCTGATCGCGGGCGGGGTCGGCGCGCTGGTGGTGCTGGGCGGCGGCGGAACCGCGGCCATGATGATGCTCGGCGGTCACAAGGCGGACGCCCATGCCAAGCATGAGAAGCCCAAGAAGAAGGAAGGCGGCGAGAAGAAGGACGGCAAGGATGGCAAATCGGCCATCACCGAAGGTCCCGATGGGGTGCTCTTCTACGCCATGCCGGACCTGGTCGCTAACATCCAGACCGCCGATGGAAAGCCCACATTCCTCAAACTGAAGCTGGCGTTTGAACTCCCCAACCGCGACTCCGCCGACGCCATCGAGCCCAACGCGCCGCGCCTGAACGATATGTTCCAGACCTTCCTGCGCGAGCTTCGCCCGGAGGACCTGTCCGGCAGTCAGGGCACCTATCAGCTTCGGGCCGAGATCCAGCGCCGGGTGAATCTGGTTATCGCGCCTGCCAAGATCAACGGCGTTCTGATCCAGGAGATGCTGATCCAGTAGGCCTCGCCTCGGATCACACCCTCATGGCCGAAACCGACCTCGCCCCCGACCAAACCTTGGAAGCCCAGCGCCCCGGCGTTGCGGCGGCGCCTGACAGCGATGCGGGAGAACACAGCAGCGCGCCCGCCGAGCGTATCCTCAACCAGGACGAGATCGACAGCCTGCTCGGCTTCGATCTGGCGGACGACGACGGGGCGGACTCCACTGGCGTCAGGGCCATTATCAACTCGGCGCTGGTGTCATACGAGCGTCTGCCGATGCTGGAGATCGTGTTCGACCGCCTGGTGCGGTTGATGACGACATCCCTGCGAAACTTCACCTCCGACAATGTGGAGGTCTCGCTCGACAATATCTCCTCGATCCGCTTCGGCGACTACCTCAACTCCATCCCGCTTCCGGCCATCCTGGCGGTCTTCCGGGCGCAGGAACTGGACAACTATGGACTGCTGACGGTCGACAGCAATCTGATCTATTCCATCGTCGACGTGTTGCTGGGCGGGCGGCGCGGCACGGCAGCCATGCGCATCGAGGGCCGCCCCTACACCACCATCGAGCGGGTGCTGGTGCAGCGGATGGTGGAGGTGGTGCTGGGCGACGCCAAGGCGGCGTTCGAGCCCCTGACCCCGGTGAACTTCACCCTCGACCGGCTGGAGACCAACCCCCGCTTCGCCGCCATCGCGCGCCCGGCCAACGCCGCCATCCTGGTCAAGCTGCGCATCGACATGGAGGACCGGGGGGGGCGGATCGAGCTTCTCCTGCCCTATGCGACGCTCGAGCCGATCCGCAAGATGCTGCTGCAACAGTTCATGGGCGAGAAGTTCGGTCGCGACAACATCTGGGAAAGCCACCTCGCCACCGAGCTTTGGACCACCGAACTCGAGGTCCGCGCGGTGCTGGACGAACAGAAGGTGCCGCTAAGCCGGGTGTTGAACCTGAAGGTCGGCGAGACCCTGATGCTGAACGCCACCCAGGACAGCCCGATCGAGCTGCGCGCCGGAACCATCCCCCTGACCAAGGGCCGGATGGGACGGCGCAACCACGCCATCGCCGTCCGCGTCGATGCGCCCCTGACCCCCGCCGCCCGCCGGGCCGTAACCAACCCGCAGCAAGGATGAGCTCATGAGCCCCATCGCCATCGCGCTCGATGTCCTTCTCGCCCTGTTGCTGCTGGGCGCATTGGCCATGGGCTGGAAGCTGAACGGACGGTTGAAGGCCCTGCGCGCCAGCCAGGCCGACTTCGCCCAGGCGGTGGTCGAGCTTGACGCCGCCGCCGCACGCGCCGAGGCCGGGCTCACCGCCTTGCGCGCCGCCGCTGAGGAAGCCCACGACAGTCTGCTCGCCCGGATCGACACCGCCCGGGCTCTCGCCATCAAGCTCGAGAAGGCTGAAGCGGGCGCGGAGACCGCCGCTCGCAGGGCCGAAGCCGCCACCGCCGAAGTTAAGGCCGCCGCGCCGATCCCGCTCACCCGCCCCGATCCTCAGCGCGAGCCGCGCATGGCGCTTTCCCGCTCAGGTCTGCGCGAGCTTCTGGACGGCGGCGCTGTACGCGCTCCCGACGCCGAAAGCGAGCCGACCCTGACGCTTGCAACGCCCGCGCGTGAAGCCTTTTCGCGCCCGGCCGCGCGGCGTCGTCCCGTCGCGGATGAAGCCCTGTTCGCCGACGCCGAACCCGACGTGCGCCCCAGTCTGCAAGGCCTGATGCGCCTCAGCCTCAACGGCCGTAAATGAGCAATATTCCTCGTCTGCTGCCCCTCGTCGGCGTCGCTATCGTCGGCGTTCTGGCGGTGAACGCCCTATCGGGCGCGAAAGCCTTGCCGCAGTTTCTGTCGGCGGCGCGCGCCATGGCCGAAACCGCCGCGCCGCCTTCCAAGGGCGTCAAGGACAAGAAGGGCGGCTCCACTTCCGGGGAGGTCGCCACGGCGGGTCCAAAGGCCCCCGCTATGCCCGCCATCGGACTGACGACCCCCGCGGCCGCCGCCCCCGTGTGCAGTCCCAGCGCGACTGATCTCGCCAAGTCGGCGGGGCTTTCTCCGGCGGAATTGCAGGTGTTGCAAAGTCTCGGGACCCGGCGCGGCCAGATCGACCAGCGGGAAAAGGACCTCGACGTCCAGACCCAGCTTTTGCTCGCCGCCGAAGCCAAACTCGACGCCAAGCTGAAAACCATGGCCGAACTGAAGGCGCAGATCGAGCTTCTGATGGGTCAGGCCGACGCCAAGACCCAGGCCGAGGTCGATCACTTGACTATCGTCTACTCCAAGATGAAGCCGGTGGACGCCGCGCCCCTGATGGCCACTCTGGACGACAAGGTGCGTATCCCGCTGGCGGCGCAACTGGAGATGACCAAGCCCGCCCTTCTGGCGCAAATCCTCTCCAAGATGGCGGCGTCCGACGCCAAGCATCTGACCGAGCTTCTGGCGCGCCGCTTCGCTCCTGTGCAGCAGTTGGCCCAGGCCGCCGCCGCCCCCCCCGCTCCGGACGCCAAGGCGACAAACGTCAAGGCGCCCCCTGCGAAGACGCCGCCTGCGAAGGTGGACACGGCCAAGGCCGACGCTGCGCCCGACGCCGCCGCTGACGCTAAGGCGGAACCGGCGACGCCCAAGGCCAAACGTCCGGCGCCCCGGAAGATCGCCAAGGCGAAACACAAGCCGAAACCCAAGGCCAAGCCGGTCGAGGAGGCCAAGGCGGACGGATCTACCGGGCCGCAACCCTACGCTTCGATCAAGAAGGCTGACGATCCCAAGCTCACCGCGCCATCTCCCGCCGCCGACAAGAAGGCCGCCAGCCCGACGCGGTGAGGCGAGGACAAGTCTGCGTCTGTTAACCCCGATTCAACGCTGCCCGGCGCAGGGTGAGATGTGATGCCCAGCCTTCGTCCACATCTTGTCGCCACCATCTGCGCCAGCCTTGTGCTTGGCGGGATGACGCCTGCGGCATGGGCCGCTCCGGTTCCGGCGAAAGCGGCTCCGCAGGGCGCTCCGCTTGGGGTCAAGGTCGGGCAGGCGAAAGACCTCACCCATATCGAGTTCGGGACCGACCCGACCTCAGTCGGGCGCGATGGAGCCGATGTGGTGCTGCGGTTCGCGCGCGGCGTCTCGCCCGAGGTCAGCCGCCTGAAGATTGATCCGCCGCATTTCGTCAAGGCTGTGACCTGGGCCGTGCAGGGCGGCGCGCTGGAGCTTCGCGTCACGCCCGCGAAAGGGGCAGGCTTCCGGCTCGGCAAGGCGGACGGCGCCACCTTCCTCAACCTCTTCGCCACACCCGACACCGCGCCGACCGTCGCTTCAGGCCCGTCTCCCAAGGATCAGGCCCCCGCCGCCCGCGCCAACCCGGTTCCGGAAAACGGCGTTGTGAAGATGCAGCCAGACCTGCAAGGCGGATCGCTGGCGCTGCGTTTCCCCTGGCGCGCACCACTGGGCGCCGCTGTGTTCCGCCGGGGCGACGCCATCTGGATCGTGTTCGACGCCAAGGCCAACATCGACCTCTCCGCCGCCCCGCGAGGACGGCCCCAGTTTCAGACCATGCAAAAGATGCAGGGGGCGGACTATTCCGCCGTGCGCATCATCGCCCCGCCCACGGTCATGGCCAGCGCGCAGGCGCTAGGCGGGCTGTGGACGATAACCCTCGGCCCCAGCACGACGCCGCCCACCGCCATTCCCCTCGCCCGCGACGACGCGTCGGGACCGGCCAGCCTGACCGCACAGGTGGCGGGTTCCACCGGGGTGTTCTGGCTGAACGATCCGGTGGTCGGCGACCGGCTGGCGGTCGTTACCGCCCTGTCGCCCGCAAAGGGGCTGGATCAGCTTCACGCCTTCGTGGACGCGGCGCTTCTGCCCTCGACCCAGGGGCTCGTCATCCAGCCCGCCGCCGAGGACCTCGCGGTCTCCACCGATGGAGACACCGTTCGCATCGGCCGTCCACGCGGTCTGGCCCTTTCGCCCACCACCGCCCGCGCTCGCGCCATCGCTGTTGCTCCCGCACTTGACCTGCCCGCCCAATCCTCACTGCCCGCCCTGATCGACTTCGCCGGGTGGTCCAGAACCGGCGAGGGCGGTTTCACGCGCCGCTACCAGAGCCTGATCGCCGCCGCCGTAGATGAAGGCGGCAAGGGCAAGACGGCGGGCGTGCAGGCGCGGCTCGGCCTCGCCCGCTTCCTGGTCGGTTCGGAACTGTCGTTCGAGGCCATCGGCCTGCTGGACCTGCTTGCCAAGACCAACCAGCCCATGCTCGGCGATGCGGAGTTCCGGGGGCTGCGCGGCGCGGCGCGGGCCATGGCCGGACGTTACAAGGACGCGCAGGCGGACTTCTCCTCGCCCACCCTGACCGATGACCCCGCCAGCGCCCTGTGGCGCGGCTACGTGGCGGCGAAGCTCGGCGACTTTCCCGGCGCGCGCGAGCAGTTCAGCCGCGGTCACGCGGCCCTGCCGTTGGTCGGTCCCGTCTGGCGCGCCCGCTTCGCCCGCCTCGATGCGGAAGCCGCCCTGGCGACAGGCGATCTCGGCACCGCTCGCAATGAGCTGATCCTGGCCAGCGGCGAGCATCTCGATCTCATCGACACCCAGGCGGTGCAACTGACCCAGGGCAAACTGTCGGAGGCCGACAACCACCCCGATCAGGCGCTCGGCCTCTACGATCAGGTGGCGAAAAGCGCCTATGGCGCGCTGGCGGCTCCGGCGATCCTGCGCGCTACCCAGCTTCGTCTCGCCAAGGGGTTGATCCAGCCCGCCATCGCCGTGACCGCCCTGGACAGCCTGCGCTACCGCTGGCGGGGCGACGCCACCGAGCTTGAGACCGTGCGGGCGCTGGGCCACATCTACCTCGCCCAAGGGCGCTGGCGCGAAGCGCTTGAGGCCCTGCGATCCGCCGGGCAGCGCTCGCCGGACCAGCCCGCCTCCGTCGCCGTCGCCGACGACCTCGCCTCGGCTTTTAGGGCGTTGTTCCTCGACGGGCAGGCGGACGGAATGCAGCCGATCCAGGCCCTCGCCCTGTTCTACGACTTCCGCGACCTGACCCCCATCGGCGCCGACGGCGATTTCATGGTGCGCAAATTGGTCAAGCGACTGGTCTCTGTGGACCTGCTCGGTCAGGCCTCGGACCTGCTGAAATATCAGGTGGAGAACCGGCTGGACGGGGTGCCCAAGGCGGCAGTCTCGACCGATCTTGCCGTCATCGACCTGATGGACAAGCGACCCGAAGATGCTTTGAACGCACTCAACAATTCGCGCACCACCCTCTTGCCGAATGCGCTGAACGCCCAGCGGCGTCTCGTGGAGGCGCGGGCGCTGACCGGGCTTGGACGCTACGATCACGCTCTGGAAATCCTCCTGACGGACAAGTCTGCCGACGCGTCCGACATTCGCGCTGAAGCCGAGTGGAAACAGCACGCCTGGCCCGCCGCCGCCCAGCTTCTGGAAGCCCAACTCGGCGACCGCTGGAAGGCGCCGCAGCCGCTTTCCGGCGAAGAACAGGGCCGCCTGATGCGCGCCAGCATCGCCTACAGCCTCGCGGGCGACGACGGGGCGTTGGGACGGCTTCGCACTCGGTACGCCAGTTTGGCGGAGGTGTCTTCGACGCCCGACGCCCTGCGAGTGGCGCTTGCGGGCGTGTCCGACGGCGCCCTGACCGCGCAGGGCTTTGCACGGGCCGCTTCGGACGCCGCCGCCTTCTCTGGCTGGGTGGCGGCGATGAAGAAGCGCTTCAACGACAAGCCTTCATGGTTCAGCCCCGCGACGGGCGCGATCACCGTCACGCCCGTCGCGCCGCCGACTGCGGTGAAAGCCCCGCTGCGCCAGGCCCAGGCCGCCCCCGCCAAACCCGCCCCCGGCAAGCCGGCGCCGAAGAAGGGCTGAGCGCCCTTCCTTGCCGCAACTGGCGCTATCGGATAGGAGCGCGGCCATGACCGACGCCGTTCCTTTCCGTCCCGAAGCCCGCAATCCGCGCGGTCTTGGCGACCGCCGCGCCCGCGACCTTCGCGCCGAGCGCGCCATTCTGGAAGCGGTGTCGGGGGTCTATGAGCGTTATGGGTTCGAGCCGCTCGACACCCCGGCCTTCGAGTACGCCGATGCGCTCGGCAAGTTCCTGCCCGACAGCGACCGTCCGAACGAGGGCGTCTTCGCGTTGCAGGACGACGACGAGCAATGGATGGCGCTGCGCTACGACCTGACCGCGCCCCTCGCCCGCTTCGTCGCCCAGAACTGGGAGACCCTGCCCAAGCCCTTCCGCCGCTACGCCTTCGGGCCGGTTTGGCGAAACGAGAAGCCCGGTCCGGGCCGCTTCCGCGAGTTCATCCAGTGCGACGCCGACACCGTCGGCTCCGCCCGCCCCGAAGCCGACGCCGAGATCATCGCTATGGCGGTGGAAGGGCTGGAGGCTGCGGGTCTGCCGAAGGGCGCGGCTGTGGTGAAGATCAATAATAGGAAGTTGCTGGACGGCGTTTTGACCTCGGCTGGTGTGAGCGATCCACGTCAACGGTTGGCAGCTCTTCGCGCTATCGACAAGTTAGACCGCCTCGGTATGCAGGGTGTTACCGAACTCCTTGGCGCGGGACGCTTGGATGAGTCCGGTGACTTCACAAAGGGTGCTGAACTCTCGGAATCCGCTGTCCGTGGTGTCCGTCAACTGCTGATCGCTTCGAGCGGGGAAACACGGGAGGAGGTGCTGGATTTCTTGAATATTGCGGATGGCGTTTTATCATCAGCAGAGGGAAGTGATGGCGTTGAAGAGTTAACGCAAATAAGTCGGATACTGCACTCGCTTGGGGTCTCCGAAGAGCGAGCGAGGATCGACCTGACAATCGTGCGTGGCCTAGAATACTACACCGGCGCGGTCTTCGAGGCCGAGGCGCTGCTCACCGACGACAAGGGCAAGCGCATTTCCTTCGGCTCCATCGGCGGCGGTGGCCGCTACGACGATCTCGTGGCGCGTTTCACCGGCGAGCGGACGCCTGCAACGGGGTTCAGCTTCGGCGTTTCGCGCCTCGCAGCGACCCTGAAGGCGGCTGGGCTCGACAAGGCGTCCGAGCAGCGCGGCCCTGTGGTTGTCATTGCCTTCTCGCCCGATCACATGGCGACCTATTTCCAGATCGCGGGCGAGCTTCGCCGGGCGGGCGTTCCGGCGGAGGTCTATCTGGGTTCATCCGGTATGCGTCCGCAGATGAAGTATGCGGATCGCCGAAATGCCCCCGCCGCGATCATCGTCGGCGACGACGAACTCGCCGCTGGGACCGTCACCATCAAGGACCTCGACCTTGGCCGCCGCCTGTCGGAACAGGTCGAGGGCAACGACGCCTGGCGCGCGGAACGCCCCGGCCAGGCCACCATCCCCCGCGCCGAGATGATACCCTTCATCCGCCGCATCCTTGCCGGAGGGTGAGGTGAACGACCCCCGCGAGCCCCTGCCCCCGCCCGAGGTGATGGAAGCCGTCCGCGCGCCATTCGTGGCGTTTGGCGGAACGTGGGTGGATGCGCCGGTGTTGCAACCGCTCGGAACCCTGCTCGATCTGGCGGGCGAGGCGATGCGGGCGAGGCTGATCGTGGTGTCGGACGGCGCGGAGGACAGCGCCTTGCGTCCCGATTTCACCATTCCCGTGGTGCAGGCGCACATCGACAGCAAACAGTCCGAAGGCCGGTTTCTCTATGAGGGCAAGGCGTTCACCGCCTCTCCCGGCGGAGCGATGGAGCATCGCCAGATCGGGGCGGAGCTGTTCGGGGCAGCGGCCGATCCCGCAAGCGACGACGCCGCCATCGCGGCTCTGGCGTGGGCTTCGGCCAACGCCGGAGGGCGCGCAGACCTGCACCTCCAACTAGGCGACGTGAGCCTGTTCCGCGCTTTCCTCGGCGCTCTGCGGCTGCCCGAACCCACCATCGCCCGCCTCGTTCGCGCACTTCCCAGCGCTCGGGGGATAAGGCGCGAGCTTGACCGCGCCGCCGCGCCCGAACCCGCCGCGCAGGGGGGCGGCAAGCTCGCCGCCATCCTCGCTGACCTGCCCGAAGGCGAGGCCGCGACCATGCTGGAGGAACTCTGGCGGCTCGCGGGCATCCAGCCCGTGGGCGGGCGCTCCCCGGCGGAGATCGTGCATCGGCTGGCGCTCAGGTCTGAGGCCGCCCGCAATCCGCCGCTGACCGGCGCCGAGGCCGCCTTGATCGCGCGCTATCTGGAGATTTCTGGCGCGCCACACCTGGTTCTCGAACAGGCCGAAGCTGTGGCGGCGGAAGGCGGGGGAGACCTCTCGACGACCGTGGCGACCTGGGTGCGGCGGCTGGGGGCCATGGCGGCGCACGGCGTTCCCGTCTCGGCCATGACGCTGACCACCGCCTTCGCCCGGCCCTTCGGCTACTATGACGGCTTGTTGTTCGAGGTGCGTAGCATGGCGCTCGGCGCCGAGGCTCCGGTGGCTGCGGGGGGACGCTACGACGGCCTTCCCGCCCGGCTCGGCGGCATGGCGGGCGCGGTGGGCTGCATGGTCCGGCCCGCGCGGGCGTGGAGTGGGTCATGAGTGAGTCTCTCATCATCGCCCTGCCCTCCAAGGGTCGCCTGAAGGAACAATGCGAAGGCTGGCTGGCCGACGCGGGTCTGACTCTCGACGCCGACGGCGGTGAGCGCGGCTACTGGGCGCGTATCCGAGGGATAGAGGGGGCTGAGGTGCGCTTCCTGTCGGCGGGTGACATCGCCGCTGCGCTCGACCTTGGAGAGGTGCACGTGGGCGTCACCGGCGAGGATGTGCTGCGCGAACGCGCGGCGGTGCTTGAGGAGCGGGTGAGCCTCTTGCGCGCCCTCGGCTTCGGCCGCGCAGATCTCGTGGTCGCCGCGCCCCAAAGCTGGATCGACGTGGAGACCATGGCGGACGTGGAAGAGGTGGCGCATCTCTATCTCGCCCGCACCGGACAGCGCCTGCGCGTCGCCACAAAATACGACCGCCAGACCCGCACCTTCTTCGCTGCGCGCGGCGTGGCCGATTACCGGATCGTGGAGTCCAACGGCGCCACGGAGGGCGCTCCGGCGGCGGGAACGGCGGAACTGGTGGTCGACATCACCACTACCGGCGCGACGCTGGCGGCCAACAATCTGAAAATTCTCACCGATGGTGTGATCCTGAAAAGCGAGGCGCAGCTTGCCGCCAGCCTGCATGCGCCTTGGACGGAGGGTCAGCTTTTGGTCTTGCGCGGGCTGATGTCGGTGGTCGAGGCGCGCGGGCGGGGCAGGGGGCTTGCCGCCCTCAGATGGCCTCCTGAGATGGATGGCCCGGCGGTGGGCGCGGTGAAGCCCTTCCTCGATGCCGGGGTTTCGCGCCGGGCGGATGGGTTGCTCGTGCCCGAAGCGCGCCTGTTCGAGGTGACGGCGGCGCTGGCGGCGGCGGGAGTAGGGCCGGTCAGCGTGACCCGCCCGGATTATGTATTCGAGGCGGCGTGCCTAGCGGTCGATGCGCTGGCGGCGCGACTGGGATCATCCGTGACCGCCAGCCGGTAGAGCCGCCAGGTCGCCCCAATCAAAACCAACGGTGCAATCAGGGCGAAGGGCGCTCCGGCGGAGGGCTTGTCGCTCACCGTATGCGCGGCCTGCAGCGCGATCATCAGCACGGGCAGCGCCCATACCGTCAGGGCCAGCCCCAGGCCCCACGCTGTGCGGTCGCGTCGCCATAGCACCAGCGCGGCGGCCGCGGCGGGGATCAGGTCGTAGTTGAAGCTCTGGGGCGAGACGATGAAGGTCGCCATCATCAAGACCGCCGCCTTGATCTCATCGTCGGCGCGGCTGCGATACGCCATCCACACCATCCAGGCGCCCATCAGGCTGATCGGCCCCTGCACTGTCGCGGCCATGACGGTGGGCAGGCCGACCCCCCGCGCCGCCATGAAGATCGAGGGCATCATCCACTGGAACGGCCCTCTTCCCTGGGTCAGCATCAGGCTCTGGGTGTGCAGGGCAGGGCCGAGAAAGCCGCGCCACGCCTCAGGCCCATAGATCGGGACCGACAGCAGGACGAGGCCAGCGCCCATGCCCGCCGCCCAGGCGAGCGTCTTCCATCGCCGCTCGGCGATCACGGCCAGGGGCAGGAGCAATCCAAGCTGTGGCTTGAAGATCAGGGCGCCGAACAAGACACCCGCCCAGCCTGGGCGCGTCCGCCACAGGGCCATCCCGCCGATCAGAAGGGCTGCGGTAATCGCGCCATTCTGTCCAAGCGCGATATTGATGGCGACGGCGGGGGCGCAAACGAGCAGCGCCCGCTCGCGCGGATCGGCGAAGAACCGTCGCGCCACGGGGATCAGCAGCGCCAAACCGATCAGGCTCCAGAGGATCAGTGCGGGGATGTAGGGAATGAGGCCCAGTGGCGCGACAAGGAACAGGGCCGGGGGCGGATAGGACCAGAAGTGGAAGGGCAGAAGGGGGTCGAACAAGCGGTGTTCAGCCTTCAGGAACGACGCCGGGTCGAAAATCGCCGCGATATGGCCCTCGGCGACCAGATGCCCGGCAGTCCAGTAGTTGACGAAGTCCCGCCCGAGGGCGTGGCCACTGAAATCCAGATGGCCGTGAGCGGTGAGGATGTAGGGCAGGAGCAGCAGCCACGCGACGGCGGCCAGTTCCCACTGCCAGAGGTGGGCGCGCAGGAAGGTCCAGAGGCGCCTCATTACGGGTTCGCCGCCTCCGCGGCGCTGGGCAGCACCTGGAACACGCGGATGGGTGCGTCATCGGCGGAAATCTGCTCCAGCCAGTCGGGCCAGTCGCCGTTGTCCATCACGCTCTGGAGGCTGTTCGCCGCCAGACCCTCCCGGTCGGCGTTCACGCGGTGCACCGGGCAGTCGAGCACATAGCCGACGCCCAGCGCCCGCACCCTGGCCTCCGCCCCGCCGGGTCCCGCGTCATCCGCGTCGGCGGCGAGGATGCTGCGCTCCGCCATTATCCCCCAGTTCATACGGTGATAGGGCGCCGAGAGGGTCGAGTGGGGGGTATGCGCCAGCACGAAGGGGCCGAAGTCGATATCCCCCACCACCAATCCCACGGGCCGGGCGGCCGCAAGGGGCCGATAGGCGAAGGCGTTGAAACAGAAGTCGGCGGGCTTCTTCGGTTGAGCGGCGAGCTTTCCCTTCGGCTTGTGGTGCAGCGCGTCGCTCACCGCATTCAGAGCCTTGGCTCCCGCGAGCGCCACGCCCGTCGCGCCCAGTGGCAGAAAGATCGCGGCGGCGACCAGGGGCGCGATCACCCCGCCTTTGCGATAGCGCGCTGCGAGGTCGGCGGCGGCGGCGGCGGTGATCGGCATGGCCAGCCAGACCGCATAGCCTCCCGCGCGGATCATGGTGAACCCTGCGGCAGCGGTGAGCAGGAGCAGGCCCCCCGATAGTCGCCACGCCGCATCGTTGCGCCGCTCCCGGCTGCGCCCCAGCCAGAGCCAGCCAAGGAACCCCACTACGATGGGCGTCGCCAGCCCGATAGCGTCATCCGGGTGGCGTTTGAAAAGGCGGGCTAGGGACTGCACCTCCTGCACATAGTTGAGCCAGAAGGGCTTGATGCGCGGATCGACGTCGGCGAACGGGCCGTGGAGGCAGTTGGGGTCGAGCGCCAGATAGGCCCCTGCCGCTGCGAACCCGGACACCGCCAGCACCGCGAACCGAACGACAGGCGGGCGGTTCTCTGTAAACCGCGCTGCGAGCCAGAGCCCCAGGCTGGCGACGACGATCCCGCTGACCAGATTGAAAGCCACGGCGTCGCACGCCGCCACGCCCCAACGCCAAGGGGGGGTCTGGACCAGAAAAGCCAGGAGGGTCGAGGCGAGGAGGTCGATGGCGTAGACCTGCACGTGCCGCCGCTCGCCCCCGTCGAACAAGAAACGCAGGGCGATGGCCGCGCCGATCGCCGCCACGAACACCAGCGCCTCAAGGCCAATGGCGATCCCCAGCCCACTCGCTGCGCCAGCCAGAGCTGGTCCCCACAGCTTCCGCCCCTTCTGCACCGCGCCCGCGAAAGCCAGGAAGAAGAAGCTCATCTGCACGTCGTGATGGTCGATCCGGCCGGGATGATACTGCGTGTAGAGAAGCTGAAAGCCGCCGATCAGCAGGATCGCGCAGATCAGGATCGCCGCGCTTGATCCCCTGCCCTTGGTCGCCGCGCCCAGCCGCCGCGCGACCAGCAGCATGGCCAGCGATGAGGGGAATATCCACAAAAGCGGCCAGATCAGCCGCGTCGCCGCCTCGGAGTCAGGCCGTGAAAGGAACAGCGAAAATACCCGCTCCATTCCTGCGATGCCGCCGTCCAGGAGCCGCGACCAGTGCAGGTAGATGCCCATCGGCGGCTGCAACATCATCAGGTGCTGGTCCCACCAGCCCCGCCCGTTCAGAAGCTGGCGCGCGAGCACCAGCCGCATGGCGTCGTCGGTGTCACCGTAGCCGAGCCTGAGGTTATGCCCGTCCCTCAGCCCCAGAATCACCCCGACAACTACCGTCACCCCCAGCGACAGCAAGAGCATCCGTCGCCACGAGGTCAGGATCGGTGTTTGCGGCAGGCGCATCGGGTCGGGGGTCTCCGGCGCTCCGCTTCACACATCCGTGACTTTAGAGCTAGGCGAGGATCGGGTTTTCGGGTTTACGAGGTCTGAAGTCTTCTGGAGGAGGATCCGCGAGCCGATTCGGGCCCCCGGACGCTGCTTGATGTCATATCTCGCCACTGTCGTTCAACGCGGCGCCGCGCGCTTCGGCATCATCTTGCCGGTCGGGCTGGTCGCCTTCCTCGGCGTGGGCGTCGCCGGACTGGCGGTGAACCTGATCCTCTTGACCGTGCTGGAGGCCCTGCGGGCGCCGTTCTGGCTGGCTTTGGCGGTGTCGCTGATCGTGGCCACGGGCGTGACGTGGCTCTTGAACCGGCGGCTGACTTTCGCGGCCTCGGGACGGCGCGCGCACCACGAGGCGCTGCGCTATTTCGCCGTCGCCCTGTTGGCGCAGAGCGTGAACTATGGGGTCTCGCTGTCCATCGCCGCTGCGTTGCCACATCTGCCGCACGTGCTCGCCGCCGTCGTGGGCGCCATTGTGGCGACTCTATTCTCCTACACGGGACAGCGGTTCTTCACCTTCGCGCCCGTCGCCGCCTCGTCTGATAAAACCGATCCGAAAGCCTGAATGTCCGACCTTTCCAAACCCACCGACGTCCTGATCATCGGCGCTGGTCCTGCGGGCCTCACCGCCGCCTATCTCCTGGCCAAAGCGGGCAAGAGTGTGCGCGTGATCGAACGCGACCCGGTCTATGTGGGCGGCATCAGCCGCACTGTGCGTTACAAAGACTTCCACTTCGACATCGGCGGCCACCGCTTTTTTTCCAAGAGCCGCGAGGTGGTGGACCTGTGGAACGAGATCCTGCCCGACGATTTTATCGACCGCCCGCGCCTGTCGCGCATCTACTACGGAAATAAATACTACGCTTATCCGCTGCGGGCGTTCGAGGCGCTGCGCAACCTTGGCGTCTTCACCTCGGCTCTGTGCATGGCCTCCTATGCCTGGGCCAAGGCGACGCCCATCGTTCCGGCGAAGAACTTCCACCAGTGGGTGCGCAACCAGTTCGGCGAGAAGCTGTTCTCGATCTTCTTCAAGACCTACACCGAGAAGGTGTGGGGAATGGCCTGCGACGACATCTCCGCCGACTGGGCGGCGCAGCGGATTAAGGGCCTGTCCCTCGGCGCTGCGGTGATCGATGGGCTCAAGCGCTCGATGGGCCTGAACAAGGCCCCCGCCGCGACGCTGGGCGAACAGGGCGGGGTGAAGACCCTGCTCGAAAGCTTCCGCTATCCCCGACAAGGCCCCGGCATGATGTGGGAGACCGCGCGAGACAAGATCATCGCTATGGGCGGCGAGATCATCATGGACCGTGAATTGGCGTCGATGCGCTGGGACGGCGCTGTGTGGACCGTGGAGGTGAAGACTGGGTCAGGCGCGATGGAGAGCTATTCCACCAGTTCGGTGATCTCGTCCGCGCCGATCACCGAACTGGTCTCCGCCATCGATCCCGTGCCCGCCTGCCACAATGCGGCGATGTCGCTGCGCTATCGCGATTTCATCACCGTCGCCCTGATCGCCCCCATCGGCGCAACCAAAGACTTCCCGGACAACTGGATCTACATCCATGATCCCAGCGTAAAGGTTGGACGCATCCAGAACTTCCTCTCATGGTCGCCGCACATGGCGCCCGCGGGCTTCGCGTGCCTGGGCCTCGAGTATTTCTGCTTCGAGGGCGACGGCCTCTGGACCTCGCCAGACGCCGATCTGATCGAACTGGCCAAGCAGGAGATCGGCAAGATCGGCCTTGTCGCGCCTGAGGCGGTGGTCGATGCGTCGGTTGTGCGCCAGCCCAAGGCGTATCCTGTTTACGACGACGCCTACCAGACCAACGTGGATATGGTGCGGGGCGAGCTTGAGACCGCCTATCCGACCCTGCATCTCGTCGGTCGCAACGGGATGCACAAGTACAACAACCAGGACCACGCCATGATGACCGCCATGCTGACGGTGGAGAACATTCTGGCGGGGAATCGCAAGTTTAACGTCTGGTCGGTCAACGAAGACGCCGAATATACCGAGGCCGGGCTTTCGGGTGCGGAGAGCGCTCTGAAGTCAGAGCGCCTGGTGCCGAGGAGGGTCGCGGCGTGATCCTCGTCTTGCACGGAAGGCTTGCTAAAGCTTAACCTCATCTAGTTCCCGGCTTCATCTCCGGTTCAGGTGAGGTCTTCTAAAGCTTGAGCCTGTCCAGCCGTTCCCCCGAGCGCGCGGACTTCGAGATCACAAAAGGATTTCAAGATGCGTACTCCACTCTTGCTGGCGGCTCTCATGGCCACGGCCTTGCCGGTGATGGCCAACGCCCAGACCTATGACGCGGGCTGCCGCCGGGCCAACAGCGACACCAAGACCACCGGAACCGTGCTCGGCGCCATCGGCGGCGCTCTTCTGGGCAGCGCCGTGGCTGGCCGTCATGACCGAGGCACCGGCGCCGTCATCGGCGGCCTCGGCGGCGCCGTGGTGGGCAATCAGATCGCCCGCGGCAGCACCCATCCCTGCCCCGAGGGATACGAATACGTGGCGCCGCCGACGCCCGCCTACGGTCCGCCGCCGCAGACCCGCGACGGTTATGACCGTGGTGGCTACAACCAAGATCGTTACGGCCCCGCGCGCGAAGGCACCTTCTGGTACGGCGCCCCCGAAGGCGTGCACGAGCGGATCGATTTCATCCAGGAGCGGATCAACCGCTCAGCCTACGATCGGCGCCTGTCCCGCCGCGAAGTGCGCAGCCTGACCGCCGATCTCAACGACATTCGTCGTCAGGAACGCCACCTTCAATATCGCGACGGCGGGCGTCTGAACGCTCCAGACCACAGCTATCTGATGGATCGTCTGGATCGGCTGAGCCGCCGCCTGCACTGGCAAGCTGATCGCGGTTGATCGGCCCGACCTGAGCCACTGAGCTAGCGAAGCGCGCCCGGACAGGTCCGGGCGCGCTTTTGCGTGGGGTATTTCGGTTTGCAGCAGAAAAGGGCGAGCCTATCTTCAGACGCCGTCCCGCCGTACCGCGACCGAGTCGTCTCCCTCTCATGCCCATCCGCCGCCTCCCACCTGAAACCGTCAACCGCATCGCCGCTGGCGAGGTGGTCGAACGCCCCGCCTCGGCAGTGAAAGAGCTGGTCGAGAACGCCATCGACGCGGGCGCTACGATGATCGAGGTGCAGGTGGATCAGGGCGGGCTATCGCGCATCCTCGTCGCCGACGACGGGATGGGACTGGCGCCAGACCAGCTTGAATTGGCGGTGG
Source organism: Caulobacterales bacterium (assembly GCA_038327995.1). Lineage (GTDB taxonomy): Bacteria > Pseudomonadota > Alphaproteobacteria > Caulobacterales > Caulobacteraceae > CAIOYC01. Next base: position 15,523 of record JBBQLP010000002.1, on the reverse strand, counting down.
AGCGGCACGCCACCTCCAAGCTGCCGCTCGAAGACGACGGCGGCTGGGCCCTTCTCAACGTCTCGACCATGGGCTTCCGGGGCGAGGCGCTGCCGTCCATCGGCTCGGTATCGCGGCTTTCCATCGCCTCGCGGGCGAAGGGGGCGGAGGCCGCCTTTCAGATCAGGGTCGAGGGCGGCGCGACCACGCCCCCCGGCCCTTGCGCCTTCCCCTCGCCGCACGGTGCGCGCGTCGAAGTGCGCGATCTTTTCTACGCCACCCCGGCGCGGCTGAAGTTCATGAAGTCCGAACGCTCCGAGGCGCTGGCCGTCACCGAGGAGATCAAACGCCAGGTCATGGCGCACGAGGCGGTGGGTTTCTCGCTCGACATCGACGGCAAGAAGGCGCTGCGTCTGCCTGCCGAGTTTGCGGGCCCCGAGGGCCGCTTGGCCCGGCTGGCGGCGGTCTTGGGCCGGGACTTCCACGCCAACGCGCTCTCTGTGGATCAGGAGCGTGAGGGGGTGCGGCTTTCGGGCTTCGTGGGCTTGCCTACCTATTCGCGCGGGAACGCCGGGCATCAATATCTGTTCGTCAACAACCGGCCAGTGAAGGATCGGCTTCTGGCCGGAGCCTTGCGCGCCGCCTACGCCGACTTTCTGGCCCGTGATCGGCATCCTGTGGCTGCGCTATATGTGGAGCTCGAGCCTGGCCTCGTGGACGTGAACGTCCACCCCGCCAAGGCCGAGGTGCGCTTTCGCGATCCCGCGCAGGTGCGGGGGCTGATCATTGGTGCGCTGAGGCACGCCCTGGCCAGAGCCGGCCACAGGGCCTCGACCACCGTGGCAGGGCAGGCTTTGGCAGGTTTTCGTCCGGGGATGGCTCTCGGAGCCTCCTCACCGGGCGGCTATTCCAACGGTCCCGTGGGTGTCGGCTGGCGATCCACTCCCACAAGCTACTCCCAAGCCAGCTTCGGCGGCTTGGTGGGCGCCCTCGCGTCGGCGCTTCCCGGCGTGCAGGAAGTCTCTGCGCGGGTCGAAGCTGAGAACGAGGCACTCTACGCCTCTTCCCACACGGGCGAGGTGATCGACCCGGTGGACTTCCCCCTCGGCGCAGCGCGGGCGCAGGTGCACGAGACCTACATCATCGCCCAGACCCGCGACGGCGTCGTCATCGTCGATCAGCACGCAGCGCACGAGCGGCTGGTCTATGAGCGGATGAAGTCGGAGGCGGCAGGGGGCGGGGTAGCGCGTCAGGCGCTGCTTTTGCCCGAAGTAGTCGAACTCGATCCCGCCGAGGCCGAACGTGTGTCCGGGCGGGCGGAGGAGCTTGCGGCCCTTGGCCTCGTGGTGGAAGCTTTCGGGCCGGGCGCGGTCCTGGTGCGCGAAACCCCCGCCATGCTGGGCGATACCGACGTGCAGGGGCTGATCCGCGATATCGCCGACGATCTGACTGAGAGCGGCTCGGCGCTGGCGCTTTCCGAACGGCTGGCCGAGGTCGCCGGAACCATGGCCTGTCACGGCTCGGTGCGGGCAGGTAGGCGGCTCAGCGCGGCGGAGATGAACGCGCTCCTCCGCCAGATGGAAGCCACCCCCCACTCCGGCCAGTGCAACCACGGCCGCCCGACCTATGTGGAGTTGAAGCTGGCCGATATCGAGCGATTGTTCGGGCGGCGATAGCAGGCTTATGGTCCCAGCAACCCCTTCTACCCCACCGCGCGGATGCGTGTTCTTGGCTCTAGGCCTCGTTCGCCGTCGCCCATGTAGTCACGGGTGATGGGGACCACGTCGACGCGCTTGGCTAGTTGAAGCTGGAAGACCATGTGCCCGCCATAGCGAAAGGCGACCTCCGAGGTCGCTAGGTAGAACTCGAACATCCTGCAGAAACGCTCGTCGTAAAGATCGGCGATATTGGCGCGTTGGGCGGCGAACCGCTCCCGCCACGCCTTCAGTGTCTCAGCATAGTGCAACCGCAGGACCTCCAAGTCCGTCACCCATAGACCCGCCCGCTCGATATGGGGCAGCACCTCGGAAAGGGCGGGGATATAGCCGCCAGGAAAGATGTATTTGGCGATGAAGGGATTGGTGAGGCCCGGCTCGGTCTTGCGTCCGATGGAGTGCACCAGCGCCACCCCCTCGTCGGTGAGCAGTTTGGCGATGGTGTCGAAATACTCCTGATAGTTGGGCTGGCCCACGTGCTCGAACATCCCCACCGAGACGATCCGGTCGAACGGTCCCTGCACATCGCGATAGTCGCAAAGCTCGAAGCGCGCATTGGCGCCCCGCTCGGCGGTGGCGAGCGCCGCCGCCCGCTCCTGAGCGATGGCTAGTTGCTCCTGCGAAAGGGTGACGCCCAGAACCTCGCCGTCGGGCACGTAGGTGGCGAGGGTCAAACCCAGCCCGCCCCAGCCGCAGCCTATGTCCAGCACGTGGTGATCCGGCTCCAGCAGGAGCTTGGCGGCGATGTGCGCCTTCTTGGCGGCCTGCGCGGCGTCGAGCGTCATCCCCGGTTCGCGGAAATAGGCGCAGCTATACTGCATATCCGCATCCAGGAACCGGCGGTAGAGATCGGCCGAGAGGTCGTAGTGATGCGCCACATTGCGGCGGGCGGCGATGCGTCCGTTGATCTGGCGCACGTGCCGAAGCAGCCAGAACCAGAGCCTTTTGGGCGCGGACTGCTTATGCTGACGGACGGGATCGTAGTCGAAGTTGCGACCGAGAAGATCCAGAAAGTCGTAGATGTCGCCGCGCACCATCTGCAGCGATCCGTCCATGTAGCATTCGCCCAGCATCATGGTCGGGGCCAGGGTGATCTTCAGCGGCGTCAGCCATCCATTGAGGCGCACGCAGACATCTGGCCCCGAGCCGTCGCCGTGGATGCTTGCCCGCCCGCGAGGATCGATTAGGGTGAACCGTCCAACTCGCAAGAAGCGGTGAACCATGCGTTGAAGCATACTCGAACCCCCATCGAAGGCAGCAGCGGGACGGTATTCGCTAGTTCGCCTGGGAAATGAAACCATGACGCGTCATTTCAGCGCAACCCCAAACCCGACATAGGCCCCCTGCTCTTGAATCCGTAGCCCTTTATCTGGAACGGCTCCGAGGCCAGCACGAACGACCCGCGCCGTCAGAAGCCAAGGTCCGCCCGCGCTTTGCGGGTCAGCTTGGCGGCGACGAGGGCGTGCGACTGCGCAATGTAGCGGGTGAGCGCCTCGTCCGGCAGCGAGTCCGGCGCCACAAGCTGCACCCACCTTGCGCGCGCGAGGTACGGCGCCGGAACCGCCGCGCCGCTGTCGACCAGCATCTCGAACGACAGGTCCGAGGTCTTGAAGACGTAGCGGGGCGCGTAGTCGCCGAGGTGGCCCGCCACAGCGAACATCTTGCCGCCGATGCAGTAGGTGCGATCCGCCCCCCACTTGATGTCGAACATCGCACCCGGCAGGGCCAGCGCCATCCGGTCAAAGTCGTCGAACGTCATTCCACTCCCCCGCATCCGCCCAATGCTCAGGTCCCCAAGGGCTCAAGTCCCAAGGCTCAGGTCTTGCGGGGCTTAGGTCCGCAGCTCAGGCGGTGACGCCAACCCCGATGGGGCAGACAACGCCGGTTCCGCCGATGCCGCAATAGCCGCCCGGGTTCTTGGCCAGATACTGCTGGTGATAGCCTTCGGCGAAATAGAAGGGGCTGGCGGGAGCAATCTCGGTGGTGATGGGCCCAAGGCCCCGCGCCTTCAACGCGTGCGCGTAGGCTGCCTTCGACGCCGCCGCCGCCGCCGCCTGCGCCTCGCCGTGGGTGAAGATCACCGAGCGATACTGCGTGCCCCGGTCGCCGCCCTGACGCATTCCCTGGGTGGGGTCGTGCCCCTCCCAGAAGGTCTTGAGCAAGCTCGCGTAGGAAACCAGTTTCGGATCGAACACCACCCGCACCGTCTCCGCATGGCCCGTGCGGCCCGAGCAGACTTCCTCATAGGTCGGATTGGGGGTCGGTCCGCCCTCGTTGCCGACCGCCGTCACCCACACGCCCGCAACCTGCCAGAACAAGCGTTCCACCCCCCAGTAGCACCCCATGGCGAAATCGGCGATCTCAAGCCCCTCGGGATAGGGACCCTGCAAGGCATGGCCGTTGATGTAGTGGGTCGCAGCGGTGGGGATCGGCTCGGCCCGGCCCTTGAGCGCCTGATCGGCGGCGGGAATCTCGGCGGGCTTCTTGGCGAACAGCATGGCGGTCTCCGGGGCGGGAAGGGCTCGGACAAATATATAGGGACCACAGCCCCCGGACCCAACCGTGAGCGCTTGCGGCGCGGGCTTGCATCAGTATATTGCGCGCCTTCCGCGACGGGGGTTCGTTCCCTCCGGAAGCCACCCGCGCCGACCGCGCGGCGTGATGGTGAGGTGGCGGAGTGGTCGATCGCGCACGCTTGGAAAGCGTGTTTAGGTGAAAACCTAACGAGGGTTCGAATCCCTCTCTCACCGCCAGCCAGTCTTAGAGTATAGCTTAAATAACTCTAAGTATTGATGCGGATTGACCCAAAATTAAATACTGCTTTACATTTCCCCAGCTCGCAATCAATACGCTGATATGGGAATATTATCGGAAATCCTTCTCTGGTCGATTTTCCCTCACCTAACCCACGGAATTGTCGGGACTAAATTCCCTGATTCCCTAACAACGGTTCGAATCTGCATCTTTCCGCCAGCCAGTCCTTACCACCCACAGCCACACAGAGTAACCGCGTAACCCGCGGTATTTGCGGGACTAATTCCCTGTCGAACAGAGACTATCTATCTCCGCGAGGACATTTCGCCCTGAAACTACCCCCTCAGCTCCCTGAATTCTCCGGCGGTTCCCGATCCAGTGTGGTTTGCCTCCGCCCGCAAATTCCCTGGTAACAGGGTATTTCCCGAAGACTGCGGGAATTGGTCGTCACGCGCTCTGCGCCAGTCAGACTGAAACCTCTTTAACATCAGCGGTTTGAAGCAACCGCGCAAGTGATTTTCCCTAGTGGCTGGAACAGGGAATTAAATACGCCGAACAGGGAAATCGTATCTGGTTATCGTACCCACAACTATCAGGTGATCAACTGTCAGTTAGGGGACTTAGGGGACCTATTGTTGAATTTGAAACGCCCAATGCCTACACGTCATTAGTGTAACATTAGCCGTTCGCATTATTTTGGTTGATCTGCCGCTGCGCAATTGAGAGTCTGCGCGCATCAGCCCGGCGGGTTTTGAAGTCCGGGCCAACCACTGGACCAAGGCGATGCGAAATAATCTCGCGACAAACGACGATGCCAGGCCGCCCTTTTCGACGATGTCGACGCAGGACGAGGTCTTGGAGGAACTGATTCATGGTGCATGGAAAGATGAGCAAGCGGTCATAGACCTCGCTGAGCAGACTGGCATCCCAGCCCCGACCCTACGCCACGACGCCAATCATCTTTGGGAGATCTGGGCGGAAGACGCTCCGGGCCTGGAGATGGCCCTGGCACATGAGCTTCTTCGTGGTCTCGACTATGGGCTTGGCATCCAGTTCAACGGCAAGCAGTTCTTCGTATTCCGAAGGAACGTGTGGATCCCAACCCCATGCGCGGAAATCCGCAGGCGCCTCCTTGCGATCTACCGAACGGAGCCGAACGCCTACGGGGGCGGCAACCAGAATTCGCTGATCGCTGGGGCGCTACGGGTCCTCAAAGATACTCAATACCGAGAACGATCGGTCGGCTCCGGAGCGCCCCAGCCTGACCACGTCATCAACACAACGAACGGCGAAGTCAGATTTTCTGACGACGGCGATTATGAGGTACGGCCAAACCGCCTTTGGTCGCATCTGACGGCGGTGTCGCCGGTGAGCCTCAGCGACGACTCCGACTGTCCTCTGTTCAGCCGGATGGTTGGGGAAATTTTCTCGAAGGCCGATCAGCCCGAGGAGATGATCCTGCATGTCGAGGAAATCATGGCCTATGCCATGCAGCCCCGACGAGACATCCCGATGATCATCTTTCTGCGCGGTGGGGGGAGCAACGGCAAATCGGTGTTGATGAGAATTCTGGCCGCTCTGCTCGGTCAAAATCAGGTCTACTGGGGCAAGATCGAAACCCTATCGCGAGACCGCTTTTCCCACCCAGCTCTGGCCGATAAGCTTCTGTTCCTCGATGACGATGCGCGCGATGGCGTCCAGCTGGAAGACGGGCTTCTGAAGTCCATCGCTGAGGCCAAGCCTCTCATGACCCGCAAAGCTCACGACCCGGAGTCGGTCGCTATTGTAGCTCGCGCCTTGCCGATCATCTCGCTGAACGGATCCCCGCGCATCAGCGATAGCTCCTATGGGTTTGAGCGGCGCATGTATGTGATCCCGTTCGAGCGGCGGTTCGAGACCCACGAAATGGATCGGCAGCTCGCAGACAAGATAATCGCCACCGAACTTCCAGCGATCTTCAACCGCCTATTAGATGCTTACGGGCGACTGCACCGCCGCGGCGGGTTCTGTGAACCCGAGGAGTGCGTTCGTGCGAAAATTGATATGCTCGCTACGGCCAACCCGGTTCGGGAGTTCATCAGCGAAGGCTGTCGAGAGGCCCCCGGGGTGCGGATCAGAACGGCAGAGCTATGGAAGCACTACCGGACCTGGACGATAGAGCGGGGCCATCGCACATCCGTGCCGTTAGGGGCGTTCACCTCGCGGCTCCGCGCCATGGGTTACGATGTGTTCAAGTCCAACGGTTTCCCTACCGTTCGCGACCTTGAGCCGGTTTCGGGACGGAGCAATTCGCCGCCCGATTAGGGCTTGCACGAGTCGGCAAATCGAATCATCAATAGTGCCAGTGCCAAGGAGGGCCAGAGTGCGTAATGCCTCTGCCTCTATGGCTTACGCACTCTGGCTGTCCTCTTCAGAGGAGAGCAGTGATGCGACGCGTGATCCACTTCCGGGGTTGGCCCGGGAAGCTTCCGATAAATTCTATTCTCGGTCAGCGCATGGAGGTTCGCCATGCGCGTTAACACCCTATCGGGTCGGCCGCCTCGGCTGGAGGCTCCGGCTGGCCTCGGTCTAAAGGCGCAACTTGTCAGCAGAAGCCGCGCCGACCGACAAAGCCATATCGACACCCAAACAGCTGAGGCCGCCTCGCGCAGGAACGGTGATCCGATCCCAGACCAACGGATCGAGCGCGTCAACATTGACGAGCTAAAGTCTGCTTCAAGACGCGTGCGGAAAACTTCCAAGGCTCAGCTCGCTCGCATCAAGGCGAGCCTGATGCGGTTTGGGCAGGTCAATCCGATCTTGGTCGATGGCAATCTAACCGTAATCAACGGCCATGGCGTGGTCGAAGCCTGCCGCGAGCTCGACATCAAGCTGGTGAACATAATTCGCGTCGAACATCTCGCGCCCAATGATGTCCGGCTCCTCGCAATCACCCTCAATAGACTTGCAGAAACCGGCGAGTGGGATTTCGAGGCCCTTAGCGTGGAGCTGCAGGAACTCACCATCCTGGAGGAGCCGCTGACGATAACGGGGTTCGACCAACCGATCCTCGAGGAGCTGCTGCTCCAATCGGACGATCCCCAACTCGACGCCAAGCTCGACCGTCTTTCCTGGCCGCGACCGGAGCTTACTTCCGAGCGCGCACCGCCGCTGAGGGCCAGAGAGCCCGGCGCAAGATCCGCCGGCACCGCGACGATGAGACGGACGATCTTGCCGCCCGCCAGGGGGAGGGCGGGGCCGACCGCCTGAAGCGGGTGCTCGAGGCCTGGATCCAGGATCGAGCGGACGCCAGCGCTTTGATGGCGCACCAGGTCGGCCCATCCACGACCCACCTCGCCGAAAGCGCGGCCGAACCGGCCGGGATCACCAAGTTGCTCAATGATCACCGCCGCGTTGCCGGGATGATCGACCCGATGCCCGGGATCGCTGAGGCCATAAGCGCGATCCAGAAGCCGGCCTACACCCGCCTTCTCGACGCCATGAAGCCGTCCGCTGCCTACGCCAGCGTGGTTCAAGCGATGAAACCCTCGGCAGCGTGATCGAGGCCATGAAGCCTTCGCCCGCTCACGCCGCCTTGCTGGAGGCGATGAAACCCTCGCCGGCGATGGAAGCCATGCGCGGAATGATGTCGCCGCCCAGCGGGATCATGGCGCAGATCCAGGCCCAACAAGCCCGCATGGCCGAGATTGCCCGGATGGGGACCCTGCCCACGACCGAGATGCAGGCCGGGCTGAAGCTCTACCCGAACCTGGCGATGGATCTCGCCTCGCGCCTCGGCATCGGGACCGAGATGGCCCGCTCGGCCAAGGCGATGGTGGACGCGCTGGCGATTCCGCGGACCGCGGACATCCTGGGCTGAAGACGCTGGCCGATCAGAGCGCGATGGCGGCCGCCATCGGCCAGCAGTTCGACCTGCGGCTCCCGGCGGCGACACTGGCGGCCATGTCGGCTCTGACCACCTCAAGCGTGATCGCCGACGTCGTGCGCGCCCACTCCTTCTTCCCGCCGGGCTTCCAAATGGCCGCGGCGCTCGGCCTGGAGAACAGCGTCGCCCGCGGCCTGGTCGCCGACGTGCTGCACCACTACGGAATGCCTACGCCGGCCGCGCCGGTGTTCGCCGAGGCCCTTGAGAGCACGGCGATCGTCGACGCAGGCAAGCTCACCGCAGCCGAAGCCATCAGCTTCCTGCAACGCGTCGCCGGCTGGCTGATGGCGGCGATCAGGGCGGAGCCCGACATCATCCGCCGCAACGGTCTGATGTCCACGTTGCTGTTCGTGATGGCGGTCATCGGTTGCTACGCCGGGATTGCAAGCCTCATCGTAGCCGAGCATAGCCTCACGGTCGGCCACGAGAGCTTTGCCGTCGCCAAGGCCGGCCCGACCCACGACGACGTGGAGGCCCTGATCAAGGAAACCTACGCGGTCGCCGAGGCGGTGAAGGCGGGGCAGCACGGTGAGGCCGACGCCCACTACCGTATCCGCTACGTCGTCGACCGCACGCCGCTGCGCGCCGAACCACAGGCCCACGGCTTGGTGTTGCACCTGGTCTATCCGGACCAGCTGCTGCGGGTCATCGGCGAGCGGGGCGACTGGGTCGAGGTCGAGGCCTTCGACTACAGCACCGACGCGCCGATGCGCGGCTGGTCAGCCGCCGCCGGCTTCGCCTGAAGTCGCGATCCTAGGACAGCGTTGGGGGAAAACGGGGCCGGGCGTTGGACGTCCACCCTCGCTGCCCTACATAGACGCTGCGTCTAGCCCAGCTTTCCCCGCGGCCACGAGGCGGAGGTAATCCATGAAAGTTTTTTGGTCCTGGCAGGACGACTCGCCGGGCAAAACGAATCGTCACTTCATCAAGGAAGCCCTCGAGGAGGCGGTGGCTTCGCTCGAAGGCGAGTTCGAGCTCGACGACGCCGACCGGCCGGCGCTCGACCACGACACCAAGGGGGTGCCCGGCGCCGCTGAGATCGTGCCGATCGTGATGGAGAAGATCGCCTCCAGCGCCATTTTCGTCGCCGATGTCACCCCGGTAGCCCAGACGACGAACGGTAAGGCTCTGCCGAATCCCAACGTCCTCGTCGAGCTGGGCTGGTCGCTCAACAAGCCGGGCTGGATTCGGCAGATCTACGTCCTCAACACAGCCGACGGCTGGAAGATCTCCGACCTACCCTTCGACATCCGCGGTCGGCGGACCCTGACCTACGAACTTGCTGAGACCGCAACCGGCAGCCAGCGCAAGGCCGTGAAGAATGACCTGGTTAAGGCCTTGGCCGGCGCGATCCGTACCAACCTCGAGCACTATCTCGAGGAGGTGGCTGCGGACACGCCAATGACGGGCGTCCCCGCTAAGGCGGATGAACCCTCGCTGTGGGCCGGTGCCGAAGAAGGCTTCAAGCACCAGGATTCGTTCGGCAATAACCACTGGACCGAGGTGAGCATCACTTCCGGCCCCCGCGCCTACCTGCGAGTCGTGCCCAGCGGCTGGAGAAAGCGGCCGGCGGAGGTCGCTTCGGTCGGAGCCCTCGGCGACCACGTTGCCCCCTATTCAATGGGCCGCTACATCAGCGGCGATTTCGGGCCGACCAAAGAAGGCTACGTCCGCTACTGGATTTCTTCCGAACGAGATGCCCCGCGCACGACCGAAGACCTGGTGATGTACTTCGAGGACACGGGGGAGTTCTGGCTCGTGCAGGGAGGCTGCGTCTGGCAACCGACTGGCGGCGGACAGCCATCAGTCGACCTGACCGACGTGTTCAAAGTCTGGTCGGGCGCGCTGCGCCGGATGCACTGGGTGCTCGACCACTACGGTGCCTTCGCTGCGCGGCGGGTGGAAGTCGGGTTCACCGGCTTCGACGGCGTCCGGTTCCCCGGCGGCTGGGAATCGTCCCGTCCTCCGGCTCGCCGTCCGACGCTGGCCTACCAGGAGACACGGCGAGACTGGTCCAAGTCGGACTCCCAGGAGGCGTTTTTGGTCGAGGCGCTGGCGCGGGTGTTCGCCCTGTTCGGCAACCAGCGCCTTAAGCCTGCGGCGGCCAAGAAGTTCGTGGCCGACAACGACCTGGAGCGGGGGCGAGACAACCCCTTCGACTGACAAGGCCCGGCTTCCTCAGCGTGCGTTTTGACCTTCACGACGAACACCTCCGCCGCCTCGGCCGCCCGCAGAGAGATGAGGTCGCGTCAACTGAGCTGGTGCACACGTTCGAAGATCGCTGTCCCCGGTCACGGGAAAGGTCCGGATTCTGGAGCCGACCCAATGTCCGCAACTGGCGCTTCTACGACATTGCGGTCAGGGCAGGCGCGATCCGGTTTCTCCTGAACCTTACTAAACGACCAGCCAGCTGGCTCTAAACTGCCGTCAGGCATTGTACGGGTTGCGCATCGCAACATTGACAAGGTCGTTAGTACATACTAACCGTTAGTAATGACTAACTCACCTTTCGCCGTCGATGCCTTTGCCGCCCTCGGAGATTCCACCCGGCGGGCAATTTTTGAGCGGTTGGCAACCGCTCCGGCGGCGGTCGGCGAAATAGCCCGCGGACTTCCGGTGACCCGGCCGGCAGTGTCGCAGCATCTTAAGGTGCTGAAGGAGGCTGGCTTGGTCACTGAGACGCCGGACGGAACACGCCGCATCTATCGGATTGACCCTCGCGGCATCGGTGCGATGCGCGAGTGGCTAGACCACCACTGGGCCGTGGCGCTGGACGCCTTTCAGGCCTTTGCCGATCAGCAACAGGACGAGGAGACAGGGGAATGACCATCACACCGATCGTGAGAGGCGTAGAGGTGAAAGTCTCGCCCGCCAAAGCATTCGAACTCTTCGCTCGGCGGATGGGCGAGTGGTGGCCGGGCGGCAAGACCGTCGCCAAGAACCCCGCCGTCGCCGTGATAGTCGAGTCGCACGCCGATGGCCGCTGGTACGAGGTCGACGCCGACGGAACCGAGACGCGATGGGGAAAGGTGCTGGCGTGGGAGCCGCCCGGCCGCCTGTTGCTCGGCTGGCAACTCAACTCTCAATGGACCTACGATCCTGAATTCCTGACCGAGGTGGAGCTGACCTTTGCGCCTCTCCCGAGCGGCGGTACGCGGGTGACGCTGGAGCATCGCAATCTGGAACGCTTTGGGGTCGACGCTGAGGCGCGCCGCGCTAGCCTTGACGGCGGTTGGCCGACCCGGCTCGCCGATTTCGTGGCCTTCGCAGACGCGGCGGTCTGAGCCGTGCCAGACATCGCGCATACTCTGGAGATCGAGGCTCCGCCACAGCGGGTCTGGCCGGCGCTGACCACCGTTGACGGTCTCAGCGGCTGGTGGAGCCTCGGCGAAACCGAGTTAGAGGGCGATCCGGGGCGGCTCGGCACCTTCACCTTTCGCAGCCGGGCGGTGGTGACCGAGCTTGAGGTGATGGCGCTTGATCAGCCCAGACGCGTCGAGTGGCGCGCCGTCCGGTCCAACGCGCCGGGTGGATGGGATGGCACGATCATCACCTTCAGTCTTACTCAGGAAGACATGTCCACGCGCCTGAGTTTTACCCATCGCGGCTTCGCGGAGGACAACGAGGGCTACCGAAAGGTCACAGCCGGATGGGCCCACTACCTCAACAATCTCGCGCGGCTGATCAAAACCGACCGAGGAAACGACGGAGAAGCGTCATGAGCGAATTCATCGTCCACACCATTCCGGGCAGCCCGTTCGCACGGGCCGTCATGGCGGCGTTGGAGGAGAAGGGCGCGGATTGGCGGATCGCCCCGATTGCGCCCGGCACGCTGAAGCAGGATCCACACCTGCCGCTCCATCCCTTCGGCCGCATCCCGGTACTTCAGCACGGCGATTTCATGCTCTACGAGACCCAGGCAATTGTTCGCTACATCGACCGGGTATTGCCCGAACCCCCACTAACTCCCGCGGCTCCAAAGGATGCGGCGCGTATGGATCAGGCGATCAACGTCAATGACTGGTACCTGTTTCAGGGGGTCGCAAACGTCATCGCCTTCCATAGGGTTGTGGGTCCAATAGTGCTTGGTCTCACGCCGGATGAAGAAGCCTGCGCCGCCGCTATGCCGAAAGCGCAGCAGGTGTTTGGCGAACTCAGTCGGATGCTCGGTGACCGACCGCATTTCGGCGGCGATGCAGTGACCTTGGCCGACTTGATGATCGCGCCGCAACTCGACTTTTTCGTCAGCACGCCTGAGTGGACGCTGCTCACTCAGGGACGCCCGAACCTCCTGTCCTGGCTGGACCGGATGAACGCCCGCCCCTCGATGCAGGCGACCACCTGGGCGCGCATCAGCGATATGGCGCAGGCGATGGCCTGATCTCTCTCCTCGTCACTGGAGTCTCAGGGCGGTTGCCGACAACATCCCGAATTTCTAGAGGCACACAGCAATGTCGCCTATCCGGAGCAGCACCAGTGTAAGCTAGTGGATAGAATGTGACGGAAGAGTCCTTCGCCTATCTAGAGATTTCAACTGCTTACCGCTGTTCCCTAGGTTCCAAGCGTCTGATTCTCACCACTAGCGCATATCTGACGTCGGCCGCCGCTCGGGCCATTTTCCGATAAAGCATCAATGTGCGCGTTTCGCGGCAGATCCAACGTCCGTTTGTTGCTGAGAATGACGTCTCTGCTTGCGACCCACAGCGGACCCTCAGCCGAACGTCGTCCGCCCCAGGTGCGTCCCGGTGGCGATATCCTCGATCAGTCCGGTGTGCGTCGGCTTCCACCCTAGCTTTGCCTGGGTGATATGGCTGGTCGCCGGCATGTCGACACTGGCGAACATGCCCATCCAGCCGAAGTGGGCCATCGCCTCTTCGGGCGCTACGGACTCTACAGGCAGGCTTAGGCGCTTGCCGATCGCGCCGGCGATATCGCGGGTGGGCACGCCTTCGTCGCCCACTGCATGGTAGGCCGCGCCCGACTCCCCCCTTTCCAGCGCCAAGCGATAAAGCACCGCCGCGTCGCCGCGGTTGCCGGCAGGCCAGCGGTTGGCACCTTCGCCGACGAACGCGGCCTTGCTCTTCTCGTTGGCGATGGCGACCAGCGGTCCCAAGAAACCACCGTCGCCGTCTTGGTGGGTAATCGGCGGCAGGCGGATCACCACGGTCTTCAAACCTCGGTTGGCTGCGTCGCGCACCATACCCTCGGTCTCGCCTCGCCCCTGCCGCGCCGCATCGTGCGCCTCGGTCGCTGTCTGGCCGGGCGCCAGCAACGCCACGCCCGATGTGGTGATCAGCGGCTTGCCGGAGCCTTCCAGCGCCGCCAGCATCGCCATCACCGCTGCTTTCTCGATTTCGGTGTTCTCCATAAACTTCGAGAAGTCGTGGATAAAGGCGCAGTGGATCACCGCGTCGCACGCCTGCGCACCGGCGATGAAACTGGCGTGGTCCGTCAGGTCACCTTTGTGCGGCTCGACACCGCTATTAGCCAGCGTCTTCGCCGCGTCGTCGGTTCGCGCCACCCCCAGTACGGTGTGCCCGTGGCCGATCAACTCCTGCGCCACCGCGCTTCCAATGAACCCAGTCGCCCCGGTTAGAAATACGCGCAAGAGATGCTCCTTTATCGAGTGCCGGGCGGCATTCTCGGCGACGCCGCACTCTTCGTGAAGTTGTTAAGTAATCAGAGTTTGGGCGCCAATTGGCTGGCGGCCAGCCATCCGAGTGCGTTTGGAAAATGCCGCTCTCGACCGGGCCCAGCAAATGCCCACTTGCTGGAATAATCGCAATGAACGCGTTCCACCCTAGGCCATTAGCGGCTTACCGAGCCGAGCGGGACTGTTCGAACACAACTTTGGCGCCAGCGAGGACGCGCACGGCGTCCGCCTGCGGCTCTCGTTTGAGCTTGGCCTTCGCTTTCGAGCGCGCGACCTCCAATGGCTCGTCCACCAACATCTCGTTGCCAACCGGAGTTAGGCCGCCGCCGAGGGCTGACCTTCTGTAGAGCCAAATCGTGAGCATGGCCGCTCTTAGCCCGTAAGCCGGAAGACCGCTACTGTTGCGGTGGTGTGCCGTCGCGAGCAGCTGCCGCCCGGTCTGCTGATGCCTGTGAACGTTGGGCTGCAATTATCGCAGCGCGAGCCGCGTCCTGAGTTACCTGTTGAGCTGCGGCTGTCTGGGCCTGCTGTAAAGCTTGCGCTTGCTGCAGAGCCTGCGACTGCTGAACTTGTTCTACGCTCTGCGCAGCGGTGGATTGTTGGATCTGTGACGAAGTTATAGCCGCAGCTGTGGCGTTCTGGGCTGCAGCATCCGCCAGTGCCTTTGCGGTGTCAGCCTTTGAATTGTTAGACAACACGACGATGACGCCTATTATCGCCGCGATCACAATTGCACCGAGGACAAGCCACACAGTCCTGTTTGTCTTTTCGGTCTGATCGATCATCGACATCGCCAACACCCCACTTGTTTCACGAAAGTAACGTTGCTCGAGTTCTGAGGGTTCCTGGAGGGATCAGAAATCTTGGGACGGACGCGGCGCGCTGCCAGCGATCTAATCTGGCGCTTCCCCATGACGGACCGTGTCGCATGGAGCCAGTGTGGGACACGCCAACTAAGGGCTAATGCGGTGGCGGATGGTCTCTTGGATGAACCTGTCCTAAGTTGCCACGATCTCCGGAGGGCTTCATGCGAAATCTCATTGTCATCGCCGCAACCGTAATGGCCCTTGCCGCAGGTGGCGCGCAGGCAAAGCCCTGCAAGGATGCCAAAGGCCACTTCACCAAGTGTCCAGCGACTTCGACCACCTTGCCCTCCGCGCCAGCCCCGAAGGCTAAAGTGCCGAGCGCAGCCGATACGAAGGCAAAGCCCAAAAGGCTCACCAAGGCCGAGGTGGAGCACGAGCTCGCTGGGGTTCAGGCGGCGAGTTCTACCGCAAACTCCACCTCTGTTACCCGTCCGAGGGCCGTCGGGCTAATGGGAATGTTCAGGCCGAAGGGAGCGGCTCCTGGCGCGGCTGCCACACCGATGGCAGCGACAGGTCCGACGTCCGCAGCAGCGTTACCGGCGGGTCATCCTGTTTGCAAAAAAGGCAAGCCTTGCGGGAACAGCTGCATTGCGCAGACTAAGATCTGTCACAAGGGATAGGGAATGGTCCG
>JBBQLP010000001.1:0-123228 GCA_038327995.1 Caulobacterales bacterium | reverse complement strand
GACGGTGGAGACCGCCCGGTTCAGCGAATCCGTCACCGCGCCGAGAGCCGTCACGTTGGAGCGGGTGTTCTGGGCGATGGCGAAAATGGCGCCGTTGTCCTTGGCGCTCGACACCTTCAACCCGGTGGAGATGCGGTTCTGGGTGGCTTGAAGCTGGTCCTGGGTGTGGCTCAGGTTCTGCAGGGCGATAAGCGCGCCGGAGTTCGTATTGATAGAGCTCATAATGAAACGTCCTATTTCTCAGGTGTCCGTCTGCATTTTGCGGACGGGGGCTTTTTGCCCACTGGCTGAGAAGCAATTGCCGGGCCATCGACAATTTCAGACAACGTATTGTTTTTATACGAATTAATGCGCTATAAACCAGATCATTTCTGCTGGCCAAACCCTCCGTCGAGGTAAAAAATGCCGGGTGATGCGGCGCTTATTGCCGAGCGCCAAAAGAAGAACCGGACGGGAGGCCGTGTCCCGTCCGGCTAGGCGACTTCAACCTTTGAACAGGGAAAGGAGGACTTGGGGTCCCTGATTGGCGATGGAGAGGGCCTGGACGCCGAGTTGCTGCTTGGTCTGCAGGGCGGTCAGGTTGGCGCTTTCCTTGGCCACGTCGGCGTCCACCAGGTTGCCGATCCCGGTGGTCAGGGTGTCGGACAGCTTGGAGATGAAGCTGAGGTGGGCCTCCAACTGGGTGGAGCTGGTGCCGAGCTTGGCCACCGCGGCGTTGACGTTGGTGATCGAGGCGTTGACTAGGGCAAGTTGCGCCGTTGCGGTGGTCGGTGTGGTGAAGGTGCCCGCTGCCGTGATTGTGACGGTGCCGCCTCCGAGGCCGAGGTTGACCGCCGCGACGGTCAGCTTGTTGGTGCCCGCCGCGTTGGCGAGGGCGTAGATGCTCGTGCCGCCGGTCTTGATCAGGTTGGCGCCGTTGAAGTCGGCGTTGGCCACGATCTTTCCGATCTGGTCGCGGATCGCCTTGTAGTCATTGGCCAAGGCGGTGACGCTGTTGGCGTCGAGCGAGGTGTCGGTGGCCGCGAGGGCTTTCGCCTTGGCCTGGTTCAGCAGGTCGGAGATCGATTGGCCGGCTGAGAGGGCGACATCGACGGTGGAAACCGCACGATTGAGCGAATCCGTCACCACGCCCAGCGAGGATACGCTGGAGCGCTCGTTCTGGGCGATGGCCCAGACCGCTCCGTTATCCTTGGCGCTTGCCACCTTCAACCCGGTTGAGATCCGGTTTTGCGTGGCCTGCAACTGAGACTGGCTGGCGTTCAGGTTTTGAAGCGCGTTGAGCGCGCTGGCGTTGGTGTTGATAGAGGTCATTCCGGTAGCCTTCCGTTCTGGATAAGAAAGCGGCGCCGTCCGCGCCGTTGGGCGTTAACGTCCACGCCCGACCACGCAAGGCGCGCACCAGCGACGCCCATCGCGTTAGGTTTCTGTTTTCCATAATGATTTTCGGAAGCTCTGATCGAGCGGAAGACAGGGTTGCCGGGAGACTGCTGCCGTGCGGCGATTATTGCCGGGTAGGATCAAGGTCGAACGGCAGGGATCAGGCCGCTTCGGACTGCGGGCGCAAGCCCTGCATGATGATCCGGTTCACATCAATGAGGGGCTGGAAGTCCTCCTCCCGCCGCATCACAGCCGAGGAATGGCGCATCACCCACAGATTGAGCGAGATAATCGAGGCGCGAAGTTGCGGCGTCAGGCCGTTGTCATCCACCCCGCAGTCCGTCGCTAGCGTGGACCACAGGCGCCGGTTCCAGTCGATGGCTTTCACCCGCGCGACAAAGTCCAGTTCGTCGGTTTCGGACGCCTCCATCAGCGCCCGCGTAACCTCTCCGAACAGGCGGTACTCGGTCTCGCGCGGGTTTTCAGCCCGCTGCGACGCCTGCTGATAGGCCTGGAGCGACATACACACCGATCCTCTCGTCTTCATAGTCGATGAGTTTACGACAGGTCATCAGCGCCTTGTAATACTCGCGCGAGAGGACAAGCCTTGAGACATTTATACAGTCGGCGAGAACGTCCGGGTTGCGGATCACCCCCATGAATTCGCTCATGCGCCGGGCAAATTCGTCGTGCAGCCGCGATGCACCCGCTTCTTCGAGATACATCATCATTACCGGGAAATAGACCCGCCGCGCGGGCGAATTGGCCTCGTGCTCCTGCATGATGTCTTTCTCCCGCAGCACGCTGGCCTTGTTTTGCAGGACGAGCACGCCTCGCCGATCACCATTCTGAACGACGGCGCCGTTCAGCACGAACTTTTCGCCGGGCTTCAGCGAGAGTTTCAAAGGCATTCTGACCTCCTCTTCACCCTTCGGGTTGCACGACGGTCACGATGAACAAGCCTTCAGGCCTATCCCGGCGTCGCTGAACCGAACGTAAACGGACGGGGTTAACGGGACCTTGCCGCAAAGGGTCGAACGGGCCGTCCCTTAATCGCGCGTTAAGCATGATGGCGCGTCATCTATGCAATCCTTACAGACGCTGGACTCTGAGTCGCCCATGGTGCGTTCGACCTCCCTACGCCTCCCGTTGGCCCAGACCGAGAACCGGGAAAGCTTTGATCCAGACACGGCGCGCGCCCTGCCCGCTGCGGCGCGCATCGTTGGCGCAGCGGCGGGAAGCTCGACCTCCTCCACCGCCCTCGCCCGGCTGCACCAGGCCATCGCTGATCTGGAAGCGCTGCGAACCCGGTCGATCATGCCGATCCTGCAACAGGCGCTGAATGCGGTGCGCGTGCAGGACCACGCCGAAGGCTCACGGCTCGCGATGGAGGCCCTGGCGCTGGACGAGAAATGCGGGATCGCATGGCACATCCTGGCCATTTGCCGCGAGCAGGCAGACGACTTCACCACCTCGCTTAAATGCTACGAGACCGCGCTGGCGCTTACCCCGGACGAGCCGGAAATCGCCAACGACCTTGGCCGCCTGACCTACCGGATGGGCTTCAAGGACATCGCCGAGCGACTGTTCAAAGCCTATCTGGAGAAGTCGCCTAAGTCGGTAGAGGGGGCGAACAACCTCGCCTGCGCCCAGCGCGATCAGATGCAATACGCGCAGGCGATCGAGACAGTGCGGGCTGCGATCAACCTCAATCCCACACAGAGTCTGCTCTGGAACACCCTTGCCACCATCGTGGCCGAACAGGGTGATGTGGATCAATCGATCCAGTTCTTCGACGAAGCGCTGCGGCTCGATCCACTTAACCACAAGGCCCGCTACAATCGGGGGAATGCCAAGGTGTCGCTGGGCGATCCGGCAGGCGCTCTGACCGATTGCGAAGCGGCTCTACCGAAGGCAGTTCTGGAAAGCGAGACGGCGATGATGAGCCTCGCCCGCTCCACCATGCTGATCGCCAAGGGCGACCTGAAACAGGGCTGGGACGCCTACGAGGCTCGCTTCGATCCTCACTACGCCGATGTCACGCATTTCCTGGTGGATCGCCCCGCCTGGACGCCGGATACGGATTTGGAGGGGAAGCGAATGCTGTTGATGGGCGAACAGGGATTGGGCGACGAGGTGCTGTTCGCGTCCATCGTTCCGGACCTGATTGAAGCCCTCGGCCCCAATGGCAAGCTGACTATGGCGGTGGAGCATCGGCTCGTGCCGTTGTTTCAGCGATCCTTCCCGGAGGCTGAGGTAGGAGCTCATGGAACGCTTCGGGTCGACCACCATACGGTTCGCGGCGCACGCTTTATTCCCGACGAAGCAATGGCGGACTTCGATGCTTGGGCGCCTATGGCCTCGCCGCTGCGCCGCTTCCGCCGTTCCGTCAGCGCCTTTCCGCAGCGCCGCGCCTTCTTGACGCCAGACCCGGCGCGCGTCGCCCACTGGAGAGGTGTGCTGGCGGCGGACAGAGCCCGGCCCAACGTCGGGGTAATCTGGAAGAGCCTGCATATCGATTCGGCCCGCGCCCGCTTCTTCTCCCCGTTCGACCGCTGGGCGCCGGTCCTCACCACCCCCGACGCGCGGATGGTGAACCTCCAATACGGCGACAGCGCCACGGAGATCGCCGAGGTCAAGGCGCGCCTCGGCGTCGATATGTGGACCCCTCCCGGTATCGACCTGAAGAACGATCTCGACGACCTCGCTGCCCTTACCACCGCCCTCGACCTCATCATCGGTCCCGCCAACGCTACCACCAATATCGCCGCCGCGTCTGGAGCAGAGGTGTGGCTGGTGTCGACCCCCGGCGCGTGGCCTAAGCTCGGAACCGATCGCTATCCCTGGTATTCGCAGGTGCGCGTCTTCAATCCCCCCGCCTACAACGTCTGGGAGCCAGTGATGGAGGAAATCGCCGCCGCCCTCCGGCACGCGATCACGACTAGAAGCTTCGCCGGAACGTAAGCTGGCCGCTTGTGTTTGACTCCCCAGAAGCCGTCCTCGTGCGGCGATCAACACCGGGAGTGAGTCATGGCGATCGATGCAGAAACGGGCGAGCAGACCGCCTACGACGCCCAGGATACAGCCGAGGTCTTCGATGAGGATAATCTCAGTTCCGACGGTGCGCGCATCGCCGGACGCGACGGCCTGACCTTCGAGGAGATGCCTGACGTCTACGACGTCACCCGCGCGATAGGCGATGACGACGACGACGAGGCGGTGATTGGCGAGGACCTGGACGATTCCGAGATCGTCTCCATGTCGCTGGACAACGACCAGGACGACGCAGACCCCGAAGACGACGACCTGCGGCTGCGCGATCAAGACGCCTATGCCGACGAGGACGCAGACCCCACCGACTTGGCTGACGATAATCGCGACGAGCGAGACAAAGTCGGTTATCGGGCGGCGGACGAGGTCGGTCTGCACGACGCTGGCGATCTCAACGACACGCAGGGCGCACGCTCCGGGGCTCAGCGCTACGAATCCGCGAGGGTTTCGGACGAGGACCTTGCCAAGCTCGGCTACGCCAAACCATCCGAGGAAAAACGCGCCTTCTCCGACAAGCCGGACTCTGACGACAATCTTAAGACCGACCGAACGCCCGAGGGGCACGCCCAGGCCAAGCGTGAGGACGAATTGCTGGACGAAGGGATCGAAGAAACCTTTCCCGCTTCCGACCCAGTGTCGGTCAAGCACATAAGCTGAGGGCTCTAACTAGCCAGTGACCTTCATCTAGTCTGGCCAAGGACCGCCCAGGCGGCACCGCCTGATCCACCAGTCCGGCCTCAAGCGCGACAGGGTGTCTACCAGCCCCTCCGCCTCGATGTCGCCGGCGGTTAGGGCGAAGCAGGTGGCGCCCGACCCCGACACCCGCGCCAACAGTGTCTCGGGTTCGGCCCGCAAAACATCCAGCACCTCGGCGATCACGGAGGCGACAGCGATGGCGGGCGCTTCCAGATCGTTGCGGCAATACGACAGGATCGCCGCCAGTTCCTGCACGTCCTCGAAGGCGTCCGGCAGCGATGGCGGTGTCATATCGCCCGACGTCCCCGCCGCATCGAACGCGCGATAAACCGCAGCAGTAGAGCAGGGGGTGCGCGGGTTGACCAGCACCGCGTCGATGGGTGGCAGGCGCGGCGCGGGCCTGAGCCGCTCGCCCTTCCCCTCCGCCAGGACGGGGACAGCCTCGAAGCAGGCGGCGCCGTCGGCCCCGAGGCTCTCGGCGATCTCCCGCAGGGCTTGGTCATCGACGGGCAATCCGAGTCCATCGCGCAGCAGCCGCAGCGTCGCCCCTGCATCGCTCGATCCACCTCCAAGCCCCGCTGCGATGGGCAGGTTTTTGGTCAGGATCAGACGGCAGGGCGGCTGGGGTCCTTTCGCCCGCGCCATCAGCCGCCGCCACGCCTCCTTCACCAGATTGTCGGCCCCGGCGTCGAGCCCGGCCGCGAACGGCCCGTCGATCTCGAACGCCGGGTGGTCCGAAGGAGCCAGGCTGATCCGGTCGCCCACATCTGCAAAGGCCATCAGGCTGTATATCGGATGGTAGCCGTCGTTCTCCATCGCGCCGACGTGCAGGAACAGGTTGATCTTGGCGGGCGCGAAAGCGCTCAGCATCATGGCTTGGCGATAGCAGGCGCAGCGCCGATGGGATTCTCGGGAGGCAACCCGGCCATAAGCTTGACCTGCACCGCAGATCGGGTCTTGGCGTCGGCGTCGAGCGTCAGCACCCGGTTCCACTGATAGCGCGCTTCGAGCGTGCGGCCGGTGCGCCAGTATGCGTCGCCGAGGTGGTCGTTTACTTCCGGGTCGGAGGGATCGAGCAGCACCGCCCGTTCCAGCTCCCGCGCGGCGTCCCCATACTGACGGATGCGGAAATGCGCCCAGCCCAGCGAATCGACGATGGCGCCCGACTTCGGTTCCAGCGTCGCAGCCTTTTCCAGCATCCCCAGCGCCTCTTTCAGATGCTCGCCCCGGTCGGCCCAGGCGTAGCCGAGATAATTCAGCACCTGCGGCTCTTCGGGTTTCAGCTTCAGCGCCTGCTTCAGGTCCGCTTCAGCTTTGGGCCAGTCGCCCGCCCGCTCCTCCGATGCGCCGCGCAGGTAGTAGAGAGACCATGTCGCGTCGCTTTCACTCGTCGCATCGATGGCGCGCGTCAGGATCTGCACCGCTTCGGGAAAGCGTTCATCGTCGCGGAGAAGGTCGGCATAGAGCACCAAGGCGCGGGGATCCTTTGGCGTGGCGTCGAGGGTTTCGCGCGCAATCCGAAGCGCACCCTCCTTGTCCTTTTCCTGCTGCAGTTGCAGGGCGAGCCTGCCCCGGGCGGCGACGAACTGCGCCGAACCTAGCTTGACGTGATGATAGGCCTCGCGGGCGGCTTCCTTGTCGCCCGCCGCGCTCATGGCGTCGCCTACTAGCACCCAGGCTTCATCCAGCGACGGATCGAGGCGGAGCGCGAGGCGCAGGTAAGCCAGGCCGCTGTCGCCCTCGCGCCGCGCCAACATGAGTGCCGCAGGCGCGATCAAGGCCTCGGCTCCGCCCTCCTTCAGGGTCGGCAGTGGTCGGGGAGCGAGGTTGGCTTGCGACCGGGCTCTGGCGGCGCGGATGTTTTCGTCACCGGGGCTGGCGGTCAGCGCCTTGGTGTAGAGCGCGATAGCCTCGGGGCGACGGCTCTGACGCTCAAGAAACCCGCCATAGGCCAGAAGAAACAGGCCATTCTTCCCAGTGGCGCGCGCCTTGTAGGCTATCTCTGCGTCCGCCAGATTGCCGGATCGCTCCAGAAGCTCCGCCCGGCCAAGCTCCGCCACGCCGCTCGTCACCGCATCGTTGGCCAGCGCGGGTCGGGGAGCGGTCGCCGCCGCCCAATCCCCGGCCATGGCCTGCGCCCAAGGCTTGAGGAGACCAATCGCCGGATTGTGCTGACCCACGATGGGCTGGTTGGAACTGAGCAGAGCCACAGCCCCCTTGCCATCGCCTCCCGCCATCGCCTCAACCGCGCGGGTCAACCGTCCCAGCGCCTGAATCGGCTCGCCGCCATCCCCCAGTGTCCCGGCGGCGGCGGCGGCCCGCTCGATCTCTCCAGCCACCAGCGCCGAAGAGAAGGCCCGTGCCCGGATGGCCTCAGAGCTTGGCTCCAGCGCGCTGGCCCGCTCGAAATAAGCCGCCGCCTCGCGCGAAGAGCCCGCGTCGATCGCCGCCTCGCCCGCCAGATACAGGCCGTAGGAGGTCGACTGTCTTTCGTCACGAACCGTGCTGGCGGCGGTGGGCCCGGGCTGGGAGACGCGCAGTCCCGCGATGGCGGTCGGTGACGAGGCGCACCCGATCAAGGCGCCGGGCGCCATCAGTGCGGAGACGATCACAAAGGGGCGGAACGAGAAGGATGTCATGCAGCGACAGTCCACGCTTTCACCGCTCCGGGCAAGCGTAGGCGGCGCCGGGCCGCTCGCCTACTTCGCCCTGTGCCAGACCTGGCTTGAGCAGAAGGGGGCTACAATGCAGCCGGTGAGCTTAAGGGTGTTGGGGTCCTGAAGCCGGATTGAGCCGTGGTAAGCGCCGCCGTCCTGAGGGTTATAGAGAGCGTCGCCCCTCCACTCCACCGATCCTCCTGTGAAGCCAGTGAACAGGGTCATTCCCTTCAGCGCCCGAGTGCGCAACCCAGCGTCCTTGTTGTTTTCATCCGTGAGGGCCGGATTGGCCTTGATCCGGTCGGAGGTGATCAGCCGCCCGCAAACGGCTGAGCCGCAGGCGTAGATTTCCACTTGGCCGTGCTCGGTTGGCGTGTTCCACACCCCTTCGATGGGAGCGGCGGCGAAGGCGGTGGCCGCATTAAGGAGCCCAAGCGCGAGGGCGGCTATACGGAGGTGTTTCATGGAACGGTCCCGGTTTTCTCGAAGGTGACGCCTATGGGACCCTGCTTCAAAATGCAATCAACGCCAGCCACTCGGCCTCGCTCAGAACCGTAACGCCAAGCTCGGCGGCTTGTTTCAGCTTCGAGCCCGCACCCGGCCCCGCCACCACGATGTCGGTCTTCTTCGAGACGGACGACGCCACCTTGGCGCCCAATCGCTCGGCCTGCGCCTTGGCCTCGTCGCGGGTCAGCACTTCCAGCGCGCCCGTGAACACCACCGTCTTGCCGGCGACGGCGGTATCGGTCTTCGGCTGGCGGGCGTCCTGAATGTCGAGTTCGGCCACCAGATTGGCTACTGCATCCCGATTGTGCGCCTCCGCAAAATAGGAACCCGCCGCGTCCAGCACCGCCTCGCCCACTTGGTCCATCGCGTCGAGTTCTTCGCGCGCCTCAACATCGCCGGTCGCGATCCGGTCCATCGCGGTGAGGAAGGCCGCGCCGGTTCCGTAACCTCGCGCGATGGTGGATGCAGTGGTTTCGCCTACGTGACGGATGCCAAGCGCCAAGATGAATCGCTCCAGCGGGATAATGCGCCGCGCCTCAATGGCGACGATAAGGTTGGCGATGGAGGTCTCGCCATAACCGTCGCGTTCGCGAAGCGCCGCCAGCGTCTGCTCGTTCTTCGCCAGTTTGAAGATGTCCGCCGGTTCGCGGATTAACCCCTCCTCGAAGAAGGCGGTGAGTTGCTTTTCGCCTAAGCCCTCAATGTCGAAAGCTTTGCGCGAGACAAAATGCTGCAAGTGCTGGGTGCGCTGGAACGGGCAGGCCAGCTCACCCGTGCAGCGGCGCACCACGGTCTCGGCGCCCCCCGCCGTGGTTTCGCGCACCAGCGGAGTCTGCAGCGGACACGGGCACTGGGCGGGAAAGGCGTAGGGCGCGCGGCCTTCATGCGCTTCATCCACGACCACCCCGGCGATCTGGGGAATCACATCGCCCGCGCGCTGAACGATCACCGTGTCGCCGATCCTCATGTCCTTGCGGGCGATCTCATCGGCGTTATGCAGGGTGACGTTGGAGACAGTGGCGCCGCCCACGAACACCGGCTTCAGACGCGCCACCGGGGTCTGGGCGCCGGTGCGACCGACCTGAATGTCGATCCCCTCCAGCACCGTCGTCGCCTGTTCAGGTGGAAACTTGTGCGCCGTGGCCCATCGCGGAATCCGGCCCACCGAGCCCAGCCGTTCCTGCCAGTCCAGCCGGTCAACCTTGTAGACCACCCCGTCGATCTCATAGGGCAGAGCACCGCGTTGGGCCTTCAAGTCGGCGTAGGCGTCGATGAGCGCCCTCACCCCCACAATGCGCGTGGACAGAGGGTTGACCGGAAAGCCCCACGTTTTCAGCGCCGTCAAGGCCTCGGTCTGAGTCTCAGCGAACGGCGCACTGGCAAGGCCCCAAGCATAGGCGAAGAAGCGCAGGGGGCGGGTCGCGGTGACGCCCGGATCGATCTGGCGCAGGGACCCGGCCGCAGCGTTGCGCGGGTTCACATAGGTGCGCTGCTCGGCGGCCTCGGCCAGCCGGTTCATCTCAGAAAAGGCGGCGCGCTCCATATAAACCTCGCCCCGCACTTCGATCAGGTCCGGCCAGCCGGAGCCGTTGAGCGTCTTCGGAATGTCGGAAAGGGTCCGCAGGTTGGCTGTGATGTCTTCCCCCGTCCGTCCGTCGCCCCGCGTCGCGCCTTGGATCAGAACGCCCTTCTCGTAGCGGATGTTGGCGGAGAGGCCGTCGATCTTCGGCTCCACCGCGAAGGCCAGTTCGTCTTCGGGCGAGAGGCGCAGGAACCGGCGTATGCGCGCGTCGAACTCCGCCACCTCCTCGTCCATGAAGGCATTGTCGAGCGACAGCATGGGGACGCCGTGCTCGACCGGAGCGAACTGCATCGAAACCGGCGCCCCGACACGTCTGGAGGCCGAGTCCGGTCGGACGAGCTGCGGAAACCGCTCCTCGATCTTCCGGTTGAGACGCTTCAGGTCGTCGTAGTCAGCGTCGGATATGGTGGGGGCGTCGTCGTTGTAATAGCGCGCGTCGTGCTCCGCCATTTCACGCGCGAGGCGCTCAAGCTCGGCGGCGGCGTCGGCTTCCATCATCACGCCCGGATTAAGCATCCATCAACGCTCGCGCCGCCGCCCGCGCCGCCTCCGTCACCTGCGCGCCCGCCAGCATCCGGGCGATCTCTTCCTCGCGCGCTGCGGGGTCAAGGGTTTCGATCGAGGTGGCGACCACCTCACCCTTCGCGTTCTTCGACACTCGCCAGTGGGCGTCGGCGCGGGCGGCGACCTGCGGCGAGTGGGTGACGAGGATCACCTGGCCATGCGCCGCCAATCGCTTCAGCCTTTGGCCCACCGCGTCCGCCACCGCGCCGCCGACCCCTTGGTCGACTTCGTCAAACACCATGGTTATGCCGAGTGTATCGCCGCCTCGCTGAGCAAGCGCCGCCTTCAACGCCAGCGCAAAGCGGGCGAGCTCCCCGCCAGAGGCGATGGCGCCCAGATCCCCGAACGCGGTGCCGGGGTTGGTGGCGATCTCGAACCCCACCCTGTCCGCGCCCGTGGGACCCGCGCGCTCGGGCAAGAGGGGTTCGATTCCGACGCGGAAGCGGGACTTGTCGAGCTTGAGCGGGGCTAGCTCCGCCGCCACCGTCGCCTCCAGGTGATCGCCCGCCGCACGCCGCGCCCGCGTCAGCATTGCCGCCGCGTTCCGATAGTGAGCGCGCGCCGCCGCCGCCGCCTTTTCCGCCGCTGCAAGGTCAGCCTCCAGATTTTCCGCGCCTCGAAGCACCTCGGCGAAGCGAATGCGCGCGTTGGGAAGCTCGTTCACCGTTAGCCCGAGCTTGCGCGCCGCTGCCCGGAGCGCGAACAGCCGCTCCTCGGCCTTTTCCAGTTGATCGGGCTCGAAGTCGAAAGCAGCGGCGGCGGTGTCCACGCTGGCCTGCGCTTCAGTGGTTTCGATCAGAGCCCGGTCCACCGCCTCGGCAGCGGCGGCGAGGCGGGCGACGATGGCGTTGCCCTCCCCTGCCCCCGCCTGCAACGCCCGATCGCGCGCGCGCTCCAGCGCCCGCACCGCAGAGGCGAGGCGATTGATCACGGCGTCGCCGCCCAGCGCGTCGCGGGCGGCTTCGATATCGGCAATGGCCTTCTCGGAGGCGCCCAGGATGGCGCGTTCGTCCGCCAGAGCGGCTTCCTCGCCTTCGCGGGGGTCGAGCCGGTCCAGTTCGGCCAACCTAAGGGCCGCCTCTTCCTGGTCGCCCGCAGACTGGCTTGATCTGGCGCGCAGGGCCTCGTTCGCCGCTTCGGTCAATTTCAACGCGTCCCACGCCAGCGCCACTGTCGCGAGCGGCGCGCCCACCCCAGCGAAGGCGTCGAGCAAAGGGCGATGGGTGCGGGCGTCGAGCAAACCCACCGTCTCGTGCTGACCGTGCACCTCGATCAGCAGAGCCCCGAGATCGCGCAGCACGCCGACGCCGACCGCCTGATCGTTGACGAAGGCGCGGGAGCGTCCATCCGCTGAGACGATGCGGCGCAAGACGAGGTCTTCTGAAGGGTCGCCGTTCAGGCCCCGCTCTTCCAGATAGGCCCAGGCTGGGTGATCCGCCTTCAGGGTGAAGGCTGCGGTGGCGCTGGCCTGAGCCGCCCCAGTGCGCACCAGCTTGCCATCGCCGCGCTGGCCGGTGGCTAGACCGAGCGCATCAAGCACGATGGACTTGCCCGCCACCGTCTCGCCGGTGAGCGCGGTCAGCCCAGCGCGGACCTCAAGGTCCAGCGCATCAATCAGAACCACGTCGCGGATGGAAAGGCCGACCAGCATTGCGCCGATCCTATACGGGGAATCAGAGTCCGTCGCGGCAAGAACAATCCCGGAACCGGGATCAGCGCGAAAGCGTTAGCCCCGACCGATCTGATTGAGAACGGTGCGCTTCTTGTTGGCGGGCGGCAGCGACGGCTTCAGACCCCTGGAGGTCAGGAGCGAATAGGCGTCGGCGTACCAGCGGTCGCCGGGGAAGTTGAAGCCCAGCACCGCTCCGTCGCGCTTGGCCTCATCGGTGAGCCCCAGCGTAAGGTTGGCTTCCACCAGACGATAGAGGGCTTCCGGCGTGTGGCTGGTGGTCTGATAGCGGTCAATTACGGTCTTGAACCGGCCGATGGCGGCAAGGGGGTTGCCCTGGCGCAGATACCAACGACCTACCGCCATCTCCTTGCCCGCGAGTTGGTCCTGAACCATCTCGATCTTGACCTTGGAATCCAGGGCGTATTCGGAATTGGGGTAGCGTTTGGAGACCTCGCGCAGGCCCGCCAGCGCCTGTTCAGTCGCGGCCTGATCACGGCCCACATCGGTGATCTGCTCGAAATAGCAGACTGACTTCAAATAGTAGGCGTAGGCCGCCGACGGATTGCCGGGATAGAGCTGGATAAACCGGTCGGCGGCGGCGATAGCGTCTTCATACTGGTTGGCCTCATAGTGGGCGAAGGCCTCCATCAGGATCGAGCGGCGCGACCATTCCGAATAGGGGTGCTGGCGCTCCACCTCGTCGAAATACTGCACGGCTTCGGCCCACTGGCGCCGATCGAGCTTTTCGGCTCCGGTGGCATAGAGCAACTCCACCGGGCGCTCTACATAGGCCAGTTCGGGCTTCTTGGCCTTGCCAGCGCAGGCATTGAGAGCCAGCGCTCCGGCGAGAACGGCGAGAAGCGCGGGCGCGCGGCGGCGGAGAACCAGAGGCGACAAACGCTCATCCCTAAAAATTTCGACGGAGGCCTGCGCATCCGCGATAAACGCCCCGCCTGCTTCTACACGAGCCCGCGCGACGCGCAAATGTCAGCGTGGTCGCATGGATGTCATCGCGAGACGTAGGGTGTCAGGCGCTTTGCGCCATATCCTGAACCGGCGGGTGCCAGCGCCATGCCTGGGGGCGGGCGAGAAGCGCGCGGCAAAGCTGGTTGTTCAGGGCGTGGCCGCCGAGGATGCTCTCGAACCGGCCAAGGATCGGCGCGCCAAGGGTATAAAGGTCGCCCACCGCATCCAACGCCTTGTGACGCACGAACTCGCGCTCCATCCTCAGGCCCTCGGGGTTGACGATCTCGTCGCCCTCGATGCCCACTGCGTTATCAAGCGAAGCGCCCTTGGCGAGGCCAAGCGCCTTAAGCGCCTCGACTTCCTTCACGAAACCGAAGGTGCGGGCGGCGGCGAGTTCTTCCCGGAAGCTGGCTGCGGTGACAACCAGATCGACCCGTTGGCGACCAATGGCCCTGGACGAGTAGGCGATCTCGAACGCCACCTCGAACCTAGCGGCAGGAGACAGACGCGCCAGCTTGTCGCCAACGCGCACCTCGACCGTCTCAACGATCTCGATAAACCGGCGCGGCGCGTCCTGGGCCCGAAGTCCGGCCTGGTCGAGAATCTGGAGGAAAGGCAGGGCCGAACCGTCCATGATGGGGGTCTCGTCGCCGTCCAGTTCAACCACCACATTATCGACGCCCAACGCCGCGAAAGCCGCCATCAGGTGTTCGATAGTGGAGACGAAGACGCCGTGGGCGTTGGTGATTTCGGTGTTGAGTTGGGTGCGCGCCACCCGGTCGGCCAAGGCGGGAATGCGGTTGTCGCGGTCAGTGATGTCCGTGCGGACGAAAACTACGCCATGATCCACGGGGGCGGGTTTAATCACCACCCGCACGCGCTCGCCCGAGTGCACGCCGATCCCAGCGAACATCGCAGGCGCAGCCAAGGTGTACTGGCGGGCGCCCTCGTCGAAAATCCCGCTGGTTGAAGAAACGCTCATAAGACCGTCTACCCTCTCACGACGGGCAGCCTTGAAAAGCCGCCTCTCTCGCATACTTCATCCCTATAATCGCTGTCGCAATGCAGCAACACAACTCCTGTTTCGAAGTGTTACGCCCACACGCCGAGGGTTAACAGTTCGCTTACTAAGCGAATTGGTTCATCTTTAATGTCGAACTTGTAATCAACTGCAATATTGCACCGCACAAAAAGCGAATGCGCCGGCTGTGTGGCCGACGCATCACATAACTCGAGCGATAGTTAACCCTAGATCAGTTCGCCAACCGGCGCAGGAAGGATGGAATATCCAGATCCTCGCTCGCGTCCGGCTCGGACGACGGCAAGGCCGCAGCCGCCTGACCCCCACCGCCCATTGCCGCGCCGCGGGGGGCGGGATCGCGGTAAGGCTCAAGTTGCGGCGCCTGACGCGACATTTCTTCGCGAGCGCGCCCGCCGCCGAACAGGCTAAGCCAACCGGTCTTTTTGGGCTCAGGCACGCGGGGATCGGGCAGAGGATGGCTGGGAGGCGCCCGGCGATGCTCGACCGCCGGTGCCGAGAGGTAATTTGGCGTAGTCTGGATACGCGGCGTCTGCACGATCGGCGGCGCATCGAAATCGCCGTAGTCGTCCGAGACCAGCGGATCGACGATCCGCAGCGGTCCCGAGGTAGGCGCGGCCTCCGCTGCAGCGCGGCTGAAGGGCTCGGCAAACAGGGGCGTATGCAACGGGGCCGGAGCTTCCGCTACAGGCGCGTTCATCGGAGTCTGTAGTTGCGCGGCGACAGGTTCTGCGACCGGGGCGGAAGCCACTTGAGGCGAGATGGTTATCGGGCGCTGGAACGGGCTTGCGGTGTTGGTGCGGGTGACGGTCTCGGCCACAGTGAAGGCGCCGCCGTCCATGCCGGTAGCGACCACCGAGACGCGGATTTTGCCCTCCAGCGAAGGGTCGAAGGCCGCACCGAAGATGATGTTGCCCTCAGGATCGACCTCGGAGGAGATGGCGTTGGCCGCCTCGTCCACTTCCAGAAGGGTCATGTCGAGGCCGCCGGTGACGTTGACCAAGACGGCCTTGGCGCCCTTCAGCGACACCTCGTCGAGCAGCGGGTTCTGAATGGCGTTCTGGGCGGCCATGAGGGCGCGGCCCTCGCCGGTTCCCTCGCCCGTACCCATCATCGCCTTGCCCATCTCGGTCATGACTGTGCGCACATCGGCGAAGTCGAGATTGATAAGGCCTGGCAGGACCATCAGGTCGGTGATCGAGCGCACGCCTGAATGCAGCACCTGATCGGCCATGGCGAAGGCCTCGGCGAAGGTGGTGCGCTCGTTGGCGACTCGGAACAGATTCTGGTTGGGGATAACGATCAGGGTGTCGACGTAGCGTTGAAGCTCGGTCACGCCCGCGTCGGCGAGGCGCATCCGGTGACGGCCCTCGAACTGGAAGGGCTTGGTAACGACGCCGACCGTCAGGATGCCCCGCTCGCGCGCTGCCTTAGCGATGATCGGCGCTGCGCCGGTGCCGGTGCCCCCGCCCATGCCAGCGGTGATGAAGACCATGTGCGCGCCTTCGAGGTGCTCGCCGATCTCCGGGATCGATTCCTCGGCGGCGGCCTCGCCCACTTCCGGGTGCGCGCCCGCGCCGAGGCCCTGCGTGGTGGTGACGCCAAGCTGGATACGCCGCTGGGTGCGCGAGAACTGAAGCTGCTGGGCGTCAGTATTGGCGACGACGAACTCGACCCCCTCCAGCCCCGCCTCGATCATGTTGTTAACCGCATTGCCGCCCGCGCCGCCGACGCCGAAAACGACGATCCGGGGCTTCAGTTCGGTGGTGCGGGGAGCGGAGAGATTAATCGCCATGGCGTTCATATCCTGACCAGGCCCTTCGATCCTATCCGCGCCAGCCGTTCTGGGGCGCTTCGGACAAGATCGATAAGAAAGCCTTTATCCTTAAGCGGTGGTTAACCATCTTAGGCCGAGTCGCGGAGCCGTAAACCTTGGCAAGAGCTATTTTTCTGATTCGTTTGAGGATTTTCCGCTTGCGTCGCGTGCGGACGATTCGGAAGATTCGGCTAGACGCGATAGGATGGAAATATCACCCGGGGCCTAGAGGGACTCTCTTGATCCTACAGATTATCCCTCAGCCACCCCGCCGCTTTCGCAATCGGTCCGGCCCTGGGGTCGACTGGGGCGCGGTGTTCGAGGCTGCGGGCGGTCAGGGCCTTGATCTGAGCGGCTTCGCGAGGGCCGAAGGCGGCGCGGTGTAGCACTCCCGCCGCCGCGCAAAACGCGGGCCCTGAGGCGCTGTCGGCCAGATGGGGGGCCCTGCGCGGATGGCCAAGGCGCACCGGGCGGTCGAACACACGCACGGCCAATTCGCGCACGCCTGCGAGTTGGGAGGCGCCCCCGGTCAGCACCACGCCAGCGCCCGGTTCGATGGTCACGCCCGACTGACGAAGCCGCTCGCGGATCAACTCCAGCGTTTCCTCCACACGCGGGGCGATGATCCCTTTAAGCAGGGAGCGCGGCACGATCACAGGACCCGCGGCGGGATCATCGCCGCGAGGGGGGGCCTCAACCATCTCGCGGTCCTCGCCGGTGGAAGCGATGGCCGAGCCGTGGAGAGTCTTGATCCGCTCGGCTCCGGCGATGGTGGTGGTCAGCCCCCGTGCGATGTCGGCGGTGACGTGGCCACCGCCCACCGCCAGACTGTCCACGTGTTGCAGCACGCCATTGGAGAAGACGCATGCGGAGGTAGAGCCGCCGCCCATGTCGATGCAGATGGCGCCCAGGTCCATCTCGTCTTCTTCCAGCGCTGCAAGAGCCGAGGCGAAGGGGGCCGCGACCACGCCTTCAAGCTGCAGGTGCGCCAGTTCTGCGCAGTGGCCGAGGGTGGCGTAGGCGGTCTCGCCCATTGTCACGACCAGAAGCTCCAGCCCCAAACGCTGGCCATACATACCGCGTGGGTCGCGCACGCCCCGGTGGTTGTCGACGCTCCACGCGATCGGCAGAAGATGGACCGGGCGACGCCCCGGAAAGCGCGCCTGGGCCAAGGCCATCTGGATAGCGCGGGAGAGGTCCTGATCGGCAATGGGGCGGGCACCGAGCGACACGGCAGCCTGCACCTTCGACGAAGCCAGTTGTCCGCCAGAGGTCGTCACCATGATGGAAGAGACGGAGACGCCCGCCATGGTCTCGGCCCGCTCCACCGCCTGCGCCAGGGCGGATGCGGCGTCGTCGAGGCTGATGATTGCGCCCCCGCGCACGCCGCGTGAACGCACGTGGGCGACCCCCGCCACCTGCACGGTGCGTTCGTCGCGGTTGGCCCCGTCGGGCTTCATGATGAAGCAGCCGATCTTGGAGGCGCCCAGATCAACAGCCGCCACCACTGGCGCGCGGCCACCCGTCAGAACCTTGAGCCCCTCACGTGCGTCTCGCCGGTCTTCGAACCGCGACATCGCCTACTCCATCCATTCGGGCGCCCGCGTTTTGCAGGCGTCCCAGCCCCTACTAAATCCCTGTGACGGTCGGCTGATCGGGGGGCGTCGCCCCCTTTGGCCGCACCGTAATCATGTTCGGATCACGCAGATCGATCCGCTCGAACCCCAGCTCCAGAAGGCGCGAACGCCCGTCGAGCTGGTCGAATTGCAGAAGCGCCCCATCCTCGCGCGAGGCGGGCAGCTCGATGTTGGAGCCGTCCTTGAGCCGGAGCCGCCAGCGGCGTCCATCGACCCTCACCACGGCGTCCAGCCTAGCCATCAGGCGAGGCCGGGCCAGAAGTTGTGGCAGGATGCTTGACGCCGCCTCGTTGGCGCCCTCGCCGACGATCAGCGGCAGGTCGGGAAAGGCGCCCGCATCGGCCTCAGGGATCACATGGCCGTCCTGATCGACGATTTCCGTTGAGCCCTGATGCTGCCAGACGGCGAGGCGCGGGCGTTCCTTGACGGCGATGACCAGCGTGTCGGGCAAGAGGCGCACCACCTTGGCGGACTTGACCCAGCCCACCTGTTCCACCCGCCCCTGCAACGCGGCGAGATCGAGCCCCATGATCGGCTGGCCCTGATAGAGCGCCGCAGCCTTCATCACATCCGGGGTAGAGAAACTGGAGCCGCCCTGGATCGAAACGTGGGCGATGCGCAGGCCCATGGCGGCGGCCTGGCGGTCGAAAAAGCCGCCGATGTCGCCACTTACAGCCTTGCCCCGTCCCCCTGCGACCATGACCGCGAGAAACGCCAGCCCCACCACGCCGCCCGCCGCCCACACCGCGGCGCGCGGGTCCATGCCTAGCGCAGCGGCCCCGCCCAGCTTGGCCGGAGCATAGGTCGCGCGCGGCTTGGCCCGAGACAAACCAGCGCCGCGACGCGCTTTCGCAACGTCACGGATTACCGCGGGCATGAAGCGTCTTCCACCATCCAGAGCACCAGAGTTTCGTAGTCCATTCCGGTCCACGCCGCCTGCTCGGGAACGAGCGAGGTGGGCGTCATGCCGGGCTGGTTGTTGACCTCCAGCAAGACCAGATCGTCCTTAAGATCGTCATAACGGAAGTCGCTTCTGGTCACACCTCGGCAACCAAGAGCGGCATGGGCAAGCTCGGCCTGCCGTAGCGCCGCCTCGGTGACGTGAGCGGGCAGGTCGGCGGGCAAGATGTGGCGCGAGCCGCCCTCGGCGTATTTGGCCTCGTAGTCGTAAAAACCCGAGACGGAGATGATGTCGGTGACGGCCAGGGCGCGGGGCCCGCTCGGCTCTCCCAGCACCGTCACGGCCAGTTCGCGCCCAGCGATATAGGGCTCGACCATCACTTGTTCGCCAAAGGTCCAGTTCTCTGAGCCGACCACTACGGGCGGCGTGTTGGCGCCTTTCAGCACGCGGAAGACCCCCACCGAGGAGCCTTCGGCGTTGGGCTTGACCACATAGGGCGGAGGCATGACGTGGCGCGCGGCGACCTCGTGCCGGTCGTAGAGCCCGCCACCGGGCACCTTCACCCCTGAAGCCGCCAGCACGAACTTGGACTTGTTCTTGTCCATGCAGAGGGCAGAGGCCAGAACCCCCGAGTGGGTGTAGGGGATGGCGAGGGTTTCCAGCACCCCTTGCACACAGCCGTCCTCGCCCCAGACCCCGTGCAGCACATTCAGACAGACGTCGGGCTTCAACACGGTGAGCACCTGCGCCAGATCGCGGCCCGCATCGACCGGCGAGACCCGCGCGCCGAGCTTGTCCAACGCAGCCACGCATCCGCGTCCGGTTGAGAGCGAAATCTCCCGCTCCGCCGATAACCCGCCCATCAGGACGGCGACGTGCTTTCCAGACAGAGGGAGGGACATCGTAGGCTCCAGCGAGCCGCCAGATGAGCCGAGGATGGTTTATGGGGGGTTAGCAGAGACGGTTAACGCCGCCCCACGCGCTTCACTTCCCAATTCAGTTCGACACCGAACTGGGCGCGCACGTCGGCACGCACCTGCTCCCCAAGCCCCTCGAGGTCGCCAGCGGTCGCTTCACCGGGGTTGATGAGGAAGTTAGCGTGCTGGGAGGAGAACATGGCACCCTCCCCACCGCCGATCGGCGCCTTGTAGAGCTTTCCGCGCCAGCCCGCCTCGTCGACCAGCTTCCACGCGGAATGGCCTTCCAGGTTGCGGAAGGTGGAGCCGCCGGTCTTCTCGCGGATCGGCTGCGAGGCTTCGCGCCGGGCGGTGATCTTGGCCATGCGGGCCCTAAGCGCGGCGGGATCGTCGGCCGTCCCCCCGAACTCGGCGGAGACGACGATCAGGTCAGAATCCTGAACTTCGGAATGGCGATAGCGGAACGCCATGTCGGCATGGGAGAGGGTCACGCGCTCGCCGTTGCGGGTCACGGCATGGCAGGCGGTGAGGACATCCTTCGTCTCCTGCCCGTAGCAACCCGCATTCATGGCGCAGGCTCCGCCGATGGTTCCGGGCACGCCGGTGTAGAACTCCAGCCCCGCGATGCCGCCCTCGCCCGCCGCCCGCGCCACCTTCGCGTCCAGCGCCGCCGCCCCAGCCGTAACGCGGGTTCCGTCTGTAGAAATGTCCGCAAAGGCGCGACCAAGGCGGATCACCACCCCCTCCAGACCGCCGTCGCGCACGAGCGTGTTAGAGCCAACGCCGAGCGTCATCACCGGCACGCCGGGATCGAGCGCCTTGAGGAATTGCGATAGGTCCGCCTCGTCCTTCGGCAGGAACAATACCTCCGCCGGTCCGCCGACACGGAGCCAGGTGTAGGGGGCGAGCGGTGCGTCCAGCGCGATACGGCCGCCGACCAGAGGCAGGCGGTCGAGCCAATTCACGCGGTGAGCTCAGAGGGTTGATCGTCAGCCGGATAGGGGAAGCAGAGCTCGTTGCCGTCGGGGTCTTCCACGACCATCAGCGGATAGCCCCAACGGCCGTCCTTCACCGCCACACCCTTGACCTCGAACTCCGCGCGGGCGGCGTCGAGCACGTCGGGGTCGAGTGAAACGAACGTCACCCCATGCCCAACGCGCTCCGGCCACTGCGAGGACAGGATCAGCTCGCAGCTTTGGCGACTGACCTGCACAATGAGCGGGCAGCCTTCCTCGGCGTAGC
Organism: Caulobacterales bacterium; assembly: GCA_038327995.1. GTDB lineage: Bacteria > Pseudomonadota > Alphaproteobacteria > Caulobacterales > Caulobacteraceae > CAIOYC01. The sequence goes on along the minus strand of JBBQLP010000001.1, from coordinate 102,604 downwards.
GCCAGTCTTCCTGGAAGCCGAGCTTTCCGACATAGAAATCCGCTGACCGGTCGATGCCAGTCACGCCCAACACTGGGCGTGTGTACCAAGTCGCAGGGTTGGACCCGTTGCTCACCCCAACGCCTCCATCTGCCCCGGAAGCGCATAGGCCCAGGCGGTGATGTCGCCGGCGCCGAGGCAGACCACGAGATCCCCCGGCTGGGCCTCTTCGGCGACCACGCGCGGCAAGGCGGCGACGGTTTCCAGCGGCAGGACGCGGCGGTGGCCGAAGCGGCGCATCCGCTCCACCAGGGCGTCGCGATCCACCCCCTCGATGGGGGCCTCTCCCGCCGGATAAACGTCGGCGACGATCACCGCGTCGGCGTCGTTGAAACAGGCGGCGAAGTCGTCGAACAGGTCTCTGAGGCGGGTGTAGCGGTGGGGCTGGACCACGGCGATCACCCTGCCGCCACTGTCGGCCTGCACCTCGCGCGCGGCTTTCAGCACGGCGGAAATTTCCACCGGGTGATGGCCATAGTCGTCGACGATGCGGACGCCCCGCGCGACGCCGGTCGTGGTGAAACGCCGCTTCACCCCGCCAAAGCTGGTCAGCCCTTTGCGGATCGCTTCGGCCTCGACACCCAACTCCCGCGCCACGGCGATGGCGGCTAGCGCGTTCAACACGTTGTGGCGACCGGTCATGGGCAGGTGAAGCTGCTCATAAACGATGGTTTCGCCCTCCAGCGGCTCGATCTGCACATCGAAACGCGCGCCGTCCGCGCCCATGGAAAGCCTTGAGGCTCGCACCTGCGCCTGCGGATTGAAGCCGTAGGTTACGAGGCGGCGGTTCTCCACGCGGGAGGCCAGGGCCTGCACCTCCGGGTGATCCAGGCACACCGCTGCAAAACCGTAAAAGGGGATGTTCTCGACGAAATCGCAGAACGCCTTCTTCACCGCGTCGAAGTCGCCGTAGTGGTCCAGATGCTCGGGGTCTATGTTGGTGACGACAGCCACAGTGGATTTCAGCCGCAGGAACGAGCCGTCGCTCTCGTCGGCCTCCACCACAATCCAATCGCCATCGCCGACCTTGGCGTTGGTGCCATAGGCGTTGATGATGCCGCCGTTCACCACGGTGGGGTTCATATCGCCAGCATCCAGCAGGCAGGCAATCATCGAGGTCGTGGTAGTCTTTCCATGCGTGCCGCCCACCGCGACGGAGAACTGAAGTCGCATCAGTTCGGCCAGCATCTCGGCCCGGCGCACCAGGGGGATACGGCGCTCGCGGGCGACGGAAAGCTCGGGATTGTCCTGCTTGACGGCGGTGGAATAGACCACTGCGGCGGCGGTGCCGACATTGGCGGCGTCATGACCGATGAAGACGGTCGCGCCGAGGTCCGCCAGCCGTTCGGTGTTGGCGCCAGCCTTGGCGTCCGAACCCTGCACCTTATAGCCGATCCGCAGCATGATCTCGGCGATGCCGCTCATGCCGATGCCGCCGATGCCGACAAAATGCACCGGGCCGAGGTCAAAGGGTGTGGGGCGAAGTGGAGAAGCGGTCATGGGCGGTTCAATAGCCTTGAGAAATGTCGGGGGCCAGCGCTTCGAACGCTAGATGGCGACCCGCTCCACCAGGTCCGCCAATCGTTCCGCCGCGTCGGGTGTGGCGACGCTGCGGGCGGCGGCGGCCGCGTGGGCGAGGTGAGCCGGGTCGTTCAGCATTCGGTTTAGGGCTTCAGCCAGACGCTCGGGGGTAAACTCTTTTTCGGGTATGGCCTCGGCGGCTCCCGCGTCCACCAGCAGTCTGGCGTTGAAGCGCTGGTGGTCGTCCATGGCGATGGCGAGGGGCACGAGGATCGAGGGTAGCCCCGCCACGGCCAGCTCGCACACGGTGGAGGCGCCCGCCCTGCCGATCACCAGATGCGCGGACCCCAACCTCTGCGCCATATTGCGGAAGAAGGGCGAAAGCTCCACGTCGACCAAGGCGGTGGCGTAGACCCGGCGAGCATCGTCCATGGCTTCAGGGCGGGTCTGCTGGGTCACGTGCAGGCGATAGCGGGTGTCCTCTGGCAGCATGGCGACGGCGGCGGGGACGGCCTCGGACAGGAGCCGCGCGCCCTGACTGCCGCCGGTGACAAGGATGCGGACGTTGCCATCTTTCGGGTCGGGATAGGGTCGGTCGGCCAGGGCGCGGATGTCGGGGCGGACCGGATTGCCCACTACCTCCACCTTCGCCGTCACCTTTTTCGAGGCCTTTTCCAGCGTTGGAAAGGCGCAGGCCACTGCTGTAGCGCGCCCGGCGAGGAACCGGTTCACCCTACCCAAGACCGCGTTCTGCTCGTGGATCACGGTCGGCGTCCGGGTGGTCGGCGCGGCGAGCAGCGCGGGAAGTGATGGATAGCCGCCAAAGCCGACCACTACGCTGGGCTTCAGCCGTCGGAAGGCCGCTTGAGCGCGCAACACTCCCTTGGCGATAGCCAAGCCTCCACGAATCATACTGACCGGATCGCCCATGCGGAAGGTCGCGGCCTCCAGCGCCAGCCGTTCCTCAGCCGGAAATTCCCCGGCGTATTCCGCGCCCCGCGTGTCCGTCGCCAGAACAATCCGCCAGCCGCGCGCCCGCAACGCCAGCGCCAAGGCTTCGGCGGGAAACAGGTGCCCGCCGGTGCCCCCGGCGGCGACAACGGCCAGTTTAGTATTCATGCCGCCAGTTTAGACGTAAGCGCCGGATTCGACATAGGCTATTGGATTGTCCGCCGTCGAAGGGGCGTAAGCCGCTGGCCGCCTCCGGGTCAGCGCCAGCGCCATGCCCAGCGTCAGCCCCATCGCTAGCATCGAGGAGCCGCCATAGGAGATGAATGGCAGGGTCATGCCCTTGGTAGGGATCATGTTCAGGTTGACCGCCACGTTGATGAAGGCCTGCTGGCCCAGAAGCACGAACAGACCCGCCGAGGCGATCTGCTCGAACGTGTCTTCCAGCTTCATCGCCCGATAGAGCCCGCGCACGACGATGAAGCCAAAAATGGCAATCAGCATCAACGAGAAGACGAGACCATATTCTTCCGCCGCCACCGAATAGATGAAGTCGGTGTGCAGGTCAGGCACGTGCCGCTTCATAATGCCCTCACCGGGGCCAACGCCGAACATGCCGCCCTTGGCGATGGCTTCCGCCGCCTTGTCCACCTGATGGGTGTCGGCCTTTTCAGGCGAGAGGAACTTGTGGAACCGCGCGGCCACGTGGCTGAAGGCGAAGTAGATGGTGATGAAGCCGCCGAGCGCCGTAACCGCCAGCGCCAATATCCACTTCAGCGGCACCCCCGCCACGAAGAAGGCGGCGCCGAATGCAATGGTGATCAGCACCGTCTGGCCCACGTCCGGCTGCATCAGAAGCAGCACTACGGCGACGCCATAAAGGGCGAAGGCGATAGAGACCCCCGGCACCCCCTGCCCCTTCTGCCCCTCGGAAAACATCCAGGCGGCGAGAGTGATCAGAGCGGGCTTCATGAACTCCGACGGCTGCAGCGAAAAACCGCCGAACGCCAGCCACCGGTCCGCGCCCTTGGCCGCGTGGCCCAGGAACGGCAGCGCCATCATGACCAGGATCATCAGCGCGTAGACCACAAACGCCAGCCGCCGCACGCCCTTGGGCGAGAGCACCGACACTGCGATCAGGATCGCCGCGCCCAGAAATCCGAACAGGCACTGACGCACAGCGAAATGGAACGGGTCGTGCAGCGACAGCCGCGCCGCCGCCGCAGGGCTCGACGCGAACGAGAGCATGACCCCGAGCCCGATCAGCACCCCAACTGCCCCAAGGAGATACCGGTCTGTCGTCCACCACCAGACTGCCAGAGCCGAGCGGTCCGTTCGCCGGAAGGCATGGGCTTGTCCGAAGCGGGTGTCGGTCATGGGCGGGGCGTACGGCGAAGCACGGCGCGAGAAGCCGCCAGATCGACCATGGGGGAACGTGGTTAGCGAATAGTTGCGGGGCCGCTGGAGTCTACCCCGCCGCCCGATCTGCTCCGCCCCTCGCCAAACCCTCCACCACTGCCCGGAAGGCGTCGCCGCGCTGCTCGAAGTCGGCGAATTGGTCGAAGGAGGCGCAGGCGGGACTGAGGAGGACGACGGCATCTTCGCCCGAAGCCGCCGCGTCGCGGAAGGCCATGGCGGTCGCGGTTTCGATGTCGCCGCATTGGGCAACGGGGGCGGTGCCGCCGATGGTTCTGGCGAAATCAGTCGCCGCTTCGCCGATCAGATAGGCGCCCGCGACCTTGGGAAAGAGGTCGGCCAGGGGCTCGAGCCCGCCGGCCTTCGAGCGCCCGCCCGCGATCCAGTAGAAGCGCGGGATGGCGCTCATGGCCTGGCGGGCGGCGTCGGCGTTGGTGGCTTTGCTGTCATTGACGAAGCGCACCTTGCCGATCCGGCCGAGGTCCTCCATCCGGTGCGCGAGGCCCGGAAAGCTCATCAGGGCGGCGGCGGCGGTCTCTGGCTCCACCCCCAGCGCGACAGCGCAGGCATAGGCGGCGGCGGCATTCTGCCAGTTATGGCGTCCGGGCAAGGCTCGTGCGCGGGCGAGATCGGCCACCTCCACGGTGCGCTCGCCGGTAGCGTCGTAGAGCATCCCTTGCAGGGCATAGACCCCCCGGCTCATCGCCCGGCCAGCGGAGATGGGGCGGATGGTGCGGCGGTTGGCGGCCAGAAGCTCGGTGCAGATGCGCTGGCCGTATTCGTCGTCCACCCCGATTACAGCCGTGTCGCCCTTGCCCTGATTGAGAAAGACCCGCCGCTTGGCCGCCACATAGCCGTCCATGCCGCCGTGACGGTCCAGATGGTCGGGGGAAATGTTGAGCAGCGCCGCCGCGTCAGGCTTCAACGAAGAAGTCAGGTCGAGCTGATAGGACGACAGTTCCAGCACATAGACCGCGCCGCCGTGCATCTCGTCGAGGCCGAGGACACCCAGACCAATATTGCCGCCGATGTGCGCATCCTTGCCTGCCTCGCGGCAGATGTGCCCGAGAAGCGCAGTGGTGGTGGATTTGCCGTTGGTGCCGGTGATGGCGGCGATCTTGGGCCTCTTGTGCTCGGGCGCGGCGTTCACGGTGCGGGCGAAAAGCTCCATGTCGCCGAGGACCTCCACCCCCGCAGCCTTGGCGCGCTCCACAGTCCAGTGCGGGGTCGGATGCGTCAGCGGCACGCCGGGGGAGAGCATCAAGGCGTCGAGGTCCGACCAGGCTGCGGTGCGAAGGTCCGCCACTGTCAAGCCTTCGGCCCGCGCCGCCGCCTGCGCCTCGGGCTTCTCGTCCCACGCGATCACTTCCGCGCCACCGGCCTTCAGGGCGCGCGCGGCGGTCAGCCCGGTGCGAGCGAGCCCGAACACGGCGACGCGCTTGCCTTCAAAGCCGCGGACGATGATCACGGGTCGTCCTTTCTATCTCAACTTGAGGGTGGCGAGGCCGAGGATCGCCAGCACCACTGCGAAGATCCAGAAGCGGATCACGATGGTGCTTTCCTTCCAGCCTAGCTTTTCAAAATGGTGGTGGATCGGCGCCATCAGGAAGATGCGCTTGCCGGTCATCTTGAAGTAACCGACCTGGATCATCACCGAGAGGGTCTCGATGACGAACAGGCCGCCAACGATGCCAAGTACAATCTCGTGCTTGGTGGCCACGGCCACGGCGCCGATGCCGCCGCCCAGCGCCAGCGATCCCGTGTCGCCCATGAAGATGCGGGCCGGGGGGGCGTTGAACCACAAAAAGCCCATCCCGGCGCCAATCATCGCGCCACAGAAGACCGCCACCTCGCCCACATCCGGCACGAAGTGGACCTGCAGATAGTCGGCGTATTTGACGTTGCCGACGAGGTAGGCGATCAACCCGAAGGCGGCGGCTGCGATCATCACCGGAACCGTCGCCAGCCCGTCCAGCCCATCGGTGAAGTTCACCGCATTGCCCGCGCCGACGATGATGAAAGCCCCGAAGGCCAGGTAGAACCAGCCAAGATTGAGCAGCAGCTTCTTGAACACCGGGAAGGCGACGGAGGTGTCGATGCCCTGATGCTTGGGATCGCCATAGGCCACGATCAGCCACACCGCAGCCAGCGCGATGACCACCTCGAGCGCCAGGCGAACCCGCCCCGAAACCCCCGCCGTGGTTTGTTTCGTCACCTTGGCGTAATCGTCGGAGAAGCCGAGCAATCCATACCCCGCCGTCACCAGCAGCACCGCCCAGACGAAGACGTTGGAGAGATCGGCCCAAAGAAATGTTCCGACCAGCAGCCCGGCCATGATCATGACCCCGCCCATGGTGGGAGTGCCTGCCTTCTCAATGATGTGGCGCTCGATGCCGTCCGAGCGGATCGGCTGGCCGCGCCCCTGCTTGGTCCGCATCCAATCGATGAAGCGTTCGCCCATCAGCCCGACCACGATTTGCGCGGTGAACAGGGCGAGACCCGTGCGGAAGGTGAGATACCGCATCAGGTTCAGGAACGGCACGTAGTGCTGGTGCGGATCCATATGCAGGTAGAGCAGATAGAACATCAGCGCGCCTCCCCCGACGCCAACAGGGCTTCAACAACCAGCGAAGCCTTCGAGCCCTTGGAGCCCTTGACCATAACCACATCCCCGGATGCGAGGGCTTCAACAACCAGCGGCGCCAGCGCCTCCGCCGTCGCGTCCCACGCGCCCCGGCGGTTCTTCGGCATGGCCTCCCAAAGGGCGTGCATGGCCGGGCCAGTGCAGAAGACCAGATCGACGTGCGCCGCCTCGATGGGTTGGACCAAGGCCGCGTGCACCGCATCGGTGTCAGCGCCGATCTCCAGCATATCAGTCAGCACCGCGATGCGCCGACCCTCAACCTTCCGCCCCGCCAGCGTCCGCAGCGCCGCGCGCATGGAGATGGGGTTGGCGTTGTAACTCTCGTCGATCAGGGTGGCGAAACCGCCCTTGAGCGCAATCTGTGTCTCCGCGCCGCGTCCGGTGAGCGGAGCGAACGCGCCCAACGCCTCGATGGCCGCCTCCACGGGCGCGCCCAACGCCACGACGGCCAGCAGCGTGGCGAGGCTGTTCAGCCCCCAATGCGCGCCGGATTGGGCGATAGGGAAGCGCAGGGCTCGGCCGTGCAGAGCGGCGACCACCGTTGCGCCGCCCTCGTTGACCTCAAAGCCAATCAGCTGCGCATCGCAGCTTTCGCCCGACCCGAACGTTTTCACCTCCAGGCCCGCAGCCTTTGCCGCGCCCGACAGCAGGCCAAACCACGCGTCATCTGCGTTCAGCACCGCGACTCCGCCCGGCGCCATGCCCTCGAAGACTTCGGCCTTGGCGGTGGCCACGCCTTGTTCGCCGTCAGGGAAATTCTCGACGTGGACGGGGCCGACCATCGTGATCACGGCCACGTGCGGCCTGACCATCTTTGACAGGGGCCCGATCTCGCCCGCGTGGTTCATGCCGATCTCGAACACGGCGCGCTCCGTCTCGCGCGGCATCCGGGCGAGGGTCAGCGGCACGCCAATGTGGTTGTTATAACTCTGCACCGAACTGTGACTCGGACCGGCAAGCTTCAGCGCAGCGGCGATGGCTTGAGTGACGCCGGTCTTGCCGACCGAGCCCGTCACCGCTGCGCGGCGTGCGGTCATGGCGCGGTCACGGGCCGCCTCGCCCATGTGCTCAAGGGCTCGAAGGGTGTCGGGTACGCGAATGCCTGGGCCGCGCACCTCGCGCCCCACCAGCGCCGCCGCAGCCCCCGAAGCCAGTGCGGCGTCGGCGAAGTCGTGCCCGTCCCGATCGCCTGCCAACGCGACGAACAGATCGCCCGGTTCAAGGGTTCGAGTATCGATAGACACACCATAGGCGTCGAAGGGCGGCGCATCGACCTGTCCGCCTGTGGCGTTGGCGATCTCGGCGGAAGTCCAGAGGGGGGCGTATGCGGCGGTGGTCATGCCCCCTCCCCGTCCGACCATTCCACGCCGAGCGCGAGCGCCGTTTCCGCTACGTCGTCGAAGGGATGGTTCACCCCGGCAATAAGTTGACCCTGCTCGTGACCCTTGCCCGCCACCACGAGGATGTCGCCGTCGCGCAGTTGCTGAGCGCCTGCTCTGATTGCGGCGCGGCGGTCGCCGACCTCCAGCGCACCGGGGGCGGCGGCGAGAATGCCGGCGCGGATCGCGGCGGGGTCTTCAGAGCGGGGATTGTCGTCGGTGACGATGGCGATATCGGCGAGGTTCGCTGCGGCCGCGCCCATCAAGGGGCGCTTGGCCCGGTCGCGGTCGCCGCCCGCGCCGAACACCACGATCAGCCGTCCGCGCGTGTGGGGACGCAGAGCGCGCAGAACCGTTTCCAATCCATCCGGGGTATGGGCGTAGTCCACATAGGCTTCGCCGCCGCCTGCCTTGGCGCCGATGCGTTGCAACCGCCCCGGTGCGCCCTTCAGGTATTCAAGCGCTGCCAACACCGCCTCTACCTGCTCGCCCGCCGCGATGCACAGCCCCGCCGCGACCAGCACGTTCGACGCCTGAAAAGCCCCCGCCAGCGGCAGCGGCACATCGTATGTTTTGCCATTCGCCAACAGCTTCAGCCGCTGACCGAAGGGCTCCGGCGTGCGCTCCAGAAGCCGCAGACTGACGCCGCTTTCGCCTACCGACATCACCGTCTGGCCGTGCATGATGGTGGATGCCGCAAACGCGTCGAAACCCTCGCTATCGGCGTTCAGCACCGCCGTCTCGCCGCGTGGGAGGAGAGTGTTGAACAGGCGCAGCTTGGCGTCCCGATAGCTCGCCATGTCGTGGTGATAGTCCAGGTGATCCTGCGTCAGGTTCAGGAACCCCGCCGCCTTGATGGTCAGCCCGTCCAGCCGCCGCTGATCCAGACCGTGGGAGGAAGCTTCGAGCGCCAGATGCGTCACCCCGCGCGTCGCAAGATCCGCAGCATAGCGCGCCACATCGGCGGCGTCCGGCGTGGTCAGGCCCGGCGGCGTCAGGTCTTCGGTTTCAAGCTGGACGCCCAAGGTGCCCATGCTGGCGGACAGGCGACCGCAACGGGCGAAGATCTGGCGGCAGAAGGTGGCGACGCTGGTCTTGCCGTTGGTGCCTGTCACCGCGATGATGGTGGAAGGCTCGGAGCCATAAAAAGCTCGCGCGGCGAGGGCGTAGGCGCGGCGCACGTCGTGCACCCTCACCAATGAGCCTTCACCCTCCGGCGTATCCAGCGGCGCCAACACCGCCGCCGCCCCGCTCGCAATCGCCTGTACGATGAAGGCGCGCCCATCCGCCTGCACCCCCGGCAAGGCGGCGAACAGCGAGCCCGGCTTCACCCGGCGGCTATCGGCGGTGACGCCGGTGATGATCGGGTTCTCCGCCACGTCGCGCTTCAGGATGTCGGAGAGGCGCAGACTCATGCTCAGTGCGGAGCTCCCGGCGGGGAAACGACGCCGGGCGAGATCACCCGCTGGACACCGACAAACGACGCGATGCGATCAATTACCGCGCCCGCGGTCGGAGCCGCGTTCCAGCCCGCAGTGATGAAGCCCGCGCTGTCAGGCGTCTTATGCGGCGAGTCCAGCGTGATCAGCACCAGATAGCGCTTGGCGGAGATAGGCCCGTCGGTGGGAAATACAGCGACGAAAGAAGACACGTTGTTAGCCCCGTAATGCCCATGTTCCGGCTTTTGCGCCGATCCGGTCTTGCCGCCCACGCGCAGACCTAAAGCATCCGCCTTGTGCCCCGAACCCTTGGGATCGGTGCTGGCGTTCATGCGCATGAGCTGGAGCATGGTGGCGGACGTACGCTCCGAGATCACTCGCCGTCCCTTGGGCTGATAGCCCTCCGGGGCCTTCCGAATGGTGAGGGGAATATAGACCCCGCCATTCATCAGCGCGGTGTATCCCGTGGCCAGCGCCAGCGGGCTGACCGAAATTCCTTGTCCGAAGGCCATATAGGCGGTGGAGGTTTCGTCGAGCTTGGGCAGGATCGGCCGGGCGCTTCCGGCCAGTTCGGTCGGCGGGGCGTTGAACAGGCCAAAGCTTTTGAAATACTTCGCCATCCGGTCCGTGCCCGCCATGGCGCTGAGCTTGGCCGCGCCGATGTTGGAGGAGTGGGTGAAGACCTGCCAGAGGGCGAGGCTCGTGTCGCCCTTGTCGAAGTCGTGGATAGGTCGGTTCCCGCCAAGCTGCAACGGGGCGTGCACGTCGAACTGGGTGTCGAGATTGACCACACCGGAGTCGAGACCCGCCGCTACAGTGAAAGCCTTGAACACCGAGCCCAGCTCGAAGGTCGAGGTGGATAGCTGGTTGTTCTGGTTGGCTACCGGCGAGCGGCCGGGATCATTTGGATCGTAGTCGGGCAGGCTGGCCATTCCAAGGATTTCGCCGGTGTGGATATCTACCACCATGCCCATCGCGCCAACGGTCTGGAACTTGGCGGAAGCCTTCTGAAGCTCGTCCTGCAACGCCGCCTGCACCCGCAGGTCGATGGCGAGCGGCACCGGGCCGCTGTTGGCGCTGGCCGCCTCGCGAATGTCCGCGTCCAGCGCCTTCTCCGCGCCCGTAACGCCGCGGCCGCCCTGGTCTGCAAAGCCTATAAGCTGGGAGGCTGAGGTGCGAAGGGGATAGACCCGGCGCGCTTCATCCTGAAACTCGATCCCGGGGCGACCGAGGTCATGTACCAGATCCCGCTCCTGCGGCGTCAGCCCGCCCAACAGGCGCACACGGCGACCGGTGCGGAAAGCCTCATCGATGCGCGCGGCGGAAATGGAGGGCATGGCCTGGAGAAGATCGCGGCGGGTCTCGCGCTCGCGTCCCGGCGAAACATCGCGCGGGTCGAGGTAGAGACCGTAGTGGATTAGGTCAGTCGCCAGCAGCATCCCGTTGCGGTCCACAAGGTCGGCCCGGGTCTGGGCCGGGATCGCGATGGAAAGCCCGCCGCCGCCCGCCCGGGAGAACAGCGCCGCGCGTCCCGCTTCAAGCGAGAGGGCGATAAAGGCAAGCGCGAACAGGGACAGCACCAGAAAGATTCGCAGGCGCGCGTCGTCCACCGCCTTGCCCTCGGCCTTGGAGCGCTCGAAGGCGTGCTCGACCCGCCAGACGCCCTCGACCGCCCAGCGCCAGAACTGTTTGGCGGTAGGCGGCGCGCGGTAAGGATTGGAAAGGTCGGTGGGGCTCATTGCGGTTCGCCCGGTGGAAGCAGAGGAGCCGTCGGCGTCTTCGGGACCGGCGTGGGTTTGCGCGCCAGATCAGTGAGCGCCTCGGGCGTCACTTCGCGCTTGGCGACGACGGGGGCCAGGCGATCATATTGTTCCGAAAGTCGCTCCAGCCGCTGGGGCTGCTCAAGATAAGCGAGTTCGGCTCTGAGCAGCCGCACCTTGCGGGCCTCCTCGTCGATCAGGCGGGTGGTGGCGGCGATCTTAGCGCCCTCCGCCCCCGCCCCGGCCTTGGACCAATAGACGCCCAACACCAGCACCGTAAGACAAACAGCGGCGGCGACCTCTACTACGCGGAAGCCCCGAACCCGCCGGGCGAACAGAGCCTTGATACGAGCGATCATGCGGCCAGCCTCCATGCAGGCGCATCGGTGCGAATACCCGCCCTGAGTTTGGCGGAGCGGGACCGGGCGTTGGTTGAGAGCTCCGCCTGCTGCGGCGCGCGCACCCCGTTGAACATCAATTCGAAGGTCGGTGCGGGCCCCGCCTCGGCGGGTGGGCGATGACGTGATCCGGTGGGTCTGCGCCCGGCCCGTTCGATGAAGAAGTTCTTCACGATCCGGTCCTCGAGCGAATGGAAGGTGACGACCACCAGCCTGCCGCCCACAGCCAGTACACGCTCGGAGGCTTCTAGCCCCGCTTCAAGCTCGGCCAATTCCTCATTCACGGCGATGCGAAGGGCCTGAAAAACGCGGGTGGCGGGGTGGGTCGGGGCGCCTCGGCGTCCGCCCAGCGCCTTCTCCACCACCTCCGCCAGATCCAGGGTTCGGGTGAACGAGGTCTCCTCCCGGCGGCGCACCAGCACATTGGTGATGTGGCGCGATTTCCGCTCGTCGCCATAGAGCCAGAAGATGCGGGCGAGTTCGGTGGGCTCTGTGGTGTTGACGATGTCCGCCGCGCTCGGTCCCTCGGCCCCCATGCGCATATCCAACGGGCCGTCGCGCATGAAGGAAAAGCCCCGGTCCGCCTCGTCGAGCTGCATCGACGAGACGCCGAGATCGAACACAACGCCGTCGCAGGACGCGCGTCTGCTTTCAGCCAACCCTGCTTCCAGTTCGGAGAAACGGCGGGTGAACAAGCTAAGTCGGTCAGGGAACTCGCCTTGCAACGGCTCTGCGAACCGGCGGGCGGAAGGATCGCGGTCGAAGGCGACGACGCTGGCCCCTCGTTCTAGCAGCGCGCGGGTATATCCTCCTGCGCCAAAGGTGGCGTCGATCAGCACCTTGCCGGGTGCGGGTGTCATGGCCTCGACCACCTCGTCCAGCAATACGGAAACGTGAGGCGCGCCGCTCATGTGTTTTTCACCGCCACAACATGAGTCCGCTGTTGCAGGCGAAGCTCAGCCAGACCGCCCCGCGCAGCCAGTCGCTGCGCCTCGCGGTGCGTGCGGAAGGTCTCCCGCTCCCAGATCTGGAACCGCTCGCCAAGCCCGACCACCACTACCCAATCGCTCAACCCAAACTGCTCGCAGAGAGCTTCGGGAAGGGTGATGCGGCCCGCCGTGTCGAAGGCCATGCGGCAAAGCCCGCCGCGCACGCTGAACTCGATGGCGGAGCGCACGGGATCGCCGAAGGGCAATTCCCCGATCAGCGCCTCGTAGCGATCAAACAGGGCTTGTCCGCCGCCTTCCAGGCAATCGGCTTCGATGGAGGGGAAACAGACCACCCCGTCGAAGGGGCCGGAGACCACCGCGCGAAACTCGGCTGGCACGACAATGCGCCGCTTGGCGTCCAGTTGTTTCTCGAAGGTGGAGAGAAACACGTTTGTCATCCCCTCCCGGCCAGCCCGCCGGCGCGAAAGGACGCGATCTACGCCGTCCGCGTGATCTGGGTTAACATGGGATCAATTGGGATACAATGACACCGAAAGTTGTTTTCGTTGGGATTTTGAAAGTGTCGCAAGAGGACCGCAAACGATTAACAGGCTGTAAACAGAACATACACGGAACTGAACTGCACTCTCGCCCTTGTAGGCCGCGCCACGGTCCCACAAACACTTCCCGAGACTCTGGCGATCCGAAACGGCGCGACACCGCCCGGCGTAGTGGTAAGAAGCGGCAGCGCCGCCGCTGAGAAGCGACGACGCATCAAACCTTCTAACGGATGCCTCGGATGCGCCTGCTCTCCAACCTCCTGACCAAGTTCATCCGCAACGGGACCCTGCGCCTGATCGACGCCGAGGGCGCGGCGCATACCTTCGGCGGGAAGGGCCCCGGCCCGACAGTGACCATGCGCATCCACGACAATGCGCTCTACAACAGGATAGCCCTGAACCCGGAGCTCTACGCCGGGGAGGCCTACATGGACGGAACGTTGACCTTCGAGGAAGGGTCGGACGTCGGCGATTTCATGTATCTGTTCTCGCTGAACCGGACGGGACTGGCGACGCACCCCTCGCAGCGGGCGCTGCGCAGCCTCTGGCGCGGTATGCGCCGCTGGCATCAGGCCAATCCGGTGGGTGTGGCGGCGAAGAACGCCCAGCATCACTACGACGTATCAACCGAAATCTACCGGCTCTTCCTTGATGAAGGACTGAACTACTCCTGCGCCTTTTTCTTCGATCCCGAACGCGAGAGCATCGAACAGGCCCAGTTCAACAAGCTGGAGCGGATTACCGCCAAGCTCGGCCTCAAGCCCGGCATGACGGTGGCGGAGATCGGCTCGGGCTGGGGCTCCATGGCCATCCACATCGCCAAATACACCGGCGCCCACGTCACCGCCGTCAACGTCTCCCCCTCCCAGCTCGCAACTGCGCGCGAAAGGGCGGAGGCGGCGGGGGTCACGGCCCTCGTGGACTTCGTGGAGATGGATTATCGCAACCTGACCGGCCAGTTCGACCGCATCGTCTCCGTCGGCATGATGGAGCACGTGGGCATCGGCTATTTCGACGAATATTTCGCCAGGGTACGCGACCTTCTGAAGCCGGACGGCTGGGCCATGATCCACTGCATCGGACGGAGCGCACCGCCCAGCACCACCGGGCCTTTCATCCGCAAATACATCTTCCCCGGCGCCTATGTGCCGTCGCTGTCGGAGGTGTTCGCCGCGACGGAGCGGACGGGCCTAACGGTGGCGGACATGGAGGTGCTGCGGCTGCACTACCATTACACACTGGTCGCCTGGCGCAAGAAGTTCGCCGCCAACCGGGACGCCATCCTGACCCTCTCGGACGAGCGGTTCTGCCGGGCGTGGGAGTATTATCTGGCGGCGGTGGACGTGGGCTTCCAGAACGGCACCAACATGGTGTTCCAGATTCTGATCTCCCCGACGAATGACGCCGTGCCCATCGTGAGGGATGTGCTGATCCCGACACGCGGTTCGGGGAAGTAGCACCGCGCGAGATGGGCCAGACGGTCTGTAAGCCGGGTTCTGTCTATGCTCGAAAGCACGAGACGGCCATTCCTCTGGACCGCCCATTGCTGGGCGGTTCTCGCGACCAACCCGGACGGCTCGGACCGGCGATGGTCCTACCAAAGGCGAACCTCCGGCGCGTCGTCCCTATTCGGTCTTGCTCCTGGCGGGGCTTGCCATGCCGTCCCGGTCGCCCGGTCCGCGGTGGGCTCTTACCCCACCCTTTCACCCTTACCCTTCGCCGAAACGAGAGGCGGTTTGCTTTCTGTGGCGCTATCCCTGGGGTCGCCCCCGGCGGGCATTACCCGCCGCCATATCACCGTGGAGCCCGGACTTTCCTCGACCCGCTTGCGCGCGCCGCGACCGCCCGACCGTCTGGCCCGAGCGACTCAGTGCTATGGTGAAGGGTCAACGTCAACCCGAACTATCACCGGCGTCTGAGCAAAATCGAGTATGCGGGTTCAAGATGTGAACCGGAGAGGTAAAATGGATTCGTGGTGGATCGTTCTAGCGACGCTTGCCTTCGCTGCGCTGTTTTTCGGAAAACCACTCTGGGCTTCGGTCACAAGTCCAAAGGCCGATCTCATTCAGATCAAGGTGGAATATGAGGGTGTTACGAGCAAGGCTGGTCCCTACACCAAAGTTAGTTCTATTGTGCGATCAGGGATTGATTGGGGGGGACGCTATAGTCCTCCCTATCGAAAATACACTGTGCAACTCATGCATCAAAACGGGGTGACTGCAGAACGAATAGTAGGTGTTGAAGCCACCTTCCTGGGTGGTGGAGAAACGGCGGAATATCGAAACGGATTGCGAAATCCTCGCCAGTATTGATCACGCCAGCCCCAGATCATACCCCGCCGCCGCCCTGAGCAGGGCCATCAGCCGGGCCCGCGTCTCGCCGTCCGCCACGCCGTCCAGCCGGTGCGGGGCCCAGTGGCGCTTAAAGGCGGTAATGACCGTTCGGGTGGCGACGTCGTATTTGCCGGACGGCGGGCTGTCGTAGCCGAGGCGGGCCAGCGCGGCCTGTAGCGCGTAAACTCCAACGCCCTCATCGCCCTCTCCCAGTGCTTCGCCCGGCGCAGCGGCGGGTTCGGCCCACAGGCCATGTCCGGCATCGTGCAACCGTTTCCAGGGGAAAAATTCGCCGGGATCTTCTTTGCGATCCGGCGCCACGTCGGAATGGCCGATGATCCGTGCGTCGGGGATGGTCCAGCGGGTGCGGATATCGCCCACCAAAGCGATCACCGCCTCGATCTGCGCGTCAGGAAAGGCGCGGTAGCCGAACTCGTGCCCCGGATTGACGATCTCGATACCCACGGAGACCGCGTTCACGTCCCGCTCGCCCTTCCAGAACGAGACGCCCGCGTGCCACGCGCGGCGCTCCTCGGCCACCAGGCGAAACACCCGCCCGTCCTCCTCCACCAGATAGTGGGCCGAGACCTTGGCGTTAGGATCGCGCAGGCGATCCAGCGCCGCCTCGCCGGAGGGCATACCGGTGTAGTGCAGGACGATCATGTCCGGCGGCGCGGTGCGTGTGTCGAAATTGGGAGAGGGGGCGTCGATATAAGGCGATGGCATGGCCCGGCTTTAGCCTAACCCCACTCTACCACCTAGTGAGGCGCCTGATCCCAGCCGTAAGCGACCCAGGAGTGGCCGACCTTGCGTGCATCGAGGATGATAGGACCCGCAGCGGCACGCTGAAGTTGCGGCGCGCGGCGCAACTTCCACACCGTGGCCCACACGGCGATCAACCCGCCCACTAGGATCGTCGCCAGCGCCACCGTCGCCGCGAACACCACTGCCAGCACAACGGCGACGGCTGCTGCTGCGAACGTCACCGCCGCGCCCACGAGCCAGGAAACCCCCGCCAGCGCGGGATTTCGACGGCCATTCCAGGTGACGCGAACCATAGCGGGTCTCCGTGCATCGACCAGACGCAAGCTGCCGGGCGATCCGGCAAGATCAACGAACTGTTAATCTGGCGCCAATCGGGCAGTCGTCAACCGCCTTCGCCAATCTGTCGCTGACGATTTGGCTACTTAAAGCGCTCCAGGCGAAGTTCTGGTCAGGCTGCCTGCCTGGCGAGCGACGCCCGTTCGCGCATCACCTCGTCGAAGGCGGCGTTGAGGGACTTGGTGCGCGCTTCGGCCTCGGCTACGCCATCGGGCTCCAGGCCATTGGCGGCGGCGCGGTCGGGGTGCAGTTCGATTACCGCCGCCTTCCACGCCGCGTGCACCGCATCATCCGGGGCGTCAGGCTCCACGTGCAGCACGGTGTAGGGATCGTCGGCGCGAAGGCCCAGGTGGTCGGACTTCAACTGGCGGAAGCTGAGTGGCGAGAGACCGAACACAGTCGAGACGCGCTCCAGGAGCGCCATCTCCTCGCCCGTAACCACCCCGTCAGATTTGGCGACCTGAAACAGGCCATCCACCACCCGCTCCAGCACCTTGGGGCAGGCCCGATAGCGACGGGCGAGCGATTCGGCATAGCCCTCGAAGCCAAGGGTGGTCTTGCCCGCCAGCCCGAAGAAACGCCTGATCTGCGACCATGACGACGCAGTGGGCGGGAAAACTTCGGTGAAACTCTCGAAAGCGGCGGCGGTTCCGCGCCGGTCGCGGCGTAAAAGCTTGGCCCCCAGGGCGGTGACGGCGGAGGTGAAGGCGGGATCTGCGCCCGGCAGGGTTTCGGGACAGCCGCAATCCACGCCCGGCTCTGTGGCCAAGGGGGGCTTCGTGTCGACGAAGCTTGCTATTTTGCGCCAGATGCTCATCGGAGTGTGATTCCAACCTATCTTGCGCCGCAATGGATGACAACCATTATCAGCAACAGCAACAATGGCGATTTAGGGGCGACGGTCGCCTTCCAATGGTCGTTCTGGATCGATCGGGGGGGCACGTTCACCGACGTTCTGGGGCGAGACCCCGACGGCGAAATCCACACCCTGAAGCTTCTTTCCGCTTCGCTGCTCTATGAAGACGCGGCGGTGGAAGCGATGCGGCGGTTGTTGAACACCCCGCCCAGCGCCCCGTTCCCCCGTGAGCGCGTCGAAGCCATCAAGATGGGCACGACGGTGGCCACCAACGCGCTTCTGGAACGCAAGGGGGCCAGGACCCTGCTCGTCATCACCGAGGGCTTCGCCGACGCGCTGCTGATCGGCGATCAGGCCCGGCCTGACCTGTTCGCGCTGGACATCATCAAATCCCCGCCCCTGTTCAGCGGCGTGGTCGAGGCGCGCGAGCGGCTGGACGCCGAAGGGCACGTGCTGACCCCGCTCGACGCCGACGCACTGGCGGCGAAGCTCGCGATGGCGCGCGCTGACGGCTTTGAAGCGGTCGCCGTCGCCTTCCTGCACGCCGATCTGAACCCCGCGCATGAGATCGCGGCGGGGGAGGTCGCAAGAGCGGCGGGGTTCGCCACGGTTGCGCTTAGCCACGAAGTCTCGCCCCTCCCCCGCTTCATCCCCCGCGCCGAAACGACGGTGGCGGACGCCTACCTGACCCCGGTTCTGCGCGCCTATGTGGAGTGCGTGGCGGGCGCGGTGAACGGCGCGCCGCTGTGGTTCATGACCTCCGCCGGTGGGCTGGTGAAGGCCGAAGCCTTCAGGGGCAAGGATGCGGTGGTTTCGGGTCCCGCGGGCGGCGTGGTCGGCGTCGGCCTGACCGCGCGGCAGGCAGGCGTCAGCGCGGCGCTGGGCTTTGACATGGGCGGCACCTCCACCGACGTCTGCCGCTGGGCGGGCGCGCTGGAGCGGCGCGATACCGCCCATGTAGCAGGCGCCAAGATCCGCGCACCGATGCTGGACGTGGATACCGTAGCGGCAGGCGGCGGCTCGATCCTGCGCTTCGATGGGCTGAGAGCCCGGACCGGGCCCAAAAGCGCGGGCGCGCGACCCGGCCCGGCCGCTTACGGGCTTGGTGGACCGGCGACGGTGACGGACGCGCAGGTGGTGTTGGGGCGGCTTGATCCCCGCGCCTTTCCGGCCCTGTTCGGCCCCAACGGCGACCAGCCCCTCGACACAGACGCCGCCCGTGTACGGCTCTCCGCCCTCGCCGCCGAAATGGGCGCGCCCTCAACCGAAGCCGCCGCCGAGGGCTTCATCGCAGTGGCGGTCGAGGAGACGGCGCAGGCCGTGCGCCGCATCTCGACCGAGCGTGGCTTTGATCCCCGCGATCATGCGCTGGTGGCGTTCGGCGGCGCAGCGGGGCAGATCGCCTGCTGGGTCGCCGACGCCCTAGGGGTGAGCGAGGTGCTATGTCCGAAATACGCTTCGCTATTGTCGGCTTGGGGCATCGGCCAGGCGACGGTGTCGAGCCTGAGGCAGTCAGGACTAGAGGCGGAGCTGGACGCGGCTGGGCTTGAACGCGCAAGCACACTGACGGAGCGACTGTGTGTCGAGGTCCACACGGCCCTGACGGCGCAAGGCGCGGAGACAGGCGAAACGGTTGTGCGACTGAACCTCCGCTACGACGGTTCAGACGCCGCGCTGCCGGTTCCGAGCGCCTCCCTGCCCGCGCTTCGTGTAGCCTTCGAGGACGCCCACCGCCGCCTGTTCGGCTTCATCGAACCGGGCCGCCCTATTCTGATCGCCAGCGTGGAGGTGGAGGCTACCGCCCGCCCCAAACCCGCTCATCCCCGCGCAGGCGGGGACCCAGACGAGGCCCTCAACCCCTTCAAGGCAGTGTTGGGTTTTCAAGAAGCTGCACAAATGCTTCCGGTCCATCTGGGTCCCCGCCTGCGCGGGGATGAGCGGATAATCTTGTATGCAAATGGCCAGTCCCACGACGCCCCCATCATCGACGCCGCCCACCTCACCACCCTTTCCGGCCCCGCTCTGATCGTGCGCGACGACACCCAGATTGCGCTTGCACCCGGTTGGACCGCCCGCTCGGAACCCGAGGGTTTGATCCGCCTCATACGCACCGACGCTCCCGCCTCCGCCGCATTCGACGCCGAGCCCGCCGTGGCCGATCCGGTGACGCTGGAACTGTTCAACCGCCGCTTCATGGGGGTGGCGGAGTCCATGGGCGCGGCGCTGGAGCGCACCGCGCAATCGGTCAACATCAAGGAGCGGCTGGACTTCTCCTGCGCCCTGTTCGACGCAGACGGAGGCCTGGTCGCCAACGCGCCGCATATGCCGGTGCATCTCGGCTCCATGGGAGCCAGCGTGCGGGCGGTACGGGACCGACATCCCGTGCTGCGTCCCGGCGACGCCTACGCGCTCAACAACCCCTACGCAGGCGGTACGCACCTGCCGGACATCACGGTCGTGATGCCAGTGTTCATGGATGAGCGTTCTGCGGCGGCCGCCTTTTACGTCGCTGCACGCGGCCACCATGCGGACGTCGGCGGTGTGCAGCCGGGCTCCATGCCGCCGTTCTCGCGCAGCATCGATGAGGAAGGCGTGCTGCTCGACGCTCTGCCGGTGATGCGGGGCGGGGTGTTTCTGGACGCCGACACCCGCGCCGCCTTCCTCAAAGGTCCTCATCCGGCCCGTGCTGTGGATCGCAACATCGCTGACCTGAAGGCGCAGATGGCCGCGTGCCAAGCGGGCGCGGCATCGGTGCGCGGTATGATCGAGAGCCACGGCGGTCACACTGTGTCGGCCTATATGCGCTTCGTGCAACAGAACGCCGAAGCTGCCGTGCGCCGCGCCATCGGCGCGCTGACCGACGGCGAGGCCTGCGTTCCCCTTGATGGGTGCGGCGAGATCGTGGTGCGCATCACCGTCGACGCCGAGGCGGGCGAGGCGAGCATCGACTTTACAGGATCGAGCCCGATCCTGCCCTCCAACTTTAACGCACCTACCGCGGTGGTTCACGCGGCGGTGCTCTATGTGTTCAGGACGTTGGTGGACGACGACATTCCCCTCAACGCGGGCTGCCTTGCTCCGCTCAGGATCATAGTGCCGGAGCCCTCGATGCTCGCGCCTGGCTATCCCGCCGCCGTGGTGGCAGGCAATGTGGAAACCAGCCAGCATATCGTCGATGCGCTCTATCAGGCGCTGGGAGTCCTAGCTAATTCAGAGGGTTCCATGAACAACTTCACCTTTGGGGACGAGGACCAGCAGTATTACGAGACCCTGTGCGGCGGCGCGGGCGCCAGCGCGCGGGCGGCGGGGGCCTCGGCCATCCACACCCACATGACCAATTCGCGCCTGACCGACCCCGAAATCCTGGAGCGACGCTTTCCGGTGCGGGTGGAGCGGTTCGGCGTAAGGCGCGGTTCGGGCGGCGCCGGCGCCCATCCCGGCGGTAATGGTTTGATCCGACGCATCCGTTTTCTGGAGCCCATGGAAGCGGCGCTTCTCTCCACGCGCAGGGAAAATCCGCCGCGCGGGATCGCAGGCGGCTCTGATGCGTTAGGCGGACGGCAAAGCTTGATCGATACCTATGGTCACGCAAAAGCCTTGCCCGGCTGCTTTTCCGTCGCGGTGAAGGCGGGCGATTCTATCGAGATCGAAACGCCGGGGGGCGGCGGCTACGGCGCTCCCGCTTTAACCAAACACGACGATATTCAGGATTAGCCCTTTATGCCTATCGCTCTTTTGCTCGCTTTGGTTCTAGGGCAGGCTGCCCCTTCCGAAGCTGCGTCCGCACCCGCGTCCGTCGCCGCCGCTTCCCCGGAAGACGCAACGGCGAACGGCGCCAACAGCCTGCCCAAGGACGATTATGGCCTGGTGGCCTGGTGTCACGGGGCGCTGGCGGGGCAGCTTGAACTTGATCCCATCGCCCATGCCGACATGGTTTCCATCGAAGGCAAGGCCAAGGTCACTGCGCGCGCAAAAAACGACGCCCTGATAGAAAAAGACCGGCGTGAATACCTGCACGCTTATGAGCGGGCGCTCGCCGCCGCCGAAAAGGCCAGCCCGACCGCCATCCATCAATACGGGGTCGAGTCGGAGTTGGCGGGCTACAAGCTCTGGGGCGTCACCCGCCAGAAACAGCCGATCTGGCGGATGCTGGACTGGGGAATGTGGGACGCCAACGACGCGGGCTGCGGGGAAGCGGCCAAACGGCTCTACAACAAGTCTACACTGTTCGGGGAAGCGCTGAAAGGTCACGCCGAAGCGAAGCCGGTGGAAGCCGAGGCTGCGGTCCCGCCCGCGACGACCTTCACCGCCCGCGGCGGCGCTCCGGTTTCCGACGTCGCCACGGTGCCAGATCTTGCGGCTGGAAGGCAGGACGCACCAGCAGCAGAAGCGTCAGCGTCTGCCGCTGACAAAACCCCATCGCCTGCCGCCACAGAAGGCGAGGCCATCCCGCCTCCCAAGTCCGGGAAGACTGCGGCAAAGCCGAAATCCCGCATCGCCAAGGTCAAGGCGGCGCACACGATTGCCCCGAAGGCTGCGGTCGATCCGGCGTCCGCAACTGCCCCCGAACCGGCCCCTGCGCTCAAACCGGCGGACGAGCCCTTGCGCGGACCGCAACGCTAGGCTCGCACGCGGTGGACTTGCCCGCCTGCTCCGCTTAGGGTCCGCGCCGTTTTCCGGAGCCCGCCATGTTCACCGAATCCGCCGCCCTGAAGCGCGTCAAGGCCTCGCCTACGGTCGCGATTTCGGCTAAAGCGCGGGCCATGAAGGCGGCCGGAACCGACGTGATCGCCCTATCCGCTGGCGAGCCCGATTTCGACACGCCCGACAATGTGAAGGACGCCGCGATCAAGGCAATCCGCGATGGCCAGACCAAATACACCGACCCTGACGGCACGCCCGAACTGAAGGCGGCGATCTGCGGCAAGTTCAAGCGCGAGAACAACCTCGATTACAAACCCTCCCAGGTGCACGTGGCGCCGGGCGGCAAGCCAGTGATCTTCAACGCCCTCGTCGCCAGCCTCTCCCCCGGCGACGAGGTGCTCGTGCCCGCCCCCTACTGGGTCTCCTACCCCGATATGGTGCTGCTGGCGGGCGGCGAGCCCGTCATCGTACCCACGCGGGCGGAGGATGGTTTTCGCCTCAAGCCTGAGGCGCTGGAAGCGGCGATTACGTCCCGCACCAAATGGATCATCCTCAACTCACCTTCCAATCCCACTGGCGCAGCCTATTCCCGCGCCGACTTGAAGGCGCTGGCAGACGTGCTGCTGCGCTATCCGCAGGTGTGGGTGCTGACTGACGATATGTACGAGCACCTGCTATACGACGGGTTCGAGTTCGCCACCATCGCCGAGGTTGAGCCCAAGCTCTACGAGCGCACCCTGACCATGAACGGGGTCTCCAAAGCCTACGCCATGACCGGCTGGCGGATCGGCTATGCAGCGGGTCCTGAAGCGTTGATCAAGGCCATGGGCAAGGTGATCAGCCAGACGACCTCCAACCCCTCCTCCATCAGCCAAGCGGCGGCTGTGGAAGCCTTGAACGGCCCGCAGGAATTCATGAAGGAGCGCTGCGACGCCTTCGAGAAGCGGCGGGACCTCGTGGTCTCCATGCTGAACCAGGCCAGCGGGCTCCAGTGCCCCAAGCCCGAGGGCGCCTTCTATGTCTACCCCTCATGCGAGGCGTTGATCGGCAAGACCGCGCCTTCGGGCAACGTGATCGAGACAGATGGCGATTTCGCCGCCGAGCTTCTAAGCGCCGAAGCGGTGGCGGTGGTGCAGGGAGAGGCGTTCGGCCTCTCTCCCTTCTTCCGCATCTCCTACGCCACCTCGACCGAGGTGCTGGAAGACGCCTGCAACCGCATCCAGCGCTTCTGCGCCAGCCTGCGCTGATTGATGACCGGAGTGGCCGTCGTCGCGCTGGCGATTCTGACGGCGCTCCTGGTGTCGGCGGCGCTGTCTCGCCTGATCGCCTGGAGCGGGCCGGTGGACCGCCCTCGAGAGCGCGGAATGCACGACGCGCCGACTCCGACGGCGGGCGGGCTGGCAATGATCGCGGGGACTGGCGCGGGGCTCCTCCTGTTTCAGGGGCTCGGCGGCCCACACGACGGTCTGGACGCAAAGGTCGCGGCGTCCTTCGGGCTTGCGGCCCTGCTCGGCCTGTTCGGCGCGCTCGACGATCTGCATGAGTTCGGCGCCCGGACCAAGCTGCTGGTGCAGCTGGTCGTGGCGCTCGCGTTTGCGGTCTTTGTGGCCCGCCCGGCAGCCATCCCGATCGCCGCCCATAACGCCCTCGTTCTCGCCCCGGCATTTAGCATCGCAGGGACCGCGCTGTGGATCGTGGTGGTCGTCAACGCGGTCAATTTCATGGACGGAGCCAATGGGCTGGTCGCTGGCGCCATGATCATTGTCGGGGGAGCATTGGGCATGGCCGCCTTGCCCACCCACGCAACGCTGCTTTCGGTCGGGCTTCTGGCTGCATCGTCGGCGGGGCTGGGTTTTCTTCCCACCAACTACCCGAATGCCCGACTGTTTCAGGGCGACGCCGGAGCGCAGTTCACGGGCGCGCTCGCCGCCATGCTCGCCGTCGTGGGCGCGGGTTCGGGAAAGTCCGACGCGCCGATAACGCTGCTCGCAGCGCCCATCGCCCTGACGCCGCTGCTCACCGATGTGCTGCTGACCCTGATCGCGCGGGCGAGGCGTCGGACGAGGCTATTCGATGCCCACCGCGAGCATCTTTATCAACGCTGGATGCTGGCGAAGGGCGGCGATCATGCCAAGCTGGCGCATCGGGTATGGCTGATTGTCGGCGCCTACGCTCTCGCCGCGCTCGTCGTTGCGCGCCATGCTCCGGGTGAAGCTTGGCCGGTACTGATTGTCGGAGTGACGATCTCGGTCGGTGGCTGGCTGGCGATCAACCAACGGCTCAGGCGCCCCGGCTGACCGCAAAGTCCGCGAGGTCGCACATGGCGTTGCGCCACGTCTGTACCCCTATGCCGGCGATAGCCCGCTTGGCCTTGGCGGCATAGACGTGGGCGAGATCGAGGGTGGCTTCCAGCGCGCCAGTGTCTTCGATCAGCTTCAGCGCGTGGTCAAAATCACCATCGCGTTGCTCCTGCCGCCCGATAGCACGTTCCCAGAAGCCCGCTTCCGAAGGCCCGGAGCGCTCCACCGCCAGCAAGAGCGGCAGGGTGGCCTTGCCTTCACGGAAGTCATCGCCGGGGTTCTTGCCGAGTTCCCCCGCTGTTGAGGTGTAGTCCAGGGCGTCGTCGATCAACTGGAAGGCCAGTCCCACATTCATGCCAAAACTGCGGAACGCCCGGGTTACATCAGACGCAGCCCCCGCCGACACCGCTCCCGCCTCCGCTGCCGCCGCAAACAGCTCGGCGGTCTTGGCGGCGATGATCTCCAGATAGATGTCCTGATGCAGATCAAGGTCGTGCGAGCGGGTGAGCTGCAACACCTCGCCCTCGGAAATCACCCGCGAGGCCCGCGCCAGAATCTCCAGCGCCTGCATGGAGCCGGACGACACCATCAGCTCGAACGCCCGCGAAAACAGGAAATCTCCCACCAAGACGCTCGACGGCGCACCCCAGATCAGATGTGCGGCCACCTTACCCCGACGAAGCGAGGAGGAATCCACCACATCGTCATGCAGTAGAGTGGCGGTATGGATGAACTCCACGGCGGCGGCCAGCTTACGAAAGTCGTCGGTCTGGGCGCCCGAGGCGCGCGCAGCAGCGACGGTGAGCAGGGGGCGCAGGCGCTTGCCCCCCGCCGAAATCAAGTGCTCGGCCAGCGCCGGGATCACCGCCACGTCGCTCTGCATATGCGCCAGAATAAGATCGTCCACCCCCGCCATGTCGCGCGCTGCAAGCGCCAGCAGGTGGTCCACGGTCGGAGGCGGAGGACCTACGTCTGTCAATCGCAAGGGAACTGCCGCGACTGCGTCCAAGGGAGGGCCTCGTTCTTGCTCGCCCGATGTGGGCCATGGCGCTACGATCGCCCACCCCGAAGCGAGCGCGGACTGGCGCCGTTCCGCGCATCAGGTGACAATGGTGATCCAGCCCTCAAGGGTCAAGTGAACGCAGGGGTTGCGCCGTGTCGGAAAGCGCCGGGAGCGATCAAACCGCCACAGTTGAGAGTCTTGTCCTTGGCGGCCGCGTGAGACTGGCCCAGCCGGTGCGCGGCTATCGTGCGGGCATGGACGCTGCCCTACTTGCCGCTGCGCTGGGTCTCAAGCCGGGTGAGCGCGCGCTGGAGGCAGGCTGCGGCGCGGGGGGGGCCTTGCTTCAGGCCGCCCTGCGTTATCCGGGCGCGCACATGGTCGGGGTGGATCGCGATGCGGAGGCGTTGGCCCTTGCAACGGCGAATATAGCAGCGAACGGGACGAGCGACCGGGTGGAAGCGCAGGCGGGAGATGTGGCGACCGGACCAGCCAACCTCGGCCTGACAGGATTCGACCTTGCCTTCGCCAACCCCCCGTTCTTCGACGACCGGAACAGTCTGCGGGGCCCTGCGCCGGAGCGCGCGGGCGCGTGGCTGGCGGACGATGGGCTGCAGGTTTGGGCGGACTTCCTGACCAAGGCGGTGCGCGAGGGCGGGCGCGTGGTGGTGATCCACCGGGCGGACCGGCTGCACGACCTCCTGACGGCCCTGTCGCCTCGTGCGGGATCGTTCGCGATCCGGCCCGTACAGCCCTTTTGCGATGAGCCTGCCAAGCGCGTGGTGGTGCGGGCGGTGCGTGGGGGACGCGCGCCCCTGCTGCTGCTCCCCGCTCTGATCTTGCACGACCGTTCGGACGCCAAACACACGGTGGAGGCCGAGGCGATCTTGCGAGGCGAGGCGGCGCTCGGGTGGGCGTGATGCCGCGCACAGCCGTTTGGCGGATGAACGCGCACCCCCATCTTCGCATCCCCAAGGAGCCGCCATGTCCATCGAACCGCCTCTGTCCACCGAGATCGTCGACTTCTGGCGCGATGCGGGTCCGAGGCAATGGTTCAAAAAGGACGAGGCGTTCGACCAGGAGATC
The DNA here is from genome assembly GCA_038327995.1 of Caulobacterales bacterium. Taxonomy (GTDB): domain Bacteria; phylum Pseudomonadota; class Alphaproteobacteria; order Caulobacterales; family Caulobacteraceae; genus CAIOYC01. The sequence continues at coordinate 76,251 of JBBQLP010000001.1, read as the reverse complement.
CGGGACCGGTTCGAGGCGGTGCATCTGGCGGCGGCGAGGGGCGAATACGCTGACTGGGCCGAGACGCCGCACGGGGCGCTGGCCCTGGTGCTTTGCCTGGATCAGTTCCCCCGCAACCTCTATCGCGGCTCGGCCCACGCCTTCGCCACCGACGCCATGGCGCGCCACGCGGCGGACTGGGCGCTAGCTAGCGGTCACGACCGGGCAGTGGACGCCAGCTTGCGCGTCTTCTTCTATATGCCGTTCGAGCATTCCGAAGATGCGTCTGACCAGCGCCGCTCGATGAACCTGTTCCGCGCGCACAGCGACGAGGACCTGATCAAATATGCCGTCATGCACCACGGTATCGTTTCCCGCTTCGGGCGCTTTCCGCACCGCAACGCCGTGATGGGCCGCGACACCACGCCCGAAGAAGCCGAGTTCCTGGCCGAGGGCGGCTTCAGGGGGTAGCGGGGTCCGGGCTGCCGATGTCGATCAGCGCCTTCCACACCCCGGCCCCGTCCTTGCGCCAGACGGTGACGTAGCGCCCGGTGACGTTCTTGCCCGCGCCCTTCGGCAGGGTGAAGGTCCAGCGGCCCCAGGTGACGCCCATGTCGCCGGTCCCGGCGAACGCCTCGCTGGGCTCCCAGGTCAGGCTCGTCCCCGGAGGGGAGTCCTTGACGTATTGTGCAAAGATGGCGGCGGACCCGCGCACCGGATCGCCGACACCCGCGAAGGCCCGGCTATCGGTCGGATCCACGGTGTCGCGGAAGGCTTTGGCGGTTCCCTGGCTGACCGACAGGGCGGAGAAGTCGCGGTCGGCCTTGAGGATCGCCGCCGCTGTAGCGGGCGGGCCGTGTATCGGAACCTCAGCGCGTGCAAGTGTTCCGGCGGCGAGCAGCGCGGCAGTGCTCAAAAGTGCAAGTCTCATGTGGTTTGCTCCCTCGTGTGTTCGCCAGTGAGCCCCAAAGCGAAGCTTTTGGCTAGAGCCTGCAACGCCGCCCATTGCTCCGCGTGATCGACAGCGGCGATGCGCGGCCAGTCCGCCGCCTGCCCCCGGAACCAGGTGGTCTGGCGCTTGGCGTAGTTGCGGGTGGACTGTTGGGTGAGGGCGACAGCCTCGACGAGTGTGGTCTCGCCCCGCAGATGAGCGGTGAACTCGCGGGCGCCCAGCGCCTTCATCACCGGCAAGGCGAGATCGAGATTGCGGTCGATGAGCGCCCTCACCTCCTCCAGCGCCCCGTGCTCGATCATGGCGGGGACCCGTGTGTCGCAGCGGGCATATAGATCGGCGCGCGGGGGCTCCAGCACCACGGCTCGAAAACCTTGCGACAGGGGCGGGATCGCGGTCTTGCGCCAGTCCGTCAGCGAGCGTCCGGTCGCCGCAGCCACCTCATAGGCGCGGGTCAGCCGCTGACGATCGGCGGGGGATATGCGAGCTTCAGCCTCGCGGTCGAGGTCCGCAAGCCGGGCGCGAAAGGTCGCCTCGCCCTGGGCGTCGAACAGCGCCTGCGCCTGTGCGCGCACAGCCTCAGGAATGGCTGGAATGTCGGAAAGACCCTTGGTGAGCGCACCGAGATAGAGGCCCGTGCCGCCGACCACCACGGCAGTCCTCCCCCGCGCCGCAATGTCCGCCAGCACAGCCTGCGCCGCCCGCAACCAGCGCCCCGCCGACCACGCCTCGGCCCCGTCCGCGACGCCGTAAAGGTGGTGCGGCGCGCGGCTCATCTCCTTTGTCGTTGGGCGGGCGGTCAGCACCGAAAGATCGGCATAGACCTGCATGGAATCGGCGTTGACGACTTCGCCGCCGGTCTCCTCCGCCAGACGCAGTGCGAGGGCTGACTTGCCGCTTGCGGTCGGCCCGGCGATCAGCCAGACGCTGGGGCCGTGCCCACCTCTCACTCCGCCGAACCCGTTCATGACCCTCGCGCTGACCTTCGTCTCGTTCGACGCCGCCGCCCGGGACGAAGCGGCGACGCGTCTGGAGCAAGCGGTGGCGGCGCAAGGCGCGTCCGTCAAGGCGCGGAACGCCTTGGGGCCAGGCGCGCGCGACTGGCTGATCGAGAATGGCGACCTTTCAGGTTTGAGGGGCGTCGCCGCAACCGCCCTTCATGGCCTCCCGGTCGATATGTGCATCCAGCCCACTGACGGCCGCCGCAAGCGCCTGCTGATCGCTGACATGGACTCCACCATCATCGGCTGTGAGTGCCTGGATGAACTGGCCAGCTACGCGGGCGTCAAGGCTGAGGTCTCGGCCATCACTGAACGGGCCATGCGCGGCGAACTCGACTTCGCGGGCGCGCTTCGAGAGCGGGTGGCGATGCTGGAAGGCTTGCCTCTGGAGGCGCTCGGTCGCTGCTACGCTGAACGGGTGCGGCTCAATCCCGGCGCGCGGACGCTGGCGGCGAGCATGGCCGCGAACCGCGCGCGGTGCCTGCTTGTCTCGGGAGGGTTCAAGAGTTTCACCAGCCGCGTGGCGAGAGCCGCCGGTTTCCACGCCGACTTCGCCAATGTCCTGCTTTCCCAGGATGGCCGTCTGACCGGACGGGTGACCGAGCCGATCTTGGGACGAGAGGCGAAGCTGGTGACGCTGCTCAGCGAAACCGAACGCCTGGGTTTGACTCCGGCGGACGCCATCGCGGTGGGGGACGGGGCCAACGACCTCGACATGATCCGCGCTTCAGGGCTCGGGGTCGCCTATCGCGCTAAACCCGTAGTCGCCGTCGAGGCCGATGCGCGGGTGGATCATTTCGACCTGACCGCCCTGCTCTACTTCCAGGGCTACACCGAGGCCGAGTTCGTCCGCGACGATCGCGAAAACCCGGCGTAAAAGCCCGCCATGACCACGATTTCCCGCTTTGACCGCACTCCCGCAGATTCACCCCCCCTTGACCGCAAGGCTGTGATGCAGGCGCTCGACGCTGTGATCGACCCGCGCTCCGGCCAAGGGCTGAGCGCCGCCGGGCTGGTGCGGGGCTTGCTCATCCGCGAGGGTCGCGTCGGCTTCATGCTCGAGGTCGCACCGGACCACATCGATCTCTACGCCGCCGCCCGCCAACAGGCCGAAGCTGTGCTGCGCGCCCTGCCCGGCGTGCAGCAGGCGCAGGTGGTGCTGACGGCCGAGGGCGAGACCCCGCCCGCCCCGGGCGTCACCCGCGTGCGGCGCGGCGCCCGGGTGAGCGAGGACCGGCACGCCCAGCTTCAGCCCCGCCCGCCCACCGCCATCAAGCCTCCGCACGTCAAGCGGCTTATCGCCGTGGCGTCGGGCAAAGGCGGGGTCGGAAAGTCCACCGTGGCGGTCAACCTCGCCTGCGCCTTTGCCGCGATGGGATTGCGCACAGGGCTGGTTGACGCCGATGTCTATGGCCCCTCGCTGCCGCGCATGATGGGCCTCAGCGCCCAGCCGGAGATGAACGCCGACAAGAAGCTGGTCCCACCTGAGGCGCATGGGGTGAAGTGCATCTCCATCGGCCTGATCGTCGACGAGGGCGCGCCGATGATCTGGCGCGGACCCATGGCCTCTTCCGCCGTGACCCAGCTTCTGAACGACGTGGCATGGGGAGCCGAGGCCGAGCCTCTCGATATTTTGGTCATCGACTTACCCCCCGGCACCGGCGATATCCTCCTCACCATGGCGCAGAAGGTAGCGGTCGACGGGGTGGTGATCGTCTCCACCCCTCAACCCGTGGCCCTGATCGACGTGCGGCGCGGGGCCGAGATGTTCCGCAAGACCGGGGTGGAGGTCCTCGGCGTGATCGAGAACATGGCCTACTTCCCCAACCCCGCTGGCGGCGCACCCATCGAGATTTTCGGGCGGGGAGGTGCGAAGCAGATGGCGGCGGAGATCGGCGCCCCCTTCCTTGGCGAAATCCCCATCGACATCGCACTCCGCCAGTCCGGCGACGACGGTAGGCCGCTCATGGTCTCAGAGCCGCAGAGTGAGACGGCGAAGGTGTTCGCGGTGATCGCGCGGGTGTTGGCCGGCTGAGGGAGAGGACCCATCCCAGCGAGTCTAGCGAAGACCAGGGAATATAAAGGTCGACCGCCTACATCCGATCAGGCGTCTCGACGCCAAGCACGTCCAGCGCGCGTTCGAGTTGCGCCAGCGTGATCTGCGCCAGTGAGATTCGGGAACGCTTGCTCGCCTCATCGCCCGCCGCCAGCACCGGGCAGGCAGCGTAGAACTTCGAGAAACTCTGCGCCAATCGGTAGGCGTGCTCGGCTATCGCGTTGGGAGCGCGCTTGTCATAAGCGTCGGCCAGCGCCTGCTCGAAAGCGTCGAGGGTCAGGACGAGATCGCGTTCCGCAGGCTCGGCGATCAGGATCGGGCCCGCCTTGGCACCCACCTCGTCAGCCCGGCGCAGGAGCGATTTGATCCGCACGGCCTGATACAGCAGATAAGGGCCAGTCTTGCCCTCGAAGCTGGTGAAGCGGTCGAGGTCGAACACGTAGCTGGTGCCGCGATAGTTGGAGAGGTCGGCGAACTTCAGCGCCGCCACCGCCACCTTGTGCGCCGTGGCCTCGAACTCGGCGGGCGCAAGCTCGGCGCCCAGCCCCACCTCGCGCAACCGTTCGCGCGCCTTGTCCACCGTCATGGTGATCAGGTCGCCGAGTTTCAGCACTCCCCCTTCGCGGGTCTTGAAGGGCTTTCCGTCGGTCCCGTTCATGGTGCCGAAGCCGATGTGCTCAAGCGTGCCCTGCGGCACATAGTCGGCGAGATAGGCGGCGCGGAACACCTGCTCAAAATGGTCGGCCTGCCGCTGATCGACCACGTAGAGAATTAAGTCGGGCTGAAAGCTGGCCTTGCGGTCAAGGATCGTCGCCAGATCGGTGGCGCCATACATGGCCGAGCCTTCGGAGGAGACCACGATCAGCGGCGGCAACTCGCGCTTGTCGCCTTCGCGGGCGATGCGGACGATCTCGGCGCCCTGATCGGGGATCAGGAGGCCCTTGGCGCGAAGGTCGGCCTCCATCCATTCGAGGTAGGAATCGGCGTCGCTCTCGCCCTTCCAGTAGTCGAAATCGATGCCCAGTGCATGGAACTCGCGCTCTAGCGCCGTGCGAGTCACGCTCACGAAATGCCGCCAAAGGGCGAGATAGCCGGGGCGGCGATCCTGCAGCGCCGCCGTCGCACGCCGCGCCCGTTCCCTGTATTCGATGTCGGTCTTGGCCCGCCCCGCGGCCAGGGGATAGAGGCGTTCCAGATCCTCCAGCGTCACCGGGCTCTCAGCCGGAAAGGGTCCGTCCCCCTCGGCGAGGAAGGGAAGGTCGGGGCGTTCGTCCGACACGGCGGTGATGAGGAGCCCCATCTGGAAGCCCCAGTCGCCGAAGTGGGCGTCCCCCGCCACGGTGTCGCCCCGAAAGCGGAACAGCCGCTTGATGGACTCACCGATGATCGACGAGCGCAGGTGCCCGACGTGCATGGCCTTGGCGACGTTGGGTCCCGCGTAGTCCACCAGCACCCGGCGCGGCGCGATCACCGTCTCAGCCCCATTGCGCGGATCGGCCGAGATCTCACTAACCCGCTCCGCCAGCGCGGCGTCGGTGAGCTTGAGGTTGATGAATCCCGGCCCGGCCACCTCCACGGCAGCAAAGCGCGGGTCGGCGGCCAGACGCATTCGCACCCGCTCGGCGATCTCACGCGGGTTGGCCTTGGCCTGCTGGGCGGCGGCAAGGGCCCCGTTAGACTGGAAATCGGCGAGGTCGGGACGGTCGGAGGCCGTCACGCGGCCAAGCTCGTGTGGCAGCCCTTCTGCTCCGAAGGCTGCCGATACCGCCTCGCCGAGGCGGGTCTTCAGGTCGCTCATCTTTCGCCGGGCGCGCTCGTCTCGGCCTGCGCCACCGCCGGAGTGGAGACCCGGAAGCGTTTGCCGAGGCGATTGAACTCGGCCATCTCAGGCGACACGTCGAAGCCGATCAGAACTTCGAAACTCGCGCCCGAGACGGTCGGATTGGCGCGGGGGATGACGATGTCCTGCAGGCGATCCACCACATTGATCCGGTCCTGGCCGGGCTGGAACTCGCCGACAAGATCGAAATACTGCTTGTTGAGCACTGCGGAATTGCGCGTCGTCACAGCCACCCAGTAGCGATAGTCCTTCGAGCTGCCCTGCGCCTGCGGTCCCCGACCCAGTGCAAAGGCAATAGAGGTCTGCACGTGGATCGGGTCGCCGCTTTTATACTGGCAGGCAGAGCGCACGTTCTGGATCTCGCCGGTCCAGCCCACTGCGCTGGAGGTCTCCTTACCGTCCTTCAATTCCATATAGCGCGCGGCGTCATAGAGCACCTTCACATAGGGGCAAGGTCCGGCGTTCTTCACCGAAGGCAACGGCGCCTGACCGACGTTCCACTCTTTATCCTTGGCCTTCTTCTTCTTCTCGGCGTCGGCCTCGGCCTGTCGGCGCGCGTCATCCTCACCCTGTGGTGAGGCGTGGGCCTTGTTGACGGCGGGCACGGCGCCGAGAAGCGCTACACCGAGGAACAGGAAAAGGAAGCGACGCATTGAAAGGTTTTCCGGGTGGTGGACGACCCTCCATAACCCCATCACGATTGCGCCGCAACGAAGGCAAACCGCCACGCTGGCGAATGAACGCGCCGTCGCCTAAATGTGGCGCATGGACGCCGCACTCCTCCGCCCCACGCTCATCGTCCGCCTGGCCAGTCCGCGCGGCTTCTGCGCCGGAGTTGATCGGGCCATTCAGATCGTGGAGCGCGCCATCGAGAAGTACGGCGCGCCGGTCTACGTGCGCCACGAGATCGTGCACAACCGCCACGTGGTTGAACGCCTGAGCAAGCTCGGCGCTGTGTTCGTGGAGGAAATCTCCGAATGTCCGGCCGACCGCCCGGTTATCTTCTCCGCCCACGGCGCTCCCAAATCAGCCACTGCCGAGGCGGGAAGACGCAATATGCTTTATCTCGACGCCACCTGTCCTCTGGTCTCCAAGGTGCACGTCGACGCCGAGCGCCATTTCGAAGCCGGGCGAGAGATCGTGCTGATCGGCCACGCCGGCCACCCGGAGGTGCTTGGCACCCTCGGTCAATTGCCGGAAGGAAGCATAACGCTGCTGGAGACACTCGACGACGCCCTCGCCTTCCAGCCGCGCGACCCCGCCAACCTCGCCTACATTACCCAGACCACCCTGTCGGTGGACGACACCATCGAGATGGTGGACGCCCTACGCTGCCGCTTTCCGGCCATGGCCGGGCCGCACCGAGAGGACATCTGCTACGCCACCACCAATCGTCAGGAGGCTATCAAGCGACTGGCGAAGGGGTGCGATCTGGTGCTGGTCATTGGATCACGAGCTTCCTCCAACTCGCTTCGGTTGGTGGAGGTGGCCTTACGTTCGGGCGCGCGGGATGCGCGCTTGATCGACGACGTTTCGGGGCTGGAACCGGAAATGCTGGCGGGGGTGCGTGTGCTTGGTCTGACGGCCGGCGCCTCGGCCCCGGAAGTGCTGGTGCAGGGGGTGCTCGACACACTTGCGTTTAGCTTCAACGTGACCGTCGAGGAAATCGAGGCGCGGCCCGAGACGATCACCTTCAAACTGCCCCGCGTCCTGATGGATCAGACGGCTTGACGCCGCCCCCCACCTCCTCGATCAAGCGGCGTGGCCGTTTATACCGATATCACCGACGCCGAGCTTGGGGCCTTCCTGGGGGATTTTGACCTCGGCGCACCTCTGTCATTCAAAGGAATTGCAGAGGGGGTGGAGAACTCCAACTTCCTGCTGGAGACCGAGCGGGGTCGGTTCATTTTGACGGTCTATGAGCGGCGGGTGCGCGAGGCGGAACTACCCTATTTCATTGATCTGATGCAGTGGCTAGCGGCGCGGGGTTTCCCCTGCCCCACGCCCGTTGTTGATCGCTCGGGTTCGGCTCTTAAGCGGCTTCGCGGCAAACCGGCGGCGCTTGTCACCTTCCTGTCTGGCCTGTCTGTTCGCAGGCCTAATGCTGGCCACTGTCGGGAAGCCGGGGTCGGGCTGGCGCGTCTGCACACGGCGGCGGAGGGCTTCGGCGGCCAGCGTCCTAATGATCTGGGTCAGGCGTCCTGGACGGGCCTATTCGAGGGGCGAACGGCCAGCGCCGAGGCGCTGAGGGTTGGCCTTGGGGCAATGATCGCGTCCGACCTCGCCGAACTCGCCACCGCATGGCCCTCGGGCCTGCCGAGCGGAGTGATCCACGCGGATTTCTTTCCCGACAACGTCTTCTTCGCCGATGGAAAGTTCGCCGCCGCGATTGACTTCTATTTCGCCTGCGAAGACGCGCTCGCCTACGACCTTGGTGTGTGCCTGAACGCCTGGTGTTTCGAGGCAGACGGGTCGTTCAACTTCACCCATGCCCGCGCCCTCGTCGCCGGGTATCAAAGCATCCGCGCCCTCAGCCCTGCCGAGCGCGAGGCCCTACCGATCCTCGCGAGAGGCTCGGCCATGCGGTTCTTCCTGACTCGTCTGATCGACTGGGACAGGGGTGCGGTAGGGGCGATGGTCCGGCCCAAGGACCCGATGGAGTACGAATCGAAATTGGCCTTCCATCGCTCGGCGGGGGGTAGCCTCGGCCTGTTCGGAGAGACTACATGACCCCGCTGGTAGTGATCTACACCGATGGCGCCTGCAGCGGGAACCCGGGTCCTGGCGGCTGGGGCGCGGTTTTGATGTCTGGCGGCCATGAGCGCGATATCTTCGGCGGTGAAGGCCAAACCACCAATAACCGCATGGAGATGATGGCGGCGATCCAGGCGCTGGAGACCTTGAAGAAGCCCTGCAAGGTGGAACTTCACACTGACAGCCAGTATCTGCGCCAGGGGATCACCGAATGGGTAGCTGGCTGGAAGGCGCGCGGCTGGAAGACAGCTGACAAGAAGCCGGTTAAGAACGAGGACCTGTGGCGGCGTCTGGACGAAGCCCGCGCCCGCCACGACGTGTCCTGGCGTTGGGTCAAGGGCCACAGCGGTCACCCGCTGAACGAGCGCGCCGACGCCTTGGCTCGACAAGGTGTGAAAGCGATCCGCGAGGCTGGCTAGACCGTGGCGGGAGGCGGCGCGCTCAGTTAGTCTGTCTGCATGGCCTTACGGGACTGGATCGGGGTGGATGCCGGAGCGCTTGACGGAGGGACCGTGGTGTTGCGACCGCCGCGCATGAGCGATCACCGGGCCTGGGCCGATCTTCGGGCGGCGTCGCGCGATTTCCTACAACCATGGGAGCCCGCCTGGGCGCCAGATGATCTGACCCGGGGCGCGTTCCGGCGCAGGCTGTCTATCTACGCCCGCGACCGCGATCTGGGGCTCGGCTACGCCTACCTTGTGTTCGAGAAGGCTGGAGGCGCTCTGGTTGGAGGGGTCAACCTCCGCGGCGTCACACGCGGGGTCGCCCAGTCCGCCGCCATTGGCTATTGGGCGGGCCAGGCCTACGCCCGGCGCGGCCATACGCTGGCAGGCGTTTGCGCCGTCACCCGCTTCGCCCTCCGCACCCTGGGCCTGCACCGGGTCGAGGCCGCCTGTTGCACCGACAACATCGCGTCGAGTGCGCTACTCCGCAAAGTGGGCTTCACCGAGGAGGGAATGGCGCGCGGTTATTTGAAAATTAACGGCATTTGGCGAGATCATCTGTTGTTCGGGATGGTGGGGGACGAAACGGCGGCGCGCTGAACCTCCGCCCTCCTCCCGACCGCAGGATGAGTGATGGGTAAGGAGCTGTCTCTGGGCTGGGCGGACGCGACGGCGCTTCTTGAAGCGCTGGCGGGAGCGGACTCCGTGTTGTGGCGCTGGGACGCTCAGGCCGACCGCCTGCAGTTGATGGGGAACCTCTCAGGTCTGGGGCTGAAGCCCCTCGCGCCTACCTGTCGCCGCAACGCCTTCATAGCGCTGGTTGCTCCCGAACATCGATCAAGCGCCGCCGCTCTGCTCGACACGGACGACACTGGGGTAGGGCGCAGCGCGCTGCTGCAATTCGGCGATGCGCCCGCCGCGATCTGGCGTGGCGTCAGACTAGAAGACGGCGGCTGCGTCACTGGCATTGCCGCGCCGGAGCCAGAGGCCGTCGAAAGCCGCGACACCCTTACCGGCCTGCTCGACCGCACCAGCTTCATGCGACGGGTCGAGCAACGATTGGTGAGGCCCGGCCCGATTCGCCTGGTCGCCGCCGACCTCGCGCGCCTGCGTCGCCTCAACGAAGGGCTGGGGCCTGAACGCGCCGATTTGGTGCTGAAGGTGCTCGGATCGCGGCTGGCGGGCGCCTTGCCCGCTGATCACGCCGCCGCCCGCATCGGCGAAGACGAGTTCGCCTTCATCGTGGATGACGGCGAGGGGGCCGTGGATCCAGTGGCGGCTCTGCGGAAGGCGCTGGAGCAACCGCTGTCGATCCGTGGGGTAGATATTCACCCGACGCTGTGGATCGGATCGGCGCGCGCCGACGGCGCGGCGGATGGAACGGATGCGCATGATCTCCTGCGCCGGGCGTCCGTTGCATTGCAAGCGGCCAAGAGCGCGGGCAAGACCCTCACCGCCGCCAAGGCTCCTTCCTCCGAAGGTCTCTCGCGGTTGGCCCTAGAAGCCGAGGTGCACGGGGCGCTGGCGCGGGGCGAGATCATGCCCTTCTTCCAACCCATCGCCCATCTGGAGACGGGACGGTTGGCTGGCTTCGAGGCCCTCGCGCGCTGGAAACACCCCAAGCGCGGCCTGATTCTGCCTGATGATTTCCTGCCCCTGATCGCCGACGCCGGTCAGATGGGGACTCTGGGCCGTCACATCCTGCAGACCTCGGCGGCGCAGCTTGCTGCCTGGCGCACTGCGCACCCCGAAGCGGGAGAGCTTTTCATCGCCGTGAACCTGTCGACCGGAGAACTGGAAGACGACCGGCTGGTGGATTTCGTGGCCGACATGGTGGCCCGCCACAATCTGCCCCCCCGGGCCCTCAAGATCGAAGTCACCGAAAGCGACATCATGCGCGACCCGGAACGGGCGGCGGTGGTGTTGCAGGCTCTGCGTGAGGCGGGCGCCGGGATTTCGCTGGACGATTTCGGCACGGGATTTTCTTCTCTCGCCTACCTTACCCGCCTGCCGTTCGAGACCCTGAAGATCGACCGTTATTTCGTGCGCACCATGGCCGAGAACGAAGGGTCGGAGAAGATCGTCCGCTCGGTGGCGTCGCTGGGGCGTGACCTGGGTCTGGAGGTGGTGGCCGAGGGCGTCGAAACCCAGGCCGCGGCCCGGCGACTGTGCGAACTCGGCTGTCAGTACGGTCAGGGTTTCGGCTACGCTCCGGCGCTCGAAGCGCAGGCGGCGGAAGTCTATCTCAACGAAAGCTACCTCGACCGCGCGCCCCTTCGCGCCACGGCCTGACGCCGTGAACGACGAGCCGTCGCCAAGCCTGCTGGACCTTTCCGAGCGGGCCTTCGCCTATATCGCCATCTTCTTGTTCTCCCAGGCGCTCGTGGCTCCGCTGTTCGTGCCGGTCCAGTCGCTGAGCGATGATCCGAGTTGGCTCCGCCTTATCTGGCTCCCCGTTTACGCGGGCACGATTTTCTTCATCGCCGTAAGGCTTCGGGCGATGTTTGAGGCGACGATCCCTCTGATCCTGTTCGGATTGCTGGCGTTCTGGATCTACCTCTCGACAATTTGGTCGATCAATTCAGCAACCACTTCACGGCGGGCCTTCGCTTTCGTCGCCACAAGCCTGTTCGGCCTCTACTTCGGCGCGCGGTTCCGGGACGGCGAGGGCGTTGTGATAATCGCGCGACTAGGCGTGTTTCTCGCCATTGGCAGCATTATCGCGGCGCTGGCCTATCCGAAGATGGGCATATCGCACGATATCAACGCCGGAGACTGGCGGGGCCTCTGGTATGAGAAGAACTCGCTCGGCGCGGTCATGGCGGTCGGCGCGTTCAGTTGTATGTCCGCCGCAATGATCACCGGCAAGGGTTGGCGCTGGGCGGCGGGGGCGGCGCTCTGCATCCTGGTGGTGCTTATGTCGAAGTCGAAGACAGCACTCCTGGTGGTGCTGCTTCCTGCCGCCATCTACATTGTGCTGTGGTTGACGCGGCGCGGCCCGGCTATCGCCGTGATCGCCGTCTTCTGCGCCGTCACCGCAGCCAGCGTCCTTATCGGCGTGCTGAGCCTGGCCCCGCAATTGGCCTTCAGCGCGCTCGGCAAGGACGCCACCCTCACCGGGCGCACTCAAATCTGGGCATCGCTGTTCCGCCGCATCGCCGAGCGCCCCTTCACTGGCTACGGCTACGCCGCCTTCTGGGAGAAAGCCTCCGTCCCGGCTCAGATCGTGCGCCGCGAGACGGGCTGGACCGTGCCGACCGCTCACAATGGCTGGATCGACATATTGGTGCAGGTAGGCTGGATCGGGGCGGTGCTGACCGCGCTGCTTCTGGCGACTGTTCTCGTGGTAGCGATGGTTCGAGGAAGAAACACGCGGGATGGCGATTGGGCGCTGGTCTTCACGGCCACCTTTCTGCTGCGCTCTCTGTCGGAAAGCGTGCTGATCCAACCGAACAACTTCGACTGGATGCTGTTCGTGTTCGCGGGAACCACGGTGATGCTGCCGATGATGCAGAACGGCCTCTCCTCCGCCCCGGACGAGGAAATCAGGCCCGTCCGATCTGCATGGACAACTGCGCGGGCCTGACGCCGATCTTGCCCAGCGCACGCTCCCATTTGGTCTCGTGATCCTCATCAAAGATCAGCGCTTCGTCCGGACCGCACGACAGCCATACGTTCTCACGGATTTCGCGCTCGAGCTGGCCCGGCGACCAGTTGGCGCATCCCAGTGCGAAAGCTGACTGGCGCGGACGACGCGCCTCGTCGCCCATTGCTACCAGCACCTCGCGCGTGGCGGTGAGGGCCACGCCGTCGCCAACCGCCAGCGTCGAATCCGGCGCGGTGTAGTCGTCGGTGTGGATCACGAAACCCCGCTCACGCTCCACCGGGCCGCCTGACAGCACTGAACGTGGCGGCAGCTTGATCTTCGACTTGATCCCCAACCGGTCGAACAGGTCCGGCACCATCAGCCCATCGACCGGCCGGTTCACGGCGATGCCCATGGCGTGATCGGTGGAGTGGGCGCACATCAGGATCACCGCCCGCTCGAAACGGGGGTCCTCGATCCCGGGCATGGCGATCAGGAACCGCCCCGCCAGAAAGGCCGAACGGTCGTATTCATCGTCGTCAAAGGTGTGGTCGCGAGAGGCCATGGCCCGATACTAGCCATGTTCGATGGCGCCGTCATGTCGCCGAATGCTTGCCGTGGCGACTTTGCCGCCTTAAGTCGGGCGCGTGCGGCCAGGCGCCGCAGCAACCCTGCTGGAGCCCCCCCATGACCATCAAAGTCGGCGACACCCTGCCCTCGGCCACCTTCATGACCATGACGGCGGACGGGCCGCGCCCGATCACCTCCGACGAGATTTTCAAGGGCAAGAAGGTGGCGCTGTTCGCCCTGCCGGGCGCCTTCACCCCCACCTGTTCCGTCAAACACCTGCCGGGTTTTCGCGATCACGCTGGCGATTTCACTGCCAAGGGCGTGGACGCCATCGCCTGTCTCTCCGTCAACGACGTCTTCGTCATGGGCGCCTGGGCGAAAGACCAGAACGTAGGCGACAAGGTGATGCTGTTAGCCGACGGCAACGGCGACTTCACCAAGGCGGTCGGCCTGGAGATGGACGGGACCAAGTTCGGCATGGGCAAGCGCTCGCAGCGCTATTCCATGGTCGTCGATGACGGCAAGGTGACGAACCTGAACGTGGAGGAAGGCGGCGACTTCAAGGTCTCCACTGCAGACTATATGCTGGCCCAACTCTAACAGGCGGCGAGAGGGCGGATACGGTGATGGTGGAGCTTCTGCGCACCGGCAACCGGATCCGCCTTGGGTTCCTGCAGAATCTGCTGGCCGAAAACGGCATCGAGAGCACGGTGTTCGACAGCGCGGCAGGAACCTTGTGGCCGGGTGCCATTCCCCACCGGTTGATGATCGACGAACGGGACCTCTGGCGCGCCGGCCATGTGCTGCGTGAGGCGGGGGAAGAGGGGGATAGTTAGGTGCCCAACATCTCCGCCGTCATCGTCTGCAAATCCTCGCCGCCCGCCGTGATCGCTACAAGGCGTCCCGGCGCAAGCGTCAGCACCTGATCGGCATAGACCCGCGCCAGAGCGATCTTGCCCGGCCAGAAGGGATCGCTGTCGCCCGCCGCGATGCGCGCCTTCGCCGCCGCCGCCCCTTTGGCCAGCATCCAGCCGCCCACAACCTCGCCCATCAGCGCGAGATAGGCGCTCGCCCCGGCCAGGGCGTCGGCGGAGCCCTTGTGTTCGGAAAGCCAGGTCGAAGCCGCCCCCGCCGCATCAACCGCCGCCTTCAGCCGCTCGCCGACGCCAGCGAGATCGCCAGCCAATGTCTCCGCCGTCGCTTCCACATCATTGAGCAGGGCCTTGATCCCCTCGCCCCCCGCCATGCCGAGCTTGCGACCGGCAAGGTCGATGGCCTGAATGCCGTTGGTGCCTTCGTAGATCGGCAGGATGCGCGCGTCGCGGTAGTGCTGGGCCGCGCCGGTTTCCTCGATGAAGCCCATGCCGCCGAAAACCTGCAGGGCACACGAGGCTACCTCGACCCCCAGGTCCGTGGACCAGCCCTTGGCGATGGGGGTCAAGACCTCGGCGCGCAGGGCTGCGGCCTCCCGCGCCTTGTCGGTTGCGCCGTGACGTGCTGCGTCCGCCGCAACGGCAGTGGAGAGGCAGAGGCCCCGCGCGGCCTCGATTTTCGCTTTCATCAGAACGAGCGAGCGGCGCACATCGGGATGGTCGAAGATGACGGCGGTCTTGTCGTCAGACCAAGGCGAGCGCCCTTGCCGCCGCTCCAGCGCATAGTCCCGCGCCGCCTGATACGCCCGCTCGGCGATGCCCACGCCCTCCATCCCGACATTCAGCCGCGCTGCGTTCATCATGGTGAACATCAGGGCGAGCCCCTGATTGGGTTGACCGATCAGCTCAGCCTTCGCCCCCTCGAACAGCATGACGCAGGTCGGCGAGCTGTGGATGCCGAGCTTGTGCTCGATGGAGGCGGGACGCAGATCGTTGTCCACGCCCAGAGACCCGTCCTCGTTCACGAGGCGGCGAGGCGCGAGGAAGAGCGAGATGCCCTTCACCCCGGCGGGAGCATCCGGCAGACGCGCCAAGACGAGATGGACGATATTTTCCGCTATGTCGTGATCGCCCCAGGTAATGAAGATCTTTGTCCCGGTGAGGCGATAGCCGCCCTCCCCGTCCGGCTCTGCGCGCGCCGTGACGAGGGCGAGGTCAGACCCCGCCTGCGACTCCGTCAGGTTCATGGTCCCAGTCCAGGCGCCCGAGATCAGTTTGGTCAGATAAAGCGCCTGCTGGCGCGGCGTGCCGTGGACAGTGAGGGCTTCGATGGCCGCTTCGCTGAGGGTCGGACAAAGCCCGAACGCCATGTTCGCGGCGTGCACCGTCTCGAACGCCGCCAGCGCCAAAGCCTTGGGCAGGCCCTGCCCGCCGAACGCCGGATCGGCGGAAAGCCCGCTCCATCCGCCCTCGCCATATTGGCGGAAGGCGTCCGCAAAGCCCGGCGCGGCCCGCACCCGGCCATTCTCGAATCGCGAGCCGATCACGTCGCCGCCGCGGTTGAGGGGCGCCAGCACTCCGTCGGCAAACGCGCCTGCCGCCTCCATCACCGCCGACACGGTTTCCCGGTCGCAATCAGGCCAAGCCCCCGCATTTAGCAGCGGGCCGAGCCCGGCCACCTCTGTCAGAGAAAAGAGGATGTCGCGGACGGGGGTGCGATAGGTCATGCGAAGGCTCAATAAGGCGATGCTGCCGGCAAACCCATAGCGGTTTCATTGCGCCGGGTCGCCCCTTGCGCCACCTTGGCCGCACTCCCACGTCAGGGTATCTGCAACTCTGCTGAATGCAATTCCAGCCTCACAGGAAGCCCCATGATCCTCGCCCGCCTCCTCACCGGTTTCGCCCTCGCGGCGGCCCTCGCCACAGCCTCCGCCGCCATGGCGCAACAGGCGCCGCAAGTCATCACCGATCCGGTCAAGGCCCCGGCGGGCGACTATGCGCTCGACCCGCACCACGCCAGCGTGACCTTGAAGCTCTCGCACATGGGCCTGTCGCACTACACTATGCGGTTCGACAAGCTGGAGGGCGGCTTCGGCTATGATCCGACGCATCCCGCCGCCAGCAAGGTCCATTTCAGCATCGACCCCACCTCCATCGACACCGACGATCAAGCCTTCAACAAGGAGATCGCCGAAAAATTCCTGGAGACCGGCAAGTATCCGGCCCTCACCTTCGCCTCGACCGCCATCACCCACGTCGGCGGCCACGGCAAGGTGACGGGCGACCTCACTTTCCACGGGGTGACCAAGCCGGTGACGCTGAACGTCGACTATCGCGGGTTCGTCACCATGATGGGTCAACAGCGTATGGGCTTCTCCGCCGAGACGGCGATCAAGCGCTCGGAGTTTGGCGCGGGCGCCTACGTGCCGGTCGTGGGCGACGAGGTGACGGTCCTGATCGAGCTCGAGTTCGTCAAGAAATAGGCCGCACTAACGCATAGCTTGCGGATTTGTGAGACGCGGCGCCGGATTGCGACATCCGGCGCCGTTAGTGAAACAAGTGTGCAATCCGGTCGGTCCAGGGTTGCCACAGTGGGCAAGACCGAAGGACGTTCCGTGGCGCGATCGCTTTCCCGATACTCGTGGGTCGCCATCGGGCTGCATTGGGTCATCGCGCTGTTGATCCTGACGAATATTCTCGTCGCTTGGAAGTTCAACACCATGAAGCCGGGGCTGGCCGTGTTTCAGGCGATCCAGTGGCACAAGTCCATCGGCATAACGGTCCTGTTGCTGAGCCTCGCCCGACTGGCGTGGCGGTTGTTCAACCCGCCGCCAGCACTCCCCGAACATATGCCCGCCTGGGAAAAGCTCGCCGCCAACGCGGTGCACTGGGGCTTTTATGGCATCATGATCGGGATGCCGCTTTCAGGCTGGGCGATGGTCTCGACCTCGAAATACAATCTGCCGACCCTGCTCTACGGCAAGGTCCCCTGGCCGCACATCGCGCCGCTGCACACTCTGGCTCCGGCGACAAAGGCCGTGTGGAGCTATTGGAGCCAGACCACGCACGATACGCTGGCATGGATGGCCTATGCGTTGATCGTGCTGCACGTGGGCGCGGCGCTGAAGCATATGCTGATCGACCGCGATGAGGTTGTAGCGCGAATGATCCCCTTTCTGAAAAGACGAACGGTTTGGATGCGATGAAACACGTCCCGAAGATCACCCGTCCCGTCGCGCTGGCCCTCGTCCTCGCCGCAACCGCCGCCGCAGCGCTAGCCGCTGCGCCAGCCGCACACCCGCCCGCGAAGGGCCCGCCCGCCCCCGCCGCAGCCCAGATATGGACCGTGGACAAGGCGGCCTCCCGCCTCACCTTCCGCGCCAGCGCCAACGCCACGGCCTTCGATGGGGTGTTCAAGACCTGGGACGCACAAATCGCCTTCGACCCGAAGAACCTGAAGGCCTCTCACGCCATGGTGAGCGTGAACACCGTCTCGGCCGTCACCGGCAATCCGACGCGGGATCAGATGCTGCCCACCGCCGACTGGTTCAATGTGAGCAAGTTCGCCAAGGCCACATTCGTCACCACCTCGATCACGCAGGCGTCGCCCGACCACTATGTCGCCAATGGCGTGCTGACCATGCATGGGGCTTCCAGGCCCGTCGCCCTGCCTTTCACCCTGACCATCGCCAAGGACATCGCCAAGATGGACGGCTCAGCGACGCTCGACCGCACCCAGTTCAGCCTTGGGCAGGGACAGGCGGGCGGGACCGATACGGTGGCGGCGCAGGTGGTGGTGAGCGTCAAGCTGACGGCCAAGAAGGGCCATTGAGCACCGACTATGAGGCTGCGGCGAGCGCGCTAAGAGCGGGCGACCTCGTCATCCTGCCCACCGAAACCGTCTATGGCCTCGCCGCCGACGCGGCCAATCCCATCGCCATCGCCCGTGTGTTCGAGGCCAAGGGTCGCCCGCGCTTCAACCCTCTGATCGCGCACGTGGCCGATGTGGAGGCCGCGCGCCGCATCGGCGTGTTCGACGCGCTGGCAGAGAGGCTGGCGCAGGCCTTTTGGCCGGGCCCTCTGACGCTGGTGGTTCCGCTCCGCGTTGGGATGGCCGTGTGCGACCTCGCCCGTGCGGGACTGGAGACGGTGGCCCTGCGGGTCCCGGCGCATCCCCTAGCGCTTCAAACCCTCATGGCCTTTGGCGGCGCGGTCTGTGCGCCGTCCGCCAACCGCTCGGGCCGCCCCAGTCCCACGACCTTCGCTGACGCCATCGAGGAGACGGGTGAAGCCGCCGCCGTGATGCTGGACGGGGGCGCTTGCCGCGTCGGGCTGGAGTCCACGGTGGTGTCGGTGATCGGCGGCGAAGCGCGGTTGTTGCGCCACGGGGGGATGGAGCGCGCCGCCATTGAGGCTCTCATCGGCCCGTTGAAAGACGCCGAGGCGCACGCCCATCACTCGCCCGGCAGGCTGGCGCTGCACTACGCGCCGAACGCCCCGGTGCGCCTGAACGCCGCGGGTCCGGGCGACGGGGAAGCGTTTCTGGCCTTCGGCCCCACGACCGTGCCGGGTGCCCTAAACCTCAGCGCGACCGGCAACTTGCGCGAAGCCGCCGCCAACCTCTTCGCCCACCTCCGCGCCGCCGACCGGCTGAAACCGTCGGCCATCGCGGTGGCCAGCGTGCCGCATCACGGGCTAGGCGAAGCGATCAACGACCGGCTAAAGCGCGCGGCGGGGTTTGTGGGGTAACTCTAAATCAAAAACTCCCTACCGATCGGGAATAGTAGAGGGGGCATGAGTTATTTTCGCTATAAAATAACCCAGCGCTATCATTGGAATAAGATCAGCCAATCCAAACAATATATCCTGCTTCCCTATATGGTATTGCTTTGGCCAAGGAACAAAAATCACAGCAAAAAAATGAAAAATGCTGACAGATACCAAGAATGGAAAAAACACGGCTCTCTACGAACATCCCAAAATATAAATAAGACGAGCAATATGACGGCTGTGCTTACTCCAGCCGCGTCCGCCATCGCAGCAGGCTCAAACCTTGCCACTAGGAAGCCGATTGCCCAAGCGGCTGCGAGTATTGGAAACGCCCAAAACCTGCGCCAATAGGATGACGCTTTTAGCGGTTCCGAAGCTTTGTCTTCAAATCAAAGAGCTATCCGCAAATTTGAGTATCCGGCAATAGCTCAACCGCCTCACCCAAACCACAGATCGTACAGCCCGCGCACCATGCCCGCCGTGGCGCCCCAGATGGTGCGTTCCTCGTAGGGCATGGCGTAGAAGCGGCGCTCGATCCCGTCGGCAGATTTCATCACGCGCAGTTCGTGGTTGGCCGGGTCCATCAGAAAGGCGAACGGGGTCTCGAAGATTTCCGCCACCTCCGCCTCGTGCCGGGTCAGGGTGAAGCCTTCGCTCACGAAGGCGATCACCGGGGTGATGGCGTAGCCGGTGCCAGTCTCATAGGTATCGGCCATGCCCACGGGGCGAACGAAGCGGCTATCGAGGCCGATTTCCTCCCAGGTTTCTCGGAGCGCGGTCTCGGTGGGGCTCTCACCGGGATCAGCCCGGCCACCCGGAAAGGCGATCTGGCCGGAGTGGCGTCGCAGGCTGTCCGCCCTTCGTGTGAGGAGCACGCTGAGGCCGCCGTCCCGCTCGATCAGGGGCACCAGCACCGCCGCCGCCGTCAGTACCTGCCCCGTCACCCGGCCGTCGGGGTTGAGGTCATAGTCCGACCGCGCCGCCTCGGAGGGAAACGCGCCCAGAGGATGCAGCCGCCCGGTCAGATAGGGCTGAAGGATATGGGCCGGGGCGTCCGGCGCGACGCTGCTCATACCGGATCGACGCCGAGCGGAAACCAGACGCCGTTGGAGGTGACGCCGAACTCCACACCGCCTGCGACGGGCCGCCAGTCGGCCATTTCCACAAGCTCATAAAATACCGGACGCCGGAGCCGCGCCTCCAGTCCCCGCCGCACGTGCAGATAGGGCGCGGGCTCGCCAGTCAGGGGGTCGGTCTCGACGCGGAGCGCGTGGTCCGGCCCCGCCTCCACCTCATCGCCGACGTTGGTGAGAAAGCGCAGGGACCCCGTTTCGTTACTTGGGCCCATCCGGTCCACGCGCACGGCCATGAAGGGCGCATCCTCCACGGTGATCTTCAGCTTCTCCGCAGGCGTCACAAGGTGATAGCCGTCCGGGTCGAGGCGTAGCACGGTGGAGAACAGCCGCATCAGGGGTTCGCGCCCGATGGGCGTACCCTCATGGAACCACAGGCCGTCCTTGCTGATACGAATGTCGATCTCGCCGCAATGCTCAGGATGCCAGAGGTGCACCGGAGGAAGGCCACGTTTGGGCGCTTCCACGGCGGCGGCGATCACGCTTGCAAGCCCCTCCGCCCCGCTCATCTGGTGCTACCGGTCATGCGCCGGAATATGGGCCTCTCCCGCTACGTCATTCAACCCGTCTTCGCGCAGGGCGCGCCAGAGGATGCGCCGTCCATCCACCGGCCCGGGCATGACCACCCGCCCCGCCGGAACGACCTCGAATCCATGCAGGCCGAACAAGGGCACATCGCCAACGAGGAGGATGAACCTCTCGTCAGCCGCGCCCGCCGCCGCGCAGGCCACATCGATCAACGCCCCGCCGACCCCGTGCTTGCGCCAGCCGCCCTCCACCGCAATGGGTCCGAGGAAGACGCCCCGCGCCGCGCCGACCATCACCGGCCACTGACGCACAGTGCCCACGACAACCCCCGCAGCCATGGCGCAGAACGACAGATCAGCGCGCATGGCGTTTCCCTCGCGCAGCCGTTCGGCGGCCTTGGCGTAGCGGCCCGGTCCGAAGGCGCGGTCGATAAGGGCCTCTATCTCCGCGCGCAAACGCGCAGGTTCGGCGATGATCCGGGCCGACAGGCTGCTCTGCGGTTCGGTCGTGTCGTTGGCGGCTATGGAAAGAGGCGCAGTCATGGCGGGGCCATAGCGGAGGCGGTCCCGCTCAGAAAGCGGAATCACCCGCACAGTTGCGATTACCGGGTGTAACCGCGAAGCTGACGCTCCATGTCCGAATCCCCTCTCGTTCCCGACCCCCGAATCTTCCGCAACCGCGACTTCGCCCTCTACTGGACCTCGCGGTTCGCCATGACGCTGGCGGCGATGGCCGAAGCCGTGACCATCGGCTGGCAGGTCTATGCCGTGGCGCGCGTCGACCACTCCGTGCCGCACAGCGCGTTTCTCGTCGGCATGGTGGGGCTGGTGCAGTTCGTTCCCTACTTCGCCCTCACGCTGTTCGCGGGACAGGTGGCGGACCGGTATGAGCGCAAGCGCATCATCCTGATCTGTCTTGCGGTGCAGCTCCTGTGCGATCTCGCCCTGGTCGCGCTGGCGCTTCAGCCGCACTCCCCGCTCATCGCCGTGTTCGCGGTGGCCGCTGCGTTCGGAGGTGTGCGCGCCTTCAGCTCTCCCGCCTTCAGCGCCATGACACCCATGCTGGTGGACCGCAGCGTTCTGCCCCGCGCCATCGCTTGGAGTTCGCTCTCGTGGCAGACCGGATCGATCATCGGCCCGGTGATCGCGGGGGCGCTGGTGGCGATCCATCCCGCAGCAGCCTACGCCGCCGCCGCCGGGCTCTACGCCATTGCGGCGCTAGCCGTGGCCCTGATCCGCACCAACACCACGCCGGAGCGTCAATCAGGCTCCGCCTTGGCTATGATCCGTGAAGGGCTGGCCTATGTCTGGACCAACCGCATCGTCTTCGGCGCCATCTCACTCGACCTGGCGGCGGTGCTGCTAGGCGGGGCGACGGCGCTCTTGCCGGTGTTCGCGCGCGACATCCTGCACGTGGGCGCCAGCGGCTTCGGAATCCTGCGCGCTGGGCCTGCGATTGGCGCTGCCATCGTGGCGGTGTGGCTGGCGCAAAAGCCGATCCACCGGCGGGCGGGGCTGTGGATGCTGGGCGGGGTCGCGCTGTTCGGCGTGGCGACGCTGGGGTTCGCCCTGTCGCGCTATCTCTGGCTATCGGTGGTGATGCTGGCGCTGCTCGGCGCGGGCGACATGGTCAGCGTCTATGTGCGCCAGAGCCTGGTTCAGATCGTGACGCCGGATCATATGCGCGGGCGGGTGTCGGCGGTGTCGGGGGTCTTTATCGGTGCCTCCAACGAGCTTGGAGAGTTCGAGACGGGCATTGTTGCGCGTCTCCTGGGTCCCATCGGCGCGGCGATCTTCGGCGGCGTGGGTTCGCTGGTGGTAGTGGGGCTGTGGGCCAGGCTCTTCCCAACCCTGCGCAAGGCCGACCACCTGATCCCGCCCGACCGGCGCTAGGCGCTCCGAAACCCCCTTGCCTGCCCTAGCGTCCGCGCCCTAGCCTTCTCCCCAACAAGATAAGGAAGAAACGCCATGGGTGTTCTGGACGGCAAGGTGATCATCGTCACCGGCGGCGCGGGCGGCATCGGGCGGGAATGCGCGCTTCTGGCCGCGCGCGAGGGCGCCAAGGTGGTGGTCAACGACCTCGGCGGATCGGTGGCGGGCGGCGACGAAGGCGACGCCGGACCTGCGGAAAAGACCGCCCGGGAAATCAAGGCCGAGGGCTTTGAGGCCGTCTCCAACTCTGACAGCGTCACCAACATGGCGGGCGTCAGAGCCATGGTCGAACAGGCCAAGGATACGTTTGGCGGCCTGCACGGCATCATCAATCCGGCGGGCATCCTGCGCGACAAGATGTTTCACAAGATGGACGACGCGGACTGGGACGCAGTGATCGAGGTGCACCTGCGCGGAGCCTACAACGTCTCCCGCGTCTCCATCGAGTTGTTCCGAGATCAGGAGGACGGCGCCTATGTGCACTTCACGTCCACCTCCGGCCTGATCGGCAACATCGGCCAGGCCAACTACGCCGCCGCCAAGCTCGGCGTCATGGGGCTCTCGCGCATCATCGCCATGGAAGGGCACATCAAGAACGTGCGCTCCAATATCATCGCCCCCTTCGCCTGGACTCGGATGATCGCCACCATCCCGGTGAAGGACGAGGCCTCGGCCAAGCGGGTCGAGCGAATGAAGAACGCTATGCGCGCCGACCAAGTGGCGCAGCTCGCCGTCGCCCTGTGCGCGCCAGCGGCTAAGGATGTGTCGGGCCAGATCTTCACCGTGCGCGGCAACGAGGTGGTGCTGTTCAACCAGCCGCGTCCGGTGCGCTCGGTGGCGCGGATCGAGGGCTGGACGCCCCAAACCCTGATCGACCACGCGCTGCCCTCCATGAAAGCTAGTTTCACGGACGTAGGCGCCTCCGCCTCTGTCTTCCCCTACGATCCGATTTGATGACTTCCCCCACGCCCTTCAAGGTCAACTGGTCCGAGGCCGATGTCGCCCATGTGCTGGACCGCGTGCGTGCCTATCCCTTTCCGCCCGCGCCATCGGACGGCGGGTGGGGATACGGGTGCGAGGGTGATTTCCTGAAGGCGCTCTGCACGCACTGGACGGATGTCTACGACTGGCGCGCTGCTCAGGCCGAGCTAAACTGGTTCCCGCAATTCACCGCACCAGTAGAGGATTTCACGCTACATTTCGTGCACGTGGTGGGAGAAGCGCGCGGCAAGCGACCGCTGCTCATCACCCACGGCTGGCCCGGCTCGCACTACGAGTTTTGGGAGGCGATCAACAAGCTGGCCTTTCCCTCGAAACACGGCGGCAGGGCAGAGGATGCATTCGATCTCGTCATCCCCTCGCTCCCCGGCTTCGGCTTCTCGTCCAAGCCCGCGCACCCGTTCGGCCAACGCGCCACCGCCAGGCTGTTCAACACCCTAATGACCAAGGTGCTGGGCTACGACCGGTATCTGGCTCAGGGGGGCGACTGGGGCGCGCTGGTGACGGGCTTCCTGGGGCTGGACCATCCCGATCACGTGCGCGCCATCCACCTCAACATGATGGGCATCCGCAGCCAGACCCCGCCGCAGCTGGATGACGAAAAGGCTTGGGCCGCGCGCACCGCCGCCGCTCAACAGGCGCTGGGCGCCTATTTCCAGCTTCAGGCCACCAAGCCGCAATCGCTGGCCTGGGCCATGGCCGACAACCCGGTAGGTCAGGCCGCGTGGATCGTGGAGCGTTTCCACGAATGGTCCGACCTACGCGTCAAGCCGTTCGACGAAGTCTATTCGATGGATCAACTCATCACCAATGTGATGATCTATGTGATGACGGGAAGCTTCACCACCAGCGTCTGGTACTACCGCGCCGTGTTCGAGGAAATGTCAGCGACCTTGCCCCCTGGCACGCGGGTGGAGGTTCCTACCGCCTTCGCCAACTTCCCCGGCGAGCCGCTCTATCAGCCTCCGCCCCGGTCCTACGCCGAGCACGCCTACAACACCACGCGCTGGACCGACCTGCCGCGCGGTGGCCATTTCGCGGCCATGGAGGAGCCGGACCTCTATGTGGAAGACGTGCGGGCGTGGGCGGCGGAGATAGGGTAAGCGAAATCCATGGCTGACTATTCCTTCGCGTCCGACAACACCGCTGGCGCTTGCCCGGAGGCGATGGAGGCGTTGATCGCGGGCAACGCCGGGTTCACCTCGGGCTATGGAACCGATCACGTCACCCTCCGGGCCGCTGACGCCATGCGTGGCTTGCTGGACGCGGATGCAGACGTCCGGTTCGTGGCTTCCGGCACGGCGGCCAACGCAATCGCCTGCGCGGCTCTGGCCCGACCGTTCGAGGCGGTGGCGGCGCACAGGCACGCACACATCTGCACCGACGAGACCGGAGCGCCGGGCTTTTTCGGCCACGGGGTCGGGCTGGTTCATCTGGATGGTCTCTCAGGCAAGATCGATCCGGGCAGCCTGAAGACCGCCCTCGCAGCCCCCGACGCCTCCTACCGCCAGTCGCCCGCCGCGCTTTCGATCACCAACGCCACCGAATACGGCACGGTCTATTCGGTGGACGAGGTCGCCGCCTTGACGGCGATAGCGCGCGAAAAAGGGCTGCCAGTGCATCTTGACGGGGTGCGACTCGCCAATGCGGTCGCTTCAGATTTCGACGTCAAGGTTCTGAAATCACTCAGTATAGATATCCTGATTGTAGGTGGGACTAAAGCGGGCGCGCCTCTTTCGGAAGCCATCGTTCTGTTCGACAAGGGCCTGTCCCGCCGCTTCGACGCGCGGCTGAAACAGGCGGGGCAACTGCCCTCCAAGGGCCGCTTTCTCGCCGCCCCTTGGATCGGGATGCTGGAAACCGGCGCCTGGAGCGCCCGCGCCGCCCACGCCAACGCCATGGCGCAAAGGCTGAAGGCGCTGATGCCCTTCCCCATCATGCATCCGGTTCAAGGCAACGCCCTGTTCGTCGACATGGACGAGCCTGCGCTGGAGCGCCTGCGAAACAAGGGCTTTTTCGTCTACCGGTTTTTAGACGGCACGGTGCGGTTCATGTGCTCGTGGGCCACTACCGAGGCTGCGGTGGACGAGCTCGGCGAGGCGCTCAAGGCCATCGCCTGATCGCGTCTATCCCGGCCCGTGATCAGTCGGGAAGGCTTCAAGCTCCAGCGCCCGCTCCACGGTGCGGCGCAGGAAACACTGGGCAGCATCGATGCGCGAGATCGAGCCCCACTCCTCCACGTCCTCGTAGGCGACGCAGTCGAGGCGGCGAAAGGCGATCCATGCGCGCTCAGCGGCGGTCAGCGCCTCCCTCTGGCGCGGGTTGAACTCGCTCATATGGGCTCTGTAGGCGCGGTTCAGGCGAGCATCCCAACGGTCGCCTTCGCGCCCGGCGCAGTCCATCATGTCGAGAGTGGAGAGCGCGCGGTGCATACACCCCTCGTAGGCGCCGCTGTAGCGGGCGACAATGGGATCGGTTGGCGTAACGGTCTTGGGTGGCGAGGGGAGAGCGCCAAACCTCAGCGATGGGGGGATCGGCCTCGGAGCCTGGCCGCCAGAGGCGGGTGCGGACCGGCTGGCCGGCGCAACCGGCTGAGACGCGGGAAAATTGGATGGGGCCGCCTGCGCTGTAGCGGCGAGGCTGCTCACCAACAGGACAAGGCCGAGCGTTCGTTTCACCCGATCCTCCGACCGATCGCGTAGAACCGATCAGCCCGCTGTGTGCGAAGCTGATCCGGAGAAAGCAACAGGAGCGGCTTCAGCTCCTCCGCCACCGCATCGCCTACCGCCTGCATGGTCGCGGCGCGGCCGGAATGGGCGCCGCCGGGAGGCTCGGGGATGATCCGGTCGATGACGCCAAAGCCGATCAGGTCCTGGGCTGCGATCTTCATCGCCCTAGCCATCAGGGGGGCCTGTGCTCGGTCGCGAAACAGAATGGACGATCCAGCCTCAGGCGAGATCACCGCATAGGTCGAGTGCTCCAGCATCAGCACCTTGTTGGCCGCGGCGATGCCGATGGCCCCGCCGCTCATGCCCTCGCCGGCGATGGTGGCGATCATCGGCACGCCCAAGGTCAGGCAGCGCTCGGTCGCCCGCGCAATGGCCTCGCCCTGGGCGCGCTCCTCGCCCTCCTTGCCGGGGAAGGCTCCGGCGGTGTCGACGAACGACAGCACCGGCAGGCCGAACCGATCCGCAAGATCCATCAAGCGCACCGCCTTGCGATAGCCCTCGGGCCGTCCCATGCCGAAATTGTGTTTGAGGCGCGAGGCGGTATCGTGGCCCTTTTCCTGACCGATCAGGGCGACGGCGACGCCTCGGAAACGCCCGAGGCCCGCAATCATGGCCTGATCGTCGCCAAAGGCGCGGTCGCCGCGGAGTTCTACGAAATCGTCGATCAGGGCTGAAATGTAGTCGAAGAAGTGGGGTCGCTGGGGGTGGCGGGCCACCTGGGTCTTCTGCCAGGCGTCGAGTCCGGCGTAGGTCTCAGCCCGCATCACTTCGATGCGCGCGCGCAAGGCAGTGATCTCCGAATCGAATGCGCCGCTCCCCGCCTCCTCAGGCATGGGGCCCGAGGCGTCCGAGAGTTTGCCGAGTTCTTCGATCTTGGCTTCGAGGTCGGCAATAGGACGCTCGAACTCCAGGTAGTGACGTGGGGCTGTCATGCGGCCTGTTTGGCGTCTGCGGACAAGGGGCGGAACCTAGGGGTTGGCGGGCTATCTCACAAGCGCGAAGCGCCGTCGAGGTTCCGTTGCTCTTGCAACGGGGCGCCCGCCCGGCCAAACGGGAGCATGACCTTTTCCGACCCCGTCGCCCGCCGCGCCCTTCTGGAGGGCCTCGTGATCGCGTCTCTCGAGGCGGGCGCCGAAATCTGGCGCATTTTCGAAGAGGGGTTCGAGGTGAGCGAAAAGGCGGACCTGTCGCCCGTCACTGTCGCCGATCACGCCGCTGAGGCGATCATCCTGAAGGCGCTGGCGCATCTGGCGCCGGGCGTGCCCGTGGTGGCCGAGGAAGAGGCGGCGGCCGGGCGTATTCCGGACGTAACGGACCGCTTCTTTCTGGTGGACCCGCTAGACGGCACCCGCGAGTTCGTGCGCCGGGGAACCGACTTCACCGTCAACATCGGCCTGATCGAACGCGGCGAGGCGACCATCGGGGTCGTGTATGCTCCGGCGCGGCAGACCTTCTACGTCGGGGATGCGACGTTGCACGAGGCCTGGACCTCGCGCGGCTCAGCCGTGCCCCGGGTTGATCAGCGCCACGCGTTGCGCGTCAGCGCGCCGCGTACCAGACTCGTAGCCCTCGCCTCCAAGTCTCATGACGTGCCAGCCACCGAGGCCTATCTGAAAGCCATCGGCGCGGGGGAGCGCATCTCGGTTGGCTCATCGCTCAAGTTTGGCCTTCTGGCGGCGGGGGAGGCGGACATCTATCCCCGGCCGTCGCCGACCATGGAGTGGGACACAGCCGCCGGCCACGCGGTGCTGATCGCAGCGGGCGGGCGGGCCTTCTCCCTCGATGGATCGCCGCTGAGATACGGCAAGCCGAACTTCTTCAACCCCGGCTTCGTGGCGGTAGGGCTGTTGGACGATGCGCCCGCCATTGGACCATTCATGCGTTGAGGATTGCTGGCGCTATAGTTTCTCTCACGCCCGCGCGAGAGGATTTGCCGCGCGGGGTGGTCAGGGCTCCTGTAGAAACCGCCGCCTTGTTGGAAATGCACGCCCGCTCGGGTGTAAGAGGTTTTAGCGATGCGGAATGTGCGGGATGGGGAGGCTGCGGACACGTTGACCCTTGCACCAACCCCCGACGCCGCCCCCAGACTCGACCACCTTCAGCGCCTTGAGTCCGAAAGCATCCACATTCTGCGCGAGGTCGCGGCGGAACGCTCCAAGCCAGTGTTGCTCTATTCCATCGGCAAGGATTCGGCGGTGCTGCTGCACCTTGCGATGAAGGCCTTCTATCCCGGCAAGCCCCCCTTTCCCCTCCTCCACGTGGATACGACCTGGAAGTTCCGGGAGATGATCGCGTTTCGCGACAGCCACACCAAGGCGCTGGGGCTCGATCTTCTGGTGCACACCAACCAGGACGGCCTGCGCGACGGGGTGGGACCCTTCACCCATGGATCGGCGGTGCACACCGACGTGATGAAAACCCAGGCGCTGAAACAGGCGCTCGATAAATACGGCTTCGACGCAGCCTTTGGCGGCGCGCGGCGGGACGAGGAAAAGAGCCGAGCCAAGGAGAGGATCATCTCCTTTCGTACCCCGGATCACCGCTGGGACCCCAAGCAGCAGCGGCCAGAGCTTTGGCGGCTCTACAACACCCGCATCCACAAGGGAGAATCGCTGCGCGTCTTCCCCCTGTCCAACTGGACTGAACTCGACATCTGGCAGTACATCCACCGGGAAGGGATCGCGCTGCCAGGCCTCTACCTCGCCAAGCTGCGCCCGGTCGTGGAGCGCGACGGCGGGCTGATCATGGTCGACGACGACCGGATGCCGCTCAACCCCGGCGAGGCGCCGATGATGAGGAGCGTGCGTTTCCGAACTCTCGGCGACTATCCCCTGACCGGGGCCATCGAGAGCGAGGCCGACACACTGACAGGCATCATCCAGGAGATGCTGCTGGCCAAAAGCTCCGAACGGCAGGGCCGCGTGATAGACCGCGACGGCTCGACCATGGAATCGAAAAAGCAGGAGGGTTACTTTTGACAACCCTCGACGACACAGACCTGATTGAACGCGACATCGACGCCTATCTCGCCAAGCATCAGGCCAAATCACTGCTGCGCTTCATCACCTGCGGATCGGTGGACGACGGCAAGTCGACCCTGATCGGACGGCTGCTTTACGATTCCAAGATGATCTTCGAGGATCATCTCGCGGCGTTGGAGAGCGACTCCAAGACGATCGGCACCCAGGGCGGCGAGATTGACTTCGCGCTCCTCGTCGACGGCCTTCAGGCCGAGCGCGAGCAGGGCATCACCATAGACGTGGCCTACCGCTTCTTCTCCACCGACCGGCGCAAGTTCATCGTCGCCGACACGCCCGGGCATGAGCAGTACACCCGCAACATGATTACCGGCGCATCCACCGCCGATTTGGCCGTGATCCTGATCGACGCGAGGAAGGGTGTGCTCACACAGACTCGCCGCCACAGCCGCCTCGTCTCCCTCATTGGCATCAAGAAGGTCGTCCTGGCCGTCAACAAGATGGACATGGTCGGGTTCGACCGGGCCGTGTTCGACCGCATCGTCGCCGACTACCAGGTCTTCGCCGCATCCCTCGGGTTTGCGGAGATCGCCGCCATTCCGGTCTCGGGCCTGCGCGGCGACAACGTGACGACGCCCAGCGTCAACACCGCATGGTACGCCGGGCCCACCCTTCTGGAACATCTGGAAGCCGTCGAGGTGGACAAGACCGTCTCCGGCGCGCCGTTCAGGATGCCGGTGCAGTGGGTGAACCGGCCCAATCTGGATTTCCGCGGCTTTTCCGGCCTGATCGCCTCGGGCCGAATTCAGCCGGGATCGCGGGTTCGGGTGCTACCGTCGGGCAAAGAGGCGCGTGTCGCCCGCATCGTCACCTACGACGGCGACCTTGCCGAAGCGGGCGCGGATCAAGCCGTGACCTTGACCCTCGACGCTGAGATCGACATCAGCCGGGGCGACCTGATCGTCGGCGCCGACGCCCCCGCCGAGGCCGCCGACCGCTTCGAGGCGGATCTTGTCTGGATGAGCGACACCGCTCTCGATCCCGGCAAATCATACCTCCTGAAGATCGGCGCCCGCACCGCGCCGGTGCGGGTTGCTGCGCCCTCGTATGTGATCGACGTAGATTCGGGCGCGGAAGGTCCGGCGACGACTCTGGCGTTGAACGCCATCGGCTCGGCGGAAATCGCGCTCGACCAGCCCATCGGTTTCGATCCCTATGCCAAAAACCGGGATACGGGCGGGTTTCTGCTGATCGACCGGATCACCAACGCCACCGTGGCGGCGGGGATGCTGAAGCGCGCGCTGCGTCAGGCGCGGAACATCCACTGGCAGTCGCTGGACGTGTCCAAGACTTCGCGCGCAGCGCTGAAGACCCAGAACCCGGCGGTGGTCTGGTTCACCGGCCTGTCTGGCGCGGGCAAGTCCACCATCGCCAACCTTCTGGAAAAGCGCCTTCACGGTCAGGGGCGCCACACGTATGTGCTGGACGGCGACAACCTGCGTCACGGCCTGAACGGCGACCTTGGCTTCTCGGACCAGGACCGGGTTGAGAACATCCGCCGCGTGGCTGAAGTGGCGCGCCTGATGGCGGACGCGGGCCTGATCGTGCTGGTCTCGTTCATCTCCCCCTTCCGCGCCGACCGGGCGATGGCGCGCGCCCTGATGCCGGAGGGCGACTTCATCGAGGTGCACGTAGACACCCCCCTCGCCATCGCCGAAGACCGTGATGTGAAGGGCCTCTATAAGAAGGCCCGCGCTGGGGAATTGAAGAACTTCACCGGCGTCGACAGCCCCTATGAGGCGCCCGAGCATCCCAACCTGCGGGTCGACACCGTCGCAATGTCCGCCGAAGAGGCCGCCGAGTGGATTTTCGAGGCCTTGGAGCGCCGTAGCACCCTGACTGACCGGGCCCCGGAGACGACCGACTACACCATCTAAGCGCGCCATTTTTGCCCTCTTTGCTGCGCCCGCGAAGGCGCTGGCGTTCTGGAGCGATCAGGCGTAAAAGCGCGCGCTTCCGCACCTCCAACACTCGCGTCTCTTGTCCGCGACCTTTCAGGCCGTTCCGAACCCTATGTCCCTGCGCAACATCGCCATCATCGCCCACGTTGACCACGGCAAGACCACACTGGTGGACGCCCTCCTCGCGCAGTCTGGCATCTTCCGAGCCAACGAGGCGCACGTGGAACGGGCGATGGACTCGAACGACCAAGAGCGCGAGCGCGGCATCACCATCCTGGCCAAGTGCACCAGCGTCATGTGGCATGGAGCGGCAGGCGACACCCGTATCAACATCATCGACACGCCCGGCCACGCCGACTTCGGCGGCGAGGTTGAGCGTATCCTCGGCATGGTTGACGGCTGCGTGTTGCTGGTTGACGCTGAGGAGGGCGTCATGCCGCAAACCAAGTTCGTGCTCGGCAAGGCGCTGAAAATGGGGCTGAAGCCGATCCTTTGCCTCAACAAGGTGGACCGCCCCCACGCCGACCCTGAAAAAGTGTTGAACGCCGCGTTCGACCTCTTCGCCATCATGGGCGCGACGGATGAGCAATTGGATTTCCCGCACATCTATGCCTCCGGCAAGCACGGCTGGGCGACAATGGATATGGCCAAGCCCAATGACACCCTCGCTCCCCTGTTCGACCTGATCGTCGAGCACGTGCCGGAGCCGAAACAGATCGCCGCCAAGGACAAACCTTTCCAGATCCTGTCGGTGCTGATCGAGAACGACCCCTTTCTGGGGCGTCTGCTGACCGGCCGGATCGAGTCCGGCAAGGCGGTGCCGGGCCTGCCGATCCACGCCCTGTCGCTGAACGGCAAGGAAATCGAGCGCGGCCGGATCACCAAAGTGCTGGCCTTCCGCGGCCTGAAGCGTCAGCCCGTGGACGAGGCCGAAGCGGGCGACATCGTCGCCATCGCCGGTCTGTCAAAAGCCACCGTCGCCGACACACTTTGCGCGATGGAAGTGGTGGACGCCCTCCCGGCTCAACCGATCGATCCGCCCACGATCTCCATGACCGTCAGCGTCAACGACAGCCCGCTAGCGGGAAAGGAGGGCGACAAGGTGCAGAGCCGAGTAATCCGCGACCGTCTGCTCAAGGAAGCCGAATCCAACGTCGCCATCCGCGTCACCGAAACCGCCGACAAGGACGCCTATGAGGTCGCGGGCCGGGGCGAACTGCAACTCGGCGTCTTGATCGAGGGGATGCGCCGCGAAGGGTTTGAAGTCTCCATCTCGCGTCCTCGCGTGGTCTATCAAAAGGACGAGGAGACCGGCGCGCGGCTGGAGCCCATCGAAGACGTGATGATCGACGTGGACGACGAGTTCACCGGCATCGTCATCGAAAAGCTCTCAGCCCGTAAGGCCGAGCTTAAGGACATGGGCCCCTCCGGAGCCGGAAAAACCCGCATCAGCCTCGTCGCCCCCTCGCGCTCCCTGATCGGCTACCAGGGCGAGTTCCTGACCGACACGCGCGGCTCGGGCGTGCTGAACCGGGTATTCAGCCACTATGAGCCGCACAAGGGCGCTATCGAGCAGCAGCGCAAGGGCGTTCTGATCTCCAACTCCGAGGGCGAGACCGCGGCTTACGCCCTGTGGAACCTGGAAGAGCGCGGCACCATGTTCGTCGGTCCCAATGAGAAGACCTATCAGGGCATGATCATCGGCGAATGCGCGCGTCTCGACGATCTCGACGTCAATCCGATGAAGGCCAAGCAGCTCACCAACGTGCGCGCCTCGGGCAAGGATGAAGCTATTCGTCTGACGCCGCCGCGCCGCATGACGCTGGAGCAGGCCATCGCCTACATCGACGACGACGAACTGGTGGAAGTGACGCCCAAGAATATCCGCCTGCGCAAACAGACGCTGAACCCGTCGTTCCGCAAGCGCCGGATAAAGGAAGACTAGCCAGACGCAGGGGTGGGAGTGTTTGGAAACCTCGGGCGGACCTGAGAGTTAATCTTGGGTCAGAAGCTCATCGCGGCGACTATCTGCCAGCGTAAGCGTCACCCAGGAACACACACCATGCGTATAATCATTCTCGCCAGCGCGGCTGCGGCGGCGCTTACACTTTCAGTCTCCGCTTTCGCTCAGCCAGCAGCCTATCCACAGCCTCTCGCGGGCGGCGCAGCGGGTCCGGTAGGTCCGGCGGCGGCCTCGCCCAGTTCCAACGGCGGTCAGGCGACGCCCCCCGTTGTCCCGCCACAGACTGCAAGGCCTCTCGCTACAACCCCGCAGTCCACGCCCGTCGATCCCATGGCCGCGCCCGGCACGGCCCCGAACCCGGCGGCGTCCAACACTGTGCGAGCTACGGACGACATGGCGACCACGTCGAGCGCTAGCACCCACAGGTCGATGTCGCACAAAAAGGCAAAGCGCAGCAGACACTCCAAGCGCGCGCCCAATAACGGGATCCAACCGCCTGTTGCGCCGCCCACACCATAGGCGGATCGGTCGTCATCCGCCGCTGTGCAGCGATCAAGACGCGAACCTGATCGAGGCGGCCCAGGCTTTCAGCCGGGGTCGCCTTGCTTCTTGAGGGCAGAGACAGGGTGCGGCATTCCACCGTCGCGTTACCGAAGCAAAACCCTGTTAACTTCGCCTACTAGCGTTACTCAGTTCGCGTAGTCCGCGAGTTTCGGCACGGTGCTTGCCCCTGTGAAGCGCAGCCGTTCCAGATCGGGACGGACATCGGAGGGGACTAGCCGCATGGCTAACGACATTGATCTTCACCTGGGCCGTCGCCTGCGCCGCCGTCGTCGCCTTCTGGGTCTGACACAGCAGCAACTGGCGTCCGCCGTAGGTATCCGCTTTCAGCAGATCCAGAAGTATGAGTGCGGTGCAAACCGCATCTCCGCCGCCCGCCTGTGGCAATTGTCCGAGGCGCTGGAAATCCCCATCGGCTATTTCTACGACGGCCTGACCGAAGCGCAGGAGCGCAAGGAACGCGAGATCGCCGCCCCCGAGCCCCGCGCTGGCGAAGTCATGGCCCGCAAGGAAACCATGGACCTGATCCGCGCCTACTATCAGCTCGGCGAGCGTCCGCGCCGCCGCCTGCTCGATCTGGCCAAGTCGCTTAACACCGAGGCCGCAGTCTAGCTCCGTCTTTCCCAATGCGGCGGGCCGGGCTAAGCGGGAGATATGCCGCAAAGCCTTTCCCCTGACCGTCTCTCCCTTCTGGAAACCTTCGCGCTTGAGTTGGCGAAGGTGGCCGGAGGCGTGATCCTGCCCCTGTTCCGCGCCGACAACGGCCTGGAAGACAAGGGCGTTGGGTCAATATTCGATCCCGTCACCGCCGCCGACAAGGGCGCAGAAGCCGCGATCCGCCAGGTTGTCGCCGCCCGCTACCCCGATCACGGGGTCATCGGCGAGGAATATGGCGAGGACCGTCCGGACGCCGAGTTCGTCTGGGTGCTCGATCCCATCGACGGCACCCGCGCCTTCATCGCTGGCCTGCCCGTCTGGACCACACTGATCGGGCTGCGTTACCATGGAAAGCCTGTTGTGGGCGCTATCGGCCAATCCTACCTCGATGAGGTGTTCGTCGGTTCCGCCAACGGCGCGCGTCTTGTGCGCGGCGGCGAGGGCAAAGCGATCAAGGCCCGCCCCTGTCCCGATCTGGCCAGCGCGCTGATCGCCACCACCGATCCGACTCTGTTTCGCGGCGAGACCCTCGAACCCTGGAAGCGTATCCGTAACACCGCTCGCCTGACCCGCTATGGCTGCGACGCCTACGCCTACGCGATGGTCGCGCTTGGAACCCTCGATCTTGTGATCGAAACGGGACTGAAGGCTTGGGACGTGGAAGCCGCCATCCCGATCATCAAGGGCGCTGGCGGGTTCATCACCGACTGGCAGGGCGCTGAGATCGGCCAGAACGGTGGTCAGATGCTGATCTGTGGCGACGCACGGGTGCGGGACGAGGCGTTAAGGTTGTTGAACGAATGACTCATCCGCTCCCCCGGCATTCGCCGGGATGAGCGGAATTATAAAGCCGCCGCCACCTTGTCGAACTCGTCCCAGAACACCGCTCGCTTGTCGTCGGTCTCCATCAGGATTTCGTGGAAGGCGCCGGGGACTTCCACATACCGGCCCTTGGGTGCGCGCTCGGCCACCGCGCGCGAGGCCGTGTTGCTGCAAAGTTTTTCCTCTCCCGCCGCCACGATCACCAGCGGGATCGGCAAGGTGTCGATCCGGCGAGAGGTTCTGACGCGCGCGCAGAGCATGATGGCGAACCGCAGCCAGCCGAAGGTCGGCCCGCTGATCTTCAGGTGGGGCTCAGCCCGAAGCTGGATGTGAAACCGCTCATAGCGCGTGGCGTCGTGGGTCAGGACATTGGTGTCAAACGTTTCGGCCAGAGGATCAACGGGTGGGGCGGCATAGGCGCCAGCACGCCCAAACAGGCTCATCGTCCCGGCCAATAGCGCCACCGATGCAGGCGAGCGCCTGCCAAGGTTCAGGCCCAGCATTGGCGCGGACAGCACCGCTGCGGCGAACCTTGCCTCACCCTCGGCGAGTGCAAGCGCGGTCAAGCCGCCGCCCATGGAGTGTCCGACCGCGATCCAGGGCTTTGGCATTCGCGCCTCGAAGGCCGTTATCATCGCCTTGTAGTCGGACAGGAACGGCCTCCAACCCCGCGCGTGCCCCGGCATCCGGTCCGTGAACGCTCGCGCAGAAAGCCCCTGTCCCCGCCAGTCATGCACCAGCACGGTGAAGCCCCGCGCGTTCAGATCTCCCACCACCTCGAAATATTTCTCGATCGGTTCGGAGCGACCGGGGCTGAGGATCACCGACCCCCGCCCCGGCTTGTCAGGAGAAAACAGCGCCGCCCTGAGCTTGGCCTTATCGGCCCCAAGATACCATTCGGCCCCGCCTCCCGGCGGAACCACGGCTTCAGGAACCGAAACGAGCGGCGCTGCCTCTCCCAACCGCTTAGCCCCGCGCCTTGGCGAGCAGCGGCTGAAGCTTCATGGCCACCGACATATCGCCGTTCACCTTCAGCTTGCCCTGCATAAAGGCCATGGTCGGATCGAGCGTCCCGGCCGCCATCTTCTCGAAGTCGTCCTTGGTGACGACAATGGTGCAGTCGGCGGGCGAATCCTCGTTGTTGACCGTGCCGCCGTCGATGAAGATGACCCCGTCGGGCTTCAGGTCGAACTTGACGCTCTTGC
The DNA here is from genome assembly GCA_038327995.1 of Caulobacterales bacterium. Classification (GTDB taxonomy): domain Bacteria; phylum Pseudomonadota; class Alphaproteobacteria; order Caulobacterales; family Caulobacteraceae; genus CAIOYC01. Next base: position 39,961 of record JBBQLP010000001.1, on the reverse strand, counting down.
CGAGGCCGGAGTCCGAGCCCACGGCGGTCTTGAATTGGTTGGTGATCTCTTCCAGCGTGGCCACGAGGCGCTCCTTGGGGTCTGCCGAAGCCCTGCGCTCCGGCGGCGGGCGGAGTAGATACCGTTCAAGCGTTGGCGCACAAGCGAATCGTGAAGGTTGCAGGCATGACGTGGAAACCCGAGATCGACGCCTTGCGCGAACGCGAGCGTCTGGCCGAGGCCATGGGCGGCGAAGAGCGGGTGGCGCGCCAGAAATCCTTTGGCAAGCTGACCGTGCGCGAGCGGATCGAGGCCCTGATCGATCCAGGCTCGCTGCACGAAACCGGCAAGATCGCCGGGCGGGCGACCTATGACGAAACCGGCGCGCTGACCGACTTCCTGGCCGCCAACATGGTGTTCGGGCGAGCGCGGATCGAAGGGCGCCCGGTAGTGGTGCTGGGCGACGACTTCACCGTGCGGGGCGGCGCGGCGGACGCCTCTATCGGCCGCAAGATGATGCTGGCAGAGATGACGGCGCTGGAATGGCGGATGCCCATCGTGCGAATCATCGACGGCACCGGCGGCGGCGGCTCGGTTCGCTCTCTGGACACCGGGTCGCGAACTTATATTCCCGAGGTACACGGGTGGGAAACGCCGGTCGCCTCTATGGCAAACGTGCCGGTCTGCGCCCTGGCGCTGGGCCCCTGCGCGGGCCTCGGCGCGGCGCGCGTAGCGGCCAGCCACTTTGCGGTGATGGTCAAGGGCTTGTCGCAGGTGTTCGCCGCCGGACCGCCGCTCGTGAAAGCGCTGGGCGAGGACGTAACCAAGGAAGAACTCGGCGGTTGGGAAATCCACGCCCGGAACGGTGTCTGCGACGAGGCGGTGGACACGGAAGAAGAGGCGATGGAATGCGTGCGGCGCTTTTTATCCTATCTCCCTTCCTCGATCGACGAATTGCCGCCCCGGACAAGTCCCGCCGACGCACCGGACCGCAAGGAAGACTGGCTAATCGCCGCTGTCCCGCGCGAACGGCGGCGGGTCTACAAGATGCGACCCATCGTTGAGGCGATAGTGGACCGTGGCTCGTTCTTCGAGATCGGACGCTATTGGGGCCGCGCCTCGATCACGGGCTTTGCACGGCTGGACGGCTGGCCCGTCGCCGTGATCGCCTCCGACCCGTACATCGCGGGCGGCGCGTGGACCGCCGACAGTTCCGACAAGCTGATCCGCTTCATCGACATGGCCCAGACCTTCCACCTGCCCGTCGTTCACCTCGTGGACGTGCCGGGCTTCGCTATCGGGGTGGAAGCGGAAAAGGCGGCCACGATCCGCCATGGGGTGCGCGCCATGTCGGCGGTCTATCAAGCCACTGTCCCCTGGTGCACCATCATGGTGCGCAAGTCGTTCGGCATCGCCGGGGCGGCGGTGCGCAACCACGCCCGCGCGCAGTTCCGCTACGCCTGGCCGTCGGGCGACTGGGGCTCGCTGCCGGTCGAAGGCGGGATCGAAGCGGCCTACAAGCGTGATCTGGAAGCGGCGGAGGACCCCGAAGCATTGTTGGCTGAACTGCGCCAGCGGATGGAGGCAGTGCGCTCGCCCTTCCGCACGGCGGACGCCTTCCTGATCGAGGAGATCATCGATCCGCGCGACACCCGCCCGCTTCTGTGCGAGTTTGCGGCCCTCGCCCAACGTCTCCTGAAGCCCGGCCCCAGCGCTTTCGGGATGCGTCCCTAGCCGCTCGGTGAAGCGTCTAGTCGAAATCCACGTGCGAGGGAGCGTGGGTGAAGCGCAGGGTCTTGGCGCCCTTGATTGCGTTCGGATCGTAGACCGGAACCCCTTTCACCACGGGCAAGGGCGTCGTCTTGCCATCAGCGGCGACGGCCACACCTGAACCCGCGCCCGGGAAGGCCGCGCGACTGATGTGCGGGGCCATGAAGCTCATGACCATGCCCGCCACCCGCCGGATCGCAGCGTTGGCCTGAGCTATAGCCAGCGTGCAGTCGGCGGCGCTGATTTCCTGGGCGGGCGCAATCGAGGAGCCGAGATCGAGGCGGCTGGACAGCTTGGCCCCATGGGGCGCGGAGACCGTCACCTGTGCGTGGGCGGCGAGGTCGGCGGAGGTGGGCAGGCGCATGAGCTTGCCATCCGGAGCCAGCGCCAGGGGCGTGCGTCGCTCTCCCACCACAAGTGTCAGGTGCACGTCCGGCGACGGCTTGCGCTCATTCAGGATGGCGTAACCCAGAGCCAGTTTCGACCGGTCAGCAGACGGAATGGCGTAGAACTTTTCGAGCATCGGAAACAGCTTCAGGGCGTCGACCGTCTTTTCCGCCAGGCCGGTTGGACTCGCGGGCGGGGCGGGTGCCTGCGCAAAAGCGGGCGCTCCGGCTGCGAACGCAGCCAGAAGAGCGAAGGCGGCGAGGGTCTTCATGGCTTCACGAACCTTAAGGTCATCCGGTCGGGCTCTCCTATGGCGTCGTATTTCTTGTGGTCGAACAAAAGGTTCGGAGCCTTTCCCATCGGCGAGGATCGGCGCGTGGGCGGAAGCGTGGCTGCTCCGAACGGATAGTTCCGGGTGTCCTTCGGATTGGCGTTGACCTCGCTCGCTCCGTCGAAGCGAAAGCCCGCCTCATTAGCCAGTTGCTTGACGAAATCCTGTTGCACATAACCGCTTGCGGCCACGGCGTCCTGCACTCCGCCGGGACCGGCGCGGGCCTGTACAACGCCGAGTGCGCCGCCGGGCTTCAGCGCTACAAAAGCGTCGTGGAAAGCCTTCTCCGAAAGGCCCGCCGCCATCCAGTTGTTGACGTTGTGCATGAAGACAAGGTCGGTGGTTCCGGGCGGCGCCAAGGGCCCCGAGTGCGGTCCGAATGCGGTGAAGGCCACCTCGCCATAAAGGTCCTTCTTCTCGCCGAACTGCTTTTTGTAGGCGGCAACCACCGCGTCCCCCGCCTGGTCGTCCGGGTTGGGCGTCTCCAGATTGGCGGCGTAAAGCTTGCCCTTGGTGGCTGCGAGATAGGGCGCAAGGATGTCGGTGTACCAACCGGCGCCGGGCCAGATTTCCACCACCGTCATGCCGGGCTTGAGGCCCAGGAACTCCAGCGTCTGCACCGGGTGGCGATCCCCGTCCTCCTTCCGGTCTGACTGCGAGCGCCAGGATCCGGCGACCGCCCCTTCCAGGGTTGAAGGATCATTGCCGGGCGTGGGCGAGGGGCTGCCGGATTTGGCGGATCGTCCACAGGCGGAAAGCGCCGCCAAGGCTCCCGCACCGCCTGCCAGCAGAAGCCGCCTCGATAGACCCGGCGTCACGTTCATCAATTGGTCGTCCTCACCCCGCCCCCAGCGGTCGTCCGCTCTAGCCTGCGCACGCCACGTGGTCAAAGCGGCCTATTTGATCGGCTTGCGGAAGCGCAGCGTCATCCGGTCGCTCTCGCCGATGGCGTCATATTTCGCATGATCGAAGGCGGCGTCCGCAGACTTGCCATCCGCCGAGCTTTGGCGCGCGGGCGGCAGGGTCCAGACGCCGAACGGATAGTCCTTGGTGTCCTTCGGATTAGCGTTGACGCCGGAATCCGCCTCGAACACGAACCCGGACTTCCTGGCGGCCCCGATCACGGTGGCGGTCGAGATGTAGCCGTCTTTCCAGCCGGGGGTTTCGGGCCGGTTGTCGACCCGGTGGTCCTCCACGGCGAAGACCCCGCCGGGCTTCAGGGCCGCGAAGGCGTCGCCCATGATCTTGTCGAGCTTGCCCGCAGGCGCCCAGTTGTGCAGTTCGCGCGAGGTCAGCACCAGATCGGCTGTGCCGGGCGCGGTCAGGGGCCCGGACTTCTGGCCGAAATTGACCAGTTCCACCTTGCCGTAGGTCTTCTGGTCCGCGAACTTTGCGGCGAAGGCTTCGCGCCCCTTGCGGCCACCCTCGGTCATCGCAGGATTGGTCAGGTCGGCGACCCCCGCCAGATAGCGCCCACCGGTCTTCATCGCATAAGGCGCCAAGATTTGGGTCCAGTAACCACCGCCGGGCTGCAGGTCGATCACCGTCATCCCAGGCTGCAGGCCCCAGAAGCTCAGGCTATCCACAGGATGACGATACTTGTCGCGCGCGACCTCGACTGCTGGCCGCCACGCCCCCGCGACGGATGCAGCCAGAGCCTTGTCGTCCTCGAAATTGGGGGCATGAGCACGCGTTCCGCCCGGAAGCGCCAAAGCCGGCCCTGCGAGCATGGCGCCCGAAGCGCAAACCAGGAAAGCCGCGCTGAGTGCGGAAGCGAGTCGCAGAGTCATGAAATCATCCTAAAGCGTGGCCGCACATTCGAGAACGGCTGCGGCAAAAGCAAGGCCGGTCCAGCGGAGGCGACCCCTCGGTTCAAAGGCGTGAAAGCTCAAGCGGCTTTTGCGGCTACGATCCCGAACGCGCCGTCCAGCATCGCGCCATTCCAGCTTGCGCCATCGATGTTCGCGCCGGTGAAGTTGGCAGCGTGCAGATCGGCGCCGTCGAAGACCGCTCCCGCGCAATCCGCCTCCTCCGCCCTCGCATAACGCAGGCGTGCGTCGGTGAAGTTGGTGGGCTTGACGCGTCCTGGCGCGAGCGGCAGTGGGCCGAGCTGCGCCTGACGGAGCGAGGTCTTGGTGAGGTTGGCGCCGACGAGGCGCGCGCCACGCAGGTCCGCACCGTTGAGATTGACGCCGCGAAGGTCGGCTCCCTCGAAATTGACGCCCTGAAGCTCGGCGCCCGACAGATCCATTCCCACAAGACAGGCGCCCTTGGCCGACAATGCAGCCAGCCGTTTGCCTTTCAGTCCAGCGGCGAGCAGGCGAAGGTCCTCGCCGTCGAATCTGGCTGGAGACCCCTCCCGCCCCCCCGTGTCGCACCAACGCTCGTTAGCCGCCGCCATTTCCAAAAAGCCGACGCCCCGTTGGCGCGCATTGGCGGGGGGATCGCGCAGGGAGCCCTGCAGATCAGCGCCCTCCATCCGGGCGGTTCTGGTGTCCACCCCCATCAGGATCGCGCCGCGCAGGCACGCGCCTTCGAGGTTGGCCCCGCCGATCTCGGCGTCCTGCAGGATCGCGCCTGCAAGATTGGCGTCCTTGAGATTGGCCCCCGACAGTTTGGCCCCGCGCATGGAGCAGTCGGTGAAGTCCGCCTTGAACGCCGACGAGCCATCCGCCAAAAGGCCGTCCAGCGTCGCCCCCGAAAGATTGGCGTCGTTCAGATCGCCCACGCGGATTTCGTGCTGCATGGAGGACAAACCCTTGTGCGGGTGCGGAATGGCGATGCGGCCTTCGCGGAAGTCCGCCTGGGTGAGATCGGCCTGTGAGAGATTGGCGCCGCGAAGACTGGCGCCTCTGAGGTCGGCCCGGCGAAGACTGGCGCCCCTGAGATCGGCGCGGCGCAGGTCGCAACCGAACAGGGAGGCCCGCTCCAGATTGACTTTCATCAGCCGGGCGCCGTCGAACAGCGAACCCGAAAGATCGGCCTCGGCAAGGTTGCGGCCAGACAGGTCGAGATTGGACAGGTCCACAAAGCGCAGCACCGCGCGCTGGCCGCCCGGGCGGCCCGACACCAGCCGCTCATGCGCCATCATGACGATTTCGAGCTCGCCCTGGGTGAGACGCGAGCGACCTTTGACGGGAGCGGCCATGGACACGGAGCGACGTTCTTTCTGCTAAGTGCGCAGACCCTATCGGGCTTGCGTAGCTTTGCGGTTAACCGAACGGGATCAGGCGGCGAATTCGTCGAACTGAAGACCGCGAACCCCGGTAAGCACCGCACCCTCCAGATCGACCCTGCGCAGGGTGACGCCCGTCAGATTGGCGCGCTCCAGATCGGCGCCCACCAACACCGCGCGCCGCAGATCAGCATGAGACAGGTCCGCGCCCTTCAGCGAGGCGCGGGTCAGGTCGGCGGGTAGGAGGCGATCCTGACGAATCATCAGCGGGCCCAAATGCGCTTCGCGCAGGTCCGCCCCGCCGAGCTTGGCGCCGATAAGCCGGGCGCCCCGCAGGTCAGCGCGCCGCAGCTTGCAGCAGCGGAAGTCCGCCCCTTCCAGGTGAGCCCCCTGAAGCTGCACCCCCTCCATATCGAGGCCATAGAAGATCGCCCCCTTGCCCGACAACGCGGTCAGGTTCAGACCGCGCGCACTGGTCAGGCTGCGCAGGTCCGCCCCGTCGAAGGTGGAGGGCTTGCCGAACATCCCGCCCGTCTCGCACCACAGGGCGTGGGCCGCCAGCATCTCCGCGTAGGGCAGGATCGCCATGGCCGCCGCCGTGGGCGGATCGGTCAGCACATCCTTCATATTGGCCTGATCGATGTTCCATTGGCTGGTCTTGGCGCCTACCAGAATAGCGTCGGTCAGATCGGCGCCAGTGAGGTCCGCGCCGCAGAGGTCAGCGCCCGCCAGGTCAGCCCCGCGAAGGGTCGCCTGCTTCAGATTGGCGCGCACCAGCTTGCAATCCTTCATCACCGCATCGGTGAAATCCGCCCGGCTGGCCATGACCCCTGACAGGCGCGAGCGCTGCAAATTGGCGCCGCGCAGGTTCGCCCCTACCGCATCGGACGACCGGCGATGCGGCTCGTGGATGCGCAGGCCGCGTTCGCCATCGAGGGAGGCGATGGAGCCTTCTCGCAGGTCCGCCTCGAACAGGTCCGCGCCGGTGAGGTTGGCTCCCCGCAGGCAGGCGCCTCTGAGGTCCGAGCGGCGCATGGAGGCTTCGATCAGGATGGCGTTTTGCAGGTCCGCGCCGAACAGGTTGGCGTTGTCCAGCCGACAGCCGGTCAGGTTGCAGTCCGCCAAGATCGCGCCGGTGAAGTCAGCGTCCTGCAGATTTCGGCCCGACAGGTCGAGCCCCGACAGGTCGGCGTGGGAAAAAACGGCGCGCGCTCCACCCTGTTTGCCACGCCACAGCCGGTCGTGACGCACGCAGATGGCGTCGACGTGAGACTGCTCCAACCGGAGAACATTGGCGGCGGTGTTCTGCATGGGCGCTAGGCCCCGTAAGCTACTGGGAAATCGAGACTATCGCGCCTGAGTTAAGGTCCGCTTACGAAGCTTGGCGGGAGCCGGCCCAACGGTGGCAATGCCTGCGCCCGCGCCTGATCCAGATACCGTGCCGCGCGGGGTTTCAGCCCGTCGTCGAGATCGATCAAAAGCGGATTGCCGGTGGGGATTTCCACATCCACGATTTCAGCTTCGCCTACCCCGAACAGGTGCTTGACGATTGCGCGCAGCGAGTTGCCGTGTGCGGCGACCAGCAAGGTCTCACCTGCCGCAAGGCGCGGTGCGATCTCCTGCGTCCAGTAGGGCAAAACCCGTTCCAGCGTAGTTTTCAGGCTTTCCGTGTTGGGGATGACTAAGCCTGCATAGCGGCGATCCTTCGCGAAATCGAACTCCGACCCGGTTTCCAGCGGCGGCGGCGGGATATCGTAGGAGCGGCGCCAGACCTTCACTTGGGCCACGCCATGTATCTTGCCCGTTTCCGCCTTGTTGAGCCCGGTTAGCCCGCCGTAGTGGCGCTCGTTCAAACGCCAGTCCTTGGTCAGCGGTATCCAGAGTTGTCCGCAGTGCTGCAAGGCGATCTCACCGGTGCGGATGGCGCGCGTCAGCACCGAGGCATAGGCGCGGTCGAACGCCACGCCCTCGGCCTTCAGAAGCTCGCCGCCACGCTGGGCCTGAGCCTCGCCCTCGGCGGTCAGGTCCACATCCACCCAACCCGTAAACCGGTTCTCCAGATTCCACTGGCTTTGGCCATGACGCAGCAGGGCGAGAACGGGCATGGCGGCTCCTACAGGGGTTGGTCGTGGGCTAGAGGGCGGGCGGCGAGGCGTCAAGCACGACCACCTTTGGCGAACTGGCGACGGCTTGCTATGAGGGGGTGCGTGCGGACGGCGTGCGCCCTCGTTCAGATGGATTGATGTTGCCCGACCGCGTCTTCTACCCTCTCGCCGCGCTCCTCGCGATGCTGCTGATCGCGCTGGCGTCGGTCTATCCGCAAGGCATCGGCGCCCGTTCGCCCAAACCCTTCGGCCACAAGACCTTCGCGCAGGATCAGGCCGAAGCCGCTGCACGCGCACCGAAGGAAAAGCCCAAGGCCATCGACCCGAACCAACTCAAGGGACCGCTCTAGTGGCGGTTGCGCCCAAGCCTGTCGTGCAGCCCTTCGACGCAGTTGTCGTTGGGCGCCGGGTGCTGGACGTCGAGGCGAAGGCGCTCGGTGCGCTCTCTCAGAGCCTTGGTGAAGACTTTGCGCGGGTCGTGGCGTTGATCGCCGGGCTGAAGGGCCGGGTCGTTCTCACGGGGGTTGGAAAGTCGGGCCACGTGGCGCGCAAGATCGCCGCCACGCTCGCCTCCACCGGCTGTCCCGCCATGTTTGTGCACGCCAACGAGGCCAGCCACGGCGACCTTGGCATGATCGGCCAGGAGGACGCGGTGCTGGCGCTCTCCAAGTCAGGCGAGGTGCGTGAGCTCGCCGACGTGATCGCCTACGCCAAACGTTTCGCCATCCCCCTGATCGGCATGACCGCCAACGCCGCCAGCGAGCTCGGTCGCGCGGCAGACCACCTGCTGCTGCTGCCAGATGCGCCCGAAGCGACTGGCGCGCTCAATGTGCCCACCACCTCCACCACCTTGCAGATCGCTCTCGGAGACGCCCTGGCAGTGGCGTTGCTGGAAAAGCGCGGTTTTACCCCTCACGATTTCAAGGTCTTCCATCCCGGCGGCAAGCTGGGCGCAGCGCTGAAAACTGTGCGCGACCTGATGCACTCCGGCCAGGAAATGCCGCTTGTGACCCTGGAACGCCCGATGGCGGACACGCTTCTGGTCATGACCGAGCGGCGCTTCGGTGCGGTGGGAGTGATCGGCCCTGACGGCAAGCTTGCGGGGGTGATCACCGATGGCGATCTGCGGCGCAAGATCGACGGGTTGATGTCGCACTCGGCGGGCGAGGTGATGAGCCGGGGGCCGAAGACGGTCTCTCCCGACACCTTGGCAGGCGAAGCGCTGAACCTGATGCAGGGTCGGATCACCGTGCTGTTCGTGGTGGAGAGCGGGCGGCCCGTGGGCGTGCTGCACATCCACGACCTGCTGCGCCAAGGCGTTGCCTGACCCAAACGCCAAGGCGCCGAACCGACCCGCCGCCCGCGCGTTGCGGGCGTCACGCTCCCGGCCTAGTAAGGCCCATCGCAAACCGGACCTGTTCATGACTGCTTCTTCGTTGACGCCCCGCGCCGACATCGCGCCCAACACCATCGAATATGAGACCATCCCCCTGGTGAAGGCGACGGGGTTTCGCGAGTACGACGCCCGCTGGATTCTGGAGAAGGAAGTCAACCTTCTCGGTATTCAGGCGCTGGGCCTCGGCCTAGGCACCCTGATTCACCAGATCGGAGTGCAGCCGCGCATCGTGGTCGGACACGACTTCCGCTCTTACTCCCTCTCGGTGAAGCAGGCTTTGATGCTGGGGCTGGTCGCCTCGGGGTGCGAGGTGCTGGACATCGGGCTCGCGGTCTCGCCGATGGCCTATTTCGCCCAGTTCGACCTCGACGCGCCCTGCGTCGCTATGGTCACGGCCAGCCATAACGAGAACGGGTGGACCGGGGTGAAGATGGGCGCGCAACGCCCGCTGACCTTCGGCCCCGAACAGATCATCCCGCTGAAAGAGATCGTGCTCGGCGGCAAGGGTGTGGAGCGCGCGGGCGGGATCGTGAAGCGCGTCGACGGGGTGCGCGAGCGCTACATCGCTGAAGTCTCGCAGACGAAGATCACTCGGCCCCTGCGCGTTCTGGCGGCTTGCGGCAACGGCACGGCGGGCGCCTTCGCCCCTGAGGCCCTGAAGCGCATGGGGGTGGATGTGATCCCCATGGACTGCGACCTCGACTGGACCTTCCCGAAATATAATCCGAACCCGGAAGATCACGAGATGCTGCACGCGATGGCTGAGGCGGTGAAGCGCGAGGGCGCGGACCTGGCGCTCGGCTTTGATGGTGACGGCGACCGCTGCGGCGTGGTGGACGACACCGGCGAGGAAATCTACGCCGACAAGATCGGCCTGATGCTGGCCCGCGACCTTTCGGCCCTGCATAAGAACGCGACCTTCGTGGTGGATGTGAAGTCGACGGGGCTCTACGCCACCGATCCGGTTCTGGCAGCCAACGGGGCGAGCACCGTCTACTGGAAGACCGGCCACAGCTATATCAAGCGCAAAACCGCCGAGCTTGGCGCGCTGGCGGGATTCGAGAAGTCCGGCCACTTCTTCTTCAACGCACCCCTCGGCCGGGGATACGATGACGGTCTCGTCGCCGCCGCCGCCATCCTCGCCATGCTGGATCGGAACCCGGACAAAAAGCTCAGCGATCTGAAAAGGGCGCTACCCCTCGCGTTCACCTCAGCCACTATGTCGCCTCACGCGGCGGACGAGGTGAAGTATGGCGTGGTGGAAAAGGTGGTCGCTGAATATGAGGCTCTGGCGAAAAGCGGCGGCGAAATCCTCGGTCGCAAGATAAAGGACGTGATCACCGTCAACGGCGTGCGCGTGCAGCTCGAGGACGGATCGTGGGTTCTGGTGCGCGCCTCTTCCAACAAGCCGGAACTGGTGGTGGTGGTGGAATCCATGCGCTCGGACGCTGATATGCGCGAGCTGTTCCACAAGGAGGTAAAGCCGCGCCTCAAGGCCCACCCCGAAGTCGGCGCCTATAATCAGGAAGTCTGATCCATGAAGCGCATCCGAAAAGCCGTCTTCCCGGTGGCCGGCCTCGGCACCCGTATGCTTCCGGCCGCCAAGACCATCGCCAAAGAAATGCTCACGGTCGTTGATCGGCCGTTGATCCACTACGTGCTGGCCGAGGCGCGGGCGGCGGGGATCGAGCACTTCGTCCTCGTCACCGGGCGCGGCAAGGGCGCGATGGAGGACTATTTCGACCACCACATCGAGCTTGAAGCCACCCTGAAAGCCAAAGGTAAGACTGCCCTGCTGGACGAGCTTCTGGCCGATCTGCCCAAAGAAGGCGAGATCAGCTATGTACGCCAGATGGAGCCCAAGGGCCTGGGCCACGCGGTCTGGTGCGCCCGCGACATCATCGGCGACGAGCCGTTCGTGGTGATTCTGCCCGACATGATCATGGACGCGACGCCCGGCTGCACCGCCCAGATGATCGGGGCCTACAACGAGACCCAAGGCTCCAACATCATCGTCGTCGAACCCTGCCCCCCGGGCATGGCGCACCAGTACGGCATCGTGGCGCTGGATGCTCAGGAAGGGCGCCTGAACGGGATGACCGGCATGGTGGAAAAGCCCGCACCCGGAACAGAGCCCTCCAACCTGTTCATCTCCGGCCGCTATGTGCTGCAATCGGAAATCTTCGAGGTGCTGAGCGCGCAGGAGCGCGGCGCGGGCAACGAGATTCAGCTTACCGACGCCATGCTGAAGATGCTGTCGGATGGCGCGCCCTTCCACGCCCTGGAATACGACGGAACCACCTACGACTGCGGTGACAAGCTTGGATGGCTGCGCGCCAACGTGGCGATGGCGCTGAAGCGGGGCGACATCACCGGCGTGCGAGCGATGATCGAGGGCGAATTGGCGCGCTAGCCGGCCAGTTCTTCCAACGATGCGATTATTCGCTCCAGGTCTTGCGGCCTTGAGAGCCGATGATCACCGTCCTTGATGATGGTGAACACCACATCCCGCGACGCTAGCGCCTGCGATAGATCAAGGGCGTGGCGCCAGGGCACGTCGGGATCGGCGCCGCCCTGCAGGATGCGGACGGGGCAGTGGATCGAGATGGGCGGATCGCCCGGCTTCGGCAGGATCGACCACATCCGGCCCTCCTCGATCAGGGCGCGAGTGATCGAATAGGGATCGCCATAGTCTGACGGACGCATCCAGCGCCCCGTCCAAGCCATCTCATCTCGTGCGGCGGCGTCCATCTCCGGCTCCAGCAAGGCGGAGGTGAAGTCGGCGGCCGGAGCGACTAGCACCATCGCCGCCACCCGCTCGGGCCGTCCCAGCGCCGCCAGACACGCCAACCATCCGCCCATGGACGAGCCGACCAGCACCAGCGGCCCATCCGTCAACTGGTCAATCACAGCCAGCACATCCCCTCGCCAGGTGCCGATGGTTCCGTCCTCGAACCGGCCCTCGCTCTCTCCGTAACCGGAGTAATCGAAGCGGAGATGGCCCCTACCATGCCGCGTCGCCCAGTCCGATAGAGCCTCGGCCTTCGCGCCCGTCATATCGGAGCGAAAGCCGCCGAGCCACACCACAATGGGGCCGCGCCCCTCGACCTGGCGATACGCGATCCGCGCGCCGTTCGGACCAACCAGAAACTGCAGCGCGTTCACTCGCCGTGCGATCCCAGCGCTTCGGCCTGTGCGGTCAGAAGGTCCATGAAAGCCAGGAGCACGCCCGAGACGATGAAGGTCAGGTGCAGAACGATCAACCAGGCCAGCCGATTGTAATCATAGGGATGCTCCGTGCTCGCCGCCTCGCCCAGCTCAAAGAACGATTTCAAAAGACTGATCGCCGAAATCGCGACGATGGACGCGATCACCCGGATTTTCAGGGCCGAGAAGTCCAGCGTGCCCATCCAGCTTGGCCGGTCCTCGCTATCGCCGGTGTCGATCTTGGAGACGAAGTTCTCATAGCCCGAGAAGGTGACGATGAGCACCAGATTCCCGGTCAGCGACAGGTCGATCAGACTGAGCACCAGAAGGATCGACTTCTCCGCAGAGTCCATCACGTACGGAACCTCGGCGATCAGTTCGCGCGCGAAGATCACGATCAGAAAGGCCAGCATCAGGACGAGCCCGACGTAAAAAGGCGCCATCAGCCAGCGGGCGTTGAACAGGAACGCCTCCATGCCAGTTTCGAACACTGACTTGCGCCGTCCGCCCCTGGCCATTCTCGCCTCCCCGCTTCCGTGGGACCATACTACCCTCGCAGCACGGCGCCTGTCGCCTTCTCCACAGCGGCGATCACGCGGGCGCTCAGGGCTTCGATCTCGGGCTCGGTCAGGGTCTTGTCATTGGGCTGCACCAGGACCTCGACAGCCACGGATTTGGAGCCGTCGGGCACGCCCTTGCCTTCATAAACGTCGAACACCCGCGCGCCGGTGATCAGCGCCTTGTCGGCGCCGAGCGCGGCCCGCACTAGATCATTCGCCGCTCGGGCCTGATCAACCACGAAGGCGAAATCACGCTTCAGGGGCATGAGGGGCGAAAGGGTAAGGTCAGGGCGCGTCTTCACCGCCTTCTTCTTGGGTTCGGGCAGGGCGTCCAGATTGATCTCGAAGGCGTAGAGCGGGCCTTCCGCGTCCATGGCGGCGAGAACGGCTGGGTGCAGCGCGCCGAACTCGGCGATCACGGCTTTGGGTCCGAGCCCAACGCGGGCCGAACGTCCCGGATGCCACCACGCATTGTTGGCGCCCTGTACAATCTGGAGCGAGCCCACAGGCGCACCCAAGTCATCGAGCAGCGCCATCAGGTCGCCCTTGAGCGTGAAGAGTGCGTCTTCACGGGGGCCGTCCCATCGGCGAGGGGGATTGGGCGAGACGAGGCCCCCGATCACCGTCCTCTGGTCCTGTGGCTCCAGCCCGGCGAACACCGGGCCGATCTCGAACAGGGCCACATCGCTCATGCCCCGCGCGGCATTGCAGCGCGCCGCCTCGATCAGACCCGGCAGGGCCGAAGGGCGCATACAGTCGAGGTCGGAGGCGATGGGATTGGCCAGCACCAGCTCATCTGCACCGCCGCCAAAACGGACGGCGTTGGCCTGGGAGGTGAACGACCAACCAATGGTCTCCTGATAGCCCATGGCTGCGAGCGCCCGCCGCCCGATGCGGATGCGCGCCTGCCGGGTGGTGAGCACACCGCCGGGACGGGGCTCCAGATGCGGCAGGGGCGTGGAGGGGAGCCGGTCGAACCCCTCGATGCGGGCGACCTCTTCCACTAGATCCGCAGGGCCGTGAACATCGCGCCGCCAGGTGGGCGGCTGCACCCGCAGGTGCGCTCCGTGCGGGGTCAGCTCGAAACCCAGCCGAGTAAGTATGTTGATCACGCCCTCGCGCTCGCTGGAAAGTCCAGACAGGCGATGCACATAGGAGGGGTCGAAATCGAAGGCGGGCGGCGGCGCGGGTAAGGTTCCCGCAACCACGACCTCGGAAGGCTCGCCGCCACAGAGGTCGAGGATCAGGCGGGTGGCGAGTTCCAGCCCCGGCACGACGAAGCCTGGATCGACCCCCCGTGCGAAACGATATTGCGCGTCGGAGGTGATGCCGGTGTCCCGCCCGGTCTGTGCCGTGCGGATCGGATCGAACCAAGCACTTTCCACAAACACATCGGTGGTGGCCTCGGAACAGCCGGTGCTCTCGCCGCCCATCACGCCGCCAAGGCCGAGCGGGCGCTCGCCCCCGCCATCGGCGATTACACACATCTGGGCCGAGATCGCATAGGTTTTACCGTCGAGCGCGATCAGATGCTCGCCTTCGTGTCCCAGCCGCGCCTCGATGGCCGAGCCCGCCAAAAGCCCCGCGTCATAGACGTGCAGGGGCCGGGCGCGGTCGTAGGAGATAAGGTTGGTCACATCCACCAACGCCGAGATCGGACGAAGGCCGATGGCGCGCAGTTTCGCCTGTAACCATTTCGGCGAGGGACCGTTCTTCACCCCGCGAATGAGCCGCCCCGCGAACACCGGGCAGGCGTCACCGTCCACCTTGATGTTGATCGGGCACGGAAAGACGCCGGGCACGGGTTGCACCAACAAATCCTTCAACCGCCCGCAGCCCGCCGCCGCCAGATCGCGCGCAACGCCCGCGACGCCCAGCCAGTCAGGCCGGTTCGGCGTCACCTCGAAGTCGATCACCGGATCGGCCCCGAAAACCTCCGCCGCGGGTGTTCCGATCTTCAGGTCGGCGGCGAGATCTAGGATGCCGTCGCTTTCGTCCGAAAGTTCAAGCTCCTTGCCGGAACACAACATCCCGTTGGAGACCACGCCGCGCACCGGCTTTTCCACCAAGGTGACACCGAGCCCCGGCACAAAGGCGCCGATGGGGGCGTAGATGGTGACAAGCCCCGCGCGGGCGTTCGGAGCGCCGCAGACGATCTCCTTGATCCCGTCCACGGTCTCTACCTGACAAACGCGCAGGCGGTCGGCGTTGGGGTGCTGAACCGCCTCCACGATTTTGGCGACCGTGAAAGGCTTTAGCTTGGCGGCGGAATCGATCACGTGCTCGACCTCCAGCCCCGCCATGGTCATGGCGGTCGCGATCTCGTCCACCCCGTGCGTAGTTTCGAGGTGGTCCTTCAGCCAGGAAAGGGAGAACTTCACGCCGGTTCGTCCCGATAGGGGATGTCGATCATGCTCTTGGCGAAGTCCTCGTCGCCCGCGAAGCCCACCGCGTAGAAGGTGCAGTTGATGAAACGGCAGGCAACCATCACGATCGCCCCCGTCACTTGCGTCGGCGAGAGCGGCCGGAACAGCATATTGTGCATATCACCGCCGGAATCGCCGAAATCACAGCGCTCGAAATAGCAGTTCTGCATCGGCATCATCACCACCGGCCCATCGAGCCTGCAGTTCCGGAAGGTCCGACCCGTTAGGTACATCAGACCCGTCTTGTCGAAGTTGGCGTAGAACAGGTCGTGCAGGCGCACGGTGGCGTTCTCAATGACGTCTGCGTTCAGATCCATCATGGCTAGGCCCTGCTTTCGATTTCCAGCATACTGTCGAGAAAGGGCTTTTGGCCGGTGAAGCCGACGCTGAAGAAGTCCACCGCCTCGAACACGCAATCCAGCATAGGAACGGCGCCCGTGACCCGCTCGGTCGAAGCCGGATAGAGGATCAGCGTCCGCATATCACCATGCGTAATGCCGAAATTGCAGTCATCGAACTTGCAACCCGAGAGCGGCAGCATCACCGCTGGCCCCTCGATCTGACAGTTGATGAAGCTCACCCCCTTCACCGTGACCTCGCCGGTCTGTTCGAGGTTGGCGCGGAACACCTCGAACAGCAGCAGATTCTTGTCCTTGAACGTCTTCTGTTTGTAGTCCGTGGCCAGGGTGCGGGCGGCAGCTTTGCGGTTGGTCAGAGTCATCACGGGTCCTCAGCTCAAACCACTGGCGGAATTGGGGGCGGCGAACGGCGAGAACCCGTAATGGTCCAGCCAGCGGGTGTCGGAAGCGAACATATCCCTGAGGTCCGACATCCCGTACTTAAGCATCCCCAACCGGTCGATGCCGAAGCCAAAGGCGAAGCCCTGCCAGAAGTCGGGATCAAGACCGCAGTTGCGCAGCACGTTCGGGTGAACCATGCCGCAGCCAACCACCTCCAGCCAATCGTCCCCTTGCCCGATCTTCACTGAGCTGCCCGAGCGATCACAGCCAATGTCCATCTCCGCCGATGGTTCGGTGAAGGGGAAGTGGTGGGGGCGAAAGCGGGTCTTCACCGCGTCGTTCTCGAAGAAGCGCGAGACGAAGGTGTCGAGCGTCCACCTCAGGTGCCCCATGTGGATATTCTTGTCGATCACCAGCCCCTCCATCTGATGGAACATGGGGGTATGGGTCTGGTCGCTATCGCAGCGATAGGTGCGGCCGGGCACGACGATGCGGATCGGTGGCTCCTGGCCCGCCGCGATCCACGGTGCAGGCGGGGGCGTGTTGGTCCGCTGCATGGTGCGCACCTGAACCGGGCTCGTGTGGGTGCGCAGCAGCTTGCGCTCCCCGTCCGGGCCAGGCTTGAAGAAGAAGGTGTCGTGCATTTCCCGCGCCGGGTGTTTGGGCGGAAAGTTGAGCGCAGTGAAGTTGTGGAAATCGTCCTCTATGTCGGGACCTTCGGCAACCGAGAACCCCATGTCGGCGAAGATGGAGACCATCTCGTCCAGGGTCTGCATAATCGGATGCACTGCGCCCCGGCGACGGGGCGGCGGCGGCAGACTTAGATCAACGCGCTCGGCCGCCAGTTGACGTTCCAACTCCAACGAATCGAGCATCGCCTTGCGAGCGTTGATTGCCTGGGCGACGCGGTCGCGCAGGCTGTTGATAAGCGGCCCTTGTTCGCGCCGCTCGTCGGGGCTCATGGAGCCGAGTGTCTTCAGGAGGCTGGAAACCGAGCCCTGCTTGCCAAGGGTGGCGACGCGTAGAACCTCAAGATCGGCGGGTGTTTTTACATCCGCCAGCGCGATCAAGATATGGTCTTCGAGGGTAGCGAGGTCCGTCATCGTCATCCTGCAAGGGGCACAGAGAGAGTGCGTCCTTCGACACGACCGTTAGGCTGTCTGCTCAGGATGACGAAGGTAATATCGCTAAACGCTCGTCATGGTGAGCAGCGGCTCCTCTCGAAGCCGCGTGTCGAACCACGCACCGGAGCGCAGGCTATCAGCCCAGCGCGGCGCGCACTTTTTCGGCGATGGCCTTGAAGGCGGCGGGATCGGCCATGGCCACGTCGGCCAGCACCTTGCGGTCCATTTCGATCCCGGCGGCTCCAAGACCGCTGATAAAGACCGAATAGGTCATGCCTTCCTGGCGCGCGGCGGCGTTGATGCGCTGGATCCACAAGGAGCGGAACGTGCGCTTCCGAACCTTGCGGTCGCGATAGGAATACTGACCGGCCTTGTCCACCGCAGCCTTGGCAGTGCGGATGGTGTTCTTGCGGCGGCCATAGAAGCCCTTCGCCTGTGCAAGAACCTTTTTGTGTCTGGCGTGGGCGGTGACGCCCCTCTTAACGCGTGCCATGTGAAATTACCTCAAGATCAATGGGTTGAAAGAACGGGTCCGAATGCACGGCCTCAGCCGTACGGCATCCAGGACTTGATGTTCTTCGTGTCGACAGCGGCCATCACCTTCGTGCCCCGGTTTTGCCGGATGTACTTGGAGGAGTGGCTGATCAGCCTGTGGCGCTTGCCGGCGACCCCGGCCTTCACCCGGCCCGACGCCGTGATCTTGAAGCGCTTCTTGGCGCCCGATTTGGTCTTCAACTTTGGCATTTTTGCTAAGGAGCCTGAGCCCCTTCCTCTGGTAGGTATGGCGACCGCCAAGGCAATGCCTTCGCCCGGCGATCTCGGAAGAGCGGGGCTTGTAGGTGAAAAGGTCCTATGAGGCAATGGGCCCGGCGGGCCTTTTAGCGCGCGACCTGAAGCCTTCGCCTGGCGAGCATATGCGTCGACGCTAGGAGGAGAACGATGGCCGCAAGACCCGCCCACGCCAGCGCGCGAAAGCCGGGACTGTGCACAAACGCCGACGAGAAGGCGAACAAGGCCAGCCCGAAGCTCAACACAGCGACCGCCGTCAGCGCCCTTAGCAACAGAATAAGCCGACCAAGCCGGGCCATCGGCGTCTCCACGTCGTCATCCATGACAACCAACGTAGCTTGGCCGCTGATCCGTCGGATTTCAGGGTTGAAAGATCACAGGATGGGCGCGGTCCGCACCGCTCGTCCGGCGGCCAGGGCCAGAAGGATCGCCGGGGCCACGATCGCCGCCGCCAAATAGAACGGCCCCTCGATCGAGATCACCGAAAACA
Source organism: Caulobacterales bacterium (assembly GCA_038327995.1). GTDB lineage: Bacteria > Pseudomonadota > Alphaproteobacteria > Caulobacterales > Caulobacteraceae > CAIOYC01. The sequence goes on along the minus strand of JBBQLP010000001.1, from coordinate 21,482 downwards.
CCAGCCCCGAACACAAGGGGCCGATGAACCGCGCCATGGCCCCGGTGGCGTTGTTGAGGCCGAGCGCCTGGCCCTGCCGGTCCTGATCCGACACCCGTGAGATCAGCGCCGACACATTGGGAAAAGCCACCGACTGTCCAAACGCCATCAGGCCCATGAACACCGTGGCGCTAACCAGTCCGCGCGAGAACGGGATCAGGAGGGTGGCCACCACCGTCAGCCCCATGCCCGCCGCCAGCGCTTTCGCCTCGCCCCACTTCTTGGAAAGCCGCCCGGTGACGAACCATTGGGCCAGAGCGTTGGTGATCCCCACCGCGCCGAACACATAGCCAAGCTCGCGCGGACCCCAGTGGAACGACTTCTGGCCCCAGAAGCCGAAAATGGATTCGATGCCGTTGAAGGCGAACCCGGCCACGAGCGTCAGGAGCAGCAGCTTGCCCACCACCGGGTGGCGAACCGCGCGTCCGAACATGGCCCAGCGGCTGGGCTGGTTCATCATCCCCACGCGCCGCGCCCGGCTCTCCTTGACCAGAAACACCACGCCGAGCGAGGACAAACCGCCCAGCAGCGACGCCGCCAGGAAAGGCAGACGAAACCCCGCAGGCCCCAGTTCAGGCTGCGCCAGAAGTCCGCTGAGCGAGGGCCCGACGATGAAGCCGATGTTGAAGGCCACCCCGATGCGCGCCAGCTTGCCCGCCCGCTCGCTGGCCGGGGTCACGTCGGCGATATAGCCCTGCACCACCGAGCCGTTGCCCGCGAACATTCCGCCGAAGAAGCGGATCGCAAACGCTGCCCAGATGTTGGGCGCGAACGCCATTAGCCCGTAGCAAAGGCAGTTGCAGGCCAGCGTCGAGATCAGCACCGGCCGGCGCCCGATCCGGTCCGACAACCGCCCCCAGAACGGCTCGCCAATGAACCCGCCCATAGCGTAGGCGGAGAAGATCAAGCTGATCTGCCAAGGCGCGGCGTGAAACGACTGCGCAAAGAAGGGTAACAACGGGATGACCATCCCGAAGCCCAGAAGATTCATGAAAACGACGAAGAGCAGCGTCGGCAGGGCCGCCGGCGAGACCGGCAAAGTTTCCCCAGCGCCCTCCCCCGGCCCCGCTTCCGGCTCCGAAGCAGGGGCGGCGGTCATGTGAACGCTGATAAGACGCTCCGGCAGGCGCGGCAAGCCGCCGAAGCGCTTTATCTCCTAGCGTGTGGCGGCGGCGCCCGGATTGGCCGCCGTTACGCTGGTGGGATTGTTCCGCGCCAGAAAGCCCGTCATCGCCTGCAACATCTTGGTGCGGGTCGAGGCAGCCTCAATGTGGTGCGTTTCGTTTTCGAGGATGACGAACTCTACCGGCTTGTGCGCCGCGCGCATGGCGTCGGCCATAAGCTGACCCTGCTCAAGCGGAACGGTGGTGTCCTGACGACCGTGAATGATCATCAGCGGGGCGTTGACGCGGCTCGCCAACCTTGCGGGAGAAATTGCCGCGCCTGCAGGATCGTCCTCGCCTTTCAAAGCCATCGAGGCCTTCCAGTACCGCATTGTCGAGCTGTATTTACCGCCACGATCCCGTGTCCACACCAACATGGCGTTCAGGTCGGCCGGGGCCGCGCCCGCCGCTGCGCAGCGATAGAGCCCGGCCTGAAGCGTGGCGGCCGCCAGGGTGGTGTAACCCCCATAGCTCCAGCCCACGATGCAGGCGCGGTTGGGATCGACGATGCCCTTGGCCGCAACGGCGTGGAAGGCGTCGGAGACGTCGGTCTGCATCAGTTTGCCCCACTGTCCCCAACCAGCCCGCTCGAAGTCACGACCGAAGCCGCCAGAACCGCGATATTGGGGCTGAATCACCACATAACCACGGCTGGCGAGCGCCTGCGCCCACCAGTCGAACCCGAAAGTGTCGCGCGCTTGCGGGCCGCCATGGGGCAAAACAGCGGCGGGAAGGTTGTGTGCCGTTTCCATGGTGTAGCCCGGGGGCAGAGTGATCAGGGCCTTCTCAGCCATGCCGTCCTGCGCTTTGTAATCGAACCACGCGAACGCACCGACGTCGTTGTCCTTAATATCGGGGTATTGGCCGCCAAGCGGAATAGCTCGATGGCTGGCCAGATCGATCATGTAGAAATGACCGGAGTCGTGGTCGCCTTCCGTGCGGACCACCCAGCGGTCAAGTGAGTAGTCGAGGCTTTCCAGTGACACCTTCCGACCTTTGAACGCCGCCTTCACGCTGTCCCATTTCGCTTGGATATCCGGGTCGAGAAAATAGGAATCCTCGACGAAACCGCCTAGATTGAATCCAATCAGCAAGCCGGATTGCGGATGATGCAACGGAGCCGCCTCAGCGCCCTCGACCATGTCCTTGCTGATTGCGCCGTCCTTGAGACTGACCTCGCGGAGGCCGGTCAAGGTGCCATTCTCATTGTTGGCGATCAGCACGGTATCGGGGGTGCGACCGAGCCCAAGCACAAGGCCGCCGCCCACATCAGCCTCTCCCTGAGCGAAGACAGTTGTAGAGTCCTGACCTTTCAGGATCGACCACTTGCGACCGTGGTCTTTGTATTGCATCCGCGCCATGATCTCGGCGTCCGCCGACAGCACGAAATTGCCCTGATCCTCGCCCGAACGGGCGACTTGAATGATCTGAAGTGAATCAAGGTCTACCCGATAGAGCCGCCGGCCCTCTTGGAAATAACCGAAGGTTCGTCCGTCCTTGTGCACCACCCGTTCGATGCCGCCTATATTATCGACCGGGTCGTCCGTACGTCCGCCAGAGCCCGTGTTCGTGGACTCAACCGGAGCGACCTGCTTGGTCTGCCCCGTCTTGAGGTTCATCAGAAAAAGGAACCCTTGTTCATAGACATACGGAGTGCCGGTGTTTTCCGTGCGATGCCCAAACACGAACAGATGGTCGTCGTCGCCCCATTCCGACCCGCCGATGCGGTCATTGAGCTGGGTGGATTTCAGAACTTTCTTATCACCCTCGAGTTCACGCACCACCAACACGTGCTGATCGTTCTTGTTGAGGAACATGGCAACCCGCTTACCGCTCGGCGAAAGCGAGACCTGCTCGATCTGCGGCAACGCTCCATAGGCCTCTATAGGCGGCGGCGCGGCGCGCGCCGCTCCGACGCTTAGGGTCGCGGCAGCGGCGACCGCAATGGCAAGCAAACGCATGGAACCTCTCCCCAAAATACTCTTGGCGCAATCTGACGCGGCCCCGCCCGTTCCGTCAAGCCGCGTGGGTCGCCGCTTCACTAGTTCGGCGGGTTGTTCTTCTCGAGAAATGTAACCACGGCGTTCATGGCTTCCTGGCGTGTCTTGCCTTTGGAAAGGTGGTGGTCTTCGGCGCTGAGCGTTACGAACTCCACCGGCTTACCTGCACGCTTCAAGGCCTCAACCATCAGTTCGCTCTGATTATAGGGAACCGTGGTGTCTTCCTTGCCGTGAATCAGCAGGATCGGGACCGTCACCTTGTCTACGTGACGCGTCGGCGAGATTTCCACAAGCTTTGCATCGCTGAGATCACTGACACCCATGTAGCGCTTCTCGTAGCGCATCGCGACAGAGTCGTGACGTCCCCCAGTCTGCTCCTTCTCCCAGCCCAGCATTGCAGGGATGTCCGACACCGGCGCACCCGCAACCGCGCAGCGATAGACGCCCGGATCGAGGGTCGGACCCGCAAGCGCGGCGTAACCGCCGTAGCTCCAGCCAAATATGCACACACGCTTGGGATCGGCTATTCCCTGCGCAGCCAGATAACGCACGCCATCTGACAGATCAGTTTGCATCTTGCGGCCCCATTGGCCGAAACCGCCTTCAAAGTGCGCCTTGCCAAAGCCGGTAGAGCCCCGGAACTCCGGTTGCAGTACGGCGTAGCCTCGCGAGGCGACGGTCTGAGAGAAAAAGTCAAACGAACCCGGCTCATCGCGCGCCTGCGGACCGCCATGAGGGAGGACGATCAACGGCAGGTTTTTTGGATCTCGCCCACGCGGCAGGGTCAGGTAGGCAGGGATGACCGTGCCGTCCGCCGCCTTATAGTGGATGTATCGCACTTCAGCGACGTCTGCGGGGGTAAGTCCCGGATAGTCCGAACCGATCTTGACCGCGTGATGGGCCACGTTGTCGATCAGGTAGAAGGCGCCAGGATTTGTGGCGCTACTGGTGCGGATGACGAACTTGCTGAAGTCCGGCGTATAGGACGCCAATACAACGTCTTCATCCTTGAAGCCCGCCTCAACACCTTCCCAGACTGCCTGTTTCGCGGGATCGAGGAAGACGACTTGCCGGTCGTTTCCAGACAACCACTCGAACCCGATGAGCTGGCTGGTGTTGGCGCGATAAACGGGATGCACATCCGCAGGTTCGCCGCCCTCGCCGACCTTCATCTTGGTGGCTTTTCCGTCGTGGGTGACTTCGTAAATAACGTCGCCGGACGCCTCGGGAACGGAGATCAGCGCCGTGCCCGGCGCGCGGCCCACGCCAAGAACCGAGGGTCGCTCGATCCGATAGCCTTCGCCCGACCACATCTTCTTCCAAGCCTGACCCTCACGGTATTGCGCCTCCCAATGACCTGAATCCTTGTCATAGTCGGCGTTCAGGATTGGCTTGCCCGCATCGTCGAGATAACCCTCTGCTTCAGGCGCGGCCAAGCCATGCCCGGTCTCGAGATCGATGCGGAAATTGGTGGGGTGATAGGCGGCGTTGAGCCCTTCCACATACATGACGGTCTTGCCATCGACGACGCGGATTTCAGGAGCCGAAATGACGAACGGCCCCGCCGTGCTGCCAGGGTCAAGACTGGTTCCCATGTGGGCGATGTACGTCACCTGCTGATCCAGCAGCGCGGCGAACTTCTTTGTTTTAACGTTATAGAGCAGCATGGTCGTCAGGTTCTGACGCTCATCCTCGATCTTGATGAATTTCTCGACGCCGACCAGCACGTGGTCCTCGTCCACCCAGCGGATACTTCTCACCTTCTGGTCGCCGAGCGGCACAGTGCCGAGCGATTGTCCGGTCAGGGTCTGCACGCCCAGGCGGCGGCTGTCATTTACGACGGCGATATAGGCCAGCCGGTCGCCGGCTGGTGAAATCTGCGGCTGTTCTAGCGCGGGAAGCTTGGTGTAGGCCTCCAGCGGGGCGGCGGCGTGGGCCGCGAACGGAACCGATAGCGCAAAGGCGATACTGATAAGAATGTTACGAAGCCGCATGGGCTGTCTCCCCCCAGAGAGCAATCTACAAATCAAGCACGGTTTTACTTTCGGTAGAGCCCGCACGCGATGGGACAAAACAACGCCGCCCGCCCCTAACGCGGCGCCAGGATCATGATCATCTGCTTGCCTTCCATGCGAGGCTCGTATTCGACCTTGGCGACGGTTTCGAACTCGGCCTTGACCTTCTGCAAAAGCTTCATGCCGAGTTCCGGGTGAGCCAGTTCGCGGCCACGGAAACGCAGGGTCACCTTCACCTTGTCGCCTTCCTCGAAGAAGCCGTGCATGGCCCGTGCCTTAACGTCATAGTCGTGGACGTCGATATTGGGGCGGAGCTTGATCTCCTTGATTTCCACGACCTTTTGACGCTTGCGCGCCTCGTTCTTCTTCTTCTGTTCCTGGAATTTGAACTTGCCGAAGTCCATGATCTTACAGACCGGCGGATCGGCGTTTGGCACGATTTCAACGAGATCGAGCCCCGCTTCCTCCGCAGCTTCGATAGCGGAGGTGGTGGGCATAATGCCCTGTTTTTCGCCGTTCTGATCGATCAGGAGGACGCGCGGGACGCGGATATCTTCGTTGATGCGCGGCCCGTCCTTGACGGGTGGCGACTGCATGGGACGGCGAATAGTTTGGCTCTCCGTGAGCTATTGATGGGGAGGACGGCGCGCGGTGCGTTACGCGCCCCGCATCATATGACGAAAACGCAGCCTCTATTCAAGGAGCGCTGAGCAGGGCGTCTACTTCAACCAGCACCTTTTCAACCGAAAGATCAGCCAGGCGGTCGGCGCGCAACACCTGCACCTGCCTGCCGCGCGGCGCGCACAGGGCAGGATCGGACTCCGATGAGAACAGCGCCAGCGTCGCCGCTCCGGCTGCGGCGAGAAGGTGGGTGGGCCCGGTGTCGTTGCCGACCACCAGCGCGGCCTTTGCGCCTAGCGCCGCCAGTTGCGCGAAATCGGTGCGCCCAGTGAGGTCAAGCACGCCGGATGCGTGCGCCTTAATCGCATGGGCGAGCGGCGCTTCCGCCGGGCCGCCGACTGCCGCCACGCCAAGGCCCCGCGCCAACAGCGCCGCCGCCAAGGCGCCGTATCGCTCCGCCGGCCAACGCTTGCCGGGCCTGTGCGCCGACGCGCCGGGGATCAGTAGGGCGTACGGCTGGCTCAATCCGAAATGGGAGGGCTGCCGCTGCGGCGCGGCGTCGCTCATCATGAACGATAGATCCGGCGCGGGAGCGCTTCCGGGGGCTGTCGGGGCGGCGGGCCAAATCCCGGCATAAGCCAGCTGATTTGCCTGCCGCTCCAGGGTGTGCATCGCGTTGCGGCGGGGATTGGCATGCGGGTGCGAGACGCCCGGCGCAATGCCAGACCACTCCGGCGGGCGCGGCAGGAGTGCGTAGAAATAGGCCGACGAGCGGGTGGAGGTTTGCAGGTCGTAGACGCGGTCATATCCATCGCGGCGCAGTCGCCGCAGCATCGCCAGCGTGGCGCCAATCGAGCCCGCTCGCCCGTCCGTCTCCACCCGGTCCACATAGGGGCTGGCGCGGGCCAGATCGGCGAACGGCGGCGTGGTCAGGAGCGTGATCTGCGCGCTCGGATGGGCCGCCCGGATGCGCGCCATCGCCGCGAACGCCTGAACCATGTCTCCCAGCGCAGCGAGCTTGATGATCAGGATGCGGCTCACCGCCGTCCCTCGATCAGCCCGGCGTAGACGTCCAGCGTCAGGGCCGTCATCCGTTCCAGCGAATAGAGCGCCCGCGCCCGCGCCATTCCCTCCGCGCCCATGGCGGCGCGTTCCTCAAGCGTGCTAGTCAGCGCCCGCTCAAGCGCGCACGCCCAGGCCTCCACGTCGCCGGCTTTCACCCGCCAGCCCGTCGCCCCGTCCACCACGGTCTCGCGCACCGCCCCGTGATCGGAGGCCAGCACCGGGCGACCCATAACCTGCGGCTCCACACCGGTGCGGCCAAAAGCTTCGGGTTTGGGAAACGACGGCGCCAGCGCGAAATCGCAGGCGAGATAGGCGGCGGGCATATCCGCCACGTGCCCGGCGAAGCGCACCTGTTCGCCCACGCCGGACGAGGCTGACAGGACCTTGAGTTCATTCGTGTAGTCGCTGCGCCCCTGATCGTCTCCGGCGAGGATGAGGATCGCTTCCACGCCCCTCCCCTTCAGCCGCGCCAGCGCCTCGATCACCAGCGCCTGCCCCTTCCAGCGCGTGAGGCGACCCGCGAGCAACAGCACCGGACGCGCCTCGTCCGGCCCGATCCCCCACGCGTCCCGCATCGCCGCCACGCGCTCGTCCGATACCGCCGCCGGGTCGAACCGCGACAGGTCCACCCCGCGCGGAATGGAGATTACTTTGGCCGGATCGACCCCGTGCTCAGTTATCACGTGCTCTCGCGTGTAGTCGGAGTTGGCGATCACAAGGTCGCCCCGCGTCATCACCGCGTTGTACCACCGCTTAAGGGGCGAGCGGGCCGCATACACCCCGTGATAGGTGGCCACCAGCGGAACCCCCGTGCGGTTCGCCGCCGAAAGGGCCGAAAACGCGGGCGCCCGCGAGCGAACATGGATCAGGTCAACCCGCTCGCGCTGCACCAGCCCCCGCAAGCGCTCGGCGTTGGCCAGCACGATGAGCGGATTGCGTGACTGCACCTGCATCCGCGCCAGCACCCCGCCCCGCCGCTCGAGCTCTCTCTCCAGCCGCCCGCCTGCAGAGGCCACCAGCGCCCGCGACCCCGCCGCCCTCAGCGCCTCAGCCACATCCAGTGTCGTCTGCTCCACCCCCCCCGCATCAAGGGCGGGCGTAACCTGCAGAATCGTGGAGCCATGAGGCGGAACGCGCATGGGAGGCTATGTCGCCTGTGGGAAGAGTCGCGGCAAGGGCGGGTTGGCTGCGGTGCCTCGGACGCCTAAGTGACGGCCATGAAATGGCCAAGATCGAGCCTCCAAACGGCCAAGCTCAAAACGCCAGATTGCGATACGCTCACCAGCGTGTCAGCCTTACGGGGCAAAGCTTGGGCGTGTCAGGGGGCGATGTGTCGAAGAGTGGGCTGTGGCTCGGCTTGGCGTTAGCCGCGCCCGGATCAATGGCTCTTTGCCAGCCAGCCACGCCACCAGCCTCCCCGGACAAGCCAACGAGCGGAAAGCTATCTGCGAAGGCTGCCACGAATAGCAAGGTCGCATCGACTAAACCCGCTGACGCCCCAGTCACGACGGTCACCGTCACCGCCGCGCCCCAGACATTAAAAAGCTCGATTGACCGGCGCAGCTACAGCCTCGCCAATGATTTGCAGAAGACATCCGGATCGATTGGCGACGCTTTGCGGAACGTCCCGTCGGTGGAAGTGGACGTCCAGGGCGGCATCAGTCTGCGCGGAGACTCCAACGTCACCATCCTGGTCGATGGCCAGCCGTCAGCTTTGTTCTCAGGACCAAACCGTGCCGATGCGTTGCAGCAACTGCCCGCCGATCAGTATGACCGGGTTGAGGTGCTGACCAATCCGTCCGCCGCCTTCAAGCCAGACGGCACTGCGGGGATCATCAACCTGATCACCAAGAAGAACCGATCCTCCGCCAACCAGACCGGCTCGGTCAAGGCCAACCTCGGTACGGATGGACGCTACAACGCAGGTTTGAACGGTTCCTACAGCGTGAAAGGTTTGTCTCTCTCGGGAGGCGCCAGCTATCGCTACGACACGTCCAGAAGCGACAGCAGCACGACCTATCAGTTTCCCGATCCGATTACGGGTGCCCTGACGCCGGCGCATTCGACCGGCCAGAACAATCAGGCCAGCACCTCGGTCTCCCTCTACGGCAGCGGCGACTACGATCTGGACAGCAAGACTCGGCTAAGCGCGAACCTCAACCATTTTCAGGGCCGGTTCGATGTGCATTCAACCGAAGCCTATCGCAGTGATGCGCTCACTGGACCCCTGGCGCTCGACTACGACACGACGGGCCGGTTCAACGGGCGTTATTCCGCCGACTCCGGTTCAGCTACCTATTTGAGGAAGTTCTCTGGTCAGGACCACGAACTGTCGATCCGGCTCAGTCTCAACCAATTCCAGCAAAGCTTCGCCAATCCGACGGCCTTTACCTATCAACAGCCGGTTCAGCCCGATCTGTTCCAGAACCTCTCGACCGACAGCGTCAACCGACAGGCTGAACTGAAAGCCGAATACAAAGTCCCCCTACCAAACAAGGCCAAGCTTGTAACGGGTTATGAGGCCGAGATCGACTGGGACCGGTTCGGCCACCTGGGCCTGCTCGGGACGACCCCGGCCAACGCTGCTATCAACCCCGCGCTCACCAATGTGTTTAAGTTCGATCAGCAGGTGCACGCGCTCTACGCCACCTATGAGCAGTCATTCGGCAAGCTCACCGCCCTGCCAGGCCTCAGGCTCGAAGAGGTGGTGATCGACACCGATCAAGTCACCACTCGCAGCGGCGGTGGCCAGGACTATTTCAGCGCCTATCCAACACTCCACCTCTCCTACGAACTGGACGAGCATCGACAGCTCAAGGCCAGCTACAGCCGCCGGGTGCAGCGACCGAGCCCTCAGGCGTTCAACCCCTTCCGGGTTTACAACAGCCCGACATCGTTCTCCGAGGGCAACCCGGGTCTGATGCCAGAGGTCACGCAGTCCTATGAGCTAGGTTACGAGTTCCGCAAGAAGAAGACGTATTATCTCGCCACCCTCTATTACCGCGACAACGCCCAGCTATTCACGCCAATCGTTCGCAACCTCGGCGGCGGTGTGCTCTTGAACACCACGGAAAATCTCGGCCACAGCCGCAATGCGGGCCTGGAGCTTGTCGCCAACGGCCAACTGACAAAGACGCTGTCCTTCAACGCCTCGACCAGTCTTTTCTGGAACGAGATCAACGCCGCCAACCTCGGCATTCTACAGACGCGGTCAGCTTTCCTTATGTCGGGGCGCGCCAACGTGAATTGGCAAGTGACAAAAACCGACTTCGTTCAACTCAACGCCTATGCCTTTGGCAAACAGTTGACGGCCCAGGGCTATCGGACGTCGTTTGTCTCGCTCAACCTCGGCTGGCGTCACAAGTTCGACGAGAAGCTGGCTGGCGTCGTGACGGTGCAGGACCCATTCGACTCCTCCCGCCAGCGATCCGTGACCGATACCCCGACGCTCAAGGAGCAGACGTATCTCAACTTCCATCGACGCGGCGTTTTCATCGGACTGACCTACGCCTTGGGTTCCCCAAACAAGCGGACGCCCGAGACTTTCGATTTCAGCGGAGGCGCATCCCCGGCACCGCAACAGTGAGCCTCTGCAATCGCCCCCCGCCCCAAACCCCTAAAGCGGGATCCAGTGCCTTTTGCGGCTGTAGGCGAGGTAGCCGATGTTTATGCCTGCACCCAGGCCCACGCCTGCGCGGATGGGGGAGAGGACAATATCCTCGGCGCGCTGGTAATTGATCCCGAGGCCGCCGATGAAATAGGCCGAGCCCTCCACCCCCGGAAAGCGGCGGAAGATCGCGTCGGGGTATTGCAGATTGTAGCACAGGGTGAAGACGCGGCTGGCGTTGATGCGGATGTCGAAGCCGATGGACGGGCCCTGCCAGAACACCTGGCCCGGCTGGCGGTTCTTCATGTAGAGCAGACCCTTGCCGTAGCGCAGGCCGCCGGTGAAGGCGATGGCCGCCTCCTCCCCCGCGATGTAGCCAGTGGGCCTTCCGTTGTCGCGGAAGATGCGCTCGATGGCTGAACCGGCCGCCTCGGCCGTCACACCCAGGAAGTCGGAAACGCTGTTGACCAGCTCCTCGCGCGAATAGGTTTCCGCCTGGGTCGAGGCGGCGTAGGTGGGTTCGACGTGTGGCGTGGGCGGCCGGGCGGCTTCGGTTTGGCGATCATAGCCTTCGGTTCCTGGCGCGCGGCTCTCTGGCCCGCTGTCCTGGGACTGGGCTTGGGATTGGGGATAGGCTGGCGGAGCGGCATAGGCGCTGGAGGGCGGCTGTGTTTGATAGGGCGTGCGCTGGGCGGGCGGCTGATAGGGTGGCGGCGCGTAGCCAGAACCGGTCGAGGCGGGCGGGTCGTAGACGGGCGGGGCGGTGTCCTCCGCAGCAGGGCGCGCGGGCGGCAGGCTGGTCTGCGCCGAGACGGCGCCCGCAATGAGCTGCGGCGCGAGCCCACCGGCGCCGAGCGCGCTGGCGGAAAGAATGAGGCGGCGGCGGTCCATGACGGTCTGTCTCCTCGCGCTTTGAAACGATGCAACGCAATACCCCCACGAATCGCGCGCCCATGCTTAACGACAGGTGAACCGAACCCCGTGGCGAGAAGACGGCGGATGGTGTTATCGCCCACGCGTCTCCCCTCCCCTCGCTTGCAGCGCACAATGTGATAGAGGCTCGCGCATGACGACGCCTCTCTCGCGAATCCGCAACTTTTCCATCGTGGCGCACATCGACCACGGCAAATCGACGCTCTCGGACCGGCTGATCCAGGAGACGGGGGGCCTCACCGCGCGCGAGATGACGGCGCAGGTGCTGGATTCGATGGATATCGAGAAGGAGCGCGGCATCACCATCAAGGCCCAGACCGTGCGCCTGAACTACAAGGCCGACGACGGGGAGACCTACGTTCTCAACCTGATCGACACCCCCGGCCACGTGGACTTCGCCTACGAGGTCTCGCGCTCCCTCGCCGCGTGCGAAGGCTCTCTCCTCGTGGTGGACGCATCCCAGGGCGTAGAGGCGCAGACCCTCGCCAACGTCTACCAGGCCCTCGACAACAACCACGAGATCGTCCCCGTGCTGAACAAGGTCGATCTGCCCGCCGCAGACGTCGACCGGGTGAAGGCGCAGATCGAGGACGTGATCGGCCTCGACGCCTCGGACGCCATCCTCACCTCCGCCAAGACCGGGCTCGGCATCCACGAGACGCTGGAGGCCATCGTCACCCGCCTGCCCGCGCCCAAGGGCGATGAGGCCGCCCCCCTCAAGGCGCTCCTGGTCGACGCCTGGTATGACGCCTACCTCGGGGTGATCGTGCTGGTGCGCATCCTCGACGGGCGCATGAAGCCCGGCCAGCGCGTGCGTCTGATGAACGCCGGCGTCACCTACGGCGTCGACAAACTCGGCGTCTTCACCCCCAAGGCCACCGACGTGGACAGCCTCGGCCCCGGCGAAATCGGCTTCTTCACCGCCCAGATCAAGGACGTCTCCGACGCCGCGGTCGGCGACACCATCACCGACGATAAGAAACCCACCGCCACCGCCCTCACCGGCTTCCGCGAGGTTCAGCCGGTGGTCTTCTGCGGCCTGTTCCCGGTAGACGCGGCGCAGTTCGAGGACCTCAGAGCCGCCGTCTCCCGCCTTCGCCTCAACGACGCGTCATTCACGTTCGAGATGGAAACCTCGGCCGCACTGGGGTTCGGCTTCCGCTGCGGCTTCCTGGGCCTTCTACACCTTGAAATCATTCAGGAACGGCTTTCCCGCGAGTTCAACCTCGACCTGATCGCCACGGCCCCCAGCGTCGTCTACAAGATCAAAATCGCCCACACCGGCGAGATCATAGAGCTGCACAATCCGGCCGATATGCCCGATCCGATGAAGATCGAAACCATCTCGGAGCCCTGGATCAAGGCCACCATCTTCACCCCCGACGACTATCTCGGCGCGATCATCAAGCTCTGCCAGGACCGGCGCGGCGAACAGCGCGAACTATCCTACGTGGGCTCCAGAGCCATGGTCATCTACGACCTGCCGCTGAACGAGGTGGTGTTCGATTTCTACGACCGGCTGAAATCGGTGTCCAAGGGCTACGCCTCGTTCGACTACGCCATCGCCGACTACCGGGTGGGCGACCTTGTGAAGATGAACGTGCTGGTCAACGCCGAGCCGGTGGACGCCCTCTCCATGCTGGTGCACCGCGACCGGGCCGAACAGCGCGGGCGCGGCATCGTGGAGAAGATGAAGGAGCTGATCCCGCCGCATATGTTCCAGATTCCGATCCAGGCGGCGATTGGCGGCCGCATCATCGCCCGCGAAACCGTGCGCGCCCTCAGAAAAGACGTCACCGCCAAATGCTACGGCGGCGACGCCAGCCGCAAACGCAAGCTCCTCGACAAACAGAAAGAGGGCAAGAAGCGGATGCGCCAGTTCGGCAAGGTGGAAATCCCGCAGGAAGCGTTCATCGCGGCGCTGAAGATGGACGCAGATTAGTCAGCGATGCAATTCTCTAGCCCGCCTGTAGGCAGCCGGTAAAGCCATCGCTCGTTGCTCGCCAATATCGTATTCGATCAACTTTCTATCATGCAATTTACGCAAGACTTTCCGCTTGAAATCCGTTGAATTCTTATATTCTACGGCATCCTGTAAAGCAGGAACACTCAGCCACGTCCCTCCATGGTGAGCCAACACCAAAGTGACCTTGTCCCCTGACGCTAGATCAGGATTCAAAACCCGCACTATATCATCAAACTCCCAAATAATGGGAACCTCTGACGTATTTACTGTATTATAAAATGATTTCGATCCGGTTTTTTCTTCCCACTCGCAAAGCGCGCGAGACAATTCGCAAACGATCCACTTCGTCGATCTAAAGAAGTACTCACCATCAAACTCGTTTGGGTTTACTACGCCGCCAACGTGACCAACAGATCGATTATTTCTCAATTCATAAATTGCTATCAGAGCCCGAGGGATTTGAATTTTTAGTGCGCGAGACAATTTTGGGAATTTTTGCTCTATTTGCGTGGAGGCGACCAGAAAATTTGATGGCTTTGTAGCTTTCACTGGATAAAAGCCGGAGCCAACTGCCGCAATTATGCAATATGCAACTTCTGCAATCTTTCCAGCCTTGAGGCCCACTTTTTCCCAGTCTTTACGTACCATGAATCAACTTGCTCGGAGAAATTATCAAAGATTTCTGCAACAAATCTTTCCGGCACGGATGGAAAAGATTGAGCCCAAACGTCAGGGATTGACATAGGACCAAACTCCTTCTGCCTTTACTCTGCGTAGACGTCCGGCTTGAACGGTGTGAATGAGCGCCGCGCTAATGTGTTTAGCCTCATACGGCGTCGCCTTCTCACGTAGACGATCAGCGATCTCCGGCACCTTTCTCGTTGCCGTAAAGAAACCTTCCGCAATTAGATCACGAATACGCGAAGCGCAGCTGGGGCCACCCTGCTTTGATGCAGGCCGCCTTACCTTCTTTTCCGGGCCGCCATCTTTACCGTTCGTAACAACTTCAACACTTGGGGCGGCGTCAAGCTGGTCAGTCAAATTCACCGCAGAGAGCAATCGAGCGTTGCCCGGCGTAATTTTTGAGGCCCATGCATCCAGCTGGGTGGACACGAAGGCTTCGGTTCCCTCCAGCTCCAACGTGAACTCCCCAAAAGATACCGACGCTTTAGCGGTCATATCGATTCTCCTTCACAGCTAGGATTCGTGTGATCTCATTTTTTGTCAACAATAAACGTTATATGTTGCTGATTTATATGCTAAACTGCTGATTGATATAGATGTCTTGCCCACAAACATTTTAACTTAGCGCACCCATCCTCGGCGCTAACCGACATGGCCTGCAACTGCCTGCTTCACCGTTTCCACATTCGCAGCCGATGGGCCAGCACCCATGATGTTGCCGGCTGGTAAATATTACTGCGGTTGATATTGGCCAATTCGGCTGCCTTGCACTCTATACCAGTAAAATAGCCATAGTCTCGCTTCCGACCGCAGAGATGTGCCGCTACGGATTTTGGCAGCGAACCCGACTGGAAGAGTCGAAACAGGCAGCTGCAGGCCATATCGGTTAGCGCCGAGGAGGGGTCGGCTGGACTAGATCGTTTGCTAGCTAGCAATTTGGGCCGGTCATTGCTCTGGGCTGATACGTGGGCTCGGGGCAGTGCATCATTGAGCCGCCGGAACCTGCACTCCCTGTCCACGACTCCCTGCACATCGACGTAAAGCCGGGCGCGACACCGAGGTTTTTCGGCAGACTTATCCCCGTCCCTGAAAGCGGGCGTATTATGGGTTCATGCCTCCGATCCCTGTGCGCAACACCTACAAGATACGCTCCCCCGAAACCTGGGACCTGATCCGCTCCGCCTATGTGCGCGGCGAGACCGCGCCGAGCCTTGCCGAACAGTTCGACGTGACCGAATGGGCGATCCGCAACCGCGCCAGAAAGCAGGGCTGGACCAAGCGCGCCTACGCCGCCCGGATGGAGGGCGAACCGCTCGCATCCCCACAAACCGCACAGAGGCGTCAGGCCGCGACGCCAATGGACACGCCCTCGCCCGCTGCCTCGCCCACACCCTCCGCGAGCAGCGTGGCGGAACAGGCGGTGGCCGCCGCCAGTCGCGCCATCGCGGCGGGCCGGTATGCCGAGGCCGAGCGGCTGGGCAAGCTGGCGGAGACGCTGTCGCGCCTCTCGGGGGCTCTGGCGAAGGGGATGGGAGCAGAGGCGGACGCCGATGTCGCGGAAGGGCGCGGGGATGAGCCCGACGCCCCCGAATGCGCCGCCTGTGCGCTGGATCGCCTGCGGCAGGAAGCGCTGTGGCGAACCGAGGCGCTGTCCGCCGCCCGAGGGGAATGTCGGGGGGCGCGACGCATGAGCCGCTTCGCCGTGTTCGATCCCGCGGTGGAAGCGCGCCGCCCCTTCATCGGCTTTGACTGCGACGCGGACCGCCCCGTTTACGCGGGGTTCGGATCCAGCGACGGGGGCTCGGGCAGGGGCGCACGGTTCATGCACGCGCTGATCGCCGCGCTGGATGAGCGCCGCGCGGCGCTTGAGGCTGGACCGGAGCAATAGCGGCTGGCCTGACGCCCGGCGCCGCCCTAACCTTGCGCCCTCAAGAGAGGGGCGAGCATGAAGACCATCCACCTTGCGGCGCTGGCGTTTGTTGCGGCGACGCTGATCGCCCGGCCCGCGCTGGCCGCTGATATCCCCGCTTCTGTGCTGCTCCAGCCCGCCGCCGTGTGGACCGGGCTCGACGATGCGCCGCATCCGGGCTGGGCGGTGCTGGTGGAGGGAAACCGGATCAAGGCGGTCGGCCCCTCAGCTTCGGTGTCGCCGCCGCCGGGAACGCGGGTGATCGCGCTGCCGGGCATGACGCTGACGCCGGGGCTGATGGACCTGCACAGCCACCTCCTGCTGCACCCCTACAACGAGACCAGTTGGGACGATCAGGTGCTGAAGGAGAGCGAGGCTTACCGGGTGCTGGCGGCCGCCAACCACGCGCGGGCGACGCTGATGGCGGGCTACACCACCCTGCGCGATCTCGGCACCGAGGGGGCGGGCTACGCCGACGTGGGGATCAAGCGGGCGATAAACGACGGCACCATCCTCGGCCCGCGCCTGTTCGTCGCTACCCGGGCCATCGTCGCCACCGGCGCCTACGGCCCCGCCGTGCGCGGCTTTCGCCCCGACGCCGACCTGCCCCAAGGGGCGCAGGAAGCCACCGGCGTGGACGGGATCGTCAAGGCGGTGCGCGAACAGGCGGCGCGCGGAGCCGACTGGATCAAGCTCTACGCCGACTATCGCACCGGCCCGAACGGCGAGGCGCACGCCACTTTTTCGGTGGATGAGATGCGGGCGGCGGTGGAGGCGGCGCACTCGTCAGGCCGCATGGTCTCCGCCCACGCCTCGACGGACGAGGGGATGCGCCGGGCGGTGGAAGCAGGGGTCGACACCATCGAGCATGGCTATGGCGGCTCCGAAGCCACCTTTGCGTTGATGAAGGCCAAGGGCGTCGCCTACCTGCCGACCCTGGCCGCGCCCGCCGCGACCAGCGAATACTTCCAGGGCTGGAAGCCCGGTGCGCCCCCGACGCCCTCGATCCTCGCCGCCGAGCGGGCCTTCCGGCTGGCGCTGAAGCTCGGCGTGATCATCGGCGACGGTTCGGATGTGGGCGTGTTCACCCACGGCCAGAACGCCCGCGAACTGGTCTGGATGGTCAGGGACGGCATGACCCCGATTCAGGCGCTGAAGGCCGCTACGGTGGTGGATGCGGGTATTTTGAAGCGCGAAGACCTTGGTCGGGTGAAGGTGGGCGCGCTGGCCGACCTGATCGCCATGCCGGGCGATCCGACTGCCGACATCGCCGCCACCCAACACGTCGCCTTCGTGATGAAGGACGGAGTGGTGGTGAAGGAGCGCTAGCGGAAGAACCACATCACCGCGCCCGCAATGGCGCTGACCACCACCACGATCGGCGCGATCAGGATCAGCGGTCCGCGAAAGCGCCGCCGACGGGGGTTCTTCATCATGCGGATCGAGCCCTGACCCGGCGCCGCGTTGCGACCGACTTCACTGCCGACGATGCGATGGGAGGGCACGCGGATACTCACTTGGAAGGCGAACGGGTCATCCACGCTCTCTAGCCCGTTTGCGTGACGGCTCAATGCGGCAAATGGCCGACAAGCGCTTAATTTAGTTGATGTCTTCTTTCTTGAGCGCAGGAGGCAAAGGCGCCACACCGATCCCGTCTTCGCGCAGGGCGCGAACGGCGCCTGGCGTGGCCTCGCCATAGATGCCCCGGTCCTCGGACTTGCCTTCGTGGATGGCGCGGGCTTCCTTGGCGAAGGTGTCGCCGACGTAGTCGAAGTGGTCCTCCACGTGCTGGCGCACCTTGCCCATGGCCTCCATCATCATGGTGCGGCCCTCGGCGTTGAGCACGGGCCCGGGCAGGGTGTCTCGGCCCTTGGTCTTGGTCCCTGCGAGCGCCGGGGCCATGATCTGCTTGGCGACCGAGGCCGAGCCGCACAGGGGGCAACTGACCAGACCGCGCGCCGCCTGATCGTCATAGTCCGAAGACGAGCCGAACCAGCCCTCGAAGGTGTGAGCATGATCGCAGACCAGCGCGTAACGGATCATTCCGCCGCCCTGAGCCGGCCAGCCGGACCCGAGAACGCCCGGTCGTTGGCGAGGGCGGGGATCGCGCGGCGCGCCTTCGTGACCTCGGCCAGATCGATCTCGGCGAACAGGACGCCGGGTTTATCGTGATCGAGCGTAGCTGTCGCCTCGCCCCACGGATCAACCACCATCGAGCGGCCCCAGGTGCGACGCCCGTCCTCGTGCAGACCGCCCTGCGCCGGGGCGATCACCCAGGCGCCGTTCTCGATGGCCCGGGCGCGCAGCAGCACCTCCCAGTGGGCCTCGCCGGTCGGGCGGGTGAAGGCGGCGGGCACGGTCAGCACCTCAGCTCCGGCCTTGGACAGCGCGCGATACAGATGCGGAAAGCGGATGTCGTAGCAGATGGTCAGGCCCACGCGCCCGACCTCGGCGTCCACGAGCACCGCCTGATCTCCGGGCGTATAGACCTCGCTCTCCCGCGCCCGTTCGGCGGGCTTATCGCCCCGCGCCGGAAGATCGACATCGAACATATGGATTTTGTCGTAGGTCGCGGCGACGGCGCCGTCTGCGCGGATGAACACCGAACGATTGGCCGCCTGACCATCCGCGCGCCGCACCAGCACCGAACCCAGCAAAACCTCCACTGCGAGCTCACGCGCCAACGCCCGCACGCCCTGAACCACCGGGTCGTCCTCGACCGAAGACAGCACGGGCAAGAGCTTGCTCCGGTCGCGCTGCAGGACGTTGGAGCCCTCCGGCGTCGCGATCAGTCTGGCGCCGCCTGCCGCCGCCGCACGGATCATCGGCTCAAGCGCGGCAAGCGCGCCTGCGTGCGTGGCCGGCGTGCAGGACTGGATCAGGGCGACGCGCGGCATCAGAGCGCCAGAAGACCGTCGAGTTCGCCCGAGCGGTCGAGGGCGTGCAGTTCGTCCGAGCCGCCGACGTGCCGTTCGCCGATGAAAATCTGCGGATAGGTGCTCGCACCGCCCGAGCGCGCCAGCATCTCCTGCTTCTTGGCCGGGTCCCATGCCGCCTCGATCTCCTCGAAGGCCGCGCCCTTCTGCTTCAAAAGCGACTTGGCCCTCGCGCAATAGGGACACATGGGCTTGGTGTAGACGGTGATGGCGGGCATGAAAGCGTCCGAATAATGAAGGTCTGGGACCTATATAGAGAGTTCCGCCGCCTCGCGCACCCGCGCCACCACCGCGAGGTGAACCGCCGCCGCGCCCGCTTGCATCAGGGCCTTGGCGCAGGCCTCTGCGGTGGCGCCCGAGGTCAGCACATCATCGATCAGCAGCACGCGCTTGCCTTCGATCTGCTTACGGCGAGAGGGCGGAACGATGAACGCCCCGCGCACGGCTTCGCGACGACCCCGGCTGGAGCGTCCGCCCTGCCCTCCGGTGTCGCGCTTGCGGATCAGGGCGTCGGGGCGATAGGTCAGCCCGGTGAAGCGCGCGAGAGGCCGGGCGATCTCCGCCGCCTGATTGTAGCGGCGGGACAAAAGCCGCCAGCGGTGCATCGGCACGGGCAGGATCACGTCCGCATCCTCCGCCAGTTCCGCCGCCGCCCGCGACAGCCAATTGGCCAGGATGTGCGCCAGGTCGGTGCGGTCCGCGTGCTTCAGCTTCAGGATCAGGTCGCGCGAATGCTCATCATAGAGACAGGCGGCGCGAGCCCGACCGAAGGCTCGCGGCCGCGCCACACAGGCGGGACAGCGCACACCTTCGCCGAGAGCATGGGGATGGCGCGCCGCACCCGTCGCAAACCGGTCCGTCGATGAACTGGATGCGGGACCAACTCTCCACCGACAGCCCGACACTCTGCGGGCGCGGCCCATCGTCGAGCGTCAACGGCGGTAGGATGAGGTCGACGGCGGCGCCGGAGAGGCGAGCGATTGTGCGGGCCATTGCCGTCAGGTGCAGGATTGCAGGATGCGGGTCGATGCGTCCATCTATGCTCCGCAATGACCGCCCCTCCCCTGATCTTCGACCGCACCTTGCGTCGAGCACGCATGAACCGCGCCGCCGGGCTGGCGGGCGAGGCGGATTTCCTGCGCCGCCGCGCAGCGGAAGACGCCGCGGATCGCCTCGCCGCGATACTGCGCCGCTTTCCCGTGGCGGTCGATATGGGCTCGGGCGGCGCGTTGCGGGCGGCGATAACAGCAGCCGGTCTGGGCGAGAAGATGGGCGTGCTGATCGAGGCGGAGGGGGCCGCGCGGCGGTCTGGCGGCTCCAGCGTCCGCGCGGTGATCGACGACGAGCGTCTGCCGTTCGCGCCGGAAAGCCTTGACCTCGTCGTCTCCACCCTGGCGCTGCACTGGACCAACGATCTGGTGGGCGCCTTGGTGCAGATGCGGCGGGCGCTGCGGCCAGACGGGCTGTTCATCGGCTCCCTGTTCGGGGGCGCGACCCTGACCGAACTTCGCCAGTCGCTGATGATCGCCGAGGACGAGCTACACGGCGGCTCGGGTCCTCGCGTCTCGCCGTTCGCGGACGGGTTCGACGGGGGGGCGTTGCTGCAACGGGCGGGATTCACCTTGCCGGTGTCGGACGTGGATCGGATCACGGTGCGCTACGCCCATCCGCTCAAGCTGATGGCTGAGCTGCGGGCCATGGGCGAGACCAATGTGCTGGCGGATCGCCCGCGCCGACCGCTGACCCGCGCGGTGCTGGCCCGCACCTTCGAGGTCTATTCAGAGCGGTTCGGCCTGCCCGATGGACGCATCCCGGCGACGTTCGAGATCATCACCCTGACCGGATGGGCGGCGCACGAGAGCCAGCAGAAGCCCCTGCGTCCCGGCTCGGCCAAGACGCGGCTGGCGGATGCGCTAGGGGCGGTGGAACGTCCGCTGGAACGGGAATGAGGTTGCGGCGGCTGACAGCGGGCGAGCGAGCGCTGGCGGCGGCCGCGTTTGGCGGCGGGATCGACGCGGAACGGGTGTGGGTGCTGACCGGCGCGCCGAACGGAGGCTTCGCCTTCGTGATGTGGCGGCTGATGGTGTTCTCGACCCGGACGGCTGACTTCGCCGCTGAGCCTGTCTTGATCCAGGCCTGGTTCATCCACGAACTGACGCACGTCTGGCAGTTCCAGACCCGTCCGCTGTGGACGCTGACGAGTTGGGCGAAGGTGGCCATCAGCGGCGGGTACGGTCGCGGACTGAAGGGCTATCGCTACAGCCTGCCGGTGGTCTGGGCGGCGCTGAACCTGGAGCAGCAGGCGCGGGTGGTGGAGCACGGCTGGCTAATCCGGCGCGGTGTGCGGACCGGGGCGATGCCGGATGGCGCTACGGCTGAGGATTATGCCGGGTTCCCGCCAGCGCTCGCCTAGAGGAAATCCCGCAGGTAGGCGCACAGCGGCGCATCAGCGGGGGGCATCGGGTAGTCCTTCATGGCGTGAGGCTTGACCCAGGCCAGCGCCTGATGCTCGCGCCGTTCCACGAACCCCTCCCAACGCCGACA